>JAZQXB010000028.1:0-66160 GCA_045632685.1 Alloprevotella sp.
CGGAGGGATAAGGCTATCCATTTGTGTATTGATGGATGTGGACTTGTCCTGTCGGTTAATAGTGATTGACTGCCTTTTCTGCAACACTTTTCCGAAGCGTTCAGAAAGCGTCTTTGCCGTTTCACCCACCACCTGACCGGAGAAGATGTTACCAACGGTGTTCATCACGACTTTGGCTTCTTTGTCCCCATAGTCACGTACCAACTGACTGAAATCCTGAAAGCCCAAGCATACCGCAACTTTGTTGCTTCGTGCCGTTGCAATAAGGTTATCCAATCCCTTGAAATAGATGGTCGGCAACTCGTCAATGATAACCGAGGACTTGAGCAGTCCCTTCTTGTTGATAAGCTTTACGATACGGGAATTATACAAACCAAGTGCTGCACCATAGATGTTCTGACGGTCGGGATTGTTGCCGACACAAAGAATTTTCGGATCTTCGGGATTGTTGATGTCAAGTGTAAATTCGCTGTCCGACATCACCCAATACAACTGCGGCGAAATCATACGGGAAAGCGGAATTTTGGCACTTGCAATCTGGCCCTGCAACTGCTCGGCTGCACCTCCGAGCCAAGCATCCATAAATGGCGAAAGGTAATTTTCCAACTCCGGATAACTTGTGAGGATTGGGAAAATATCCTCATACCTACGGTTCAGGAACTCTATAGCGTGCGGGAAGGTACAATATTTCCCGTTCTCGTAAATCTTCAAGTACCAGATGATGGCTGCAAAGAGGATAATCGGAGATTCCACAAAGAAGTCGCCCTGCTTCTGCACCCAAGTTTTATTGAGATTGAGCATAATGGTATAGGCACTCTCGTATGCATCCGATATATCCGTCATGAAGTCCGGGTGTATGGGATTACAACGATGGCTACGGCGTGGATCATCGAAGTTAATCACATAGAATTTCGGTTTCACTTTGTATCCGTCCAAGTTGTTCAGCAGATGATTGTAGGCAATCATCGAGAGGTCGGGAAACTTAAAGTCATAGACATACATGGAGTACCCCTTCTCAATCTGCTGCTTGATGAAGTTGTTTACAATGGCATAGGATTTACCGCTACCCGGTGTACCGAGGACGATGGTTGCACGGAACGGATTTGCAACATTTATCCAACCTTTGTTCCACTTCTTTTTATAATTATTACTGTCCGCTAAAACTTATCGAATCAGAAAAAAGAAAGGGCTGATCTCCGATTTTGGAGTTCAGCCCTTTTTGGTTATCTTTGAGTTACCACACTTAAAGGTTAACCATGAGCAAAAGTACACATTTTTTCGGACAGTTCCCATTGCCTAAGGGCAAACAAAAATAGTTTATAACAAATTCGCGTCTGCTCTCGGCACTGTTACGGAGTTGTACAACCTCGGACTTTTTTACAAAATATGATTAAATTTGAAGTTCCAAGCAAGTAAACCAGTATCACAATAGGCTCCAATCCTATCGGACAGTATGGTTCCGATGTCTGTAGACGAAATATTGGTCGTTAGAGACCTTATAGAAGCTTATGGTGTCAGAGACATTGGGCTTGGATTAAACTCCAAAATTAATCGCGATGGAAAAATTAGCAACAAAGAGAAAAACTGGTAAGGGTTTAAGGCTTGAAGTGGTAAATTCTAATGCAGCAGGCATAGACATCTCACCCAAGGAGATGCAAGTTTGTGTACCTGTCGACAGGGATGAAAATAGTAACCGCAAGTTCGGGGTCTATACAGAAGATCTGAACAATATTGTAGAGTGGCTTAAATCTTGCCACATAGACACTGTCGCCATGGAATCTACTGGTGTCTATTGGCTTCCGATTTTCAGGATATTAAAGGATTCAGGTTTTGACGTAATCCTTGTCAATGCAAGCGATGTGAAGAATTACTCAGGTCGTAAGACTGATGCATCTGACGCGGAGTGGTTAATGATGTTGCACAGCTACGGAGTGTTCAAACCATGCTTCCAACCAGAGAATATAGCTCGTACCATGCGTAGTCTCATTCGTCATCGTGACAACCTTATCCATTCTGCCACTCGGGAGGTCTTACATCTGCAAAAGGCGATGGAACAAATGAACTTAAAACTTGACAATGTATTTTCTGACATTCTGGGAAAATCTGGTCAGACTATTATTAAAGCCATCCTTGATGGAGAACGTGATCCTAAGAAGTTATCTGCCTTGGCAGATTCACGTTGTAAGACAAGTAAGGAAGAAATAGAAAAGTCTCTTCAAGCTACATGGGATGAGGAGCATCTCTTTGAAATGAAACAGAGTGACTCATTGTATCAGACATACCAACAACTTATAATGGAATGTGATACCAAAATAAATGAGATTGCAACACGATATGCTGCCATGGTGGATGCACCAAAAGTGCAACTCTTGCGCAGCGAGAAACGCAACGCAAAGAAAAACCTCATAGGTTTTGATGTGGAGAAAGCCGCTTATGAACTTTGGGGGGTAAATGTCATGCGAATTCCGGGAATGAGTAGAGGTTCGTTGATGAGACTTCTTGGAGAATTAGGAGCAGACTTTACAGACAAGTTCCCGACAGTAAAACACTTCGTTAGCTGGGCTAACCTTGTTCCAAACAACAAGATTTCTGGAGGAGCATTACTCTCGAGCAAGGTACCTAAGAAAAAGAATTCAGTTGGAATCGTTTTCCGACAGGCGGCAAATACGCTCAAAGCAGCAAAATGTCCACTTGGAGACTATTTTAGACACATGCGAGCCAAGGGAGGATATCTGCAAGCTATGGTTGCAACAGGAAAGAAACTTGCTACCATCTTCTACACCATGATACAATGTAAAATTGAATATGATGAAGATGTGTACAGAAAGCATCGCAAAACAGAGTTGCAAAACAAGGTTTTATATATTCAAAAGCGTTTGCAATGTATGGAGTTAGAACTAGTTAATTGCGGGTAACTAATAATGGTTGAGGTTTTGTTATATAGTACCGAATTGGCTGCCCCAAAATGAGAGCAAAAATAACAATTTTTCAAACCCCTGTATTTCAACTGTTTATAAGTTTGTTATATAGAAGAAGTAATAATCAAAAATACTTTTTCTGATAATTTTATAAGTAGAAATTTTGTCAATTCAAAATAAAGTTATACCTTTGCACTTGCAAACAAGAAACAAACACTCTTGAACATCGCGGAGTGGAGCAGTTGGTAGCTCGCCAGGCTCATAACCTGGAGGTCATCCGTTCGAGTCGGGTCTCCGCAACTAAATACGGGATAAACACTGATTATTCAGTCGTTTATCTCGTTTTTCGTTTTTAGGCATAGACATACTCAAGACATTGTTTAAACGGGTCAGCGGATTTACCCGGTTGGTGGAAGCTCGGCAATCAAGAATAAAGTAGTATCTTTGCTATATGGAACATATTAAATTATTGCGTGCCATTCTACCCGATGTGTTGATAGACAACTTCGACGTTGCCAAGTTCGAGAAGACCGATACTCGTTTTGATATATGGCTCGATGAGAAAAAAGTCCAGATGCGTGAGGATAAGAAGAACTCTTCCGTCATATCTCATGGTTTTGGAGAGTACCATTCCATTCAGGACTTTCCTATTCGAGGACGTGCAACATACCTCCATGTGCGCAAGCGCAAATGGCTTGACAAGGGAACGGGTGAGATATTCAGTTATGAGTGGGATTTGCCTGAATACGACGAGACGCATTTAAATGCGGAGTTCGTTTCTTTTTTAAAAGAGGGAGATTGAGTCTACTCCTGTCAGCATTTCCATGCTTGCAGCTCGTAATGGTCTGAACGGCCAAACTCTCCGTAAGCAGTACAAGGAGAAGATAAGCAACTATCGTAACTGGGAGCAGTTGGAGCACGCCCAAGAATACATGCTTTTTCCCGACAATTTTGGTGATGACATGAGCCTTGATGAGACCTGTCTATCAAACGGCGAGGTCTATACCATCTTAACCAACAAGGCAGCTCACGGTGGCAAGGGTACCTTGGCAGCGATGGTACGTGGTGTCGCCTCTGATACGGTGTCCAGAATTTTGACAAAAGTCCCCCGTGAGATTCGCCGTAAGATAAAGACCGTAACGACTGATTTATCCTCAGCCATGATGCTAACCGTGAGGACGGTGTTTCCCAAAGCAACGCTCGTCAATGACCGTTTCCATGTACAACAATAGGTGACAGATGCAATTGATCATATGAGGATTGGTTTCCGTTGGCAGGTACTTGACGAGGAGAATAAAGCCATTAAAGAACACCGCGCTAAGCGTAAGGTAGCACATACCAGGGCAGAAAAAGAACTTATCGGCAAGTGGAAACCGGAGCTAATGGAAAACGGAGAGACAAAACCACAGATCATGGCACGAAGTCGTCATATTATTCTCATGCACAAGTCTAAGTGGAACGAACAGCAACAAACTAGGGCAGCTATCCTTTTCAAAATGTTCCCCAAATTAGAGGTTGCGTATAACATCTATCTTGAACTTGTGGACATCTTCAACAAAAAATCAAAGCCCGCAGAAGCCAGACTCAATCTTGCCAGATGGTACAATAAGGTAGAGGCGATTGGAGATAATGAATTCAGCAAGGTCATCGAAACATTTGAGAATCATAACGCTACCATCATCAACTACTTTCAGAACAGACTCACAAACGCATCTGCAGAATCCTTTAATGCAAAAATCAAGGCTTTAAGAACACAGTTTAGAGGGGTTGGTGACATCTGCTTCTTTATGTATAGGTTGGCAACACTTTATTCTTGATTGCCATGGCTTCCACCAACCGGGTAAATCCGCTGACCCTTTTTTTAAGAGTAAAACCATCCTACTTTTTGTATTCCCTACCCTACCTATTTTTGTCTTGGTCTATAAAAAGCAAAAGTTCCGCCCTGGTACGCTGGTCAACGGGAAGCGTGGCGGAATCTGTTACTACAATATTAGATATATCTTTCCGAATTGCAAAATTATCAATTACTAAATATCGGAAACTATGTTGGGGCAGATAAAAATGGGATGATGTTTTTAATGGGAACCTTTTTAATTACGCAATACTGAGACTTAAACATTGGACTTTTAGAGTCAGGGAAATAATATAGCACAACTTCTAACTATAGTCTAAAAGTCGCTATACTTTTCAGCATTTCATAAGCTTCGCGTACTCGTTTCTTTTCATTGCAAGAAGTTGGTTTAACGTTTCGCATTTCATTGAGAAAACGAACAGCATCTTCACCATATAATATAGGGGTTTCAGCAATACGTCTTGCCATAATTTTATCTTTAAATTTTTTTTTGCAAAATTAACCCCTCACTACAAACTACAAATTTAATTCATATATCTGACATTATACCAGCATTCTGAATGTATATAGAGACGCATAGAATTATTTACTATTTAGCAATCTGGTTCTATTAAGCTTCTATACTTGAATTCACACGCAAGCGTTCTTCTCGATTAGTTTGTTCTTGGCAAAACGCTTCGGTTTCAAGGTTGAACTCATCACGCATCTTAGTTCCGACCTCGCCATACTCAACATCCAGCAATTCATCAAGAGTTGTACAACTCATTATGGTTCTCCTTTTATTCATATCTCACTCTCTTTAATTTAACGCTTTGCTTTTGTCATCCACAGATAGAAGTTCAGCATATTGTCCACATTAATGCAAGTGGATAAAAAAACGACCCGCCGATTTAAGCATTGTTAAGAGGCTTGGCGGGTTCTTGCGATGCAAAGTTAGGAATTCTTTTCAAATTGGCAAGCAATGTTCGCTACAAATAAATACTCACCCCCAAACGACTGAGGTTTGGGGTTGATATTGTACTGTTTAACGTGCAAGACTCTGCGACTATGGCTGGGAATTACACGATTCTGAGTGCAAAATTAAGAACATTTATTCATTTGAACAAGCATCAGATGCACAAACCTTAATCTTGAGAGGAGGTCTTTGAATTATGACGTCTTAGGTTTTCACGCAAAGATTTTAACTCTTTTTCAAGTCTATCTCTGTTGGGTTCACCAATCTCGCCATAATACTTGTTTTTAATTTCGTCTAATGTAGTCGTATCCATCGCTTATAATTTATCTATTATCAAGAACGTCAAATTTATTATAATAAAACATTAGACAATTCTACCCCCAATCTTTTTATTGCATTTTCAAGATCTTTTATTCGTTCTGAAGAGGTTATTTAAATTTCATCTATTTATTGTTGAAAGAGCTAGTGTTTATACTTGCCATTCAAGCAACTTCACAACGATTGATTTCAGCGAACTTAAAGAAAATATATTTTTAAGGATTCTCTTCATTAGAAGCATTTTCTTCAGAAAAGAACCCTTCATAAGATAAATCTTCGTCAAGTTCCATCCAATGGATGCCATGATGAGAAAGTGTAAACTTTTGAAGTTGTTCTTCAGAGGCGTTACACAGTCGAGGGAACAACCGCACAGGAAGGTTGCCCTCACGGCCATCTGCTGCAATAATGTAGATGTGACCATTTTCAAACCAAACTTTTTGTGCTTTCATTGTTACAACCAATATATTAGAGTATAAGACAAAGGTAGGTATTATTATTAATACCTCAAAATATTGCTCATTTATTTTTAGGGTTGCTATTTGTAGAGATTACACAAAAAAGCGACCACCAATAATGTGACCGCTTTTACAATAGATTTAGAGTAAAAATAATTTTGGTAAATCCATCATCAAGAAATCTTCAATGCTAATTCCACCATCACCAACAATAATCGATTTGTGAGGTTTGAACATTTCATTGAACTTATCAAGTCCAGTAGTGTGTTTTTCGCTATTGCTTTTAACTTCAATGGCAACTAAGACTCCTTTTTTTCGTAGTATAAAGTCAACTTCATTATTTTTTTCTCTCCAATAAAACACTTCAAAACGATGAATAAATGCTTGACTTATTAAGTAACTACCAATAGCAGATTCAACGATATGCCCCCACAATTTACGGTCCATTATCGACTGTTCAAAGGTCGTTGGAGTGTAAACCATTTTAAGAGCATTGTTGTATACTTGAAATTTAGGAATACTCGCTTTTCTACGCGACATATCAACACTATATTTCTGAAGTCCGCATAGTAATCCGCTTTCATCTAAAAGGTTGATATATCCAGCTAAAGTAGATGTATTTCCAGCATCTTGCAATGCGCCTAACATCTTAGTCAGAGAAAGCAAGTTTCCAGAATAGGCAGCAGCCAGTTCAAAAGTCTGTTTTAATAACGCAGGTTTACTTATCGGAGTATCCATCAAAATGTCTTTATTGATAGTAGCTTCAATAATGGCAGATTGAATGTATTGCTCATAGCGGTCACTATGTTCTATCAATTTAGCAGCACCCGGATAACCTCCATAGAAGATATATTTGTCAAGACTAAATCCGAAGCATTCTTTCATTTCCTTGAAACTCCAGTGACTCATTCGAATTTCCTCAAATCTACCAGCAAGCGATTCAGACAATCCTTTTTCTAACATTACTCGGCAACTACCGAGCAATAGTACTTTGATATTACATCGATAAAAGGTATCTGTATCCCATTCCTTTTTTACAACCTCGCTCCAATTTGCAATCTTCTGAATTTCATCAATTACAAGTACAACTGAAGCTAATCCATTATTTTCTTTCCAACTGCGTACAGCAGCCCAGCAATTAGCGATCCATGATGTACTAGTTGCTGGTACGTTGTCTGCAGTATAAAATTGATAAGGTATGGTTAAATCATCTAGAACTTGTCTAACTACAGTTGATTTTCCCACTTGTCGTGGTCCCATTACGACTTGAATAAACATTCTATCTTCTTCAAGCCTTGATTTAATTGTTTGGTATTCAGATCTTTTGTACATATCTACACTTTTTACGCAGTCTATTGCGTATTTTTACGCAGTGTAAATATAAACAAAAGATTTGAGCAAAAAAATAGAGATTAGAAAAATCATGACTTAAACTTTGACTAGGAATCAGAAGTCAGAGGTCACAGGCAAGACCACAGTCTCCTGTGGGAAACGCTCGCAACCAATGTAGAACGTATCAAACGCATCCGAGAAGTCCGTGCGTTCCTCGTTCTGGGCGTATCGATTCGGATAAAGGTCGAACCGATTGGAGTGGTTGGGCAGAACACGAGGAGCGCACATCATTCCGCTTGCGGTAGCTGGTCCGAAATTTGTTTACTCCCAATAAAAAAAGCGACCGCCAAAGGCGACCGCATAATTAAAAAAATGTACGATAAGGACAATCTGTTTTCCGAACTTTCTAAGCTTATCAAAAATATGTTTTTACAGCAAAGAGGAATTGGTCTATAAAAATTTGTTTGAAGGCAGCTATGTTATTTTGTTCGTAGAACATAAGCATAGCTTTTTTGTAATCAATCGAATCTACACTTCTGAACGATATTGGGCAATAGTTGTTTGCAATCAAAATACCGTTGCTAATAATACGTGCAGTTCGTTTGTTCCCATCTGTAAAAGCTTGAATGTATGAAAGCAAAACTAAGGCAAGAAGAGCCTTCTCAAATATTTCAACTTTACCATTAATGAGGTTGCAAGTATCCTCAAGAGCCTCTCTAATTTGAAATTCATTATCAAGAGGTTGATAGTTTGTTCCTGTGATACCTACTCGACGGTGACGAATATTACGTTTTACTCCGAGTTCTTTAACTAACAAAGCATGAATCTCTTCAATGCGTGGAAGCGTCAACTGCGTCAAATAGTCTGGCACGTCTAAGATAAAGTCTAGCGCATCTTTATGATTGAGCAACATAATCGCTTCTTCTTGTGTCTTGCCACTTGCTTTTTGTTTTTCTTTAAGCAAACGCTCTGTTTCAAGCAATGAATAAGTGTTACCCTCAATCTGTGAAGATTTCCATGAAAGATCGATACCCAGTCGTTCCATTTCCTTGCGATACTCTATCTCCGTCATTTCGGAAAGATGTTGACGAAATTTATCTTGTGCATCATGCAGAGTACTCAATTCATCAGAAGTGAAAAGTTGGACGTTAGGTAATATATCACGTATAAGTTCAAAGTTGAAACTTTCTTGAATTTGTCGTTCATCAATATCCTTTTCAAAGTATGTGTCAAGATGCAGGGGCATTGTTACGTGCGCCTGTGGAGTTAGTTTGTATCTAGTTGCAGGCCCCTTACCAGAAATCTCGATTAAACCTTTTTCTACACACTCTGCGATAATTCTTTTTAATGTACGCTCACCCAAAGGAGATATCAATCCACTGTTAATTTCAGATCGTTTTGAAAGTGGATGGTAATGCAAATACTGCAATATTTCTACTTCTATTTTCATAGTGCTTAATTTTAGAATCGGGACAAAATTACGCGTTTTTTCCCAATAATCGGGACATTTTGTCCCGATTATTTAATAATTTCAGGCATTTTTGTCCCGATTCGTGTTTTTATGAATAAATTAAAAATCCGAGGTCACAGGCAAGACCACAGTCTCCTGAAGGAAACGCTCGCATCCTATGTAGAGCGTATCAAACGCATCAGAGAAGTCCGTGCGTTCCTCTAATTTACTCTCCTCCGTCTCCATCGTCTTCTCCTGTCGCTTATCCTTTTTTCCGTTATACACACCAGTCGTCTGTACCGAGATAAACAGACTCTGTTATTCTGTTCGTTGAAGTAAGTCACCAAGTGTGCCTCTCTATCAAATCCATGATTGATAAATAACAGTTTCTATAGTAATCTCATTTGTCTGCCATTCATGCGTCTTGAAGTCGTGATACTATTTACATAATTCATTCGTCAAGTTTCTTGGGTGAAGGTGTTCCCGTTGTTTTCTCTTTAGTCAGACATATCTATGTAATAGTGCGCTGAAAAATTAGTCGTATTACGACCAATATTTCAGTACGTACAAAATGAAAGCGACTGTAATAATGGGAATAATATCGTAGTTGTTTACGTGACCTTTGATCGTTCTTGAGTTTTGAAAACTACTTGTGTATATCAGACGTTTTAATACCCTTTTGTGCCCTTTTAAGGAGGCGATGCCCACATATACTCCTAACGGAAAATCCTATATTAGCTTAATAATAAAAGAGAGAATAGAGCGCTTGTTCTTGCTCTATTCTCTCTTCTTCCTTCTTTGTGTTATTCCACTTGTAATACGAGTCCCTTAAGGTATTCGCCTTCGGGATGATAAATGTTAATCGGGTGGTCGGCAGGTTGGTGGATTTGGTGCAGGATACGTACGTGGCGCCCACTTTGAGCTGCAGCTGTAAAGACGGCGAGACGGAATTGATCCTTGTTTACCGCTTGTGAGCAGCTGAATGTGAAGACGATGCCTCCCTTGCGAATCTTCTGGAAGGCTATGTTGTTGAGGCGTGTGTACCCTTTAAGTGCATTGTGGAGTGCTCCCTTGTGTTTTGCAAATGCGGGAGGATCAAGGATGACAAGGTCATAATCTCCACCAGCCTGTTCTAAAAATTTGAAGGCATCTTCAGCGAACGCTTCGTGGCGCTTGTCGCCAGGGAAATTGAGTTCAGCATTGGCACGAGTAAGGTCGATGGCTTTTGAACTGCTGTCAACGGAGTGCACCAATGTGGCTCCCCCACGCATGGCATACACAGAGAATCCTCCGGTGTAGCAGAACATGTTGAGTACGCTCTTGCCCTTGCTATAGGATTCCAGCAACTTGCGGTTTTCGCGCTGGTCGATAAAGAAACCTGTCTTCTGACCTTTCAGCCAGTCGATGTGGAACTTCAATCCGTTTTCTGTAGCGATATTCGTTTCGTCGCCCCCAACGAGGAATCCATTTTCCTGGTGGAGGTCCGCCTTGTAGGGTAGGGTGGTTTCGGACTTGTAATAGACGTGCTTAACGCTACCTTCGCATGCATCAATCAAAGCTTCTGCTATTTCCTGACGGCAGCAGTGCATACCCACAGAGTGGGCTTGCATCACAGCGGTCTCACCATAGATATCAATGATGAGTCCGGGAAGTTGGTCGCCTTCACCATGTACAAGGCGGTAGATGTCGTTGTCGGGACGCACCAAGTCGAGGTGTTTTCGTACTTGGTAGGCTTCACTCAAGCGTTCTACCCAGAATTGTTTGTCAATAGGGCGCTCGGTGAATGACAATACGCGTACGGCGATGGAACCAATCTGGTAGTGTCCCAGTGCCATGAACTTTTTGTTTTCGTCAATGATGCGTACGAGGTCGCCTTCCTGGAGCGATTCGGGGATACGAGTTATTGCCCCAGAGAAAATCCAGGGATGGAAGCGGCGAAGACTTTCTGATTTGCCTTTACGGAGTTGAAGGGTTTGTATCACGATGGATGAAGGATTTACGGTGAAGGGTTAACGGTGAAAGGGTAATTTAGGGTGTTGCTTCAATGATTTTGTAGGCGTCGGTTTGTTTGAGGCGGTTGAGCTCCAGGTAAAGGCGGAGGGTGGTGTAGGCATCGGTTGCGGCATACATCTTTTGTGCCTCTGTGAGTACGGTGTTTTCCCAGTTTGTGAGTTGTGCAGACTTGGAAATTTTCTCGCCAAACACGTTGGCATAGAGTTTTTGCAGACTCATGTCCTCAATGCCCATGGTTTTTACGAAATCCTGAAGGTCTATGAATCCCTGTGGGTTGAAGCCAGAGCGACGTTTGAGTAGGGCAATGTCATCTTTCAGCGAAAGTCCAATTTTCTGGATTTCAGTGTGTTCTAAAAAATGCACCAATTCATCTGGAAGACCAATCATGTTGAGGCGGAAGAGGAAGCAAATGTCGAGTGTAGACACTTGCAAGAGTGCAACCTGGTGAACGAGTCCCTTGCGAAAGGATGGGCGTGTTTCAGTGTCAATGCCCACAATAGTTTGGCGCATTAAGAAATCTACCGCAGCTTTAACTTCTCTCTGGCTATGAATGACAACGATTTTACCCTTAAATTCAACTTTCGGCAGTGTTGATATTAAAGTTTTGGGTGTGTTCCTATATAAAGTTTTCATTCACTTATTCTTTTGCTGAAAAACGCACGTCGTGAAGTGCCTTGAGCGCATTAAGTAGCGTTTGTCCCCAATACATCTTGAAGTCTTCAATGGTGTCATAGAGTGCTACTTGCATGGCATCTTCATAATTTGAACGGAAGATTTCCAGGAGGTTTCGCAGGGCTTGGTATACGTCTGCCAGATTTTCAGAAATGGTACATAAAATAGGTTGTTCCGAATACTTAAAATCCTCGATGAAGACATCCAGAAAATCGTCCTTTTCAGCTAAAATGGAAGCCACTCCAGAGCGAATGTAATTGTAGTCGTCCTCTGTGACTTTAGGTTCGTTATATCCATCAGCCTCTTCAATTTCGCCAATCAGCGAAGCCTTCAAATAAATCATCGGCAAGAGGTTGCGCATGATGTCGATGAAATCCTGTTGCTCAAATTCGCGACAGTGTTCCAACGTTTTGCAATACTCCGAAGCGACGGTGATAAACTCCAGTGTCTTTTGTGAATAGATTTGAGATTCTTCCATGTGTAGTCAGTTCCGATAGGGAGCGCATGCGTGCTCTTGGTTCCTTAATTTCTTGCAAAATTACTTGTTGGGTAGCGACAAGCAAAGTAAAACGCTACATTTTTACGAATTATATGCCTTAAAATTAATAATTATGATGTGCGTACGTAATTATTAGAAACATTTTTTGTAAGTTTGCGTAATAAATTTTAGAAATAAATGCGCAAGAAAGTCTTCATATTAATTTGGGCGTTATTCTTCTCGGCGATAGCGCTTGTTTGTTTTGCTTTTGTGGGTGTAGTCAAGGGATGGATTGGTTATATGCCCGACATTGAAGAATTGCAGAACCCAATTAACCGTTATGCCTCGCAGGTGTTTACTGCTGATGGCAAGTTGATTGGTACTTGGTCACGCAATGAAAATCGCGTATTTACAGATTTCGAACAGATATCTCCGCATACATTTGAGGCACTTGTAGCCACAGAAGACGAACGCTTTTACGAACATTCGGGTATTGACGTGAAGGCACTCTTGCGTGCTGTGGTGAAGCGTGGCATTTTGCAGCAGACCAGTGCTGGGGGCGGTAGTACGATTACGCAACAATTGGCGAAGCAACTTTATTCGGAAAAGGCAGGAAGTACTTTTGAACGTCTTTTGCAGAAACCTATTGAATGGGTTATTGCCGTGGAGTTGGAACGTTGCTATACAAAGGAAGAAATCTTGACGCTTTACCTGAACTACTTTGACTTCCTCTATAATGCCGTAGGTATTAAGACGGCGGCGCGTGTCTATTTCGGAAAGCAGCCTTCAGAACTCTCCATTCTTGAGTCGGCTACGCTGATAGGTATGTGTAAAAACCCCTCGCTCTACAATCCTGTGCGCCACAATGAACGTTGTCGTCAGCGCCGCAATGTGGTGTTGTATCAGATGGTTCGCTCTGGTTATTTGTCGCAGAGTCAGTATGATGATTTGAAGGACCAACCCCTCAAGTTGAATTTCCGACGTGCAGACCATAAGGAAGGATTGGCAACCTATTTGCGCGAACACCTTCGCACGAGAATGACAGCAAAGGAACCCCAACGCAGTAACTATGCTTCATGGCAGAGTTTGCAGTTCTTTGAAGATTCCTTGGCTTGGGCGAATGATCCCCTTTATGGTTGGTGCAACAAGAATCAAAAGAAGGACGGTGAAAACTACGACATTTATACCGATGGTTTAAAGATCTATACTACTATTGACTCGCGCATGCAGGCTTATGCCGAAGAAGCTGCGGTTAACCATGTTGGGCATGTGTTGCAAAAAGAGTTTGAGTATGGTCGCAACCATCCGAACTTCCCCTTTACGAACAACCTTACGAAGGAACAGATTTCCCAAATCTTAAATCGTTCCATGCGACAGAGCGAACGCTATGTGAAGATGAAAGCTGCAGGTGCTTCTGAAGCAGAAATGAAGCAGGCTTTCGCCACTCCCGTTGAGATGACTGTGTTTACATGGAATGGTGCGATAGATACCGTTATGACGCCTATGGACTCCATCCGTCATTATAAGAAATTCTTGCGCTCTGGTTTGGTGTCCATCGATCCGATGACCGGTTTTGTTAAGGCGTATGTCGGAGGTTTGAATTATACCTATTTCCAGTACGATATGGCCTTTAAGGGTCGCCGCCAGGTAGGTTCAACGATGAAACCCTTTGTGTATGCTATGGCGATGGAAGATGGTATGCTGCCCAGCGATACTATCGTAAATATGCAGCGTGAGTACCAAGTTGGTGACAAGGTTTGGGCTCCGCGAAATGCTGGTAATGCGCGTTACGGTGAACCCGTAACCTTGAAGTGGGGGTTGAGTCAGAGTAATAACTGGATTACTGCCGAACTTATGTATCAGTCCGACCCCGAAGGTGTGCGCTTGGCAAAGTATTTGCGTGAGTTTGGCGTCGCTAACAACGAAATTCATCCTTCATTGGCACTTTGTTTGGGCACCTGTGACATTACTGTGGCAGAAATGGCTAGTGCGTATACGGCATTCGTAAACAAGGGTATCCGCAGTGCTCCCATTTTGGTGTCACGTATTGAGGATGCTAATGGGACTGTTATCGCTGAATTTGCTCCCCGCATGAACGAAGTCATCAGTGAGCAGAGTAGTTATCGCATGCTCGACATGTTGCAGGGCGTGGTGGATGCAGGTACAGGTATCCGTTTGCGTTACAAGTACAATTTTACAGCACCAATTGCGGGAAAGACGGGTACGACGAACAGTAACTCCGACGGTTGGTTCGTAGGTTGTGTTCCCCGACTGATTACCGCATGTTGGGTGGGCGGTGAAGACCGTGATATCCACTTCCTTTCTACCTCATTAGGTCAGGGCGCTTCAACGGCACTCCCCGTATGGGCAGAATACATGAAGAAAGTGTATGAAGATAAAACGCTTGGTTATACTCAAGAGGAAGGTTTCGATATTGACCGTGAGGCGTTGCAAATCCCCGTTGATACGTTAAACGATATTGTTTTCAAAAACGGTCCTCAACTTCCATCCCAACCCGTGGAACCAGAAGAAGATGTAGATTCTTATTTTGAATAGAAAAACGTTGGAGCAGTGTGTACGCCGTTATTCGCTTACGTTGGTTGCTCCGAAATAAACCATAAACTAATGAACTTTTTAGCACTTATCCCCGCGCGATATGCCTCAACCCGTTTCCCGGGTAAACCCCTTGCTCTGTTGGCTGGTAAACCCATCATTCAGCATGTTTACGAACGTGTATCTACTGTTTTTGAAAATGCCTATGTCGTGACTGACGATGAGCGCATTGAAGCATGCGTGAACACCTTTGGCGGACGTTGTGTGATGACAGGTACGCACCACAAGAGCGGTACTGATCGTTGTTTCGAAGCCCTTGAAAAGTTAGGCGCAGGTTTTGATGTTGTTGTAAATGTGCAGGGGGATGAACCTTTTATCGCTCCGTCACAACTCGAAACCATCAAGCAATGTTTTGAGGATGCTGACACACAGATTGCCACCCTCGTAAAACCCTTTGTGCCTGCAGATGGTATAGAGGTGCTTGAGAATCCTAATTCGCCGAAGGTGGTGCTTGACAACAATAGTTATGCTGTTTATTTCAGTCGTTCGGTCATCCCTTACCTTCGTGGTGTTGACAAGTCCGAGTGGTTGACGCAGCATACGTTTTACAAGCACATCGGACTTTATGCCTATCGTTGCGAAGTGTTGAAAGCGATTACCGCTATGCCACTCGGTGTCTTGGAACAAGCAGAGTCGCTGGAACAACTTCGTTGGTTGCAAGCAGGGTATCGCATCAAAGTTGGAACGACAGACGTGGAAACCATTGGTATTGATACCCCCGAAGATTTGGAACGCGCCAAAAACTTTTTGGAACAACAGGCTTAACGATATGTTACAAACACATAAGAAACTAATGACTTCACTGCTGCTCTTCTCCTTGACTTGTTGGGGAGTGGGGGCGCAAAAGATAGTGCTGGGCACTTATTACTTCAAGAACGGAGTGGGCATTTACACAGGTGAACTCTCCAAAAATAAGCCTCATGGCAAGGGACGCGCAACCTATAATAACGGAGATGTTTACGAGGGTGAGTACCATAAGGGTAAGCGTCAGGGACAGGGAACCTTCGTTTTTTCAAATGGTGAACGCTATGAAGGGCAATGGTTGCAGAATGAGCAACACGGTCGTGGCACTTATTACTATCTCGACAATAATAAATACGTTGGCCTTTGGTATCGTGACTCCCGCGAGGGAAGGGGTATTATGTACTATTACAATGGCGACATCTATGATGGAGAATGGAAAGATGATGAGCGCAATGGGCAGGGTACATATACTTTTGCAAACGGTGTGACTTATACCGGTGGGTGGAAGGATGACCAGAAACACGGCATCGGTGTGTATGATTGGTGCGATGGTGCGCGCTATGAAGGTGAGTGGAAGGATAATGTTCGTTCTGGAAAGGGTACCTATACTTATGCCGATGGCGGAAAGTATGTAGGAACATGGGTGGATGACCTCATGCACGGCAAGGGACGTTTCACTTCAGCTGCTGGCGATGTGTATGAAGGCGACTACGTTCGTGGCGAGCGTTCTGGAGTAGGGGTGACCAACTTTGCTTCTGGTGATAAATACGTTGGTAATTATCTTGAAGGCCGCCAACACGGTCAAGGTACTTATACCTGGTACAAGACAGCCACTTATACAGGTGAGTGGAAGCACAACGAACGCTTCGGACAAGGTACCTATCGTTGGATCAATGGCGATGAATATGTCGGTTCGTGGGCAAACAACGTGATGCACGGTGAAGGTACTATTACCTATGCTGACGGCAGCAAGTTTAAAGGCACTTTCGAACAAGGACGTAAGCATGGTAAAGCCGTGGAAACAGATGCTAATGGCAAACGCTTGGAATGTATCTATGTGGAAGGTGAGCGCGACGGTGCTTTCTATGAATACGACGCCCACGGAACCCTTATAGCAAAGGGCATTTTCCAACAGGGAAGAAGGAAGGAACAGTAGTAGGGAAATGAGAAAGGAAAAAGGGGAAATGAGAAAGGAGAAAGGAGAAAGTGCTTGCGCGGTGGAAAATCAATTGGGCATTATCGCGCAGGTTGTTAAGGCCTGTTCCTGCCTATTCCAACCTGTTAGGCACTGAAAGTTGTTCATGCCTATTAGTCCAAAAAAATCCCGCATGGTCTTAAAACCTTAAGACCTCCAAGCGGAGCGAACTGTTAACTCTGTAACTCTTCTTGTCTACTCGTACCTCGTCTACTCGTTTACTAAAAAACTTATTAACCTTAAATATTATGGCAACTAAAAAGAAACCTGCTGCCAAGAAGCAGCCGTTACTTAAGCTCGTGAAGAACGACCCCTGGCTCGAACCCTTCAATGAGGCAATTCAAGGTCGTTACGACCATGTGATGTACAAGCTCAACGAACTTACCGGTGGTAAGGGCAGTCTCTCCGAGTTTGCTGGCGGACACCTCTATTTTGGTCTTCACCGCACAGCGCGCCAGTGGGTGCTCCGCGAATGGGCGCCTAATGCTACGAAGATTTACGTAATAGGTGAGTTTAACAACTGGCAGGAAGACGAAGCCTATGCCATGAAGCGCCTCCCCAAGACGGGAAATTGGGAAATCAAGCTCCCCTCAAAGGCGATGAAGCATGGCGACCTCTACAAGCTCAAAGTATATTGGGAAGGCGGCTGTGGCGAACGTATTCCTGCGTGGGTGCGTCGCGTAGTGCAGGACGAAGAAACGAAAATTTTCTCAGCACAGGTATGGGCGCCTCAGGAAGAATACCAGTGGAAGAAGACGAAGTTCAAGCCCCAGCGCGATCCGCTTCTCATCTACGAATGCCACATCGGTATGGGACAAGATGCTGAGCGCGTAGGTACTTACGAAGAGTTCCGCCTCAATGTGCTTCCCCGTATCATCAAGGAAGGTTACAACTGCCTCCAGATTATGGCGATTCAGGAACACCCCTATTACGGTAGTTTCGGTTACCACGTAAGTTCCTTCTTTGCGGCAAGTAGCCGCTTCGGCACCCCCGAAGAACTCAAGCAACTCATTGACGAAGCCCACCAAAACGGTATTGCTGTCATCATGGACCTCGTGCAGAGCCATGCCGTGAAGAATGAAGTGGAAGGTCTTGGCAACTTTGCCGGCGACCCCAACCAGTTCTTCTATCCCGGCGACCGTCGCGAACATCCCGCTTGGGACAGTCTCTGCTTCGACTATG
This sequence comes from Alloprevotella sp., assembly GCA_045632685.1. Taxonomy (GTDB): domain Bacteria; phylum Bacteroidota; class Bacteroidia; order Bacteroidales; family Bacteroidaceae; genus Alloprevotella. Next base: position 18,178 of record JAZQXB010000028.1, read on the forward strand.
GTAAGAACGAAGTCATCCACTTCCTCCTCTCTAACTGTAAGTACTGGTTAGAAGAATTCCACTTCGACGGTTTCCGCTTCGACGGCGTAACCTCAATGCTTTATTATAGTCACGGACTCGGCGAAGCCTTCTGCGGTTACGGCGACTACTTCAACGGCAATCAGGATGGCAATGCTATTTGCTACCTCACGCTTGCCAATATGCTCATCCACGAAGTCAATCCCAATGCCATTACTATTGCTGAAGAAGTGAGTGGTATGCCCGGACTTGCAGCGCCCGTGAAGGACGGCGGTTACGGTTTCGATTACCGCATGGCGATGAACGTGCCCGACTATTGGATTAAGATTATTAAGGAAAAGAAGGACGAAGATTGGCATCCCTCTGGCATCTTCTGGGAACTCACCAACCGCCGTGCCGACGAAAAGTGCATCTCTTACGCAGAAAGTCACGACCAAGCGCTTGTGGGTGATAAGACCCTCATCTTCCGCCTTGTGGACGCTGATATGTATTGGCACTTCAAGAAGGGTGATGAAAACTTCATGGCACACCGTGGTATTGCGCTCCACAAGATGATTCGCCTCGTTACTGCCTCTACCATCAACGGCGGTTACCTCAACTTTATGGGTAATGAGTTTGGTCATCCCGAGTGGATCGACTTCCCCCGCGAGGGCAATGGCTGGAGCCATAAGTATGCGCGCCGTCAGTGGAACTTGGTGGATAACAAGGAGCTCTGCTACCACTATCTTGGCGACTTCGACCGCGACATGATTGCCCTTCTCAAGAGTGGTAAGTCGCTGCTCAAGCATAAGGTGCAGGAAATCTGGCACAACGATGGCGACCAGGTGCTTGCTTACTCACGTGGCGACCTTCTCTTCGTGTTCAACTTCTCGCCCGACCGCTCTTACGAAGGTTACGGTTTCATGGTGCCTGAAGGTTCTTACAACGTGGTGCTCAACACCGACAACCCCGATTACGGTGGTAACGGACTCTCTGACGACACCATCGAACACTTCACCAACTACGATCCCCTCCTTCAGCAGCAGGGCAAGGGTTGGTTGAAACTCTACCTCCCCGCACGCTCAGCAGTGGTGTTGCGTAAGAAGGCAGTGAAGAAGTAATTCAATGATATAGTAAGGGTGTGCCAAGGAATAGTTTTGGCACACCCTTTATCTTCTGTTGTCGGTTATGAATGTTAATATTCAATTGATACCTACATTAGGTTTCTTATTGCTCGTTGCTTTAGGTGGATATGTGGTTTATTTAGTGGGGGGTATCTTGATTAAGGGTAAGCTCCCGCCTTTAAGAGTCCTGAATCCTTATGCCTTTCTAAAGTTTAAGTTGTTACAGTTGTGGCACGCTTACAATATGAAAAAAGCGCTTCAAGGTGATGCCGACTCACAGTTTGAAGTGGCATGGAATTATGCCAAAGGGTGGGGGGTAGTCGAGGACCGTTTTGAGGCCTTTAAATGGTATCGTAAGTCGGCAGAGAATGGCAACTTGATTGCAACCCACAACCTTGCTTGGTGTTATGAAAATGCATTTGGATGCCAAACAGACAAGCAGCAGGCATTGTATTGGTATCAGGAAGCTGCTAATAAAGGGTATATTCCCTCTTTTTCTGCCGTGGGGCTTTGCTTACAAGAAGGTTACGGAGGTAAGAAAGAACCCCAAGCGGCGTTTGATTGGTATATGAAGGGTGCAGAGCAAAATAACTCAGAGTGCCAGTTCTGTGTAGCATGGAGTTATGCCAAGGGAATCGGTGTGCTACGAAATAATCAAAAGGCTTTTGAGTGGTATCTAAAAGCTGCTCATAATAAACACTATCAAGCGGCCTTTAATCTGGCATGGTGTTACGAAAACGCATTTGGTTGTGAGCGTAATATGGAGGAAGCAGAGAAGTGGTATCGTGTGGCAGAAAAATTAAGGCAATAATATAGGTGTTACTTGCGTGACCTTTGGTTGTCCGCGAAAACTCGTTTGTTTTATTTAGAGCCACTAATGAACACTAATTTTCACTAATATCCATCCGGTCTTAAATGCCCCGCAAGGCATTAGTGTAAATTCGTGCCCATTAGTGGCTAGAATAATAAGAGCACAACAGCTTTGGAGTAAGGATAATTTATGGACATCTGCTATATTATTACCAATAAAAAGTTGAAGGTAACGTATGGGCTACCTTCAACTTTTTTATTTGCCTTTCAAACAAGGCGGTATGTTATTTGTGTGATTTTACTTCTGCAGTTCCCATCCGATAAGCATGCCGTCGTAGGATTCGAGGAGGGTGCTGAGGGATTTAAGTGTGGAGTTGTTGGAAACGGCAGAGATGGTGGTGAGGAACTTCAAGAGTTTGTCGGCGTCGTAGAGGAGACTCATCTTGTTGCCAGTCTTTGCAATCTGCGGAGTGATCGTACCCAAACCGTTGAGGTAGGTGAGGGTGAGTTTCTTGTTTGCTACGTCGAGGGCATAAGTGCCTTGAATCACGCGTCCCTTAATCGATGCCGTGTAAGTGTTGTCTGCGTTAAAGGTGAAAGTGATTTGTTCGCCAGTAAGTCCCAACTTTGTGAGCGTAGCGTTGATTTTCTCTTCAACCTTTGCTGCTGCCACTTCACCGCCAGCCTTCATCAAGAAGTTTTCAGACTCAAATACGCAGTCGGCACTGCTGTAGCGCCAGGTGCCAATGATGTCCTTCTGACTCAGTGTAGTGTTGCCAAGGAGCGAACCGAGCAGTTTTTCAAGTCCACTACCAATGCCACCGTAATTCTGCGAGGTGCCCGTAGGAGTAGTGGGAACTGTTTGCTGCTGACCGCCCCAAGAAGACAGGGCTGAAGATGAAGACATGCAACCCGTAAACAAGAGGGATGTCCCAGCGATGAATAGTGTGAGAATATTCTTTTTCATAATGTGTGTGGAGCGATGTTAGGGGATATTACTTCTGCAACTCCATGCCGATGAGCATGCCGTCGTAAGACTTGAGGAGGGCGTTGAGGGATGCCACGGTTGCATTTTTAGAAACGGCAGAGATACTTGTCAAGAAGTTTAAGAATTTATCGGCATCGTAAAGGAGGCTCATGGTGGTGCCGTTCTTCACAATCTGAGGAGTGATGGTGCCCACGCCGTTGAGGTAGGAGAGGGTAATCTTCTTATTTTCCAAATCCAAAGTGTAAGTGCCCTTTAAGTTGCGTCCCTTGACGTTGATGGTGAAGGTGTTGTCGCTGTTAAACGTAAATGCGAGCGCTTCGCTTGTTACGCCCACCTTCTTGAGTGCATCGTTGATTTTAGTTTCAATCTTTGCAGTTGCAGCTTCACCGCCTGCCTTCATCAATACATTTTCAGTTTCAAATACGCAGTCTACGCCCTTGTAACGCCAAGTGCCCTGTACGTCGTTGGCGCTGAGTGTTGAGTTGCCGAGCAGAGAACCCAAAAGACTTGAGATGCCTGAAGTAAGAGCATCGTCTTTACTGCTACTTGAATTGGTAGTGTTAGACTTTAATGCACCAGTAAGTTTTCCGAGCACATCAAGCTGTGCCGAAGCTGTAGTGGTTACTCCGAAGAGGAGGAGGGGGAGAATAAGTTTCTTAATCATAATTAGGATTGGTTATGTGATATGTAAAAATAGATAATATAGCAGTTGTTCACAAATAATCCTCACTCCAAAGATGTGTAGTATTATGAGGTTGTTAGGTCGCTACAAAATAGTAGGTAGTAAGTAGTAAGTAGTAAGTAGTCGGTAATTCGTGCGGACTATCATCCCGCATGGTCTTTCTCCTTTAATCCCGCGTTGCGGTCTTTTCCTCCTTCGCACCTCGGCAATTCAAGCAAGCTTGATTGCACTCGGTTTGGCGTCGGTTCTCCTTTCTCCTTTCTCCTTTCACTTAATAACCTTAAAACATAAGAGGTCGAGCACTTGCGAAACTTAAATGAGTAAAAATGAATTGTATGTTATTTCGTGTTGAGGTTATCCGTTTATTTCCATTAGTATGTTGTCAACGATGTACTGGTCACTCATCAATTGCAGTCCAGTCGTTGGGTCGGAAAGTTGTTGAGACACGTTTGTTGAGTAATACAATTCAAGAGCTCTGTCAGTGTCAATTTGTAAGGTTTTAGCAAGCAAGAAAATGATACTGGTTTGCTTACGCCATAGAACATTATCTCTCATTATTACTCTAAAGTTATAGATTTGACATAAGTAACGTAACGGTCAATCACAGATTGTTTTAAGATACACATCTGATGGTTAAGTTTTTTGTATCGTAATTGTCCTAATGCCTGTTCGGCAGTGATAATACCTTTTTCGTAATCTTCCACTGTGTCAATCACATTGTCATTTGCGACACCACCTTCTACGACATCATACGCAGAATATACATCTTTACCTTTACGACAATTGATAACATACTCTAACCATTCCATATCATACGCTTCAAATATCTTGAAGACAATACCTTCAGCAATTGCCTTGTCTCTGTCAAAGTTGTAAACACTAACAATTCCAGACGTTAGTTTACTTTTGCGCGTTGCAATAATTGAAGCCCACGCTTCAGCTTGTTTGCGAAGCGTGGTTAAATAAAAACCGCGTCCAAAGTCCAGATTCTTTCTTCCAGCTTTTGCGAGTGGGTTTTCAACGCAGACGTCCGATCCATGATAAAGTGTCATCATTGCTATGTTTTTTGTGCTTCCCAATTATGGAGTGTTTCTATCGTGTCTTCTACCACCCAATCAAGACTTTGGGTGTGTAACATTTCGTAGTGTCGATTCAATCGTTGACGGATTAAATCTTGTGCTTTCAGTCGTTGAAACATTTCACGGGAGGTCATCTTTTCTTGCTTTGCGCTTGCTTCAATAACCATCACCGCGAAATGAAGTTGTCTATATTTTTTAGAATTGCGATTCATCCGTTGGGAGTATGTATTGTTATTCAGAGAATGTTCTTTTAAAAATAAGTGGAGGTTGTAGTCCTTTGATAAATTATTCAACAACGCAAAGGTAGTGCTTTTTTATAATTACTCAAAAGATGAATAGTAAAATCGTGATTCTCTATAGTGTGCTAAATCATAAAAACTATGGGAGCATTCAATGCTCCCATAGTCCTATAGTTGTCGTCTTGTATGTATTTTCTTTTTAGCACACCATGTGAATATAAACGACTGCCGCGGGGATGGCAAGCAGAGAGGAGTCGAAGCGGTCAAGCAAGCCACCGTGACCGGGGAGGATGTTACCGCTGTCCTTGATGCCTACTTGGCGCTTGAGGAGGCTTTCAACGAGGTCGCCCCATGTGCCGAAGATGCATACGGTGAGCGCCAAGCCCATCCATTGCCAAAGTTCCATATATTCGGGGGCGTAAGCGTAGATGCCCCATGCTGCTGCGAGGCAGAGCAATCCGCCTCCGATGCTACCTACCCACGACTTCTTGGGAGAAATGCGGGGGAAGAGCTTTGCGGGGAAGTAACGGCTCAACAGACTGCCTACAAGGTAAGCTCCCGTGTCGCTCATCCAAAGGAAGATGAAGACGGAGAGGGGGAAGATGAAGTCGTACTGCATGGTGTCTGCAAAACTATCGTAGCGCAATCCCAACACGGAGAGGAGGGCGAAGGGGAGGGCAATGTACATCTGCGCTGCAAAGGCGTATGCCCAGTTCTTGAGGGGATTGGGTTCCTGACGGTAGAGTTCGCTTACTAATAAATAAATGAGTGTGAGCAAGTAGGGCGTGAATTCACGTCCAGAAATCAACCCCATTTGATACCATCCCACAGCGAAAACAAGGTAGAAACCCGCCGCTGCGCTGATCATGCGGTTCATAGAAGCTCCGGCATGATTGTTGACAATGGTGCCAAATTCCCAAATGGTCAACGCTGCCACGATGCTGAAGAGCGTGATGAGTGACACGGGAGAGTAAAGGATGCTACCAATAAGCACAGCAGCAAAGGTGAGGCCAGTGATGGCGCGGATGATGAAATTCTTCATTCGTTGTTATGGTGTTTTATCTATAGGTACTATAGGCTCTATGGTTACTATAATCCCTATAAGGTATAAATTTACTCTGCGCTTTGCGCTTCTTCAGCAGCTGCCTGCTTGCGCTCTTCCTCAATCATTTGCTTTACCGCTTCAAGTTCTTCGGTGCGGTCGGTGAGGGGGAGTTCTGCTTCAGGCTTTTGCTCTTCTTCCAAAATCTCGTCGGCACGACTCTTCCAGGGGCGCTTGCCAAAGATGTTTTCTACGTCTTCGGTGAAGATCACTTCCTTGTCGCAGAGTAAGTTGGCGAGCTGTGCATGCTTCTCTGCATTCTCACTCAACAAGCGCTTTGCACGTTCATACTGCGCTTGGATGAGTTTGCTTACTTCAGCATCAATCTTTTCGGCAGTGCTATCAGAATAAGGTTTGGTGAAACCATACTCCTGATTGTTGTAATAGCAGAGGTTAGAGAGCGAGTCGCTCATACCCAAGTAAGCCACCATACCGTAAGCACGCTTTGTGACCGTCTCCAAGTCGTTGAGTGCTCCCGAAGAGATGTTGCCCGTGAAGAGTTCTTCAGCGGCGCGACCACCGAGTGTGGCACAGATTTCGTCCAACATCTGATTCTTCGTTGTAATCGTGCGTTCTTCAGGCAAGTACCACGCAGCACCGAGTGCTTGACCGCGGGGAACAATCGTCACCTTCACGAGGGGATTGGCATGCTCCAAGAGCCAAGAAACACTGGCGTGACCCGCTTCGTGAATGGCAATCGTGCGCTTTTCCGCCTTGGTCATGACCTTGGTCTTCTTTTCCAAACCACCGATGATGCGGTCAACGGCATCCAAGAAGTCTTGCTTTGACACAACGGGTTTATTGTGACGCGCCGCAATGAGGGCGGCTTCGTTGCAGACGTTGGCAATGTCGGCACCTGAGAAACCAGGCGTTTGACGTGCGAGGAAATCGATGTCGAGATTTTCTTCCTTCTTCAAGGGCTTGAGGTGTACGCCGAAGATGGCGATACGCTCTTGAAGGTCGGGAAGTTCGACGTGAATCTGACGGTCGAAGCGACCTGCACGGAGGAGGGCTTCGTCAAGAATTTCTACGCGGTTGGTTGCCGCAAGGATGATGACTCCAGAGTTGTTGCCAAAGCCGTCCATCTCCGTGAGCAACTGGTTGAGCGTGCTTTCGCGTTCGTCGTTTTGGTTGAACGAGGGGTTCTTACCGCGCGCACGACCGATGGCGTCAATTTCATCAATGAAGATGATACAGGGAGACTTCTCCTTGGCCTTTGCAAAGAGGTCGCGTACACGACTTGCACCCACACCGACAAACATTTCTACGAAGTCACTACCAGCGAGTGAGAAGAAGGGAACATCCGCTTCTCCAGCCACCGCCTTTGCAAGCAACGTCTTACCTGTTCCCGGAGGACCTACGAGCAAAGCGCCCTTGGGGATCTTACCACCAAGTTCGGTGTACTTCTGAGGGTTCTTCAAGAAGTCCACAATTTCCTTGACTTCCTGCTTGGGACCTTCCTGACCCGCTACGTCGGCAAAGGTGACATGCTTTTCTGCAGAACCCTTGTCAAAGAGGCGTGCGCGACTCTTACCGACATTGAAAATGCCGCCACCGCCGCCAGCACCACCGCTCATGCGCTTCATGATGAAGTACCACAGACCGATGAACAAGAAGATGGGGAGGATGCTACCGAGAATGCTCATCAGCCAACCGCTCTCTTCCTTGAAGGTCACTTTGCCTTTATAACCTACGCTGTCCAAGAAGGCATCTACCTTGTCAGGACTGGGATAGCGCGCCGAGAGGGTAGGGTGCTTTCCCGTTTGATCCACATTCTGCTTAAATACTTCCTGAATGTGTTTGCCAAGGACTACAAGACTCACCTGACCGTCCGTTTTGTTGACTACGATGTCATTGGTGTAACCCTTTTGGACGTAGGTCTTAAATTCTGAATAACTGATTTCTTTGTTGATGCCACCCGTAGCGTCACCACCACTATAAATCATATAGATGAGCGCACCGATGGCAAGAATATATATCCAACTGAGGTTGAAGCGCGGCATCTTGGGCTTCTCACCTCCCTGTTGGGGTTGTTGAGGAGAAGGCATAATTTGAGGGAGTTAGGAGTTAGGAGGTAGTAGTGAGTAACTTTCTCGTTTACTCGTACCTTGTAAACTTGTCAACTAAACTGTTAATCTAAATCTGGAATTTCCGTAATATTGGCGTCTGCCCAAATGTTTTCGATGTCGTAGAACTCACGTGCATCGGGCACAAGGATGTGCACCATAACAGTGCCGTAGTCGGCAGCTACCCAAATGGCATTGTTCAAACCTGCTACTGTTGCAGGCTTTTCACCCGCTTGCTTGCGTGCAAATTCTTCTACAGAGTCCGCAATGGCATCCACCTGCTGGGGCGTATTGCCTGTGCAAACCACGAAGTATTGTGCAGGGGCAGTATCAAACTTTGTGAGGTCACACACTACGATGCTACGACCCTTCTTTTCTTGTATTCCGTCAATAATTGCGTTTACGAGTTTGGGGAAATTTGTCATGTCTATTTTAGTAATTGTAAAAGGTTCATAATAAGCAGTGCAAAGTTACATTATTTTTTTGAGATGACATAATATAAATATGCGTTTCCTTTGGGAATATCATCGAACGTAGAGACGTCATATTATGGCGTCTCGAAAATGGGGGGAAGATGTTCTATTTTGACGAGGGGGCACCCATGCATAATGTGGAGACACCCACATTTCTTGAGACGCCATAATATGACGTCTCTACGTTGGACATGAAATCTCGGTGGAAAATGGTCGGTACTTTTGGATATTTTCCATGAAATGGGTATTTTCGCAATACAAAATCTATTGCTATGATAGACAAATACAAGGGAACATACAGAATACCTTCTGCGCGCTTTGCTCCACACAATTATAATGAGGGAACTTTCTTTGTGACCATTTGCACGCATGAGCGCAAGCATTATTTTGGAAATATCATTGATGAAAAAATGTGTCTATCAAAATTAGGTGTTTATACCGAATATTGTATATCACAAATTCCGATAATCAATGAACATGTTATTTTGCACTCGTATGTGGTGATGCCCAATCACATTCATCTGGTAATCAGTATCCAATTTCCATTTGCAGGCGAGACAGATTCAGAAAAATGTGAATGTTCCCCAATGTCTCCTTCTGTTGAGGAGACGCCACAATGTGACGTCTCTACGCAAATGAAACGTATCGCGGAATCTTGTGGAAATTTGTCCTATATAATTTCTCAAATGAAAACTGCTGTTACCAAGTATGCGAACAAGCAACAAATCCCTTTTCGATGGCAAACACGCTTCCACGACCATATCATTCGTGACACTGGAGCGTTTGAGACAATTATGAATTATGTACTCACCAATGTTGAAAATTGGCATAAGGATTGTTTTAGAAGCGCTCCCTAAAATGTAACAATTTTTCGCAAACCTCCGTCCAGCACCCCAAATGGCGGATTTGCATTTCGCTCATAAATGTATTATCTTTGCATTGCGGAGAAGGAGGTTTTATCCATACGGGTAAAACCTCCTTTTTAACTATCTGATTATCAGGATATATTTGTTTTGAGTTTTTGAAAAATAAGTCCGATTTTGTGGAAATTTCTCGGCACTTCGTAAAAAATAGGTGCCGAGAAATTAAAAATTGGTGCCGAGTAATGTTTTGTAGGTTGGATGGAGTGTTAAATCTTCTTAATAAAAGTTAAACTTTTAGCCCAAGGTTTTACAATTTGAGACTCGTTTCGATGTTTGAGAATCGTTTGTTTGTGACGACGACTCGGAAGGTGGAGAAATATCGCAAGGAGAACCCATTTGTTCACTTTTTTGAACGATTTGAATCGGGGTGTGTATTTTGTATATCGCAGATAAATAGGTTATTAGGTGTTTTTGGGTTTAGGAAAATGGCGGTGCTTCAGATGGCTCAGAAAAATGGGCGCATGATTTGTATCTCTACATGGGGGAGACGCCATAATATGACGTCTCTACGTTGGAATGATGTCCCAATTTTTTCTTGAACATTCCTTCTATATAAGATAAATGTGTAAATTTGCAAATGTGCTGCAAATGAAAAGTTCAAATGTAAAGAACATTCGTTCTTGAGTTCGTACAATTCTGCTGTGGCACGTCCCTGCGCCGAACGTTTTCCTTGACGAAAGGAAAAAGGGAGGGTGGGGCAAGACATATATAAAAGGCGTTTACTACGCTTTGGTTTTGACAATCTGAAATCGTAGGAAAATTTCAATCGTAGTCAAGAACAAAGCAACGGTGAATGCCCCGTGGTGTGTTATATACATGCCCTAACTATGCCTTACAGCCCTTGGTGTATCCGTATGCCAAGAAACGTAGGGTGCGTTAGGCGTATTTTAACATATCGGCGTGGGGCTTTCGGCGTTGCTCGTTTCGACTACGATGGGCAATTCCTACGAGCCTCAGATTGTGAAGCGAGCAACAAGTATCCGGGCTTCACGTCTTTTTTGTGTCTGAACGAAAACCAATATGTTATTGCGGTGTTTGTAGCCCATGCCGTGTTTTATTTTGATGGGATACAAATGGCTGCTTCCGAAGAACAGAAATCTCAAATCAAATCCAAGGAGCGCGTGTCTGAACGTGGCGAGGTGTTTACCGCCGAAAGGGAGGTGAATGCCATGTGCGACCTTGTGGCAGATGAATGTTTGCGCCCTGATTCTCGCTTCCTCGAACCAGCATGTGGCGACGGGAATTTCTTGTCTGTTATTCTTCAACGCAAACTTACGGAACTCAAGCGCAAGTATCGTAAAAGTCCGCGTGACTTTGAGAAACTTTCCATCTTGGCGCTTGGTAGTCTTTACGGTGTGGACATTATGAACGATAATGTCCTGGCGTGTCGTGAGCGTTTGTTCCGAATTTGGGATGCGGAGTACACCGCGCTTTGTGGTTCCAACGCTTCGGACGAGGTGCGCGAGGCGGCTCGCTTTATTATTGGGCGCAACATTATCAATGGCAACGCCTTGACCTTGATGTGTGTGGACGGTGAAGGTCGGGACACAACGGCGCCCATTGTCTTCTCGGAATGGACACTTATCGGGACGACGCAAATGCAGCGGTCGGACTATACGATGTCGGACCTCTTGATGTGTCATGAAGAAGGTAGTCTCTTCGCTCCGCTTTTAGAAGATCAAAAGGAGGAGGGCGGTATCTTCCTCCGCCGATATATTACGCATTATAAAAAAGTACACGAACATTCGTAGAGACGTCACACGTGTGGCGTCTCCTCCTCCAGGAGCGTGGTATGTGATTCTAAAATTATACACAACGTCACACTCTGATAGCGCCTCACGGTGATGACTCTGCGGTAGCACATAATTCTATGGAAAACAATTTGTTTAACAGCGTCTATAACCCTGACGTGTTGTCGTGCATTGCGAACTTGAGCAATGACGAAGTGTTTACTCCGCCCGAATTGGCAAATCGCATTATTGATATGTTGCCACAGGAGTTGTTTGAAAATCCCGACACCACGTTTCTCGACCCGTGTTGCAAGAGCGGTGTGTTTCTGCGCGAGATTGCGAAGCGACTGATTAAGGGGTTGGAGCGCCAGATGCCCGACCTCGAAAAGCGTTTGGAGCATATCTTCTCAAAGCAACTTTACGGCATCGCCATTACGGAACTTACGAGTTTGCTTGCACGCCGTAGCGTGTATTGTAGCAAGTTTCCGAGCAGTCCGTGGTCGGCATACCAGTTCCCTGAAGACAAACCACAGGGCAATATTATCTACCAGCGCATTCAGCACACGTGGCAGAACGGCAAATGTATTCACTGTGGTGCTTCGCAAAGCGAGTACGACCGCGACCAGGAACTCGAAACTTATGCTTACCAGTTTATTCACAACCTTGATGTTAAAAAGTTATTCAATATGAAGTTCGATGTGATTATTGGCAATCCGCCGTATCAGTTGAGTGATGGAGGGAATGGAGCAAGTGCAAAGCCCATTTATCATCTATTTATAGAGCAGGCAAAAAAGTTGAGTCCTCGTTTTTTGACAATGATTATTCCTGCTCGATGGTATGCTGGAGGTAAAGGATTAGATGAATTTCGTAATACAATGCTTTCGGATAAGCAAATCAGGGTTATAAGAGACTTTGTAAACGCAAAAGAATGTTTTCCTAATAATAGTATCGGTGGAGGAGTCTGTTATTTTTTGTGGGAAAGAGGAACCAGTGGATTATGTAATTTTACAACTATATTGAATGGAGTTGAAAGTAATGAGATGAGAGCGCTTGATGAGTTTCCAATATTTGTCCGACATAATTCCGCCGTCCAAATAATCCATAAAGTAAAAGCTATAGATACAAATTCTCTTTCTGAAATAATGCTATCTCGTAATCCATTTGGTATAGCATCTTATGAGCGTGGTTTTGATAAACCAATAGAAGACGGTTATGTTCTCCATTCCAGTAAAGGAATTGGATATGTCACTAAAAAAACTATCTCGCAAAATTTTGATTATGCAGATTCTTATAAAGTAATGATAAGCAAGGTAACTTGCGAGCACGCTGGAGAACCTGATAAGGATGGTATGATGAAAGTGCTTTCATCCACAAAGGTGTTAAAACCACAAGAGGTATGTACTGATTCATATTTGATATTGGGTAATTTTGATAATGAAATAGAGGCGAAAAACCTTTGTTCTTTTCTTAAAACCCGTTTTGCGAGATTCTTATTACTTCAAGCAGTGTCTTCAATTAATCTCTCAAAAGACAAATTTTGCTTTGTCCCGTTGTTGAATTTTAATGAAGAGTGGCCAGATTCTAAACTCTACGCCAAGTATGGTTTGACCGAAGAAGAGATTGCGTTTATTGAATCAATGATTCGTCCAATGGAATAAGACTATGGCACATAATATTTTCTTTCCACAACGTCCTAAAATTACACCGACGATTTATGCTTACCGATTGGTGGGCGTGGAGTCGCATAAGGGTTTCTTGAAGGTGGGCTACACCGACCGCACGGCGAAGGAGCGCATAGAGGAGCAGTTGCATACCAGTAAGGTGCACTATGAAATCGTGCTGGTGGAGTCTGCTATGGCAAATGATGGTTCGTGCTTCACGGACAAGGATGTGCACAAAGCTTTGGAGCGCAAGGGATGTCAACGCTTGAATCCGTTGGACAAGACGGATGAATGGTTCCGTTGTACGGTAGCAGATGTGATGGCGGCGATACTTGCGCTGCGCACGGGGACGGATAATGTAGAGCAACGCACTCAAAATTTCACCATGCGCCCCGAGCAGTTTCGCGCCGTGGAGCAGACGGCAACTTACTTTGAACAAGCGTTGCGCTCCGATCCGAATCGTATTCCGAAATTCTTGTGGAACGCCAAGATGCGCTTCGGGAAAACCTTTGCTTCTTATCAGTTGGCAAAGCGCATGGACTTGGCGCGCATCTTGATTCTGACCTTCAAACCAGCCGTCGAATCGGCATGGCGTGAGGACCTCATGACGCACATGGACTTTGAGGGGTGGCAATACATCTCCAACAAGGATGCGCGCAATAACAACCTCAACATTGACCAGGAATTTCAACGTGCCGATAAGTCAAGACCCATCGTGGTGTTTGGCTCGTTCCAGGACTTGTTGGGCACGAACGATAGTGGCGGTATCAAGACGAAGAATGAGTTTATCCATGCTACGAATTGGGACTTGGTGATTTTCGACGAGTACCACTTCGGGGCTTGGAGGGAGCGCGCCAAGGAACTCTTTGAAAAGGAGGACGAGGAAAGCGAGGTGGACTTCGATGCTGAAAAGTATAAGAAGGACGAGGCGAACAATGCGATTAACGAATCGTGGTTGCCCATCTCCACGAAGTATTACCTTTTCCTGTCGGGTACGCCGTTCCGTGCCATCAACACGGGTGAGTTTATTGAGGAGCAGATTTTCAACTGGACCTACTCCGATGAGCAACGTGCCAAGGCGGAGTGGAAGGGTGCGGGCAATCCTTACCTTTCGTTGCCCCGTATGGTGATGCTCACCTACCGCATGCCCGACGAAATTCAGGAGGTGGCGAAGCAGGGCGAGTTTGACGAATTCGACCTCAACCTGTTCTTCGCCGCAGAGGGTAGGGGCGATGAGGCGCGCTTTAAGTATGAGAACGAAGTGCAGAAGTGGCTCGACCTCATTCGTGGGGGCTATCTTCCTGCCAGTGTGGACGACTTGAAATTGGGACAGGACAAGCGTCCGCCCATGCCCTTTAGCGATACGCGATTGTTGAACGTGCTTTCACACACCTTGTGGTTCCTACCCAATGTAGCGTCGTGTTTTGCCATGGCGAACTTGTTGAAGCAACGTCAGAATAAGTTTTACCACGATTATAATGTTGTAGTGTGTGCCGGAACGGGGGCGGGGATCGGCTTGGATGCCTTGCATCCCGTGCAAGCCAATATGGGTGACCCGTTGGCCACGAAGACCATCACACTGACTTGTGGAAAATTGACAACGGGCGTTACCGTGAAACCATGGTCGGGCATCTTCATGTTGCGCAACTTGAAGAGTCCAGAGACTTACTTCCAGGCTGCTTTCCGCGTGCAAAGTCCGTGGGAGGTGAAGAATGAGGAGGGCGCTCGCACGATTATGAAGGACGAGTGTTACGTGTTTGACTTTGCGCTCGACCGTGCCTTGCGTCAAATTTCCGATTACAGTTGTCGCCTTGACATCAACGAGAGCAATCCCGAGGCGAAGGTGGGTGAGTTTATCAAGTTTCTTCCCGTCCTTGCCTATGACGGTAGTAGCATGAAGGAGGTGGATGCGCAGGATATTCTTGACATCGCCTTGGCTGGAACTTCGGCAACGTTGCTTGCCAAGCGTTGGGAGTCGGCGTTGCTGGTCAATGTGGACAACGAAACGCTGAAGCGTTTGCTTGATAGTCCCGAAGCCATGAAGGCACTGATGAGCATTGAGGGATTCCGTAACCTGAACAATGACCTGACGACCATTATCAATAAGTCGGAGGCCGTGAAGAAGGCAAAGAAGGAGAATCCCGACCCCTCGCCCAAGGAGAAGAAGGAAATCTCGGCGGAGGAGAAGGAAATGAAGAGCAAGCGCAAGCAGATTCAGGAGAAACTGATTAAGTTTGCTACGCGCATTCCCGTCTTTATGTACCTTACGGACTATCGTGAGCGTTGCTTGAAGGATGTCATCACGCAGTTGGAACCCGGACTTTTCAAGAAGGTGACAGGCTTGAGCGTGGAGGATTTTAACATGCTCTGCTCGCTCGGGGTGTTTAACGCACCGCTGATGAATGACGCTATCTTTAAGTTCAAACGCTATGAGGATGCCAGTCTTACGTACACTGGACTCGACAAGCATGCCGATGACGAAGTGGGCGGTTGGGATACGACGATTCGAAAGAAGGAGTATGAGAAGTTGTATTACAACCAACAGATCTCCATTTCGGAATACGACGAGAGTGTTTACCGTTCATCTTATGATCGTACCACGAAGACGCGTGATGATGTTCCCGAAGCAAAG
This sequence comes from Alloprevotella sp., assembly GCA_045632685.1. Taxonomy (GTDB): domain Bacteria; phylum Bacteroidota; class Bacteroidia; order Bacteroidales; family Bacteroidaceae; genus Alloprevotella. The sequence continues at coordinate 33,684 of JAZQXB010000028.1, forward strand.
CGTGTGACGGCGAGTAAGGCATCGTCATCCTATGAGCGTGTTGTTACCCCCGTAGCAACTACTATGGCTACTGCCCCCGTAGCAGTCGCACCAACGCCTTCACTGGATTTAGCAGCCTTGCAACAGAGATTGGACACCTTAGAAATGGGTGCTTCCGTGTTACACAAGAAGTTTGGCATTGGTACGGTAGAGCGTTTGAACAAGGGTGAGAAGTTCATCTATGTCAAATTCAACGAAGGCGAAAAGAAATTCATCTTCCCCGATGCCTTCGTGAATGGCTTCTTGATGCTACCGTAATAGTTTTTTGTAGGAAATAAATTCCGCAACGTAGTTACGAGTAACTTGCGTTGCGGAGTTTTGGTAATATACAGAGAATTTGTTACTTTTGCAAAAACTATAAATTGAATTACGTTATGTCAGATAAGGAAATGAATGCCTATAGATTTGGGATTGGGCAAGAACCCACTGACGAAATGTTAGAGCAAATTATGAAGGAGGTTGCCCAAGAGGCTCGTGAAAGTAGCGCAAAGGCAATTGATTTTCATTTTCAGCAAATGTTTCAAAATATTGCAGCCAAACGTGAGTTTTGGACTCAACGCTTAAATCATATAATCAATGGGTAAGGAAGGGTATAAGCCTGAACTTATTATTATAGCTGGACCTAATGGTTCAGGCAAGACATCGGTGACCAAAAGGTTTCTGCATCATGAGTGGGCAGAGGGTACAACCTATATAAATCCAGATGATGTTGCCAATGAATTATTTGGTGACTGGAATTCTCATGAGGCTGTGATAAAGGCTGCTAATTATTGTGCTGAATGGCGTGAACAATGTTTGCGTGAGAAGAAGAGTTTTGTATTTGAAACGGTGATGTCGGCCATTGACAAGGTCGACTTTATAGCACGAGCAAAAAGGGAAGGTTTCTTTATCCGGTTATTTTTTATCTCGACCTCAACTCCAGCGATAAATGCTTCCCGAATTGCAAATAGAGTAATGAAGGGCGGTCACGACGTACCTATACCTAAAATTGTTTCAAGGTATTTTAAGTCTATCGAGAATTGTAAGGTCGTATCTTCTATCGTCGATCGACTCTATGTGTACGATAATTCTAAAGATGGAGAAGAGGCCAAGATTCAATTCCGTTTAGCAAATGGTATTGTAAGTAAGATTTATGTATCCGATATACCTCAATGGGCACAGGTTATTTTACCTGATAACCCAAAGTTTTGAACACCCTACCTGGTAGGGCGTTACTTCTCAAAAAGTTTACGAGACACCAATATTACAATATCAAAATCCGCAATGCAGTTTGTCATAACTTGCATTGCGGATTTTATTTTGTGGTTTCGATGAAGAAGATGCAGTGGGTTACTTCTTGCTCTTCCCGACCATAATATCAAGCACTTGCTTGTCGGTTTCATTCATGGAGTGGGCACCGATGCTGACGAGGTTGCGTACGCACTGGTCCACGTCGTCGTCGATGATGCCTTCGATGCTACTTACGCAGTTGCCCTGCATGGCGAGCATGGCGGAGAGGACGGCGGTGCTGACGCCAGAGGTGAGCTTGAGGGCGCATGAGGGTTTGGCGCCGTCGCAAATCATGCCTGTGAGGTTGGCAATCATGTTCTTCACCGCGGCGCAAATCTGTTCGTAGGTGCCACCCATGAGGTAGGTGATGCCACAGCTGGAACCCGTTGATGCTACTACGCAACCGCAGAGGGCGGAGAGGGTGCCGAGGTGTTGCTTGATGTAGATGGCGGTGAGGTGACTGAGCATGAGAGCGCGGGTGAGTTCTTCCTGCGTGTTGTGGTTTTCACGGGCGAAGACTACCACGGGATTTGTGGCGCAGATGCCTTGGTTGCCACTTCCGGAATTGCTCATTACGGGAATCATGGCGCCTGCCATACGAGCGTCGCAAGCGCAGGAGGTGCTGGAAAGGATGTGGGAGAAGATGGATTCGCCCATGATGCCTTTACCGAGGGGGCGTGTGAGGGTTTTACCTAAACAGTGTCCGTAGTTTCCTTCCAATGACTGTTGCGCAGCCGCCATATTAAGGGTTGCTGCCTCGTTGATGAAACTGATTTCTTCGAGTGGGGCAGTGGTGGCGTAGTCAAATACAGTGCGCAAGGTGAGCTTCGGAGCATTGGTGATGGGAGAGGGAGTTTCTGCGCAACCATCACAAGTGGCAGTGGATGCCGTGTTAAGAGGAGTGCCGTTCTTCTCAACGAGGGTGAAGTTGGTGTGTTGTCCCGCAATAATGGTGCGCGAGGTGTTTCCCTCAGCATCCGTGCAACGAATTTCTACGTAGAGTTTCTCCGTAGTCTCCTCGTTCAAAGAGATAGAGATACGCCCTTCGTCAATGAACTTCTTACCCTGTTCTACCGCCTGGGCGTTGCTGTCCTTAATGACTTCCAACCCGTAGGCAGACTTCCCGATAAGCGCACCTAACGCAATGGCGATAGGGAGACCTACCATGCCTGTGCCGGGGATACCTACGCCCATAGCGTTCTTAAGGATGTTGGCGCTGAGGAGGGCTTCCACCTTCACGGGAGTAGTGCCCAAGATTTCTGTTGCCTTAGCCGTAGCGAGGGCAACGCAGATGGGTTCGGTACATCCCATAGCAGGCACCACCCAGTGGCGCACGAGGGCTGTTATTTGTTGACGAATTTCGGGGGATAGCATAAGAAGTTAGTAGTGAGTAGTGAGTAGAGAGTAGTGAGTAGAGAGTAGTCTGTGCGGGACTGTATCCTTTACTCTTTTATTTTTTTTAGTTAACAAGTAGACAAGGTACGAGTAGACAAGAAGTGACCGAGGTAAACGATGGTACGTCGCGCATAGTATCTTTTATCTTTACTCTTTTATCTTTACTCCTTAAAAGTTTGTTCCCTATGTTGAATACGGAACTGGCGGGGAGCGATACCGTGTTTTTTGATAAACACGCGGTAAAAAGATTGGCGACTTCCGAACCCTGCCATGAGACCAATTTCTTCTGCAGAATACTCTGAAGAGGTGAGTAGCATTTGTTCTGCATCTGCCAATCGGAGCGTATTGAGCAGGTTACTGAAATTGTCGTTTGTGTTAAGTTGTACGACTGCTGCGATATAGCGGGTATTGGTATTCAGAAGTTCTGCTAATTGCTGAGAGGTAAATTTGGGATTACGATAAAGTTTTCCTTTCTTTAAGGTACGGCAAATCTCAGTATAGAGCTTCTGACTCAGTTTCTTATTTATGCGGTCGCAATAAGTGGGGTGAGACATAGAGCGAGGAAGAGTTAGTAGTGAGGAGGAGGAGATAGTAGTTAGTAGTGAGTAATACCTGCGGGGTACGTGATCAGGTGTTTAACTTGGTAACCATCTCGTTTACTCGTACCTTGTAAACTTGTCAACTAAAATACTTATCATCTAAAACGGTGGACTCCTCGTTATTAGTTGTTCGCATCAAGAAGTTGTTCTCCGAAACGTTCTTCTTCAGGTCCGAGGTCCATGTATTTAAGGAGTGCTCGATAGGCAGCTTGCTTCACAGAGAAGTGTTCGCTGTTGAGTGCTGCGGTTACTTGGTCGCGCCATTCTTCTGCATCGCGAGGAGAGAGGGTTGCACTCTTTCCGAAGAGGCGACCGAAGAGTTGCCACCCGCAGAGCTGGGGCATTGCTTCTTCTCGAGCCACCCACTCAAACGCTTTTTGCGAAGCGTAGGGGAGGTGTTGGAAGAGGTGCATCACCACGCATTCTGCTTCTTCGGGGAAATTCATTTGCTCGACCCACAGGTCTGCCATATCTTCCTCAAAATCTGAGGCGGGCATGAGCATGGGCGCCAGCAAGCGACATTCGCGCACTTGTTCTTTCCAGAGGGCTGCTGCCAACTCTGTGGTATGAGGCAATTCTTCCGAAAATGCTTTGAGGCGGGGGAGTTCTACGCCAAAGTTGGTGCGGTAGGTCAATCCCTTTTCACGCATCGACTGACTGGTAATGCCGTTCATCATTAGGCGGAACTCACGCTTTACAGCACGTAATTGCTCTTGGAGGGGCAATTCCTGAATGTCCATCATTACTGGTTATTGTTTTTAGCTTGCGTAATCGTAATGGGCGTGCTGATGCCGTTAGAAGTCAGAATGAGGTTTGCAGTGCGGGGTTCTGTCGCTAAGTTTTCCTGTGCAACAACAGCAACGATATATTTTCCTGCTTTGAACGTAGTTTCTGCAGGAACCAACCAGTCGGCGTCTGTAGAAAGTGTTGCACCATCAGCATACACAACAAACTCAATTTCAAACTGGTTTGCTGTTGAGATGGTAGAACCTGCAAATGTCATCTTACGATCTTCTTCGGGAAGAAGGTTGCCTTCATTGTCATAGTTTTCAGCCTTACCAAAAGGACGGATGATGTTCAGCCAAGTTGTTTGCTTTACCAGCATGCCTACTGTGTCATAACTCTTTACAACAATGTGACCGCTACGGTTTTTGCCCGTGTTGTTTACAGAACCGTTAATGTTAATGCGTGTGCTTGCAAACTGTTCTCCAGCTATAAAACTACATTCTGTAGGAGTGATGTTGAACCAAGCGTCTGCACCAGCATTAAATGCTGTTGAGGCTGTCCATGGGTCGTAAGATATTACGCGAGTAGAGTCAACTACCTGATCGGCGTACAGAATTTTTCCGTTAGGTTCCTGAGGTGTAAAATATGTTTGGTGGAACTCATATTCGCTTTCTGAACATGAGGTGAAAAGTGCTGCTATAAAGGTAGCGAGGAAAAATATTTTTTTCATTATTTGAGGAGGTTTGAGGTTATGAGGTTATGAGGTTATGAGGTTCGTAGGGGCTTAAAGGTCTTTGGAATAGACATGCGTTTAACTCGCTAACCGCTCGTCTACTCGTACCTTGTCAACTACTATTAGTACCACTCAATGTTAGTGCTGTATCCGCTGCGCTTGTCCCACTTCAGAGCGTCTGCCAATTCTGAGGCACGTGCGCGGAAGCAGAAGTTGAAGGAAGAGTAGGGGCGCAGAACCACGTTGCACGACATTTCAAAGCAGTGGAGGTCGCGCGAGAGTGACGCCGTAGTCATGGAGAGTTTCTTGTAATTGAAGTCGTACCCCGAAGAGTAGGAAATGCTCCAGCCGTCAGCGATACGGATGTACCCAGAGAAGTTTAAGTTTTGCGTGTACTTATACGGGTAGCGCATGTTGCTCACGCGTATGGGCTTCGAACGGTCTTCGCTCATGGTGATACCATACGAGAACGTTATTGACCAAGGTATCTTGAAGACTAAATAACCATCATCATCTACGGTGCCTCTTTCAGCCTTTGTGTTCTTACCTGCCTCGCGTGCTTCCTTAATGTCGGGGTCGATATTGGCATCATCAATGCTTTCGTAACCGTCTTCTGTTTCTTCAACGGGAGGCGTATCCTGTTCTTTATCTTCTCCCGTCACCTTCCCCCAGAGTTTCTTGAAGGTCTCATTGTTGAACGTGTACGAGATGTTTTGAGACATACCCTGGAAGCGTCCGAAGCGTCCGTGGCTCCATTCTGTGCGGTCGCCCACAACAACGTTTCCGTTTTTGTCGAATTCATAAGCATAGGTAGCAAAGACTGCTGCCATAGAGAATGTGTACTTCGGAGTAAGCTTCAAGCGAATGCGTGTGTTGAGGTCACTCCACGGTCTGCGTTCTGCCGCAAGGTTGTAAGAAAGTGAAGCTGCGAGTTCGTCGATAAGACTGATTTTCTTAATTCCCGTAGTGTCCTTCTTACTCTTAATCTTCATCTCTAAGTTGTTGGAGATAGACATAGAGATACTACCCGTTTTTCGTCCTGTTGGATATCCGTAGACTTGCCCAGCATAGGGGGAGTAGGTCACCGTGGAGACTTTTCCATTGGCATCCGTCTTGGTGTAATAGTCAGTGTATCCGTAGTGCGACGCCGTGAAGTCGGGGGCGTAGCTGAACGAGATTGAGGGCTTGAAGACGTGGCGAATCATCTGCACCTTCTCCCCAAAGATTTGAGGTAGGGGTTGGTAGAACCCGTAAAGGGTAGTATTTGCAGAGATTGAGGCGTTCCAATCGTAAAGGTTGTAGAACCCATAGATGGTATCACGCACTTCGCGTTGTCGCTCGGCGTCCCACGAACGCTTCTCCTTATGGGTGTACATAATGTCGCGGAAGGAGAAAGAGGGTGTTACGTTGATGTACTTGAAGATTTGGAACGTAGCATCGATGGGAATTCGGTGTTGCATACCGTTGCGCCAATCCTTGATGAGGTTTGACTTAAAGAGCTTGGTCTCTGTCGTCGTGATGCTGTTGGTGAAGGCCCCCGTGTACGACATTGAAATCTTCTCATACCACTTCTGCTTGCCCGCAGCATACTTGCGCTTGAAGGGGTAGAAGCGATTGACGCTGATAGAGACGTCGGGGAGCGTCATGGCAATGGTAGAGTCGCGCATATTTTGCGTGAGGTTGGTTGACATCGCCAAATTCAACCCGATGTTGGGGAACGTGCGTGAAAAACTTACGGCACTGGCGCGGGTGCTTTGCGAATACGCCACAGGGTCGTACATGCTCAGGATGTTGTTACGCTCGTAGTTTTGAGATGCAAAGTTTACGCGTGCTGAGAAACTCGTGTTGGGCACCGCCTTGCTGTCCATGGCGTGTGTCCACTGAATCTTGAGACTCGTTTGTTTCGAATAGTCGGGCATGTTCTTTTCGCCCTCTACCGTATTGAGGTAACTCACGTAGAAGTTGCCGTTGTAGCGGTAGCGCTTGCGGTAATTCGTTTCAGCACTCAATCCCCAAGACCCCTTGGTGTAGATTTCTCCCAACAGGCGGAGATCCATGTAGTCGCTTAATGCAAAGTAGTAACCCCCGTCGCGCAAGTAGAACCCGCGTGTGGTTTCGTCACCAATGGTGGGCATGAGGAAACCTGAAGAGTACTTCTTGTTGAAGGGGAAGAACCCGTAGGGAATTGCTAAGGGGAGGGGGACATCTTCTACCACAAGGTGGGCGGGTCCAAATACTACATCCTTGCCGGGGCGCATCTTGGCACGTGAAACCGCTAAGTAGAAGTGGGGATGCTCGGCATCGCAAGTGGTATACTTCGCCTTTTCCAAATATACGATGCCATCGTCCGTGCGCTTCGAGCGTGTACTCTGCATGAAACCATTGCCCTGCGCGGTATAGGTGTTTTGGATAAAGCCCTTCTTGGTCTTGAAGTTGAACGCCATAGACTGGCTGTCGTATTCCTCGCCCCCTTGCTTGAACAAAGGTTTGCCGTGCATCGTGCCCGTTGTGTCTATTCTGCCGTCAGCCTTCACCGTACTGCTGTCCATATCCATGGCAATCTGTGCCGCGGTGAGTTGCATGTTTTGGTACTTCACTTCCGCTTCTCCAAAAAGAAACGCTAATCCCGTTTTGGCATCGTACACCATAGAGTCTTTCGCCACAAAGTCAATAGGTGCCTCAATCCCCGCTTCGCGTTCTTTGGTGGCAGTGGTATCTGTAGCGACAGAATCAATGGCAGTTGTATCAGCAACAAAGACTTTGACGAGGTGGGGATTCCACGCCGTCAAAGTCTTTGCAAATTTGTGTGTATGAGAAGTGTTGCTGGCTGTGACACAGAGGGTAAACAACCCCAGCAACATCGTTAGAACTTTCGTCTTCAAGAGGGTAAACCTTTTAAGTCAATATCTTCTGCAAATTTACATAATTATTTGCAAGTACACCGATGCTTGAGGCAAAAGTTTTCTGAATATGTCTAACTTGTAGGGTTAAGCGCTTGGGATTATGAGAATTCGTTCAGCGCCGTTACCACATTTTCAGCGTCGGAAATAGTCATCACTTGACTTATGGGAAGGCTTAGTTCTTCGTTGCTGATGAGTTCGGTAATCGGTAGAGTTAAATGCTGATATTCCTTGTAACACAGTTGCTTATGCGGCGGAATGGGGTAGTGGATGAGTGTTTCAATACCTTTATCTGCAAGATACGTCTGGAGTTTGTCGCGTTGCTTACAACGAATGGGGAAAAGGTGGTAAACGTGTGTGCCTTGTTCTCCCACAGTGGGGAGTTGGATTAAGGGATTAGCGATGTGTTCGTAATAGTAGCGGGCTACCGCTTGACGGGCGGCGATGTCGTCATCAAGATGAGCAAGTTTTACGCGTAAAACGGCTGCCTGAAGTTCGTCTAATCGAGAATTGTGCCCCATGCTGTCGCACACATATTTGCGGGAATATCCGTAATTTCCCAGTTGGCGTATGGTTGCTGCCAATTCGGCATCGTTTGTAGTTACCGCACCTCCATCTCCTAATGCACCGAGGTTCTTACCGGGGTAGAAACTGTGGGCTGCGGCAAACCCTAAACTACCCGTAAGCTTCATGCCGTAGCGACAACCGTGGGCTTGTGCATTGTCTTCAAGTAAAAGTAAATTGTTTGTTTTACAAAACTCTTCAATCCCTTGTGTTAGTGCACATTGTCCGAATAAGTGTACGATGAAAACGGCGCGTGTCTTGTCGGTGATTAAGTTTTTCAAAAGAGCTTCGTCAAGCTGCCCGTTATCGTCTCGAGCGTCTACGAAAATGGGGCGAAGACCATTTTCTGTAATGCCATGAATCGTGGCAATAAAGGTGTTTGCAGAGACTAAAATCTCATCTCCCTTTTGCAGACGCCCTGTTTGTAGGAGCGCCTTGAACATGAGGTGAATTGCATCCAACCCATTGGCGCAACCTATGCAATGGTTTACCCCAATATACTCGGCATACGCCTTTTCAAACAATTCTGTTTCCTTTCCTAAAAGGTACCAACCACTGTCCACCGTGCGCTTTAGGGCATCGTGGATTTCGTCTTGGTATTTGGCGGTGATGGCTTGTAGGTCGAGAAATTTAATCATGGGAGGAACGGTTAACGGTGAAGGGTGAAGGGGGGGAGGGGTGAATGGTGAGGGGGTAAAATATAGGATGCGCTACCAATTCTTATTGTTGTCATTAGCTGCGCATCCTATGTGTTACGGTGTACTATCTGTTTTCATACATTGAGGCATAGTATTGTTCGTAGGCACCGCTGGTGATGCGGTCCATCCATTCCTGGTTGTCAAGATACCAACGAACGGTCTTCTCAATACCTTCCTCAAACTGCAGTGAGGGTTCCCAACCGAGTTCCTTTTGCAACTTTGTAGAGTCGATGGCATAACGGAGGTCGTGGCCCGCACGGTCGGTAACATACGTAATAAGGTCGAGCGAATAACCTTCTGGATTGCCCAGCAAGCGGTCTACGGTCTTGATGATGACGTGGATGATGTCTATGTTCTTCCACTCGTTGAACCCACCAATGTTGTAGGTTTCGTTCACCTTGCCTTCATGGAAGATAAGGTCGATGGCACGAGCGTGGTCAACTACATAGAGCCAGTCGCGTACGTTCTCACCCTTGCCATAAACGGGCAGCGGTTTGCGCTGACGGATGTTGTTGATGAAAAGGGGAATGAGCTTTTCGGGGAACTGGTAGGGACCATAATTGTTAGAGCAGTTGGTCACAATCGTAGGCATGCCGTACGTGTCGTGGAAGGCGCGCACAAAGTGGTCCGAACTTGCCTTTGAAGCAGAGTAGGGCGAGTGAGGGTTGTAGGGCGTAGTTTCGTAGAAGAAGTCCTCACCATAGGCAAGGTGATGTTCTTCTGATGAAGCAGTCGTTGTAAAGGGAGGTGTGATGCCCTCGGGGTGACTCAACTGCAACGCACCATACACTTCGTCGGTAGAGATGTGGTAGAAACGCTTACCTTCGTAGCGTTCGGGGAGAGATTCCCAGTACACTTTTGCAGCTTGGAGGAGCGAAAGAGTGCCCATCACATTGGTGCGTGCAAAGGTAAAGGGATCCTTAATGCTGCGATCGACATGACTTTCAGCAGCAAGGTGGATAACACCCGTTACTGCATGCTCCTTCATGAGGTCTAACATCTTCTCGAAATCGCAAATGTCAGCACGTACGAAGGTGTAGTTCGGAGCATTTTCAATATCCTTAAGGTTCTCAAGATTACCAGCATAGGTGAGTTTATCTAAATTGATAATCTTATAGTTGGGATATTTGTTTACGAAGAGGCGCACGACATGACTGCCGATAAAACCAGCGCCACCTGTGATAAGAATTGATTGCATAGTGAGAAAGGAGAAAGGAGAAAGGAGAAAGGAGAAAAAGACCACGGAGTGGAATTAAAGGAAAAAGACCTTGCGGATGACATGTGAGAAAATACCGGATGGCTTATTTCTCCTTTGGCTTTAGCCCCTTCGGGCGCCGACCTCCGGTTCTCCTTTTTCATTTCTCAGTTTGATTTTAGTTTACATCAGGGAGGAAGTTGTAATCGCGTGAGTAGCGGAGCATCTGCTCGTCGTACTTTTCAGTGTAGTCGAGTTCTACCTTAATGATGTTGCCCGCTTCATCATACGTTACGTTGTACACGGGGTTGATAAAACCCTTGTAAGGTGCGAGGTTGAGCTTCGCATAACGGTCAAGGATTTCCTTGTGGAGTTCAGCGTCAACATTCACCGCATACTCTTCAACGATAGCGCGTGCAGCTTCAAAATCACCTGTGCTCTTGATGCGCTGAATTTCTGCGAGGAGTTCGCCAAAGAGACCGCGGAGGGCTTCGTAATCGTTAATTTGTACGTAAGTCTTACCGTCGCGCTTGATGAGTTCTACAACGTTGTTTTCCTTGCCGTGTTCATACGCCCAACGAGCGATGAGCTGACGGTTGCGCATGTGTGCTTCTTCAATGGTAAAGCCAGGCTTGATGCGCACGAGCTGTGTCATAAGACCATTGAGCATGTAGGTGTAGTACTGCGACTTGTAGGCTTCAGCATTAGGAGTAAGTCCCAATTCAACCATCTTCGCATCGGCAATATAGTAAAGTCCGAAGAGGTCGGCACGCGCTTCTTCGATGGTAGAACTGTAGGCCTTGAGGGCTTCGCTATCCACACCAGGAGCCAACTTACCAGAACCGTGACCAAGGCATTCGTGAAGGTCTGTATGGAGGTCGTCGCAGACATGACCATACTTTGAGAGGAGTTCGCGAGTAGCATCGTCCACCACGAATTCGTCGTTCATGCCACTACCTGCAGCAGCCTGTGCGTAGGCTGCGGTGAGGTTGGCAATCGTTACGCTCTTTGAACCATAGTCGCGACGAACCCAGTCGGAGTTGGGGAGGTTGATACCAATTGCAGTTGAGGGGTAGAGGTCGCCACCGAGGATGGCTGCGGTAATCACCTTTGCAGAAACACCCTTACATTCTTCCTTCTTAAATTCGTCAGCGATGGGAGCGTGATCTTCAAACCACTGTGCATTTTCGCTCATCTTCTCCGCACGAGCGGTAGCAGCGAGGTCCTTGTAGTTGACCAAAGCTTCCCAAGAGGCCTTCATGCCGAGGGGGTCACCATAACTTTCTGTAAAACCATTTACGAAGTCCACCTGACTGAGGGTGTCCTGAAGCCAAAGGATGCTGTATTCGTCGAAAGTCTTGAGGTCTCCAGACTTGTAGTAGTCAACGAGGCGGTTGAGTACCTTTGCCTGTGCTTCATTTTCGGTATAAGGAACAGCTTTTTCCAACCAGTACACAATCTTTTCGATGGCAGAACCATAGAGACCGTCAACCTTCCAAGTGTTTTCGTAAAGGTTTCCCTTAGCGTCTTCTTCGAGTCGGCTGTTCATACCATACATGATGGGTTGAGTGTCGCCGGGCTTCTTCATTTTAGCATAGAAGTCTTCAGCTTCTTTTTGTGTAACACCTTCGCCGTAATAGTTTGCAGCAGAGGTAAGTACGAGGTCTTCACCGTCCTTCTGATTGACACGCATTGCCATTACAGCAGGGTCAAAGATTACGGGGAAGATTTCGTCGCAGAGTTGGTCAACGGTTTGTCCTTCAGCAAGGGGAAGCTTTGCGGCATCCACGCTCTTGAGCGCTTCACGGAAGAAATCTTGTGAGAAATTTGCTTCAAACTTTTCACAACCGTAGTGGTGGTGAATGCCGTTAGAGAACCATACGCGCTTGAGGTAAGTCACCATTTCCTTGAAGTCCGCACTTTCGCGGTCGCCCTGGAAATCTGTATAAACCGTTTCAAGCATGCGACGGATGCGCAAGTTGTAACGTCCGTTTTGGTCAAACAAGATGTCACGGCCTGCCAAAGAGGCTTCAGAGAGGTAGTAAATCAATGTTTGTTGCTGAAGCGTAAGGTTTTCAAAACCATCCACTTGGTAGCGGAGCATTTGAATGTCAGCAAACTTTTCGTCGGTGTAGTTAAATCCGCTCTCTGTAGTTTCAGGAGCGTTGCAAGCTGCCAATGATGTAGCAAGTAGCATAGACAATGCAATTTTTTTCATTATTTGTTGAGGTTATGAGGTTTCGAGGTTATGAGGTCGCTTCGCTTTGAGGTGTCAAGGTTTTAAGGGGAATCCCCACGCTGCATAGTCCTTACAACCTATGGACCTTAGAGCGAAGCGACCTTAAAACCTTATCTAATTTTCTTTCCAAAAATCGGGGAAGAAGGGGAGGAGCAACGAGAATATTTCCAAACGTCCTGCGAGCATTAGGAAGGAGCAAACCCAGAGTCCTGTGTCGGGAATGGCATCCCAGGAATCTAATGGTCCAACGGCGTGTCCCAGTGTCGGACCGATGTTGCTGAAGGAGGAAATGCTTAATCCTACTGCATCCAACATGGGGATGCCCAATGCTGCTAAGATTCCCGTTCCAAGTACGAGCAGTGCCGCACAGATGGCGAAATATACGAAGATGGTACGACACATCTCGTTCGTGATAATCGTGTGGTTGATGCGTACGGGAAAAACGGCCTTGGGGTGGAGCGTACGGCGAAATTCGCAGAGCGAAATCTTGTATGCGGTAAGTACACGGATGGACTTCAATCCACCACTTGTAGAACCTGCACAAGCGCCCATCACGCCAACCATGGTAATAACCATCCACACGCAAGGGTGCCACATCATGAAGTCGCTGGTAGTGAATCCCGTAGTTGAGGAGATTGACACCACATTAAAGAGGGCATTGCGGATGGCACCGCTGAAATTCTCTTCATGGACAACGATGAGTGTGCCTGCAATAAAGACCGTTGAGAGTAACACTGTACAGGTAAAGAAACGGAGTTCTGCGTCTTTTAGTACCTCGCGGAACCTGAATTTTATAACAAACAGGTAGAGCAGTGTGAAGTTGATGCTCGCAAGGAACATAAAGGCGATGGCGATATACTCAATCGTGGCACTGTTGTAGTAGGCAATACTTGCTTGGTGTGTGGAAAAACCACCCGTTGCTACGGTAGAAAGTGCGTGGTTGATGGCGTCAAACATATTCATGCCTCCGAGGTGGTAGGCAGTGGTACAGGCAATGGTCATGATGAGGTATAAACTCCACAACCAGCGTGCTGTAGTAGAAATCTTGGGGTGTAACTTCCCGATTTTGAGACCTGTAGATTCCGCCGAGAAAAGCTTTTGGTCACCACTTCCAATCGTAGGTAATATCGCAACGGTGAAGAATACGATACCCATCCCCCCAATCCAATGCGTCATGCTGCGCCAGAAGAGGATGGAGTGGGGAAGTGCGTCGATGTTCGTGAAAATACTTGCTCCCGTTGTAGTGAATCCCGACATTGTTTCAAAGAATGCATGGGCTACATTGGATGTGCTCCCACCAATGAGGAAAGGAAGCATCCCAATGATGGAGAAGATAATCCACGTTGAGGAGATGATGAGGTAACCATCGCGTCGCCCCAATTTGTTCACCGCCTTCCGTCCACAACGAAAGAGGATGATTGCAAGCAACAAGGTGATGGCGATGGGAATACCGAATGTGGTATAATCCGTCTCGTTATAATAGAGTCCCACTCCAAATGCTGAAGATAGGAGTATCGCTTCAAGCAAAAGGAGTGAACTGATAACGTGAGCTATGAGGCGAAGGTTGAGCATGTATTTTAGAGTACAGATAACAGAGTACAGAGTACAACTGTTGGGTAGTAGTGTTAGAGAGTAAAGATAACAGATTGCAGTCCATAATGTAATGAAAAGGGTAGAAGTACCCTTGTACTCTGTTATCTGTTATCTGTACTCTATTATTAAAACAGATCTCCTAAAGAAAATTTAGAGGAGAAGAATTTCTCCAACTTATGGATACCATCTTCTATGCAGAAGGCAACAACCGTATCGCCCTCCTGAAGTTGCGTGTTCCCATTAATGAGGTGGCATTCCCCGTTGCGGATAAAGCCACCGAGGGTTGCGTTGAAGGGGAGTTTCAGTTCGCGAATGGGTTTCTTGCTCACCCTACTGTTCTTGGCAACCTTGATTTCAGCTACGTCTGCGTTGGCGATGGTGAGTGATTTGAGCGATGCTACGTCTGCCTTGAGCATCATCTGGTAGATATGGCTCGCGGCAAATGTCTTTTTATTGATAATGGTGCCGATGTCCAAACTTTCAGCCATGCCGATATAGTCGGAGTTTTCCACCATCGCCACCGTCTTTCTTACCCCCATTCGTTTGGCGGCAAGGCAGGCAAGAATGTTTGTTTCTGAGTTTTCCGTTGTTGCAACAAAGGCTTGGGTAAAGGCAATATTCTCTTCTTGCAAGAGATTCATATCGCGACCATCTGCCTGAAGCACCGTGATTTGTCCTTCGTCGATTTCTTCCAAGAAAATGTCTGCCAATTCTTCTACGCGCTTAGGGTCGGTTTCAAAAACCTTGGCAGTCATGGTCTTGGGCATATTCTTTATAGTATGGATGGCTGTAGAACTACCACCAAGGAACATGACGTGCTTGACTTCCTTGTAACCCTCCTTACCCGCCAACTGCTTGATTTGCTCAAGGTGTTCGGGTTTTGTCATAAAGTAGACAATATCATCGGGCGTAATGCAGGTGTTCCCACGGGGAATGAGTGTTTCCGTACCATGCTTCAACGCTACGATGTGGTAGGGATCATCGGGTTTACTAAAGTCCTTGAGGGGGATGTTGACAATGCTGGAGTTTTCGCGCACCTTTACGCCGAGTAGAATGAGTTTACCATCTTCGAACTCCCACCATTGGCGCACCCAAGAGCGTGAGAGGTCGTGACTGATTTCCCTACCTGCCAGCATTTCGGGGTAAACGATGGAGTTGATGCCCGCTTCCTTGAAGAAAGAGCGAAATTCGGGGGTGATATACTCACTATTGTCTACTCGTGCCACCGTCTTTTTTGCCCCCAACTTATGAGCGAGCATACACGAAGTCATATTACGCGCCTCGTCGGGGGTCACGCCGATAAAGAGGTCGGTGTGGTCCGCTCCTGCCGTGCGTAAGTTAGTGATGGACGTCGGAGATGCTACCATCGTCATGATGTCCATATTCCCCATGAGTCCGTCCAACTTTGTGGACGATTCATCAATGAGGGTTATTTCATGCTTCTCCCTCGCAAGGAGTCGGGCAAGGTGTGTACCAACAGCACCTGCACCAGCAATGATGATTTTCATATTTATATAGTTGACGAGTAGACGAGGTACGAGTAAACGAGCGCCCCCTCCAACCTCCCCCTAAAGGGTGAGGCTATCCTCATTGTGTAGATTTAGTTGACGAGTAGACAAGCTACGAGTAGACGAGTATATTCCCTACCAACCTCCCCTTAAAGGGTGAGACCATTCCGCATGGAACTGTACTCTGTGCTCTGTACTCTGTACTCTTTTCCGTACCTTACTTCAGCATCTGCTCAATTGCCTTCAACACATGTGCTTCGTCAATACCACAAATGTCATAGAGTTCAGGTACACTGCCGTGTTCTATAAAGCGGTCGGGGATGCCGAGGCGAGTAATCTTGGGCGTATAGCCGTTGTCTGCAAAGAATTCGAGCAGTGCACTACCCATACCGCCCTTCAAGCAACCATCTTCAAGCGTGATGATGTGCTGGAAGTTTTTGCCGATATTGTGGAGCAAGGTTTCGTCCAACGGTTTGAGGAAGCGCAGGTCGTAGTGTGCAATCTTTACTTCGGGGTGTGCCGCTTCGTAGGTAGCAATAGCATCTGCAGCAATATTACCGATGGGACCTAATGTGATAATCGCCAAATGCTTACCCTCTTTCATTATGCGTCCCGTTCCCACTTCAATGGGTTCAAGCGGACATTTCCAATCCGTGAGTCTGCCGTTTCCACGAGGATAGCGGATAACGAAGGTGCCCTTCTCGGGGAGTTGTGCCGTGTACATCAGTCGTCGCAATTCGCGCTCGTCAAAGGGAGATGCAATAGTGATGCCAGGAATGGCGCGCAGTGCTGCAAGGTCAAACGCTCCATGGTGCGTAGGTCCATCTTCGCCCACAAGACCTGCACGGTCCAAGCAGATACACAAATTCAAATTCAGCAGTGCTGCGTCATGAATAATATTGTCGTACGCACGCTGGGCAAATGAAGAATAGATGTTGCAGAAAGGCATTCTGCCTTCTTTTGCCATCCCTGCTGAAAAGGTTACAGCATGCCCCTCGGCAATACCCACGTCAAAAGTGCGGTCGGGCATCGCGCGCATCATGGTGTTCATCGAACAACCTGTTGGCATCGCGGGAGTTACACCCACAATCTTGTCATTCTGTTCTGCCAATTCAAGAAGCGTATCGCCAAATACATCCTGGAAGCGTGGCGGTTGCAACCCGCCGTTGCCCGTTGTACGTTGTCCGTTGTCGGCGTCGAAAAGTCCAGGCGCATGCCAAACGGTGGGATTCTCCTCTGCCTGCTTAAAACCTTTACCTTTCACCGTGTGCAGGTGCAGCAGTTTGGGACCCTTCATATTCTTAATTTCCTTGAGAATACGCACCAACTCCACCACGTCGTGTCCGTTTGTGGGACCTATGTAGCGGATGTTCATGCCCTCAAAGACGTTCTGCTGGTTCGTAAGCAACGCCTTTACGGAATTGTTGAAGCGCAGGATGGAGCGGCGACGGTTTTCGTTGAGCCATCCCCATTCCGTCATCTTGCGTGCCAACTTAAAGCGCAGGCGGTTGTAGAGGTTGCTCGTCTGCAACTGCATTAAATAATTGGTCATTCCCCCCACGGCACGGTCAATACTCATGTTGTTGTCGTTGAGGATGATGAGCATGTTGTTGGGCGTGTCTGAGGCGTTGTTAAGTCCTTCAAAAGCCAAACCACCACTCATCGCGCCGTCGCCAATAATTGCCACCACGCGTCGGTCTTCCTGTCCGTTCTGAAGCGCCGCGGTAGCCATACCGAGGGCTGCAGAAATGGAGTTGGAAGCATGTCCGCAGGCAAAGGTGTCGTACTCGCTTTCCTGGGGAGAAGGGAAGGGCTTTACACCTCCCAATTTTCGGTTGGTATGGAAATTCTCGCGTCGTCCAGTCAAAATCTTATGTCCATACGCCTGATGCCCCACGTCCCACACAAGGCGGTCGTAGGGGGTATTATAAACGTAATGGAGCGCCACGGTCAATTCGATAACACCTAAACTTGAAGCCAAGTGTCCTGGATTTTGAGCCAGCACTTCCCAAATATATTGGCGCAACTCCTGACAAAGTTGTGGCAGTTGCTCCACCTTCAACTGGCGAAGGTCTTCAGGTGTGTTTATCTGTGTGAGTAGCGAGAATGCAGAGTTGTCAATCATTACTTCTTACAATGTTGAAGATATACTAACGAGCAAAGGTAAGTATTTTTTTTGAGATGCATATTGTTTAAGGGAAAAAGTAGGGGGAGTGGGAAATACAATAATATATTATACGACTCTTTTTATTTCTTATACCTTGCAGTACAGAATCTTTTTGTAATTTTGCAAAGTCCTACGCCGACTATCCCCTCTTTATTGGAACGCAAGTAGGCAGGGACAAGACATAGAAAAGGCGTTTACCACGCTTTGGTTTTGGCGGTTTGAAATCGTAGGAAAATTTCAAGTGCAAGTCAAAAACAAAGCAATGTGAATGCCCCGTGGGTGTGTTTTTACATACTTCATTCCGACAGCTAATCGTGAATCCTTATTCCATTAGCAAGTTCGGTTTACGTGAGTTGTACATACATATCAGCGTGGGCTTTGACATTGCTCGTTTCGACTTGCAAGGCCTTCCTACGAGCCTCAAACCGTGAAGCGAGCATAATGCGAAGCTTCACGCTTTTTTTGTGACTATGCGGTAATTGGTATTAACTTATGTAAAACAATAATATTCACATAAATACATGATATTTTTATGGATAAAAACAACACAAAATTACGGACGTATCTACGCCCCGAAGTTAAGACGTTGCTTCTTGACTTCCAATCGGTGTTAGCCTCCAGCGGTAATCCCTCAATTACCAATCCACCTATGCCGTGGGGAACGCAGAAAAAGGAGTTTCCTTGGAAGGAGGAGGGAGAATAATCCGGATGGCGCTCTCCCCCTGTTTATAGGGGGAGGGGACCAGCTCTGCTGGTGAGGGGGTGCGAAGATGTTCTGCACGGCATAACTACTCACTCCTAATTACTCACAGCACTCTGCACCCCCTCACCGCCAAGGCGGTCCCCTCCCCCTATACAGGGGGAGAGCGCCTCCCGGACTGATTTTGCAATAGTAATTAGTTCTTCAATTTAATAAACTATGAAACAAATTCTTAAAACCACTACCACTCTGCTGGCACTCTCCGCCCTTGTAGCCTGCTGTGAAGACGCAGCGATGGAAGATTCTTTGAACCTCAATAATGGCAAAACGCTGGAAAACATTAGCATTACGGGTAAGGACTTTCAAGTTGACGGCGCAACGCGTTCGTCTGTAGTTATTGACAACGCTGGCGTGAATTTCCTTTGGGAAGAGGGCGACGTTGTGGGTATCTTCCCTAACACGGGCGACCAAGTTTCTTTTGCCATGGATGAAGGTGCGGGCATGCAGACTGCAACCTTTAACGGTGGCGGTTGGGCATTGAAAGCCTCTTCTACTTACGCCGCATATTATCCCCACAATTTCTACAACCGCGACTTGACGGCAATTCCTGTGAGTTACGAAGGACAGAGACAAGATGGTAACGCGTCTACTGCCCACCTCGGTGCGTATGATTTCATGGCTGCAAGCGTAACTACGCCCTCTAATGGCGCAGTGGCTTTTGATATGCAGCACATGGGCGCGTTGGTTATGTTGCAGACGGACTTGGGCGAAGCAAAGACGCTTACGAATGTTGCTTTGAAGGCAAGTACACCTGCTTTTGTTGAGGCGGGAACGATTGACTTGACGGCTATGGATCCCCATATTACTTCAACCGCTTCAACGAATATACATAACATCCCCCTTGACAACTTTACGGTTGCTGAAAACGAAACCAGCACCATCTACTTTATGATGGTGCCTGCAAATCTCGATGGCGAAACGCTTGAGATTACCTTGTCGGATGAACGCGGTGAGTATATCAAGTATGAAGTAGCGGGTAAGAACTTCGTTGCGGGTACGGCGTATGCTTATACTTTGACGGAAGGTGAAAAGTTAAATCGCGTTACTTATAATGCCGTTGATCTCGGCCTCCCCAGCGGTACGCTTTGGGCAGACCGTAATGTTGGTGCTGATTCCCCCGAAGCATACGGCGATTACTTCGCCTGGGGCGAAACGGAACCCAAGAGTACCTACAATTGGAGTACTTACAAGTGGTGCAACGGAAGTTCTTCTACTATTACTAAGTATTGCACCAAGAGTTCTTACGGCACCGTAGACGGTAAGACTGTTTTGGACCTCGGAGACGATGTTGCTTATGTAAATATAGGCAGTGGGTGGTGTATGCCGACCTATGGTGAGTGGTACGAATTGTATAAGAATTGCTCTTGGAGTTTGACTACTCAGAATGGTGTGAGTGGTTGTAAGGTGACAGGTCCTAACAGCAATAGCATTTTCCTTCCCGCTGCGGGTTATCGTGACGGAAGCTACCTCTACGACGCTGATATACGTGGCTACTATTGGGCGAGTTCGCTTGACAAAATCTATCCGAGCTGTGCGTTTAACCTTTACTTCAGCTTCAGCACGGGCATTTACGATAGTGCTTACTACGGAGATCGTTACTCTGGGCGTTCTGTGCGTGCTGTGGTGCGTCAGGATAAATAAGGTGCATCCTTGCTCCAAGTTCACCTTTTGGGACGCATAAATGTGGGGCAAATTTACTCCGAAATCCATTGCGCTGAAAACTATACCTATTGTAGTGAAAATTATTAGTAACCTAATTTAAATTATTAGTAATATATTTTAAAAAAGGTTACTAATAATTTCAGGGTAGTCTAAGATGTTGATTATCAGGAGTATTTGATGGCGAAAAATTGTTACGTTTTTGGGGCGCATTTTTAGGATGCTGGTTCCCCTGAATAGTAGATGGGTAACAACTCGGCAAACAAAACTTCGCGCCCCTTTGCGGCTTTGCGTGAGACGAAGGTGTATGGCGTCTTTATCTTCTGTCACGCAAAGGCGCAAAGGGACGCAAAGGTTTTTTTCGAGAGATTACGTGGTCGTTAATCCGGACGGCGCTCTCCCCCTGTTTATAGGGGGAGGGGACCAGCTCTGCTGGTGAGGGGGTGCTGAATATGCACCGCATGGACTCACTACTTATTACTCACTTAATTTGCACCCCCTCACCACTACGTGGTCCCCTCCCCCTATAAACAGGGGGAGAGCGCCGTCAGGACTATTAAACCGCATGGGGATGCAACTTTGGGGGACAACTCCAATATCATTGTCAAAAATAAAGACCTCAAAGCGTGTGCGGACATACGCTTTGAGGTCTTCAATAATATGTGAGGGACTTTTTACTGCCACTTCTTTTCCAACACGATAGCGTCGATTACAGCTACGGCTGTAATGTTGACGATGTCGCGTACGGAACTTTCGAAGTCGGTGAAGTGGATGGGTTTGTTAAGCCCCATCTGAATCGGACCGATTACTTCGCAGTCGTCAGACATGCCCTTGATCATCTTATAACTGCTGTTGGCAGAGGTAAGGTTGGGGAAGATGAGCGTATTGACGTCGAGGCCGCGGAGGCGTGTGAAGGGGTATTTCTCATCGCGCAATTCGCGGTCGAAGGCGAAGTTCACCTGCATTTCACCATCAATAGCAAGGTCGGGGAAGTCTGCCTGCATGCGGTCAACAACCTTGTGGACGATGGTGGGAGAACCCACGTTGTCAGTTCCGAAGTTAGAGTACGACACCATTGCGATAACAGGCGTGCGGTTGAAGAAGCGCACGGTCTTGGCAGAGAGCTTGGCGATGTCGTAGAGGGTGTCCTCATCGGGGTGGCGGTTGATGAGCGTGTCGGCAATGAAGTAAACGCCCTTCTTGGAATTGACAATGTGCATCGCACCGAAGTTATTGAATCCAGCTTGTACGCCGATAACTTCGTGAGCCACCTTGATGGTGTTAGAATACTTTGTGTAAAGACCCGTAATGAACGCGTCAGCGTCACCCATTTCTACCATCATCATGCCGAAGTAGTTGCGCTCGTACATCTTATCGATGGCTTCCTGAAGGGTATAACCAGCGCGCTGCTTGCGCTTGGCGAGCACTTCGGCGTAACGCATACGCATGGGCGCAGCCTTTGCTTCGTCGCGGAGGTTAAGGATTTCAATACCCTCAAGGTTGAGGTCCATTTCCGCAGCAATCTGGCGAATCTGAACATCATTACCGAGGAGGATGGGGCGACAGATGCCTTCTTCCTTTGCCTTAACGGCAGCCTCAAGCATCTTGGGGTGTGTACCTTCAGCATACACTACGCGCTTGGGATTGAGGCGGGCGGTGTCGTAGAGGTTCTGCGTGAGTTTGCTTTCCTGCCCCATGAGTTCGCGGAGCTGTTGGCGATATGCCTTCCAGTCCGTAATGGGTTTGCGTGCCACACCGCTATCCATTGCAGCCTTTGCCACAGCCATAGAAACGTCTGTAATAAGGCGGGGGTCAACGGGTTTGGGGATGAAATAGTCGGGACCAAAGGTGAAGTTGCGCACCTGGTACGCGCGGTTCACAATATCGGGCACGGGACGGCGTGCGAGGTCGGCAATAGCGCGAACGGCAGCCATCTTCATTTCTTCGTTGATTGCCGAAGCAGCAGTATCGAGCGCACCGCGGAAGATGTAGGGGAAACCGATAACGTTGTTAATCTGGTTGGGATAGTCCGTGCGACCTGTGCTCATGAGCACTTCGGGGTTTGCCTCCTTGGCGTCTTCGTAAGAGATTTCGGGCACGGGGTTGGCGAGGGCAAAGATGATGGGTTTCTCTGCCATCGTGCGCACCATATCCTTGGTGAGCACATTACCCTTTGAGAGACCTACGAATACGTCAGCACCCTTGATGGCATCCTCAAGCGTGTGGATGTCTGTGCGAGAGGTGGCAAACTCCAACTTCTGCGCGTTGAGACCAGGGCGGTCCTTAGAAATTACGCCCTTGGAGTCGAGCATCACAATGTTTTCGTGGCGCGCACCAAAAGCACAGTAGAGTTTTGTGCATGAAATAGCCGCGGCACCTGCACCGTTTACTACAATCTTGACGTCCTCAATCTTCTTGTCTGCCACAATAAGGGCATTGATGAGACCCGCGCAAGAAATGATGGCAGTGCCGTGCTGGTCGTCGTGCATCACGGGGATGTCAAGTTCTTCCTTTAAGCGACGCTCAATTTCAAAGCACTCGGGCGCCTTGATGTCTTCAAGGTTGATACCTCCAAAGGTGGGGGCAATCGCCTTAACCGCCTGGATGAACTTTTCGGGATCCTTCTCATCTACTTCAATATCGAAGGCATCCACACCTGCGTAGATTTTGAAAAGCAAGCTCTTACCTTCCATCACGGGCTTACCGCTCATGGCGCCGATGTCGCCCAATCCGAGCACGGCAGTACCGTTAGAAATTACAGCAACGAGGTTGCCCTTGTTGGTATATTTATATGCGTCTTGGGGATTCTGCTGAATCTCCAAGCAAGGCTCAGCCACACCGGGAGAGTAGGCGAGCGAAAGGTCTGTCTGAGTGCGGTAAGGCTTCGTGGGCACGATTTCAATCTTACCGGGTTTGCCCTGCGAGTGATAAAGCAAGGCAGCTTCTTTGGTAATCTTTGCCATATAAGTTGGGATTGGGTGATGGGGAAGGGAAACGGTTAACGATTAACGGTTAACGGTGAGGGGTTAACAATGAAGGGTAAAGGGTTAACAGGGATTTGTGAGAACTTTCTTCTCTAACCCCACCTCGCGGTCTTGACCTCCTTCTCGTAAGGCATAGTACAAATGAGTTTGTGCTCTGCGCTTACTTCGTGCGTCGGTTTTCCTTTCACCATCGGGGTGTTCGTTTAGTTTTGTGAGTTGCAAAAATACAAAAAATCCGATTTTTGTAGGGCTTGTCGTAGGGTTTTATAGAAAAAAAGGAAGTTTTAAGTAAACTTTTTGCCTTGAGAGGGGGTTGTTTATATAAAATTTGTATTTTTGCTTGGTAAATAAGGTTTGTTAACACAAATGAGGACAGCTATTGAACAGGAGAAGAAGCGCAGTAAAGTCGTGAAGAGTGCGATGGAACTTTTCCGAAAAAACGGTATTAAGGATGTGACAATGGATGACATTGCTCACAGTCTTACGATGTCCAAGCGTACCCTTTACGAACTTTTTACGGACAAGGAGTCATTGCTGCTTTATTGTGTGAAGACCGAAGGACTATGGCAGCGTGACCGCCTACATGAATGTGTTGTGAATGCGGCGAATGTGTTGGAACCCGTGCTTTATGATTTCAGCATAAAGATGGAAGGGTTGAGCGAGATGGCTCCCAGTTTCTTCTCTGACCTTCATAAGTATCCCAAGTTGGTAGCTTACATGGCGGAGATGCGAAAGGAACAGCGTGTGATGGCGGTGGAATACCTCTCAAAGGGAGTAGAACAAGGACTCTTCCGTTCAGATGTTAATTTTGAGATTATTTATACCATCATCAGTACGCAGTTTGACATCATTATCTCCTCCGACGAATTCCGGAAATATACGCCTTACGAACTCTTCAATAACTTTGTGCTGAATTACTTCCGCGGATGCGCAACGCCAAAGGGCGTTCAGATTATGGATGACTTTTTTATGCGCAATGCGAAGAAGTAAAAATAGAGTACAGAGTACAGAGTACAGAGTACAACTAATAGAGTACAGCTGACAGAGTACAGAGTACAGCTACCGTGCGGAATTATAAACGTTTAGCTCAGCAACCTTCTCGTCTACTCGTACCTTGTCAACTCGTCTACTAAAAAAAAACATACTTCTAAACCCTTAAACATAAATTATTTACAATGAAACCTACTCTCTTTCTCCTCGCTGCAGGTATGGGTAGCCGCTATGGCGGTTTGAAGCAGCTCGACAAGCTCGGTCCTAATGGTGAAACAATCATGGACTACAGTATCTATGACGCTATCAATGCTGGCTTTGGTAAGCTCGTTTTCGTTATCCGTAAGGATTTCGAACAGGACTTCCGCGACATCGTGCTCAAGAAGTACGAAAGCAAGATTCCTTGCGAACTCGTGTTCCAGGCACTCGACGCTCTTCCTGAAGGCTTTACTTGTCCCGCTGACCGTCAGAAGCCTTGGGGTACTAACCACGCTGTAATGATGGGTAAGGACGTGATTAAGGAACCCTTCGCAGTATTGAACTGTGACGACTTCTACGATCGCGATGCATTCCAGGTAATGGGTAAGTTCCTTTCTGAACTCCCCGAAGGTTCTACAGGCAAGTATGCAATGGTTGGTTTCCGCGTAGGTAACACACTTTCTGAATCAGGTACTGTAAGCCGCGGTGTTTGCGAAACTAACGACCAGAACCTCCTTACTTCTGTTGTTGAACGCACAAAGATTCAGCGCTTTGACGGTGTTGTTAAGTATCAGGACGAAAACGACGAGTGGGTTGCTATCTCTGACAACACTCCCGTTTCTATGAACTTCTGGGGCTTCACTCCCGACTACTTCCAGCACTCTGTTGAGTACTTCAAGGAATTCCTTTCTGACCCCAAGAACATGGAAAACCTCAAGAGCGAATTCTTCATCCCCCTCATGGTGGATAAGCTCATCAACGACGGCACAGCAACTTGCGAAGTGCTCGACACAACTTCACAGTGGTTCGGTGTAACTTATCCCGAAGACCGCCCCGAAGTAGTAGCTCGTTTCGCTAAGCTCGGTGAAGACGGTGTTTATCCCGCAAATATGTTCTAATACATATCCCGTTTTTATGATAAGAGACCTCATTTTGATGAGGTCTCTTTTTTTTGTCAACGCCATTTTTATAGAGTGAGTTTCTTATTATAAAAGTTCTATCGCAGATTGTCTGTTGCTGGGATTAAATTCTCTATTACTTTAGGTAGAGTTGTTTAGTAATATGAACTAACAAAACAAATACAAGGTAACAATAGTCAAGGGTTCCAGCTGTTTTATTTTACCTATAGAAAATAAAATTAATTTGACCCTACATTTTTTATATTTTTTGAGGTGTAGAATTCTTCTTATTTACCTATTTTTGCAATGTAAAATCATAAATCTAAAACAACTGTGGAACAGAAAATCTATACCTATGAAGAGGCGTATAATGCAGCGCTGAATTATTTTGAGGGTGACGAACTCGCAGCTCGTGTTTGGGTGAATAAGTATGCCATGAAAGATAGTCATGGCAATATCTATGAGCAGTCGCCCGTGGATATGCATTGGCGCTTGGCCAATGAGATTGCCCGTATTGAGCAGAAATATCCAAATCCTGTTTCGGCACAGGAGGTGTACGACCTTCTTGCATATTTTCGCTACATTATACCCGCAGGTAGTCCCATGACGGGAATCGGTAATCCCTACCAAGTGGCTTCACTCTCCAATTGTTTTGTGATTGGCGTGGAAGGTGATGCCGATTCTTATGGTGCTATTATGAAGGAGGATGAAGAGCAAGTACAACTCATGAAGCGCCGTGGTGGAGTAGGGCACGACCTTTCGAAACTGCGTCCCAAAGGTTCTCCCGTACGTAATTCAGCATTGACCTCTACGGGGATTGTCCCCTTTATGGAGCGCTTCAGCAACTCTACGCGTGAAGTAGCACAAGATGGTCGTCGTGGGGCTTTGATGCTTTCTGTAAGTATTAAGCACCCTGAATCAGAGGCGTTTATCGACGCGAAAATGACGCAAGGTAAGGTGACTGGTGCTAATGTGAGTGTGCGTATTGATGACGCCTTTATGAATGCAGCCATCAACCAACAACCCTATATGCAACAGTATCCTGTGGATGCGGAACAACCACAGTTTAGCAAGCGTATAGATGCTTCTGCCTTATGGCGCAAAATTGTGCATAACGCATGGAAGAGTGCTGAACCTGGAGTCCTTTTCTGGGACACAATTATTCGTGAAAGTATCCCAGATTGTTATGCTGATCTTGGATTCCGCACTATCTCTACTAATCCTTGTGGAGAAATTCCTCTTTGTCCCTACGATAGTTGCCGACTTTTGGCAATTAACCTCTATGGATATGTTGATAATCCCTTTACCCCCCAGGCAACGTTCAACTTCGACCTCTTTAAGAAGCACGTGCGTTTGGCACAGCGCTTGATGGACGATATCATCGACCTTGAATTGGAGATGATTGAGAAGATTTTGAAGAAAGTTGAGAGCGACCCCCAAGTGGAAGAGGTGAAGCATACAGAAATTCAACTCTGGAAGAAGATTTACCAAAAGGCTATAGAAGGTCGCCGTACAGGGGTGGGTATCACTGCCGAAGGTGATATGATTGCAGCGCTGGGTTTGCGTTATGGAACGCAGGAAGCTACAGATTTTGCGGTTAATGTGCAGCGCACGTTGGCGGTGGCAGCTTATGGCTCTTCTGTAGAAATGGCGCGCGAACGTGGTGCGTTCCAAATCTTTGACGCTGCTCGTGAGGTGAATAATCCTTTCATTCTGCGCTTGAAAGAGGTTGATGCAAACCTCTATGAAGATATGGTAAAGTATGGTCGTCGCAATATTGCCTGCTTGACTATTGCACCAACAGGTACGACCAGTTTGATGACGCAAACGACAAGTGGTATCGAACCTGTATTCCTCCCCGTTTACAAGCGCCGTCGTAAGGTCAATCCTAACGACCCCGAAGTGCGCGTAGACTTTGTGGATGAAACGGGTGACTCCTTTGAAGAATACATCGTTTACCACCCCAAGTTTATGACTTGGATGAAGGTCAATGGATTGGATACTACCAAGAATTACACGCAGGAAGAAATTGACGACCTCGTGGCGCAGTCGCCTTATTATAAGGCTACGGCAAACGATGTAGACTGGCTCATGAAGGTGAAGATGCAAGGGGCGATTCAGAAATGGGTGGACCACAGCATCTCCGTGACCGTAAACCTTCCTGCCGATGTGGATGAAGAGTTGGTAAACAAACTCTACATTGAAGCTTGGAAGAGTGGTTGTAAGGGCTGTACCATTTACCGTGATGGCAGTAGAAGCGGTGTGCTTGTGAGTGCCGAAAAGAAGGAGAAAAAGGACGAAACTCCCGTTTGCCAACCGCCTCAAGTTACAGAGATTCGTCCTGTTGAATTGGAGTGTGACGTAGTGCGTTTCCAAAATAAGAAGGAAAAGTGGGTGGCATTCGTTGGACTTCTCGACGGTCATCCCTACGAAATCTTTACGGGTTTGATGGACGACGAAGAAGGTATTGTGCTTCCCAAGCATGTGACTTCTGGGGTTATTATTAAGAACCAAAATCCCGACGGTACGAAGCGCTACGACTTCCAGTTTAAGAACAAGCGTGGATATAAAACGACGGTTGAAGGACTCTCTGAAAAATTCGACAAGGAGTATTGGAACTACGCCAAGTTGATTTCAGGAGTGCTCCGTTACCGCATGCCTTTG
The DNA here is from genome assembly GCA_045632685.1 of Alloprevotella sp. Lineage (GTDB taxonomy): Bacteria > Bacteroidota > Bacteroidia > Bacteroidales > Bacteroidaceae > Alloprevotella. The sequence goes on from JAZQXB010000028.1 coordinate 61,463, forward strand.
ACAAATGTCATTAAGCTCGTCGGTCAGTTGCAACTCGACTCTGAAAGTATCAATACTTGGAAGAATGGTGTGACGCGTGCGTTGAAGAAATATATCTCTGACGGCACGGAAGCTACTGGTCAGAAATGTCCTAACTGTGGATGCGAAACCCTTGTTTATCAGGAAGGTTGCTTGATATGTAAGAGTTGCGGAAGCAGTAGATGTGGATAGTATATAAAATCAGAAATGAGAAAGGAGAAATGAGAAATATGCCATCCGGTATTTTCTCACATGTCATCCGCAAGATCTTTCTCCTTTCTCATTTAATCCCGCTCTGCGGTCTTGAATCTGCTCCCGCTCGGCAACGTTCAAGTAAACTTGACGTTGCTCTCGCTCACTCGCAGATTTCTCCTTTCTCCTTTTATGAAAATCTCTCTCTCAAACCTTGACTTCTATGCCTTCCACGGTGTACTTGAACAAGAGCGCATCGTGGGAGGTTCTTATCTTGCAGATGTAGTGCTTGATGTGAACGTAACTGCCGAGGCGTATAACCACGATGAACTTTCGGGGACAGTGAATTATGCCGCCGTTTATGAGGTAGTAAAAGCAGAGATGCAAGTGCCCTCAAAGTTGTTAGAGCATGTAGTCATGCGCATTGCCCGAAGATTGCTGGATGAGTTTTCTTTAGTGGAGCAGGTGGAAATCTGCCTTACCAAGGTTAATCCGCCTATGGGAGCGTCTTGCAAAGGTGCTTCTGTAAAACTTTGCTTGAGCAGGTTAGACGAAAGTTATTCAAATAGGGGATAGTTGCTTGCAAAAAGAAGTTGATTTGTTGCTTCCGCTAACAAATATTTACTATCTTTGCGCTCGCAATAACAAAACGAAACTAAACCATGAGTTATCTAATTAAGCCAACGGCATATTCTCCCGTACTCAACAAATATGAAACCGAGCAGGGTATTAAGGTCATCAAGGATTTCTTTCAGGACAACCTTGCTACGGGATTGTGTCTCCGTCGTGTGACGGGACCGCTCTTCGTGCTTCGTGGTTTAGGTATCAATGACGACCTCAGCGGTAAGGAGCGCCCTGTGACTTTCCCCATTAAGGACCTTCAGGATGCGCATGCTGAAGTGGTGCACTCGTTGGCAAAGTGGAAACGCTTGACGCTTGCCGATTATGAAGTGCAGCCGGGGTATGGAATTTATACAGATATGAATGCCATTCGTGCGGATGAAGAACTCGGAAATTTACACTCGCTTTATGTGGACCAGTGGGACTGGGAGCGTGTGATTCTTCCCGAGCAGCGCACGGTGGAATATTTGAAGCGCACGGTAAAGTGTATTTATGCAGCGTTGAAGCGCACGGAGTTTCTTGTGTGTGAGCGCTTCCCCCAGTTGACTCCCTCATTGCCTGAAGACGTGCAGTTCATTCATGCCGAAGAACTCCTACAGCGCTATCCCGATAAGTCGGCAAAGGAGCGCGAGGATTTAATCACTCGTGAATGGGGGGCTGTGTTTATCATTGGCATTGGTTGTAAACTCTCGAATGGCGAACCCCACGATATGCGCGCGCCAGACTATGATGATTACTCTACGGTATCTGCAGATAGCGTTTTGCCCGGCTTGAATGGTGACCTCTTGGTGTGGAACGATGTGCTTGAACGTGCCGTGGAACTCTCTTCTATGGGTATCCGTGTGGACAAGGAAGCGCTACTTCGTCAGCTCAAGGAAAGCGGTAAAGAGGAGCGCTTGGAACTTTACTTCCACCGCCGCCTCGTAGAAGGCAGTCTTCCCCTCTGTATTGGTGGAGGTATCGGACAGTCACGCCTCTGTATGCTCTACCTTCGTAAGGCGCACATCGGTGAAATTCAGGCAAGCATTTGGCCCGATGAGATGCGTAAGGAATGTGCAGCGCTGAATATTCCTCTGATTTAAAAACGGTAGCATATTTCGCTTGAAGCAACTCTTATGCTTCGAGGATTTCTACAAATATTATGGTGAGGACATTGTATATATCATTGCTTTTGGGGTTATTGAGCTTGTTGCTTAATAACCCTGCTTGGTGTGATGCCACACCGAGTAATGAGCAAGAGGTATATGTACAATGTGTTACCCAACAAACTTGTGAACAACAGGATTATTACGATTACTCAAACATATCAAAAGGAAGTGATGTTTGTGGCGTACAAGTTGTTCAGAATGTCACTGTTCCGCAAACAGCTTGCGAGCGAACGGTGCGCACATACTCTGCTCGTTCCATACCTTCGTTTGCCACATCATTGGGACGCAGAGTAAGAAACTTAACTTCCTTTTCTAAACATTGTTCTTGGCGCATATTTTCGGCGTCAGCTCCCTACTATTGCACGACGGCAAAACTCTTTTACGTCTATGCTTTGAGGGAGATTATCCGTTAGGTATTCATAACTTTTAGATGCAACGAATAAGGTGCAAACAAGTGAGTGAAATAATACATTTCGCTTATTGGTTTGTGCCTGAATACTTGTTTATTACATTCATTAAGGAGGGATACATACAAGGAGTATGAGAACATCCCTCCGCTATATCTATTGTCTAAAATTATGAATACTATAAAAGAATTTACACACCCCAATTTGGGAATCCGTTTTGATGTTAAGAATGTTGTCTTGTCAGCGCTATTGTTGGTGATAGGTTTAGGTCTCTTCTATTATGCTCTGAATTTTGAATTTCAAGGTGAAAACTCTGCAGCTACGCTTTTGGGATTAGGTGCGGGGTCAATCATTGCTGCCGTAGTATGTTATTTTGTCGGGGGCAAGGCGTTGTATTTTTTGCCCACGATGTCAAAGGTAGCATTTAAGTCGTGGCATTTTGATGCAGACCAACTCGCGAACTTGAAACAAATTGTTGTTGCTGGAAAGTTTGACGCCGGTATGCCTTCGCCCAAGGAAATTGGTAATGTACGTATGGACGCACTCTTGGCAGAGGACAATACTTTCGGAGCAATCCAATTATATAAGTACGTAGATTTGATGTATGAACCTCAAATGGAAGTACGCGTATTGAATATTTCAGAAGTTGAGGCCTTAACGCAAATCCTCAAGAAATAAGGGAAAAATTGGGGGGAGATTATACAAATGAATTCTGATTTAGTGAATGGTCTCCCCCAAAATAATCTTTGACGAAAACTATATGTTTACTACTCTAATTATAGGTATCTTCATCGTGGGATACTTGTGTATTGTGCTTGAGCACAATTTGAAAATCAATAAAGCGCCCATAGCCTTGTTTATGTGTGTGGCTTCATGGACCTGTTATTTCCTTGGAATGGATTATTTTATAACGGGAACCGCCAACCCATCAGAAGTAGCGCATTCAAGTTTGTTGCATCATTTGAGTGAAGCGTGCGAAATCTTGTTTTTCTTGATGGCAGCGATGACCATCGTAGAAATTATAGATGCCAACGGAGGTTTTAACTTTGTTCGTAATGCACTCATCACCTCAAGCAAGCGCAAGTTGCTCTGGCGAGTAGCGTTTATCACTTTCTTCCTTTCTGCTTTATTGGACAATCTCACTACGAGCATTGTGATGGTCATGGTGTTGCGCAAACTTGTGACGGACGCCAAGGAGCGCATGATTTACGCATCTTTGATTATCCTTGCGGCAAATGCTGGGGGAGCTTTCTCACCCATTGGAGATGTCACGACGATTATGCTTTGGATACGCAACCTGGTATCTACAGAGGGCATTATCCTCAGCCTGTTTATCCCCAGTATTGTCAGCATTATTGTGCCCACCTTCCTCCTGCAGTATTCGTTGAAGGGCGAACTCCCAGTTACGTCTGTGGCCCTTGAGCAGCAATCAGAAGATGGGTTTAGCGCGAAGGAGCGAAAGACGGTATTCATTATCGGTTTGAGCGGACTCGTCTTTGTGCCTGTATTCAAAATGCTTACGGGATTGCCCCCTTACATGGGAGCACTCCTGGCGCTTTCCGTATTATGGATGACTACAGAATTGTTTTTCCGCAAGTCTCACAATAAGCACACCTCTTCTAAGCAACGCGTGACAAGCATTCTCTCGCGCATTGACATGCCCACCATCTTGTTTTTCTTAGGTATCCTTATGACGGTAGCTACGCTTCAAGAAATAGGGGCGTTGTCAAGTTTCGGTGCGTGGTTGAATGAAGTTGCGGCTGGCAATCAGTATCTCATCACGGGTATTATCGGCGTTGCGTCAAGTATTGTGGACAACGTGCCCCTCGTAGCGGGTTGTATGGGAATGTACGATCCCAGTATGGGCGGCGACTTTGCTTGCGACGGCATTTTCTGGCAACTCCTTGCTTATTGCGCAGGTATTGGTGGGTCGATGCTGATTATTGGTAGTGCGGCAGGTGTAGTTGTGATGGGTCTTGAGAAGATTAGTTTCGGTTGGTACTTACGTACGATTACCGGCATTTCTTTCTTGGGTTATCTCGCAGGACTGCTGGTGTATTACATTCAAACCTTGATTATCCCCTAATATAAAAAGGTGTAGATTGATAATCCCTTGAAGCAAGTTCCAAATGCTTCAAGGGATTTTTTTTATTGGTGTCCGGTAAACACAGATAATTCTTTGTCCGATAGATTGTTGCACTCATACAAGTCCCTTATTGAGATTCAACTGAAATAATACAGAATTTCTATGTTTAAGAGAACACGAATTTCACGAATCGCCGTGCGGAATATATGTTTTGCTAATCGCATTC
>JAZQXB010000029.1:0-2326 GCA_045632685.1 Alloprevotella sp.
CTATTCTCCACAACCCCGTATAGTTTTAAAAAACTTTCGTCAGAGGATTTAACCATCCGAAATGCCCCCGTAGGAGGGCACACTTGCCTAACCGCGGGTGAGCAAAGCGAACCTGCGGTGGTACTATAAATCTATCGGTCCGCGTAGGGGGAGCCCCACCACCCCCGGATGCGACAAATTGCTTTAACTTATCCGGTCGTTGTGGGTCCTCCTACGGGGACCGATAGAGAAACTCAACAGATATCCCTAATCCGCAGGTTCACTGCGTTCACCCGCGGTTAGGCAAGTGTGCCCTCCTACGGGGGCAATGCATTCATAAATTTCAGATGGGTCAACACCTATATTATTGCCTAATGTTTTATGGAGGCATTTAAAGAGTTGTCTTTTTGTCGCTTTCGTCTTTGTTCATCAGTCACATGACCCGCTATGCTCCGTCTTCACAAAAACGAAATCAGCTAAAAATACAATTAAAACTGTCACACCTTATTATTTTAGCATTACTTAAAACCTAAAACGTTGAGCACTTGCAAAACTTAAATAAGTCCATTTTGTGACAACCATTCAATAAACTTTTGATATTTTACTGAACAACAATCATTTAAATACACTCCATATTTAACGCAGAAAAAGCACAGAAATCGCCTTGATAAATGTTCTATTTTTCGTTTATTATAACCTTTTCTTCGGATTTGTAAATTTTTCTGTAAAAACTATTGCACAAAAGTAAATTTTATGTGTACGTTTGCAATGTCTAAAGCACAAAAATTGGTTTTTCATTACGAATTTTAACACCGTAAAAGGTTGTAAAAGAATAATTATTAACTAACTTATTTATTTCTAACCAGTAAGAGCAGGGTAAAAATTTCCCCCTGGTTTTACACAAAAAATTTAAAAGCTATGAAAAAGTTATTTGCATCTTTGGCAGCAGTTCTCGTTTCAGTTGCAATGAGCGCACAGATCTACGTTGGTGGTGGCCTCAATGTTGAATCTAACTCAGATAAGACTGGTTTCGGTGTTGCTCCTGAAGTAGGTTATGTTCTCAACGAAAACCTCGCTATCGGTGGTTTGCTCGATTTCAAGGTTGCTGATATTGACGCTATTGACGAATTCACTTTGGATATCAAGCCTTACGCTCGTTACACTTTCTTGAAGGCTGGTAACTTCTCTCTCTTCGCTGACGGTATCGTAGATCTTAACTACAATGCTGGTGCTAGCGAATTCAACTTCCAGGGTGTTTACGTTCAGCCCGGTGTTTCTTATGCTTTCAACGAAAAGTTCTCTATCGCTGCTCGCATGGGTAAGATTGGTTATGTAGATGAAGCGGATCCTCAAGGCATGAAGGAAACTATCCTCGTTGCTCCCAATTCTTCTAATCTCTCATTCACTCTCTACTACACTTTCTAATCTGTTAGAGTTTAAAACCATACAGGGATCTGCAGTCGCAGGTCCCTTTTTTATTGCTGAAAAGTAAAAAATAGATAATGATATAGCAGCTGTCCACAAATCATCCTTACACCAAAGATGTTGTGCTCTTATTATTGTAGGCACTAATGGTCACTAATTTACACGAATTTTTAGTTGACGAGTTGACGAGGTACGAGTAGACAAGAAGGTTACCGAGGTAAACGAGCGAAATTCCACTTGAATGGAACGGACGCACGACTGTTACTCACTAATTACCGCCCCGCATGGACTACTATCTACTACTTACTACCTACTACCTGCTCTCTGTGTCCTTCTGTTCTTCTGTCAAACACAAAATTCTGTGTCATCCTGTGCTGTTTAATCTGTTGACAAAAAAATAGATAGAGTTGCGAAGCAAAAATTCTGTGTATTCCGTGAGTTCTGTGTGAAATATTTTTTTTGACATAAGAACAAAAGGACATATTTTCTTCTCACGCAAAGGCGCAAAGTTCCGCAAAGCGTCTGCGTGGTTCTGCGTTATCTGCGTGCAATATTTTTGACATAAGTATTGAATTGGCGCCCCCAAAATGAGAGAAAAAATAACAATTTTTCAAACGCCTGTATTTCAGTTGTTTATAAATTTGTTATATAGAAGAACAAAAGTACGTAACGCTTCGCGCCCTTTGCGCCTTTGCGTGAGACCATGCTGCGCAGATTTTTAGACAGAGGAACAGAAGAACATATTTTGTTTTCACACAGAACTTACGGAATGACACAGAATAGGCTCCACGTATTTACACGTATCTACACGGAAAAATTCTCACGCAAAGGCGCAAAGGGCGCGGAGCGTTATGTCCTTTTGTCCTTCTGTCAAACACAAAATTCTGTGTCATTCTTTGCGAGCGGCTGCCACGTATAAAAA
>JAZQXB010000030.1:0-26356 GCA_045632685.1 Alloprevotella sp.
GGAGAAGAGGACTGTTTCTGTGTATAGTTCTATAACTAGAAAGCACAATAGTTCACCTCTCTCCTTTGGTTAACTTTTTACAAAGATAAGCACTTAATCGCTTATTTTTTTCATTTGCAAATCTAAAGGAAAGCACAGAAATACCCAGAATTTGCTCCGCATGTCTCTGCGAAAGTCTGCGCTGTCTGCGTGAGACCATAACGCTCCGCAGGGATTCTGTGTCTTCCGTGTGAGATCACCCCACGCAAAGACGCAAAGGGCGCGGAGCTATATGTCCTTTTGTTCTTATGTCAAAAATCGTTGCACACAAAAAGCACAGAATTTGCTCCGCATGTCTCTGCGAAAGTCTGCGCTGTCTGCGTGAGACCATAACGCTCCGCAAGGATTCTGTGTCTTCCGTGTCTGTGTGAGACCACCTCACGCAGACTACGCAGAACTACGCAGACTTTGCGAAACTTTGCGCCTTTGCGTGAGACATAATACCCCGTTAGGCATTAGTGTAAATTAGTGTTCATTAGTGGTTCCAAATAAAACAAACGAACTTTCGTGGTCGCCTCAAAGTCACGCAGGTCACTGTATTCCACCTATGATTTTTTTTGTGCCGAGAAAATAATTTTTTGTGCCGAGAAAAATTACCAGGCATGGATACTAAAAAAATGAGCGTGCCACACAACTGCGCAGCACGCTCTTTTTTTAGTTTTTATCAAGTCTTAAAGCAATCCGTAGCTGAGGGCATCGATGTAGTTGTAAACGATGCTGGCGATGCCGAGGAACACGACACCTGCGGTGCAGATGAGCAGTGCGAGGCGGGTGTAGTTGTCTGAACGGAAGGTGGCAATGGGTGACTCGTTGGGTTGGATGTACATTGCCTTCACGATGAGGAGGTAGTAGTAGAGTGACACTACCGTATTGACGAGGGCAATGAAGACGAGCAACACGTGACCACCCTTGAAGGCTGCCATGAAGATGAAGAACTTTGAGAAGAAGCCTGCGAAGGGAGGAATACCTGCCAAGGAGAAGAGGCAGAGCGTCATGAGGAATGCCAACTTGGGGTTGGTCTTGTAAAGCCCATTGTAATCGCAGATGTTGATCTTGCCACTGTTTTCTTCTACGCTGCTCATCACGGCAAACGCACCGAGGTTGGCTGCCATATACACGAAGAGGTAGAACACGAGAGCGGTCATGCCCTGTGCGGAACCGTCCATCAAGCCCAACACGAGGTAACCTGCTTGTGAGATGGCAGAGAACGCCATGAAGCGCTTGAGGTTCTGCTGGCGGATGGCAAAGAGGTTTGCCAAGGTGATAGAGAGGATGATGAGCCAGAAGAAGATCTCGTTCCACATTTCTACATAACTGGTGGCGCCAAATACCTTCACGAGGATGGTGAAGAGCGCAAAGGCTGCAGCACCCTTAGAGATGACGCTCAAGTAACCTGTTACCACGGTGGGCGCACCTTGGTAGGTGTCTGCCGTCCAGAGGTGGAAGGGCACAAGTGAAATCTTGAAACCCAAACCTGAGATGATGAGCGCAAGACCTGCTACGGTGAGGGGGGGCCATGAGTTTGCTGCCAACGCCTGTCCCATAGGTTCGAGATAGAGCGTACCTGTAGCACCATAGAGCAACGACATGCCGTAGAGCATAAGGGCTGCAGAGAAGAGGGCGAGGAGAATGAACTTCGCACTGGCTTCAGCACTTTCGTAGCGCTTCTTGTCGAACGCCACGACTGCCGCCATGGGCACAGATGCCAACTCAAGACCTATGAAGAACATGAGGAAGTGGCCCGCAGAAATCATGAAGAACATGCCGAGGAGGGTGAAGAGCGTGAGCAGGTAGAATTCGCCCTGCTTCACCAAGTTTTCCTCACGACTGAGCCACTTGTGTGCCATCAAGAACACGATAAGTGTGCCGACAGAAAGGATGCTCTTTACGACCGTCATCATAGGTGTGTGGACATACATGCCACCGAAGGCGGTGAAACTTTCTGTGGTGCCACACGAAGCGCAAGGCAACAAGTTGAGGACGATGTGCACCAACAGAAGTACCGCAGGCAAGCAGGTGTTATAAACACCCTTCCCGCTCTTCTTGTCGGGACACATGAAGAGGTCCGCAACAAAGAGTATGAGAATCACTGCAAGGAGCGAAAGCTCGGCGTGCATTGATAAGAATTGTGAATAATCCATAAGTGTTATTTTATGAGTAGACGAGTTTATAGTAGACAAGTAAACAAGATGGTTTGTGAGGTAAACGCTTGTGTCTTCCCATTATTTATGAGTGTTGTCATAGTATAAACAAGAGGACTTCAGGTGTGGACTTCAGTAACTATCTTGTTTACTCGTTTACTTGTCAACTCGTCAACTATCCGTTACATAAACGGGTTCAGATCAATGAATTTGTCCAATTGGTTGATAATCGGCGCTACGCCATCTCCAATCAAGTTGCTTACCCAAAGGGGAGCGATACCCAAACCTGCAACGCAAGCGATGAGGCAGATCACAGAGAAGCGTTCGTCCCATGTGGCGTCAGTGAGGTGGAGGTGGTGTTCATTCGTGCAGGTGCCGTAAAGAATCTTTCCGACAAGGCGCAAGATGTAAACCGCCGTCACTACGATACTCGTACATGCAATGATGGTGAGCGTCGTGTAGAAGGTGCCTGTGTTTTCAAATGAACCTACGAAGATGGTCATTTCAGCCACGAAACCACTCAAGCCAGGGAGACCGAGGTTTGCCAAACCGGCAATGACATAACAAACTGAAAGGAAGGGCATGATGCGCATCAATCCTGAAAGTTCGCGGATGTCACGTGTGTGCGTTCTGCCGTAAATGAAACCGATGAGGGCGAAGAAGAGGGCGGTCATCAAACCGTGGCTCAACATCTGAAGCACAGCACCCGTGCAGGCTGTTTCGTTCATCATCAAGATGGCGAAGAGCACGAGACCACAGTGAGACACTGAAGAATAAGCATTGATGTACTTCAAGTCGGTCTGTACGCATGCCGAGAAGGCGCCGTAAACAACCGAGATACCCGTGAGGATCAAGAAAATCCAACCCAACTCGTGTGCCGCCTGGGGCATGAGATACATGGCGATGCGGAAGCAACCGTAACCCCCGAGTTTCATCAACACACCCGCGTGGAGCATAGATACAGCGGTGGGCGCAGAAGCGTGACCGTCGGGACTCCAAGTGTGGAAGGGGAAGAGGGCACCGAGTACACCGAAACCTACGAAGGTCATGGGGAACCACAAGTATTGGTTGTCGAGAGCGACGCCGTGTTTCGCAATATCAAGGATGTTCATCGTAGAAGCGCCTGCGTCGAAGTAGATACCGAAGATACCACACATCAAGAAGGCAGAACCACCCATGAGCATGAGGGTGAGTTTCATGGCAGAGTACTCCTTCTTACCGCTACCCCAAACACCAATCAAGAGGTACATGGGGATGAGGGCGATTTCGTAGAACATGAACATGGCGAACATGTCGATGCTGATGAAGAACCCGAATACACCCATAGAGAGGAGGGTGAACCAAAGGAAGTATTCCTTCGTGAGGGGTTTGAGTTGCCAAGAAGCAAAGGTGCCCGTAAACACGATAATCGCAGAGAGCAAAATCATCGCTACAGAAATACCGTCGACACCTACAGAGTAGCAGATGTTGAGGGGTTCAAACCAAGAGATGGCGCCCGTGTAGAGCATTTCTGCCGTTTCACCCGCAGCACGGTCGCCCAAGAAGCGAGCGGTAAGGTGGATGGCGAGAGCAAGAAGCGCTGTGCTACCAGCAACCATCACACCACGTACTTGATTGACGTTTTTCGCCAACCACAAACCCAGGAGCATCACCAAGGGGATGAACACAAAGGTAGAGAGATAAAGAATATTTTCCATAGTTGGCTACATAATCAAAATGAGAATAATAACGAGGATGCCGAGGAGGAATACCTGTGCGTAGAGTTGTACAGAACCACTCTGCAAACCGCGGATGGCGTGACTCAACTTGTGGGCTCCCCAAGCGAGGAAGTTGAAGAAACCATCCACTACATTACGGTCGAACCACGCAATGGGGCGAGAGATGTAGGCAAAGATGATTCTGTGGGTCACGAACTGATACACCTCGTCAAGATAGAAGCGCTTGAATGCCCAACGGTGGAGTCGGGGGAAGGCGCCGTGGAGTTTTTCAGCAACGGGTTGACGACTGCCAGCGTAAATGTAAGTTGCCAATGCGATAGACACTACCGCAACGACGATGCTCGTGGCAGCAACGGTCCAATCCAAGTGAATGTCGTAGGCTTCGCCCGAAGCACTAACGAAGTGGCCGAAGGGGATAAACCCAGCAACGAGCGTAATGCACGTAAGCACCATCAAGGGAAGGGTCATTGCGAGCGGCGCTTCGTGAGGCGTGTGGTGCGCATGGAGTTCCTTGTTTTCTGTGCCCCAGAAGATGCCGAAGTACAAACGGAACATGTAGAACGCAGTCATCGCGGCTACACCCGTCATGATCCAACCGACAACGGGACTGTAGTGCATGCATGCCGTAAGGATTTCGTCCTTTGAGAAGAACCCAGAGAAGGGAGGAATACCCGCAATCGCCAAACATGCAATGAGGAAGGTGATGTGGGTAATGGGCATATACTTGCGGAGTCCACCCATTGCCGACATTTCGTTGCTATGAACGGCGTGGATGATGCAACCTGCTCCGAGGAACAGGAGCGCCTTAAACATAGCGTGCGTAAAGAGGTGGAACATAGAAGCCATGTAACCCAGACTGGCGTGGTTGTCAATCACCGCACCGTGTTCGCCAGGAAGACATACGCCCAATGCTACCATCATGAAGGCAATCTGCGAAATCGTAGAGAATGCAAGTACGCGCTTGATGTCGCTCTGAACGCAAGCCACCGCTGCCGCATAGAAGGCAGTAATAACACCTACCCACACGACAATCGTCATCGCCTCGGGAGCATACTGAATCCAGAGGGGGAAGAGGCGTGCAATCTGGAACACACCGGCAACAACCATCGTCGCAGCGTGAATCAACGCACTGACGGGAGTGGGACCTTCCATTGCATCGGGCAACCAAATGTGAAGGGGGAACATAGCACTCTTACCTGCACCACCGATAAACATCAGTACGAGGGCTGTGGGGAGCATGAAGGCACCTGCCGCAAAACCTTCAGCGTTGAAGTCAAAACCGAACGACTTGCAGTAGTAACCGTAAATAAGGATACCCACAAGGAAGAACATGTCGGCAAAGCGCGTTACGATAAACGCCTTTTTAGAAGCGGCAATCGCTGCGGGAGTGGTGTAGTAGAACCCGATGAGGAGGTAAGAAGATACACCCACAAGTTCCCAGAATAAATACATCTGGAAGATGTTGGTGGCTACTACCAAGCCGAGCATAGACATGGTGAAGAGGCTCAAGAAGGCGTAGTAACGCTGGAACCCGCGTTCGCCCTTCATATAGCCGAAAGAGTAGATGTGTACCATGAGCGACACCGTAGAGATGACGATAAGCATCATCACCGAGATGGGGTCGAGCAAGATACCCATATCAAAGTGCAAGTCGCCAAGGGGCAACCAAGTAATGTTGTAAGGCATTACTTTCTCGAATACTCCGTTTACGCGGTCTGCGGTGAAGTATTCGAAGGCAGTGAAATAAGAGAGGAGGGTTACTGCTCCCAAACTCATTGTGCCGATAATGCCGGCCACCGTCTTGCTGATCTTACTGTCGAGAAGTCCGAGCAGTAAGAAGGAGCAGAGGGGCAAAAGGAGTATGAACAATGTATATTCCATAGTGGCTTACCATTTCATTTTCTTCAACTCATCCACAGAAATGTTTTTGAGCATTCGATAAATATTGATCATAATGGCGATGGCAATAGCGCTTTCCGCAGCAGCGATGGCAATGCCGAAGATGGCAAAGAAGTAACCTTCATGACCTTCGGGGAAAAGCATGCGATTGAACACCGCAAAGTTGATGTCGGCAGCGTTGAGCATCAGTTCGATAGAAAGCAACATCGCAAGGGTGCTCTTTCTCGTGAAGAAACCGTAGATGCCGGCAAACAGCATAACTGCCGAGATGATGAGGAGATATTCTAACTGAATCATAGTCGTAGTATTAGCGTTTACGGGCAATTATCAATCCGCCAACGATGCAGGCAAGTAATAAGATACTCACCGCTTCGAAGGGAAGCAAGTAACCGCCTTCGCCTGTTGAGAGCATCTGCTTACCAATTTCCTCAATGCTGAGGAAGGACGCATCTGATTCGCTGGGCGCAGAAAGTGCGGCTGCCAAGAACTGTTGCTTGAAGAACATGGCAATGAACACGGCGAGACCTGCCAAGCAGGACATGCCTACGGCAACCTTCTTCATGAGATATACACGGTTGAGCTTTTCCTGCTGACCGCTGGTCAAGAGTATCGAGAATACATAAAGTACAATGATACCACCAGCATAGACCATGATTTGTACCGCACCGAGGAACGAATATCCCATCAAGAAGTACAAACCTGCTGTGCCCAACAGCACGAAAAGCAGGTAAGTTGCCGCACGGATAATACTCTTACTCACCACCGTAGCAATGGAGGAGAGCATGATGATTACCGCAAGGATAACGAACATTATATTGTGTGAATCCATAATTATTTAATTTTAGGTTTTAAAGGGCGCTTCGCTTATTAGGTTTTGAGGTTTTAAGGGTCTTTAGAGTCTTTAAGGTCTTTAGAGTCTTTAAGGTCTTTAGAGTCTTTAAGGTCTTTAGAGTCTTTAAGGTCGAGAACTTGCAGGTAAATTAATCCCGCATGGTCCTTAATACCTCAAAACCTCATAACCTCATAACCTTAAAACCTCAATCCTTATAACCTCAACCCAATTTACTTTTCCGCCACCTTACTACCTTCTTTGTTCAACACTTGGACGAGTTTAGAGCGGTCGAACACGGCGTTTTCAAAACTCTGGTCGAATTCAATGGCGTCTTGGGGACAAGCGCGGGTGCAGAGCATGCAGAACATACAGCAACCGAGGTCGTACTCATACTTCACGAGGCGCTTTTTCTTCTTACCGTCTTCTGTTTCGTAAAATTCGCTGGTCACCTTAATCGAACCATTGGGGCACGCCATTTGGCAGAGTCCGCAACCGATGCACTTGTGTTCGTTGGCTTCGTTGTGGGGCATGATGAGGGCACCACGGAAGCGGTCGAACATCTGCAATTCCTTACGGTTCTCGGGATATTGTTGGGTGATTTTCTTCGTGAAGAACTCACGCATCGTAATCTTCAACCCCGTGCAGAGTGACTTGATGCCGCAAAAGAGTCCTTCGAAATAATTATTTTCTTCCATGTCTTATTTAGAAATGAAGTCCGAACGCCACAAGGAGCGCCATCAAGACAAGGTTCAACATACTGATTGGCACGAGGTACTTCCATTCCAACGCAAGGATTTGGTCGATACGCAAGCGGGGGAAGGTCCAGCGCATCCACATGAGGAGGAACACCACAAAGAAGGTCTTGCCAATAAACCATACGGCACCGGGGATGAAGTCCATCACATTGTTGAAACCGTCGAGACCAGCAATGTGAAGAGGCGCCCAACCGCCGAGGAATACCAAAGTGGCGATACCCGCGCAGATAAAGAGGTTGAGGTATTCTGCAAGGTAGTAATAACCGAAGTGCATACCTGAATACTCTGTGTGGTAACCTGCAGTCAATTCACTTTCACATTCAGGAAGGTCGAAGGGACCACGGTTACATTCGGCATTACCCGCAATCAAGTAAATGATAAAGGCAATCACTGCGGGGATATGTCCGCGGAAAATGTTCCAACCTTCGGCATACTGCTGTTCTACGATTCCCTGAATAGACATAGTGCCTGTCAAGCAAATCATCGTGAGCATGGTCATGCCGATAGAGAGTTCGTAGGAAATGATTTGCGCACCACTACGCATCGCACCGATGAGTGAGTACTTGTTGTTACTACTCCAACCTGCGAGCAAAATGCCCACTACGCCTACGGATGAAGCGGCGAGGATGAAGAACAAACCTACGTTGAAGTCCACCATCTGCGCACCGCGGTTCCAGGGCAAACAAGCAAAGGTAACCATTGACGCAGTGACCACGAGGAAGGGAGCAAGGTTGTGAAGGAACATGTCGGTGTTGCGAAGGTTGATAATTTCCTTGGTCAACATCTTAAACACGTCGCAGAACACCTGCAAGAGTCCCCATTTACCCACGCGGTTCGGACCGAGACGGCATTGGAAGAAGGCACACACCTTACGTTCCATATAAATGAGGATGATGGCAAACACGGCATAGAGCGTAATGATGGCAAGTGCAACGAGTACACTCTCCGTCAAAATCGCTGCCCATTCGGGCATCACCCCCGTAAGGGCGCCGTGCAACCATTCGGTAACTATTTTGAAATCAAACATAACTATTTTGGTTTGAGAGTACAGAGTTCAGAGTACAGAGTACAACTGCCTTTCGGCATGATTTTTTAGAGTGTATCAATTCCGGAGGGAGTTGTACTCTGTACTCTGTTATCTGTACTCTATGAATTATCTATCCACATCAGGCACAATATAGTCTACCGTACCGCCGATGGTAATCAGGTCGGCAAGCATTGAACCGCTACAGAGGGTGTCCATCGCAGCAACGAGGGGGAGACCTGTAGAACGGTAGTGCAAACGGTAGGGACTCTTGTCGCCCTTACTGATAAGCATTACGCCAAAGATACCGCGGCTGCCTTCAACGGCACTGTAGTAAGTACCTTCGGGCACCTTGATGATGGGCTTCATCTTTTCCTGAATGCTACCTTCGGGGATGTTGTCCACAAGTTGTTCAAGGATGTTGAGGCTTTCCAAAATTTCGTCCATACGAATCATGTAACGGTCGAAACTGTCGCCACCTTCGCGCACCACTTCGTTGAACTTCACGCGGTCGTAAGCCGCATAAGGACGTGTCTTGCGCAAGTCGTTGTGCCAACCTGCGGCGCGACCCGTACCGCCCGTGCAACCGTAAGAAATCGCTTGTTCCTTGGTCAACACACCTACGCCCTTCGCGCGGTTCTGGAAAATCACGTTGCCCGTAAACAAAGCGTGGAGTTCCTTCAAACTGTTGCGCAAGTAAGGAATGAGTTCCTTCACACGGGGCACGAAGTTGGGGTGAAGGTCGTGCATCACACCACCAATCGTATTGTAGTTCAGGATAAGACGACCACCGCACGTTTCTTCAAAGATGTCGAGAATCTTTTCGCGGTCGCGGAATCCGTAAAGGAATGCCGTTGTTGCTCCAAGGTCCTGTGCCAAGCAAGAGAAGAAGAGCAGGTGAGAGTCGATACGCTGCAACTCGTCCATCATGGTGCGAATCACCTTCACGCGGTCACTGATTTCTACGCCCAACGCCTTTTCAATACACATGCAGAGCGCATGGCGGTTTTGCATCGCACCGAGGTAGTCCATACGGTCGGTCAGCGCCAAGGTCTGGGGATAGGTGAGCGACTCATCAATCTTTTCAATACCGCGGTGGATGTATCCAAGGATGGGGTCAATCTTCTTAATCGTTTCGCCTTCAAGCGCTACGCGGAAGTGGAGCACACCGTGAGTAGAGGGGTGTTGCGGACCGATGTTCACCACATAATCGCCGTCTGCAAAAATCGTGTTGCGCTTGCTGGTAACCGTACCATCAGCATTCAGTGTCAACTCTTCCGTATCGTCCGCCAAGGGTTCGTTGGTCATGCGGAGCGGATTGTTCTTCTCCGTCTCATCATCCTTGCGGAAAGGATAACCCACCCAGTCTTCGCGCAAGAATACGCGACGCATATCGGGGTGCCCCGTAAAGCGGATGCCGTAGAAGTCAAATACTTCGCGCTCGTAAATGTTTGCCACTGCCCAAAGGTCAGAAACACTGGGTAGTAGGGGATTCTCACGGTCGAGAGTCGCCGCTTGAATATGCACCATCTTGCCCGTTGCTGTAGAAGTGAGGGTGTAGATACATCCCAATCCTTCTTCCATCCAGTCAACACCTGTGAGGCATTCGAGGAAGTCCATGCCTTCCGCCTTCAGGCGCTCCATTTCAGCACGCAATGCTGCAGGTGTTACCACAATGGGTTTTACCTCGTTTTCAGCGGGAACAGCAGGTGCCGCAGGTTTGGGCGCGGGTTTCGCCACTGCAGGTTTAGGAGCCGTTACAGCTGCTGCAGGTGCCTGTGTTTTTATATCTGTAGTTTCCATTAACAATTTAGGTTATAAGGTTTTGAGGTTATAAGGTTTTGAGGTGCCCTTCGGACTGCACGTCCTTAAAAACTTAAAGTCTTTCGTGCTGCAAAGTCCTTAAAAACTTAAAGCGAAGCGACCTAACAACCTTAAGACCTCATTGAAGTTATAAGGTTTTGAGGTGCCCTTCGAACTGTACGTCTTTGAAACTTAAAGTATTCGTAATGCGCAGTCCTTAAAAACTTAAAGTCTTTCGTACTGCATAGTCCTTAAAAACTTAAAGCGAAGCGACCTAACAACCTTAAAACCTCCTCCATTACGCTTCCTCCTGCTGGTTTAAGAGTTGTTCATTTTTAGTTTCCATCTCCGTTGCAAAGGGGTCCTTCTCCTTGCGGTTGGTAGTGCCGAAGAAGTTTTCCGCCTTCACCTTGCGCTGCAACTGCATCATGCCGTAGAGGAACGATTCGGGACGCGGGGGGCAACCAGGCACGTAAACATCCACGGGAATCACCTTGTCAACACCCATAACTACATGGTAAGACTTGGTGAAGGGACCGCCTGAAATGGCGCAACCACCTACGGCAACCACGTACTTGGGGTCTGCCATCTGGTCGTAAAGGCGCTTCAATACGGGAGCCATCTTTGTGGTAATCGTACCACTTACGAGAATCACGTCCGCCTGACGGGGTGAGTTGCGCGTTACTTCAAAACCGAAGCGGGCAATGTCGTGGCGTGCAGCGCAGACTGCCATAAATTCGATACCGCAACAACTGGTGGCAAAGGTCAAGGGCCAGAGTGAGTTACTACGTCCCCAGTTGATGAGGTCGTCGAGGGTGCTCACGATGACATTTGTGCCGTTCTGGTTGAGTTCAGCCACGAGCTTTTCAAACGTCTCGTTGTCCTTAAATTCCTCGTAGGGAATATTCTTGATAACGGGTTTCTTTGTTACTGCCATTTGAGCGCTCCTTTCCGCCAAGCGTATGCCAAGCCCAGCACTAAGATAAACAAGAAGAAGAGCACGCTAAACAGGCCGGCAGGACCGAGCGTGTTCATCACTACTGCCCACGGGAACAAGAACATTGTTTCCACGTCGAACATCAAGAAGAGAATGGCCAAGAGGTAGTAACCAATGCGGAACTGCATCCATGAGCGTCCGCGAGTGGGCACACCACACTCATAAGCCTCTTCCTTTTGCGCATTGTAACTGCGGGGAGCAATCAGTTTTGCCAAGATTGTCACCACGCCTACAAAGGCAATACCTGTCACAATAGCAGTGACGAGTAGGGTAAAGTTCATAGTTGTAGTATTTTAAGTTATTTTTAGTTGACGAGTTGACAAGTAGACGAGTAGACGAGTAGACGAGTAGACGAGATGGAATGTGATATAAACGACGGTGTGCGCCGCGTGGGGCATCTATCACCTTTCCCTATTCCAAAATGCATTAAGGGTAGTTCCACTTACCTACGGCACAAGCCGAGAGGGGTGGTACTACCCTTAATGTGTCTTTCCTGTTATGGAGTATTGCTAATACATGCTACCTGTTTCATGCCGTGACGCAAAATGAGCGGCAAACTAATGTTTGTCGCTACACAATTACTTACTGCGCACAACGACAAGAAGTTGCGTTGTTGTGCGTCGAGTTTTGTAGAATTGCTTAAGGTCACAATACTCAAAATTTTTCGCAAAAGTACTAATTTATATTTTATATGCAAAGCAGACTTGACAATTTTATTTATTTGGGAATGGTGCTTCTGAACGACAAACGGGTAATCTAATTTGTCATATCATTTATCTTTTTGCCTTCGGTAAGGGAAACTGCCTGGTGAAAATGTGTGAGGATTTCAAACAGGTCTCGCATGCTTTAAACCGCCTACAGTTGAGGGCGTTGTACGTGTCCCCTGGTTATTTGTTGGGAGGTGGTTTTTGCCTGTTTAAACCAGTAGGGAGTTTTCACTTTTTTGCGTGTTTTTTGTGTTTTGCGCCGAACAAAAAGGACGCATTTTCAGCAAGATGGGACAAAGATTTTTTTATGATAAAAACGATATCGGTTTTGCGAAAAATTATTCGGCACCTAAAACAAATTATTCGGCACCTATTTTTTCGTAGGTGCCGAGTAATTTTTACCTTTTTAAGGGCAAAAAATGGCGAAAAAATAGTGGAGATAACCCCTGTTGAGGCTATCTCCACTCTCTAATACAAATATACAAAATTTTTAGACCAAATGCAAATGGCAAAGGACGGTCGAACTTCCCATGTTTTTTTGATTTTTTGAAATGGGAGTTTTCATGCAGTTTTTCCCTTGAAGAGGGGGATTTTTATGTTGTGGGTATAATGCTGTGCGACGCCGTGCGTTATGGTTTTGGTGTGCGCTGAAACGTAAGGGTGAATGAGGCGTTTCTGCAAAAAACTCCAGTTGAGGAGTAAAAACACGAATTTATAGAACGCACCTTAATAAAAAATATGTTATCTTTGCTCCGAAATAGTGGGGACTTGAGATGCGCCCCATGATGCAACCCGAAAATGACGCTTATAAAGAAGTTAGACCTTTTTATCCTTAAGAAGTTCATGATGGTGTTCGCAGCCGCCTTCTGCATCACGCTCTTCGTGTTTATGATGCAGTTTACCTGGCGCTATTTGGACGAACTCATCGGTAAGGGACTTACGCTGGATGTCTTGGCGCAATTCTATTGGTACATGGGCATCACGTTGATGCCTCAATCATTGCCTTTGGCTGTACTGCTTGCTTCGCTGATTACCTTTGGTAATATGGCGGAGCAGTTGGAGTTGTTGGCCATGAAGGCCGCGGGGGTGGCACTGATTCGCATAATGCAACCTATTTTAATTGTGGTAGTGTTGCTGACGGGCATTTCCTTCTATTTCCAGAACAAAACAGCTCCCGAGGCGCAGGTGAGTATGCGCCAATTGCTGTTTAGCATGAAGCAGACATCTCCAGTGTTGGAAATTCCAGAGGGGCAGTTTTATAGTGGGGTGCCACAAGTGAACCTCTTCGTGCAACGTAAAACACCGCAGACGGGGATGCTTTACGATGTGATTATCTACAAAACAGACCGTGGGTTTGATCGCGCCCAAATTGTGTTGGCTGATTCGGGGAAGTTGGAAATGTCTGCGGATAAGATGCACCTCTTCTTGGAACTTTGGCAGGGCGAGCAGTTTGAGAGCCTTCAAGGGCAGAGCGGACTTGGACTACAACAATCGGCAGAGGCGCCTTTTGATCGTGAAAGCTTTGAATACAAGAAGTTTATCATCGACTTTGATACAAACTTTAGTTTGATGGACGCAGAGGCGCTACGCAATATGCCTGAAACGAAGAACATGCGGCAGATTGAATTGAGTGTTGACTCAATGAATCTGGTGATGGACAGTTTGGGTACCTCTTACTACGACAATATGCGTCGTGCTTATTTGCGTAACCCCGACATCCTGCGTCGTGACTCTGCGAAGTATATTGCAGCGGTAGAGCATGTAGCGCATTTTGATACAATCCTTGCCAAGCAAACGCGCCGAAAGGTTTCTAATGCAGTACAGGGTGCGCGCAATGCCGTGCAGTCGTATATCTTTGACCTCGATTGGAAATCAAAGACCATTGACTACAATGAAGGTCAGGTGCGTCGCCACTGGTTGGAGTGGCATAAGAAGATGGCATTGGCACTTTCTTGTTTGCTCTTCTTCTTTATCGGTGCTCCGCTCGGTGCCATCATTAGTAAGGGTGGATTGGGTATGCCTGCTGTGGTGAGCGTCTTGATTTTCATTCTTTACTTCATGATCGATACCGCAGCCTTTAAGATGGCGCGCGATGGTAGTATAGCCGTGTGGCTGGGGACATGGGTGAGCCCGATAATCCTATTCCCCTGTGGTGCTTATCTCACGATTATGGCAAACCGCGACTCTGTCGTGTTCAATAAGGATGCCTACATCCTCTTCTTCCGTCGATTCTTTGGTATTCGCACGAAGCGAAACCTTTGGAAAAAGGAGGTCATCATTTATGAACCCGATTATGAAAACCTCTATGCTGAAGTGGTGAAACTTTCAGAGGAATTCCAATTCTATCGCGAACGCAAGAAACTCTATCGTGCACCCAACTATAAGCACATCTTCTTCCGTCGCCGTGTGGACCATACGATGGAGGATTTGAATGAACGCTTGGAAGCGGTGGTAGAACAACTCTCAAATTCGCGCAACCAACAGATTTTGCGTGAAATCAATAAGATTCCTCAAATCTATGTCTATGCTCACACCCATCCCTTCGCACGTAAGCGTTACAATATCCTGGTGGGACTATGCTTCCCCATTGGTATCTTAATGTGGTTCAGAATCTGGCGATTCCGCCTGCGCCTTATGAAGGATATTAAGCAAATCGTGAAGCGTATGGATCGCTTGCATGGATTGATTGAAGCAGAAATTCAGAAAGATAAAAGATAAAAGGGTAAAGAGGAAAGAAATCCGTCTTTCGCCTCTCACCTTTCACCTATAAAAATTTACCAAATAATGGAGCAAAAATATCCAGTATCTTCTATTGAAGAGGCTCTTGAAGACTACAAGCAGGGGAAGTTCCTTGTCGTAGTTGATGATGAAGACCGTGAAAACGAGGGCGACCTCATTATGGCGGCAGAACTTTGTACGCCCGAAGCGGTAAACTACATGTTGCGCCACGGTCGCGGTGTGCTTTGTGCGCCCATCTCGTTGGAGCGTTGCAAACAGTTGGACTTGGAATTTCAGGTGCAGCGCAACACCAGCATGCTCGGCACGCCTTTCACCGTTACCGTTGATAAACTCGAAGGGTGCACTACGGGGGTAAGTTGCCACGACCGTTGCGAGACCATTAAGGCACTCGCTAATCCCAACAGCAAACCCGAAGACTTCGGTCGCCCTGGTCATATCAATCCGCTTTATGCGCAGGACCGTGGTGTCTTGGCTCGTGCGGGTCACACCGAAGCGGCTGTTGACCTCTCTCGCCTCTGCGGCCTTCAACCCGCTGCCTGCCTCATCGAAATCTTGAACGAAGACGGCACGATGGCACGTATGCCCCAGCTTCAGGAATTTGCAAAGCGTGAGGGGTTGAAGATTATTACCATCAAGGACCTCATTGCGTATCGCTTGAAGCAGGAATGCCTTGTAGAAAAGGGGGAAGAAGTAGATATGCCCACCGCTTACGGTCACTTCCGCCTCATTCCCTTCCGCCAAAAGAACAATGGACTTGAACACGTAGCGCTTATCAAGGGAACGTGGGAACCCGGTGAACCCCTCCTTGTGCGCGTACACTCTTCATGCGCTACGGGCGACATCTTCAGCAGTGCGCGTTGCGATTGTGGCGAACAGCTTCACCGCGCGATGAGCATGGTGGAAGCAGAAGGCAAGGGCGTTGTGCTCTACCTCAACCAGGAAGGTCGCGGCATTGGACTTATGGCAAAAATCGCTGCTTACAAGCTCCAGGAACAGGGCATGGATACCGTAGATGCCAACATCCACTTGGGCTACGACCCAGACTTACGCGACTACGGAGTAGGGGCACAAATCCTCAACCTCCTTGGTGTAAGCAAAATGCGCCTCATGTCCAACAACCCCGTGAAGCGCGTCGGACTTGAAGCTTACGGTCTTGAAATCGTAGAGAACGTGCCCATCGAAGTTGAACCCAACCAGTATAATGCGCGTTACCTCAAGACGAAGAAGGAGCGCATGGGACACACGTTGCACCTCAAATAATACTGCCGAATTGCAGGTAAGTTATTCGTTGACGAGTAACAAGGATAGTTAGCCTTGCATCTGCATTGCCGTAAAAGCTCTTAACCATAAACCTCATGAGTGACAATTTTTACGAAGAGTCGGAATCACAGGAGTTGGCGATTGCTACGTTCATGAGCAACGTGTATCTTTGGATGACGCTTGCCCTTGTAATTACAGGTCTTGGGGCTGCATACGTATCCAGATTTCCTGTTTTTACGAAGACGACCATATTTGGCTCCTTGATTCTTATGCTCATTGAGGTGCTCATCGTGTTGTACTTTCGTTCACGCGCCATGTCGCTCTCGTTCTCCATGGCACGCATCCTGTTCGTGTTGTTCTCCCTCCTGAATGGTGCTGTGTTCAGTTTCTTTTTCTTGTTATTTAGAGAACTTTACATGGAGACTACGGAGTCCATCGCAACAACGTTCTACATCACTGCGGGAACATTTAGCGTAGTGAGCCTCATTGACCACTTTAGGTATGAGGCGCTTCCAACCTTGGGACGCTTCTTGATTATGATAGTCGTCGGTGTCATTATCGCGACCACCGTCAACTACATCCTGCAAAGTAGCCAAATAATGTGCATTATTAACTACGCTGGCGTATTGTTATTCTGCGCTTTAGTTGCTTGCGAGACTCGGAAAATCAAAACAAAGTTCCTCGAAATGGGCGGAGATAAAAACGAAGAAACACTTAAAGTCGCTTTTCTCGGCAGTCTCGCACTCTATCTCGGCACTCTCTATATCCTTATTCATTTGATAGACGCCTACGGAGATTCTCGTAAGTAACTTTAACCAACGAAAACTACGATACGACTTTAAGCCAGTGAACTGACGTGCTCCCTCAGCGACACTTGCAATATCGCTGAATAAAGCTGAACCTTTTTATCACATAACCTCATAACCTCATAACCTTATGGAATCATCTTACACAAAATCTTACACTAATAATTCACGCGCGATTGACCGCCCCACGGCATTTGCTATGTTGATGCGCAAGGTTTATACTTGGATGGCGCTTGCTCTTGCCGTAACAGGTCTTACGGCTTACTATTGTGCTTACAATACAAACCTTATATATGCTATTGTCTCAAATTCGCTATTGTTTTTTGGAATTCTCATCGCCGAATTTGTAGCTGTAGCCTACCTTTCAGCACGCATTGAACGCATGTCCTTTATGACTGCAGGGATTGTATTCTTAATTTATTCACTCCTCAACGGGTTGACGTTCTCGATACTCTTCCTTGCTTACACCATGGAGTCCATCGCCTCTACCTTCTTCATTACAGCAGGTACATTCGGCGCAATGTCGCTCATCGGTTACTTCACCAAGAAAGACTTAAGTGGTTTTGGGCGCTTCCTTATGATGTCGCTCATCGGGTTGCTCATTGCTACGGTGGTAAACTTCTTCCTCCAAAGCACCATGCTCATGTGGATTTGTACCTACGCCGGAGTGTTGATTTTCTCAGGTCTTACGGTTTACGACACGCAGAAGATTAAGAACATGTTCCTCATGCACGGTGCGGAGATGAACGAATCTACTATGAAGTTGGCATTGATGGGCAGTTTGACCCTCTACCTCGACTTCATCAACCTCTTCATCTACTTGCTCCGCATCTTTGGCGACCGCAAGTAAGTCATGGATGTTAGGAGGTAGTAGTATGCTCTAACCTTCTTGTCTACTCGTTTACTAAAAACTTGTCATCTAAAAACAAATTCAAATACTATGCAGACACTTTCAGCAACTCTTAACCGCCTTGCCCCTTCGGCAACGCTTGCTATGTCTCAAAAGAGCGCCGAACTCAAGGCGCAGGGTCTTGACATCATTAACCTTTCAGTAGGTGAACCCGACTTTAACACGCCCGACCACATTAAGGAAGCGGCAAAGAAGGCTGTTGATGACAACTTCTCTCGCTACTCTCCCGTGCCCGGTTATCCCGCGCTCCGCGAAGCTATCTGCGCAAAGTTGAAGAACGAAAATGGTCTCGACTATACTCCCGCACAGATTTCTTGTTCTAACGGTGCGAAGCAGTGTGTATGTAATGCCGTAATGGCACTTGCTGGTAAGGGCGATGAGGTGATTATTCCCGCGCCTTACTGGGTTAGTTATCCCCAGATGGTACTCCTTGCTGATGCTACCCCCGTTTATATTGAGGCAGGTATTGAGCAGGACTTTAAGATTACTCCCGCACAGCTCGAAGCGGCAATCACTCCCGCCACTCGTGCCATCATCCTTTGCTCTCCCAGCAACCCCACAGGTTCGGTTTATACACAGGAAGAACTCGAAGGTCTTGCTGAAGTGCTCCGTCGTCACGAGCGCGTCGTGGTGATCTCTGACGAAATCTACGAACACATTAATTATATAGGCGCCCACGCTTCTATCGCTTCTTGCGAGGGTATGAAGGAACGCACGGTGATTATCAATGGTGTGTCAAAGGCTTACGCTATGACAGGTTGGCGTATCGGTTTCCTTGCTGGTCCCGACTGGATTGTAAAGGCGTGCAACAAGCTTCAGGGTCAGTACACTTCAGGTCCTTGTTCTGTAAGTCAGGTAGCAGCTACCGAAGCTTTCGCTGGACCCCAGGACTGCGTAGAAGAAATGCGCCAGGCGTTTGAACGCCGTAAGAACCTTATCGTGGAACTTACGAAGCAGATTCCCGGACTCGAAGTCAACAACCCCACAGGTGCCTTCTACCTCTTCCCCAAGTGCAGCAGCTACTTCGGCAAGACCGACGGCACACACGTCATCAACAACTCTATGGACCTTGCCATGTACCTTCTTGAAGTAGGTCATGTTGCAACGGTTGGTGGTGATGCTTTCGGTTCTCCCGAATGCTTCCGCATGAGTTATGCTACCAGCGACGAAAATATTGTTGAAGCTATCCGTCGTATTAAGGAAGCGCTTGCAAAGTTGATGTAATAACTGCTAAACATGCGCATCGCATTGGGTGGCAATAATCACCTATGTAATAGCAAAATGTGGTGTTAATGTATAAAAAAAGAATCTCCAGCAGAATTTGCTGGAGATTTTTTTGTTTTGTTAAGGAATATTCTTAATTTTGAACCGAAGTTAACATTTATTATAATCGGGTGCCCCTGTAACTTGGTTGAAACAGTGTGGTCACCAGCTAACACACAGTATCATGAAAAACTTTATGCTTAAGAGTGTTGCGACACTTGCTTTGTTGGTGTGTGTGATGCCAGCAGTAGCGCAGGAATTCCGTTCTTCGTATTTCTCAAAGTCGTCAAACTTCCGTCATCAGATGAACCCTGCGTTCTTGGATGACTCGTATGCAACTGCGCTTATGGGGCAAGTGAATGTTGGCGCTACGGGTAATGTGGGACTCGGAAACTTCTTCTACAAAGACGATTCTTCTGACGATGACTATGTATCATTCTTGGATTCTAAAGTAGGTGTAGATGAATTTTTGGGAGATTTGGAATCAGAAAATAATTTCGACCTCTACTTGAACTACAACTTGTTCTCTGTAGGCTTCAAGGCATTCGGCGGTTCAAACCTTATTGAACTCAACTTGCGTTCTGCGGTCAATACCTCAATGCCTTATGAGTTCTTCAAGTTTGCCAAGATGGGCGTAGACTTCTACGATACAGAAAGAACAGAATACCACATTAAGGACCTGTCTTTGAATACCCAGAACTACATGGAGTTGGCTTTGGGACACGCTCGCAATATCAATGAAAAGTTGCGTGTTGGTGCAAAGGTTAAGGTGCTTTTGGGTATGGCCTATGCAGATTTTGATGTAAAGAATTTGGACCTTGTAGAAGACCCTGCAAACCTTAATTATAAGGTGAATGGCGACATGCACATTGAAGCGGCATTGATGGATAGCAAGGTGAAGTATTCTGACAAACCTGGTGAAGCAAATCGCATCAAGGGCTTTAATGATATGTCGTTTGGTATTGCTGGTCTTGGCCTTGCTGTTGACCTCGGTGCTACTTATCAGTTGACAGAAGACCTTACTCTTAGCGCCGGTATTACAGACCTCGGTTTCATCAATTGGAACAGTGTACATACAGGCTCTTCAAAGGGTGAATATTATTTTAACGGTTTTGAACAAAGTGCGGATAACGGCGCTGGTTCAAACGCAAGTCTTGAAAATCTTCAAGAAGACCTTGAAAACCTCTTTGCACTTTACGATGATGGTGATAAGAGCGTGAGTCAGTCACTTGCTGCCACATTGAATGCGGGTGCTGAATATACTATGCCTTTCTATCGCAAGATGAGTGTTGGCTTGCTCTATACGGGTCGCTTCTACGGTGATTACTCATGGCATCAGGGTATGCTTTCAGCAAACATTCGTCCCTTGAAATGGTTGGAAGTAAATGCGAATGCAGCAGCTACCTCTACTGGTTTCACTATGGGCGCTATGTTGAGCTTGAACTCAAAGATTGCGAAATTCTATATTGGTTCTGACCGTTTGATCGGTAGTTCGTTTGCAGATATTATGACTGCGAAAGATGCGAACTCGAACCTTACTCTTGGTTTGACAATTCCCCTTTAATTTACTTAAAGGATATTGTAATTAGTGGATTGGTGTAGGCAGCTTCCGCAATGTGAATTGCGGGGCTGCCGCTTTTTTTGCTGAGCGATTGGGCATAAGGTGTAAAACAGGTATCTTTGCAAATGTTATGCTCTTGATGGTATATGTGATAGTTTAGTTTTTGGTTTTTCATTATGAAAAGAATACTTCTCTTACTTTTCAGTTGGGCAACATTAGTGGTTAGCGCTCAAACTTTATTGCCGAAACCCCAGGTGCTTCAACCCACCTCAAATAAGTTTTTTACCTTGCATGCAGATGTGCGCGTAGTTGTTGAACCAGGTGCCCCCGTTGCGACCGTTCTATTGCAAGAAGCGCTACAGACGGAGCATGCAAAGGGTGGGGCAGGCGTTTGTGTGGTGCGCTCTTATCCCGATGCCCCGAATGCAGAGGCCTATAAGTTGCGCATCACGCCTGATTCACTCATCATTTTTGCCCAGTCGGAGGGTGGGGTGACGTGTGCTGCTGCTACATTGCTCCAGTTGCGCACGGAGAAAGGGAAACTGCCGTGCGTAGAGGTGTCGGATGCCCCCGCTTATGCTTGGCGCGGTATTATGCTTGATGTATCTCGCCACTTCTTCCCCCTCTCTCACCTCAAGCGCCAGATTGATATTTTGGCGCGCCATAAGATGAATACCCTTCACCTGCACCTGACCGACGCAGCGGGGTGGCGCATGGAGATTAAGCGCTATCCGCGCCTGACGGGTAAGGCGGCGTGGCGCACAAAGGCAAGTTGGAAGGAATGGTGGAACGGTGACCGCGGTTATCGCTGTGAGGATGACTCGACTGCCTATGGTGGATATTACACGCAGAAGGAATTGCGTGACTTGGTGGCTTACGCGCACGCACGCAATATAAATATAGTGCCCGAAATCGAAATGCCCGGGCATTCCGAGGAGGTGTTGGCGGCATATCCCGAACTTTCGTGTACGCACGACCCGAAGGGGGCAGCAGACTTCTGTCCGGGAAATGTGGGAACCTATGATTTTCTTGAGAATATCTTGTTGGAAGTCATGGAGGTCTTCCCTTCTCAATACATTCACGTAGGGGGTGATGAGGCTGGTAAGGCGGCGTGGAAAGATTGTCCGCTCTGCCAGCAGAAAGTCAAAGAACTGGGACTCGATCACGTGAACGCTTTGCAAGGACACTTGATTCGCCACATGAATACCTTCCTTGCGCGCCACGGACGCACACTGGTGGGGTGGGATGAAGTGATGGCGGATACGTTAGAACCCGGTACGCACATCATGAACTGGCGCTCGACGGAATTGGCACGCGAGGCGGCTGCGCGCAACCTTAAGGTGATACTTACCCCGGGGGCATACTGCTACTTGGATTACTATCAGGATGCACCGCCCTTCCAACCTGAGGCTATTGGTGGGTATTTGCCTTTGGAGCAAGTATATCGTTTTGTATCCATGGAGGAACTGAATGCCGAAGAGCGCAAGTCGGTGTGTGGCGTGCAGGGTAACTTGTGGGCAGAATACATCCCAACGGTGGCACATGCCGAGTACATGCTTTATCCTCGTGCTTTGGCGCTCGCAGAGATAGGTTGGAATGGCGAAGGTCGCGAGGCGTTTCCCGACTTTCGCAAGCGTGCGGCTGCGGTGTGCGACGTGTTGCGCTCGGAAGGTACAAATACTTTTGACCTTCATACCGAAATTGGTTTGCGCAAAGAATATCTTACGCCCATCTCCCATAAAGCCTTGGGGGCAACGGTAGTTTATAACCTGCCCTTCTCACCTTATTATCCCGCGGCGGGAGTGAGCACGCTCACCGACGGACTTCGCGGCGGTTGGACACATTCTGATCAGCGTTGGCAGGGATTTATTGGTGGCAAGCGCTTTGATGTGACTATTGATCTTGAAGAGGTGCAGACGGTGCGCTCGGTTGCAACGGGATTTATGCACGCTTCAGGGGCAGAAATCTATGTGCCCAGTGCTTATATTCTGCAGACTTCTGAAGATGGTAAGAATTTTACGGAGGTGGCGCGACAGACGTTTGACGGTACGGACGAAACTACTTGCCAGACCTACATCTGGAAGGGCAAAATCCGCACGCGTTACTTGCGCATCCAGGCTCCTCCTGCGGCAAAGGGTGGCTGGGTATTTGCGGATGAGGTGGTTGTGAAGTAATGGGGGATCTATTGTTTCTATAATCTCTTTTGAGATTGTGGAATAAAAAAACTTTGTCTATTTATACTAAATCGTTCATCTCTGCGTTTCTACTATAGAAACTAATAAACCGCAGTTGCCTATGAACGATTCTACTCCTCTTTCTTCTTCTCCCAGTCAGCGTGTGCTTCAGAATTTGCGTGCCTTCGCACGTGCTTACCGCCCTCAGAATCCTGAATTGGAGGTGGCGAATTTCTCTACTCCCGAAGGTGAAAAGGCGGTGGTGCTTCTGAAACCCTGATGTAAAGTTTTCCGATTTCGTGAATAACTCATTTTTTATTTATAAATTTGCAACGCAGAACCCCTCTGCGTTGCTTTTATTTAATGACTATTCAAAACAATAGGAGTCAACGACTCTTGATAAGCACTTATGAAAAAAATCCTTCTTCTTGGTAGCGGTGAACTCGGTAAGGAATTCACCATTGCGGCACAGCGACTTGGTCAGCATGTTATAGCATGCGATTCTTACCCTGGTGCTCCTGCAATGCAGGTGGCTGATGAGTACGAAATATTTTCTATGCTCGATGGCGAAGCACTTGAGGCGGCGGTTCGCAAGCATCGCCCTGATATTATCGTTCCCGAAATTGAGGCCATTCGTACGGAGCGCCTTTACGACTTCGAAGCGGAAGGCATTCAGGTAACGCCCTCGGCGCGTGCGGTGAACTTTACAATGAACCGTAAGGCGATTCGCGACCTTGCTGCGAAGGAGTTGGGATTGAAGACGGCAAAGTATTTCTATGCTACTACCTTCGAAGAGCTGAAGACTGCTGCAGAGCAGATTGGTTTCCCCTGTGTGGTGAAACCCTTAATGTCTTCTTCGGGTAAGGGACAGAGCGTTGTGAAGAGTGCCGACGATTTGCAACACGCTTGGGAATACGGCATTTCAGGTAGTCGTGGCGACCTCAAGGAACTCATTATTGAAGAATTTATCAAGTTTGATAGCGAAATCACCCTCCTTACGGTAACACAGAAGGGTGGTCCTACTTTGTTCTGTCCGCCCATTGGTCACGTGCAGAAGGGTGGGGACTACCGAGAAAGTTTCCAGCCCGCAGCTATTGCGCCAGAGCACTTGAAGGAAGCGCAGGAGATGGCGGCAAAGGTGACGGAGGCGCTGACAGGTGCGGGTCTTTGGGGGGTTGAGTTCTTCCTCTCACACGAGAACGGTGTTTACTTCTCTGAACTCTCACCCCGTCCACACGACACGGGTATGGTGACGCTCGCAGGTACGCAAAACTTCAACGAATTTGAACTCCACCTCCGTGCTGCCCTCGGTTTGCCCATCCCTTGCATCAAGCAGATGCGCATCGGTGCGAGTGCGGTAATTCTTTCTACTTTCGCAAGCGAAAATGCTCCCGCTTATAAGGGACTTGAACGCACTTGCGAAGAGGATGCAGACCTTCGTATCTTCGGCAAACCTACGACACGTGTAGGGCGTCGCATGGGAGTTGTTGTGGTCAACGCTCCTCTTGATGCTAACCTCGATGAGGTGCGCGATAAGGCAAAGCGCCTTGCAGATTATGTAGAAGTGGTAGCACAATAATCACAAATCACAGACAAGAGCAGCGCCAAAGTCCTCCTTCGGTGCTGCTCTTGCTGTCTTAATCTGAACCTTGATATGATGACTCAAACTCAAATACTGAATGAACGGGGTATCCGTCCTACTCCGGTGCGTATGTTGGTGTTGCGTGCGCTGCAGGAGAAGGATTGTGCCGTTTCGCTTATGGCGTTGGAGGCGGAGTTGGAAACGGTGGACCGCTCTTCAATATTCCGCACGCTCAACCTGTTCTTGGAGCACCATCTTGTGCACCAGGTGGAGGATGGGAGTGGACAAACGAAGTTCGCCTTGTGCGAAGAGCACTGTCGTTGCGGCGAAACCCATGAACACTCCCTTTCCGATTTCCATGTGCATTTCTTCTGTGAGAAATGCCAGCGTACCCTCTGCCTTCACGAAGTGCCCATCCCCGAAGTGATTCTTCCCCCAGACTTCTCCCTTTCTTCTGCAAACTTTGTCCTCAAAGGTATCTGCGCCGACTGCCAACCTTAATAGTTATTACAGATTACGTTCAAGTATTTTGTTCGCTCCACAGCGATGCCATCGCTGTGCCAATCCTTCAAGCCAAAAATGAAAAAAATAATCATCCCCCTCCTGCTCCTCCTTGCCCTCGCTATTTGGGGCTACACCTATAAAAAAGATGAAATGCGCGACCTCGGTATGGGCGCCATCGTTGACCAAACCGATAAGGTGGTGGACAAGACTTCCAACTACGTAGACGATGTAACCGACTACCTTGGTGATGCAACCAAAGATATTTCCAAAGAGGCGAAGCGTATTCACAAAGATGTGGTGGAAACGGTAAAAGAAGGGGCGGCTGAAGCGGAGACTGCGACCAAGAAAGCCGTGGCTAAAGTTACGAACCGTAAATTGGAACTCCCCGCGCGTCTCAAGCATACCCCCGAGCGCATTGTGGAGCATACGGGTTTTACGCTTTCCTTCAACCGCGAGCACAACAATCCCAACTGGGCAGCATGGGAACTTACAGCTGATGAAGCCAAGGGTACGCTCCCCCGAGCCAATGATTTTGAACCCGACCCAAAATTGCCCGAAAATCATCAGGTGACGCATGCCGACTACACCCGTTCCGGTTACGACCGAGGCCACATGGTGCCCGCCGCTGATATGAAGTGGGACTCCAAAGCAATGAACGATTGCTTTTACATGAGTAATATCTGTCCGCAAACGCATGCTCTCAACGCAGGAGGTTGGGAAACCTTGGAGAGCGCTTGTCGTCGGTGGGCAAAGCAAGAGGGGAGTGTATATATAGTATGTGGACCTGTATATAAAGGTACCAAGCATAAAACCATAGGCAAGGATCTAAAGATTACCGTCCCCGAGGGTTTCTTCAAGGTCGTACTCTCTATGCGCGAAGGCAAAGAAAAAGCCATCGGCTTCTATTACGCCAACTCCAATGCCAAGCAAACGATGGAGCAAACCGCTACCACCGTAGACGAAATCGAGGCGCTCACCGGCATGGACTTCTTCATAAACATCGACGATCACCTTGAGGAGCGCATTGAGAGCACCTTCTCCCTAAAGCAGTGGCGTTAACCCCGTCCTGCTCTCTCCCGCCCGTTCCAATTCCTCATTGCCCTCCTCGTTCCGTTCCAAATTCTCATTGCCCTCCTCGTTCCGTTTCAATTTCTCATCGCCCTCCTCGTTCCGTTCCAATTCCTCATTGCCCTCATTGTTCCGTTCGCTGCGACGCCGTCGCGGCCTTCCCCAGCATCTCCGCTCCTTCCTTCTTCAGCCCCCCCCCCTTTTTCCTCGTCCCCTTCGCCGCGACACTGTCGCGGTGTAACTCCCCCTCCTCTCGCCCCTCCTCCCCAATTTTATCCCTAATATTTGCAACTTACAACTATCAATCCCCAATACAATCCCCCGAAATTCCCATAAAAATCAATTTTTCTTAAAATTTTCCCAATAAATCCTTTGCCAAAACAAAATCTTGTTCTACTTTTGCACTCGCTAACGAAAACAAAGCGGTTGGCATAACGATCTTTGAAAGATTTTCATAA
Source organism: Alloprevotella sp. (assembly GCA_045632685.1). Lineage (GTDB taxonomy): Bacteria > Bacteroidota > Bacteroidia > Bacteroidales > Bacteroidaceae > Alloprevotella. The sequence continues at coordinate 26,241 of JAZQXB010000030.1, forward strand.
ACTTTTTGTAGAGAAGTACAAGAAACAAACATTGCAACGAAAGTAGCAAATTAGTTTGGGTAACATAGAATGTTATTTGTACCGTTTAATTCTTTATGATAAGGAAGGATGTCTTG
>JAZQXB010000031.1:0-17531 GCA_045632685.1 Alloprevotella sp.
CGAGCTGGGCGCCTCCGCATTTGAGAAGCGCGGCGTGGCCGTGCTTGTCCCCGAGTGGAACGCCGACGAGTGCATCCAGTGCAACCAGTGCGCGTTCGTGTGCCCGCACGCGACGATGCGTCCGTTCGCTCTGACCGAGGAAGAGGCTGCTGCCGCTCCCGAGGCTGCCAAGTTCATCGAGGGCAAGGGCAAGGCGAAGGGCCTCAAGTACACGATGGCCATCTCGCCGCTCGACTGCATGGGCTGCGGCGTGTGCATCGGCCAGTGCGCCAAGAGCGCGCTCACGATGGTTCCCGCCGAGGGCCAGCTCGATCAGCAGCCCGTCTTCGATTACTGCGTCGAGAAGGTTGCCGCCAAGCCCGAGCTCGCCGGTCCGACGGTCAAGGACAGCCAGTTCTACCAGCCGCTGCTCGAGTTCTCCGGTTCCTGCGCCGTCCAGCACCAATTTACCCCCGAGGGGATAAGGTCATTATACAGGGTGGTCTTTAATGGGCGAAATTCGGACAATAAAGAGGGTTTCTTTATCAGAGTTAAAACCCTATGAAAATAACGCAAAACGCCACGGAAAACGGCAAATTGAACGCCTGGCGGCGTCCATAAAAGAGTTTGGTTTCGTATCACCCATTTTGATTGACAAAAACAATGTCATCATCGCTGGACACGGACGATTCGAGGCGGCTACATCGCTGGGAATGGAAAAAGTGCCCTGCGTGTGCGTTGAGGGTCTTTCCGAAGATCAGAAAAAGGCATATATACTCGCCGACAACAGATTATCGGAAATAGACACGAGTTGGGATATGGATTTAGTGCAAAAAGAACTAAATTCAATTTCCCTGGATTTTGATTTATCCACATTCGATTTTAAAGTGCCCGATTTGCCCGCCCTGGACGAAAACGGGTATTACGGCGACGAGAGAGAGCGCACAAATGACGCTTACAACCTCGGAATCGCTCATAAAACTCGAATGACGGACAGTTTTTGGCAAATGCCCATCATTTATTGTGATGAGGTCATCCCGAGTGATTTGATCGGGTTTAATTTCGCCAAGACCAGCGAAAACAAAAAGTGCGGGATCCATTTTTATGTCGATGATTACCAATTCGAGCGAGTTTGGAACTATCCCGAAAAATACGTCGACATATTGAAGGAGTACGAGTGCATATTATCGCCCGATTTCTCTTTATATATGGACATGCCAATGCCGATGAAGATTTGGAACATATACAGATCACGTCAGATCGGTGCATTTTACCAAAATCACGGCGTTGCGGTTATTCCGACAATAAGTTGGGCAGAAAAAGAAACATTCGACTTTGCATTTGAGGGAATACCCGAAAATAGCATTGTTTCTGTGTCGACAATAGGCGTCAAGGAAAATAAAGGCGCTTTGAAGATATGGAAAGACGGAATGAAAGAAATGATCAAGAGGATAAAGCCCAGCACCATATTAGTGTATGGTGGTGCCCTTGATTTCGATTATGGCGACATTGAGGTTTTGTATTTCACAAACAAAGTGACGGAGAATTGGCAATGAGAATGAATTTACAGTTTTTCGGTGGACGTGGCGCAGGTAGCGGTGGCGGCGGTGGCTTGCCTATGAGTTTCCCTGGCGGTGGCGGTGGTAGCAATAGAAATGGTGTTATGGACGCCGCACCTGGAGAAATGGCAACGGCGGCGGAAGCGCTCGGAACCCAGGGCAGACCTATGAATGTCACCACGGCAGTTAGTGGGGCTAACCCTTATTACAATCTCGGCGCCGAATACCAGGAAAATTGCCAGCGTTGTGTAATTGCCACCGAGGCAAGAATGAGGGGTTACGATGTCCAGGCATTGCCCACATACGAGAATGACACCATGCCCAGGAACCAGGAATACTTGCAGAACTTTATCGGTGCAACCACGAACACTATTCACAGATCGACCGCAAACGCAAGCCGTAACGAGGTTGAGCGTCAGATGGCAGATATGGGCAACGGTGCAAGAGCAACGATGGCATTTAATTGGAAGGGTGCAAGATCGGGGCACGTTATCAACGTCATGCAGACCCGTGGACGTACAAGGTATTTCGATGGTCAGACGGGCACCGAGGTTTCGGCGGCTCACCTGTTCAACGCTATTTCAACAAGTGGAAGCCGTGGAATACAGTTGACACGAGTTGACAATTTGGCATTTAGTGATACGGTTAATAGAGCCGTAAGACCGCACACATAATAAAGGGGAAAAATTATGATCACTTATGAAGAAGCATTAGCAAAGGCACACACAAAGCGCAAGAATCTCGACCAGGTTGTTGAATACGCCAATGGCTATGTATTCAGCGATTCATCGGACGCCGATTATCTCGGCGGTCTCGGTCATTCGCCCGTTGTGGTTCTCAAGAAAAATGGTGACATCGTTGATATGATGGCATTCGTCAACTCGGGAACAGGTAAGCAGATCGGGAAAAAGTCTATATGATAGAATCTGAAATCCAAAAAATAAAAGACATCCTCATTGACGCGGAAATATCCGAGCGCCGTATAAAGGCACTCGAACCCATCATTGAAAATGTCGCTTGGATGAAGGTTAAACTTGACGATGCCAGGGAAAAGATCGCAACGTCATCGGTAGTCATTCCTTATGACAACGGCGGCGGTCAATCGGGCATTCGTGAAAATCCTCTTTACAAGGGATACGAGGCGCTTTGGAAATCGTACATCACAGGTATGGATCGGATCCTGGGCGCCTTGCCGAAAGAGGCTATCGAGAGTGTAGCCGAGGACATACAGACCAACGAACCGCGAACGGTTTTAGAGTTGGTGAGGGGAAAACATAAAAAAGACGCATGAAAGGGTCACAAGAACCGAGAATAGCAATAGAGCCGAGCCGCGCTTCCACAGATGGAACAGACGCGGCTCTTTTAATGTCCGAATACGGGTGCGTGCTTGACCCGTGGCAACAGATTGTATTGGATTGCTGGCTTGGAAAAGACACCGAGGGAAAATATACCGTTACTTCGGCGGGGCTTTCAGTTCCGAGACAGAACGGAAAAAATGTCAATCTTGAGGCAAGAGAATTTTTCGGGCTTGTGGTCAATGGTGAGAGAATATTACACACGGCTCACCAGGTTAGGACATCGAAAAAGTCATTCCGCAGACTTGCGGCAATGTTTACAGATAAAAGACATCCCGAGGTTACGGACATTGTAAAAAATATCCGTTATACCAACGGCGAGGAATGTATTGAACTCGACAACGGCGGCGTGATTGAGTTCTCGGCGAGATCAAGACAAGCGGCGAGAGGTTTTGACGGAATTTCTCTCGTTGTATTCGATGAGGCACAGGAACTCACCGATGATCAGATCGAGGCAATCATGGCAACACTCTCGGCGTCCTCAACGGGCACGAGACAGATTATATACACAGGAACGCCCCCCTATCCTGGGTGTCCTGGCGATGTATTCAGACGTAGGCGAACAACATGCCTCACGGATCCGTCACCGCACGATTGCTGGCACGAGTGGTCAGTTGATGGCGACAATGTGGAAAAGATAAACGCGGGCGATACCTCATTGTGGTACATGGCAAATCCCGCGCTCGGTATTAGGTTATCCGAGGAATTTACCCAGGAAGAATACAAGACGATGACGAAAGACGGTTTTTGCCGTGAGCGTCTCGGCTGGTGGTCGCCCGTGATAGTGGAGACCGTAAATTATGCGATAGATAGCAAAATATGGGATGCGTGCAAATCCGAGGAACCGAAACCCGAGGGAAAGACGGCATATGGCGTCAAATTCTCGGCGGATGGTTCCTTTGTATGCCTTTGCGGTGCGGTAATTCCGACAGATGGCAAAGCACGAATATCATTAATTGAAGCAAAGCCCACAGGACACGGCACGGGATGGCTTGCGGATTGGCTCAACGAGCGCTCAACGAAGGCTTGTTGTGTAGTCATAGACGGTCGGAACGGCGTTGATGTCCTGGTTGATAAAATAGCCGACAAATGGAAAGTCAAAGGAAGTATTATTCGCCCGAGTGCTAAAGACGTGATCGCGTCTGTGGGAAATCTGATTGATTCCCTCAACGAGCAAACGGTCACTTGGTACGCGGGTCAAGAGGCATTGAGAGATTCCGCAATCACGGCGGTAAAAAGACCAATCGGCGGCGGTTGGGGCTTTGGTGGGGAAAATTCGACACCTATTGAGGCGGCTTCCCTGGCGTTATGGGGTGCCAAAGTATCACGCAGAGATCCTAACAAGTCAATGCGGATAGGATGAGGAAAAATGCAGGACATTAATATCAGCGAAATCGTAAATTTTCCGAACGAGGAAAAGGCAAAATTTAAGGAATTGGTTGATACATTCAACACCCACAGAGCAAAGAACGCCGAGAAAAACAGATATTATGAGGGCAATATATCATTAAATGAGGTCAATCTCGGGATCGCCCTGCCCGATGGCTTAAAAAACCTTGAAATAGGTTGTTCATGGGGTGCCAAGACGGTTGATGTCCTGGCGGGTCGCTCAATGTTCGATGGATTCGTAGGAATAAACGGCGAAACCGACACCGAAATGGACGAGATTGCCGAAATGAACCACCTCGTTGATGAGTATATCAAGGCTTGCCGCGATGAGTTGAAACTCGGTTGTGTTTTTGCTACTCTCACCGATTCTGATGACGGCGTAAAGATCAGATGGCATTCGCCTCTCACGGCGGCGGCAAAATGGGATGGCGAAAAAGGGCGCGTTGCCTATGGTTTCGCCATAATCGACACTGCCCCCGACAATGATCATAATTGGGCGCCCTCAATCATCAATTATTACACCGATGATTGTATATGGGTGCTTACAAAGAAAGGGTCGATATGGACGGCGGAGCCTCACGTTCAAAAGATGGGGCGCCCTCTCATGGAGGCTCTCATTTGGAACGCAACGAGCGATAAACCCTTTGGACGTTCCAGGATAAAAGAACCCATCCGCAGACTAATACAGGGATATGTCAGAACGGTTGCAAATGCGACCATTGGGCTTGAGTTTTCCACCGCGCCTCAAAAGTACCTGCTCGGCGTTACCGATGAGCAATTTGACGCGCTTGTAAACAATAAGTTCAAGCAATATGTGGGGTCTATTCTCACGTCGACCAATAACCCCGACACGGGCGAAAAACCGTCATTTGGTCAGTTACCGCAGGGGTCAATTACCCCTCACGTTGAAATGTTGCGTATGCTGGCGACACAGTTCAGCGCCGCAACGGGTTTGACCGTCACCGATACAGGTGTAGTGAATGACGCCAATCCGACATCAAGCGACGCAATACTCGCACAAAGTCAGACGCTCGTTGCAACCGCTCAACAGTTGAACGTTAGCAATGCCATTGGATTGCGTAACATTGCGCTGATGGCGATTGCAATTACTCATAACGTATCGCTGGACGAACTCACCGAAGATCAGAAGGCTATCGTTGCTCACTTTAAAAATCCCGCTATGCCCTCGGTTGCGGTCACGGCGGATGCCGCCATTAAGATTGCAAGCGCAAGGCAGGGATTTTCAGACACCGATGTATTCCTCGAAATGCTCGGATTTGATAAAGCCGACATTAGGCGCATTAAGAACCAGGAGGGCAGATCAAGAGGAATGGCTCTCGTGGAAAGCATAGCAAATGGCGACAATCAGTAAATCAGAATGGAATAAATACGTTGCTTTGCTTCGTGTGATCAATGACCAGGCGGCGAATGACATTGTTTCCTATATGAGAAATCATTTGATGATTGACCCGACAGGAAACGCCATTGAAGCCCTCACGGACGTACAACGAAAAGAATTACTCGATTATGCCTATGCGATAGTGAATAAGTACGGCGAGGCGTCTGCCGCTCTCTCGGCGGAAATGTACGATGCCGTGGCGATACTTGAGGGTAGATATTTAGCACCTGCAGAATTGGCGGAACTTGCCAACTATGGCGATGTAGCCAAGGCGGTGAACGGCACTCTCTTACAGAGCAGAAACCTTGAGGAAATCGCATACGCGGCGACACGCTGGGTCAAGATGGCGGGCGCCGATACCACGTTACATAATGCGATAAGGGATAAAGCGCAATTCGCCTGGATCCCATCGGGGATGACATGCGCGTTTTGTCTCACTATGGCGTCAAGAGGATGGCAACCCGCGTCAATGCAAATCTTGAAAGACGGACACGCCGAGCACATCCATTCAAATTGCGATTGTCAATATACGGTGAGATTTGATAAGCGCACCACAGTTGAGGGATATGACCCCGAGGAATATCTTTCGATGTATCGGCACGCCGAGGGTCGAACGCCGCAAGAGAGAATAAACTCGATGAGACGTGAGGCATACGCCGCCGACAAGCCCACAGAGGGCACAAATAATGACGGTCTTATTTATGTAAATTAGCACCCAAAAGGTGCTTTTTTAATTGGTAACTCGTACCTTAAACGAGGATTTACTCATAGAGAGGAGAAACAAATATGAGCGATAACAACGCTACTGTACCCACACAGGAAACAAACAATGCCGAAGGGCAGGTTCGCACGTTCACCCAGGACGAGGTAAACGCAATAGTCGGGAAAAGACTTGCCGAGGAAAAGGGCAAATATGCCGATTATGACGTTCTCAAAGCCAAGGCGGACAAATTCGATGAGGCGGAAGAAGCCTCAAAGACCGAATTACAGAAAGCCACCGAACGCGCGAATAATCTTGAGGCGGAACTCAACGGAATTAAGAAAGCCAACGAGGAACGCGAAACAAGAGACAAGATCGCACAGGAAACAGGCGTACCCGCAAATCTCTTGACGGGATGTACCGAGGACGAATGCAGGGCACAGGCGGAAGCCATCAAAGCCTATGCAACCCCGACATATCCCAGGGTAAGAGACAATGGCGAGGTATCCAAACAGATAGGCGGAACCGCGAAAGAGGATTTTGTCGCTTTCATGTCCGCCGTTGCTAAATAATAAGGAGAATAAAAATGAGCGGAGTACCCACCAACAGAACCAATATTGCAATTCCCGTATCAGTATCAAGAGACATCATCGCAAAGGCACAGGAAGCGTCAGCCGTAATGAAACTCGCAAGACGCATCACCCTTCCTGGAAACGGCGTTGAAATTCCCGTGATCACATCCGACCCCGAAGCCGCTTGGACAGGCGAGACCTCAAAGAAGCCCGTTTCCAACCCTGGACTTTCACAGAAGATCATGCGCGGCTACACCCTTGCGGTAATCGTTCCTTTCTCAAATCAGTTCAGACGCGATATGGCAGGTCTTTACGATGAGATCGTAAGACGTATCCCCGCCGCACTCGGTCAGAAATTCGATGCAACCGTATTTCACGGTGCCGCACCTGGTTCGGATTTCGATACCCTTGCTGGCGTAACCGCACAGAGCCTCGCGTCAAACGCATACGATGGACTTGTTGCCGCTGATACCGACATCGCCCTTCACGGCGGAATTACCAACGGATATGTACTTTCCGCACAGGGTCGCGGTGTCCTCCTCGGCGCAAAGGACAACGATGGACGACCTCTGTTTATCAACAACGCAAGCGAGGGCGCAATTCCCATGATTCTCGGCGCAAGAACCGAGCAGAGCAAAGCCGCATTCAAGAGCGGATCACCCTCTGTCATCGGTTATGCTGGCGATTGGTCACAGGCTATGTACGGAATCGTTGAGGATGTCAAGATCAACTATTCCGAGGACGCAACCCTTGACCTCGGCGATGGTAATGTAATTTACCTGTTCCAGCAGAACATGTTTGCCGTAAGAGCAGAAATCGAAATCGGATTCCGTGCCGATACTTCCGTATTCAACGCTCTTACCGCTACCAGTGTACCCTCTGTTTGATGGTACGAATGATCAACGCTTTCACCAAAACCGAAATGTGGGTGGCGGATGACCGAGTAAATGAGTACAAGGCGGCAGGTCACATCCTGCCGTCTGATTCGGAAAAACCCACGGTTGAGGAAAAGCCCGAACAGGAACAGGTCGAGGGAATAGAGGTTGAAGAAACCCAGGTTGAGGAATCCGAGGTTAAAGAAACCAAGGTCAAAGAGACCAAAAAGGGAACCAAGACCACCAAGACCGCCAATAAGAAATGAGGACAGAATGACCACATACGCAACATACCAGGATGTGCAAAAAAGACTTGGTAAGACTTTCGACACTTCCGAACAGGAAATATGCAACATACTCTTGGAAAGAGCCGCGCTTGAGATCGATTCATACAACGCCAACGCTACATCGGACGCCAAAAAGTCGGTTTCGGTTGAGGCGGTCGCCAGGGCAATGAACGAGACGAGCGATGTTCCTATGGGCGCGTCGCAGGGTTCAATGTCAGCAATGGGCTATTCACAGAGTTGGACAATGCCCTCGGGCGGTTCGGTCGGATCCGTATATCTTTCAAAGTCGGATAAAAGGTTACTCGGCGTTGGTGACGCTATCGGCGCGAGCAATCCTTTGTTAGCACTCACGGGGGTTAGCGTATGACAGGCATCACGGTCACTCTTACCAAAAGAACACAGACAGGCACCGACCCATTCGGTCAGCCTATCTATACAGACACCACCGAGAATGTCGCCGATGTTTTAGTCGGGGAACCGTCCTCAAATGATGTCACTAATTCAATTACGATGTATGGCAAAAAGATTGCTTATACACTCGCAATTCCCAAAGGTGACACTCATGTATGGGAGGACACATTTGTTGAGTTACCCGCGCCTTTTGAGGGGATATATCACACAATCGGTTATCCCACGGCTGGAATTGAGGCAAACATACCCTTGAGGTGGAATAAGAAGGTGCATCTTGAAAGAATCGAAAGTTCGGTTTGATTGGAAAAATTGGCGAGGATTTACGCAGGTAAGACAATCGCAATTTATGATGGACGAACTAATAAAACGCGCCGAAAGTATGGGCGATGTCAAAAAGAGTTTTGTCGGTTTTGACCGTTGCCATGTAATTGTAAAGGTGAAAGACAATGATTGAGGAAAGAATAAAAGGCTATCTCGACACGGCATTAGAGGGGATCCCTGTTTACCTGGAAACCCCGAAAAATATGCCCGACAAATTCGTTGTCTTTCAGATCATAGACGGCGGTATGACAGACCACATAGACGCGGTAACATTAGAATTTCGTTCATTTGCGAATACCAAATATGACGCGGCGCTCGTTGATGAGGCGTTGAGAGACGCGATGACAGCGCTACACAACGGGTCGGACATTACCTGTAAACTCGGCGGAAGAAATGATGACCAGGATTCTATTTTAAAGAAGTACCGTTATCGTTGCTTCTATAACCTTTATTATTGACAAGGAGATCAAAATTATGGCAACTACGGCAACAAATGTCACAGTTGGAAAGCCTAAAGTCGGCGGCGCCGTACATTGGGCACCACTCGGAACCACTCTGCCCACAGATGCAGTATCGGCTCTTGGTGGCTCATTCGTTGACCTCGGTTATGTTTCCGAGGATGGACTTACCAACAACAACTCGCCCGAGAGCGACACCGTAAAGGCTTGGGGCGGTGACACCGTTCTGTCACTTCAGACAGACAGACCCGACACATTCGCACTCAAACTCATTGAGGCAATGAATGAGGACGTGCTCAAGACCGTATACGGTGCAAGCAACGTCATCGTAGATGGTAGCGGAAACATCACCGTCAAGGCTACCGCCCAGGATATGCCTTCGGGCGTTTGGGTATTCGATATGATACTCAAGGGCGGCAGAGCCAAGAGAATTGTAGTACCCAACGGCACTATCTCGGAACTCGGCGAGATCACTTACAAGGACGATGAGGCGGTCGGCTATGACATCACCATCACCGATGTACCCGACACCAGCGGCGTATATCATTACGAGTACGTCACCGCAACTGCACCGTCAGCATAAAACAAGGGGGAAAATATGCAGGGCACAACAAAGAGCGGCTATGAGTACAACATAGACGAAAGAGTATTCCAGGATTGGCATTTCGTTTCGGCGCTTGCCGATTGTCAGAAAAACAGAAACAACCCGCTTTTATCACTTGCGGGCGTCCAGGAACTCACGAGGTTAGCATTCGGCAAAGACTTTGATAACTATATCAATTATATTGCCAGCAAGAATGACGGCTTTTGTCCGACCGAGATCGTCATGTTGGACATCAACGAGATTTTTAAAAACGCAAACGCAAAAAACTGATTTTCCTCGCACATTGTATAGCGGTGTGTGAGGATGAGTTAATATGCGACTTTGCAGAGACTTACCACATACTCAATTACAGAGAGTTGTCACCAACCCTGGCGGCAACTCTTTGTATGGGTTTACGAGACGATTCACGGGTCAAAATGAAAATATCGGGCGCGAAAATTTCACTCGATAGGATCCTATTTGCCCGAATAGTTGACGAATTATCGTTTATTTCCTGGGCAAAGACCAAGGACGGACAGAAAAACAGGAATCGTCCGATTTCAGTATTAAAGACACTAACCGAGGACAAAGAGGATGAGATCGAATCCTTTATGACCTCGGATGATTTCGACAAAGCGTGGGAGCGCATAACCAATGGCTGATGGGATTACAATAGGCGAAGCGTATCTGCAAATCAGACCCTCGATGGACGGTGTGGCGGGCGAGATTGAACAGGCAATGGGCGATGCTGGCTCACAAGGTGCTAATTCTTTCGGCTCATCGTTCGGTAATGGCGTTAAGTGGATAACAGGTGCAACGGTCAAAGCCGTTGGTGCTGGCGTTGCTGGCACCGCCGCTCTTACCACCGCCGCTACATCGGCATACGGCGAGTATGAGCAGTTGATAGGCGGAATGAAAGCAATCTACGAGGATTTATCTTGGGATATAGAGCAGAACGCAAACAGGGCATTTGAGACCGCAGGGCTTTCCGCAAACGAATATATGGAAACGGCGTTGACCTTTGCCGCGTCTCTCAATAATTCCCTTAAAGAATCCGAGGGAAACATTGCCCGTTCAGCCGATTTAACAGATCAGATCATCATTGACATGGCGGATAACGTCAACCGTATGGGCACGTCAATGGAATCGGTACAGAACGCATACAGAGGCTTTTCAAGAGGCAATTTCACAATGCTGGATAACCTCGCCCTTGGATATGCGGGAACCAAGGAAGGAATGCAACAACTCCTTGATAAAGCAAATGAGTTAAACGCCGCGCAGGGAATTTATAGCGAATACAGTATAGATTCATTCGCCGACATTGCCGATGCAATTCACGTTGTCCAAGAGGATATGGGCATTGCCAATGCGACCGCAGAAGAAGCAAGCGGAACTATCACGGGTTCGATGGCGTCCGTCAAAGCGGCGATGTCAAACCTTGTGGCTGGATTAGCAAAGCCCGATGCCAACCTTGGATTATTGATTGAAAAAGTTGTTGCCACGGGAACGGCGGCACTTAAAAATATGATACCGACCATATTAAGTGCTCTGCAGGGCATAGCGGACGCTTTACCGATGATAGTACCTATTATCACGGAAAATTTGCCTATGCTCATTCAACAGATTTTACCGCCATTAATCCAGGCGGTCACAACCTTAATGCAAGCGCTTGTTGAGGCGTTGCCCGAAATCCTGGGCGTCATCATCGAGGTTCTACCGTCTCTTATGAATTTGATCATCGAAACGATAATTTCACTATTGCCGATGATCGTTGACCTGGGATTACAATTAATCCTTGCATTAGTAGATGGAATTATACAATCATTGCCCGAACTCATACCTGCAGTTGTCGATATGGTTTTGACCATCGTTGACAAACTCACGGATCCCGACACCCTGGTAATGCTCGTTGAGGCGGCTTTACAGTTGATCATCGCACTCGCAACGGGATTGATTGAGGCTTTGCCCAAACTGATTGAAAAGGCGCCCGAGATCGTCATAAAACTTGCGACCGCGATTATAAAGGCGTTGCCGAAAATCCTTGAGGCAGGTGCGGAACTGATTTTCAAACTGATTGAGGGTATAATTTCCGTCATTTTCAAACTCATTGAGGTTGGTGCACAGTTGGTCGATTCCGTAAAAGATGGATTTATGGAAAAGGTCGAAGCCGCAAAGAATTGGGGCAAAGACATGATTCAGAATTTCATTGACGGTATCAAGGAAAAATGGGAAAACCTCAAAAAGACGGTCACAGACCTGGCGGGCACGGTCGAATCGGTGCTTGGTTTCTCTGAACCCGATGTAGGCCCCCTCTCGAATTTCCACACCTTTGCGCCCGATATGATGGAATTATTCGCAAAGGGTATCAAAGATAATATCGGTTTGATACAGGGTGCAATGGGAATGGTCACGGCGTCCATCGCCAGCGACTTTACCACGCCCAATTTGGCGCCTAATAACTACTCTCCTATTGCAAATACCACCGAGGAAATTGCGGGCGCTCTTGGGGCTAATACAGGCGCACAGGGCGACATTGTAATACCTGTATATATCGGGCAGGAAAAACTCGATACCATCATATTAAACGCACAGGCAAGACACGCCTTGGTAAGCGGGGGCAGATAAATGGCACAGAAACTCAAATTGAAATTCAACACCGAATATTTCCCCCTTACAAAAGGGTCGTATTCTCTCTCCTTACTCAATAAAGAGACCATCAAAGAAACCGAGGCAGGAACCATCCAGCGCGATATAAAAAGGCTGGGGGTTCCTCATATCTCGGTATCCTCGACCATTGACGATACCTGGTTTCAGAAAATCCAGGGTTACTATGTGTCGGGAACCGCTCTCACAATCTATTATCTCAACCCCGCGACATTGGCGGAAGCGAGTTTCGATGGGTTCATTCAGAACTTGACCTATAACGCAATCAAAGACAACGGAACCAAAACAATTTGGGATGTATCATTTGAGGTCACGGCGTACTAATGTATTCAGCATCGGCAGATTTCCTCACAAAAATAAAATCAAAGATCCGCAAAATTACATGGAGTGGAACCATCACAACGGCTGGCGGTTCCACTTATGATTTTGACGATGACCCCGAGACCCAGGACGGGAAGATCATTTCGGGGTCAATCACTCGGTCAATATCCTCGCAAAACCTCAATGTGGGCACGGCATACGCCGCCACCCTCTCTTTAGAGGTCGCACTTCCTGGCGTATCCAGGTATGAGTTATACGGTGGCGTGGTCGACATTTCATGTCAGATTGACGGCGCGAGCGATGTTATCCCGATGGGTTTATATAGCATTTCAGAGGCGACGCAGACGCTTGATCATATCAATATCAAAGCGTATGACAATATGCTCAAGTTTGACGCCGTACCTTTTGAGATTGGGCAACACCTCACCATACAATCACCGTATGCGTGGCTCTCTGATATGTGTTTGGCTTGTGGCGTTACTCTCGGCTCGACATCAGCAGAAATCCAAGGACTTCCGAACGGAAACCGCAAGACAGGATTTGCGGACGTGGTATCGGATGTGAACACCTGGCGAGACGTTTTGATGTATTTGGCGGCGTACCTGGGGGCATTCGCATACATTGGGCGTGATGGGGCTTTATATTTGGCTTTGTATTCCGCCGTCTCGGATGACACAGTACCCGCAAATTTCCGTTATAGTTCCGACCTCTCGGATTATAGAACCACCTTTGACGGACTTTATGCGACGTACAAAGAGGGCGGTCTGCAGGAATACGTCTCGAATACCAATTCGGGCGGGATCGTTCTCGACCTGGGAACCAACCCATTTTTACAGTTCACAGATCAGACAAACAGACTTGCGGCATTGCAGGAAATAATAGACGCCTGGAATGGCATATATTACGTTCCCTATATTGTCGACATGCCGTTGGTTCCTATATATGACCCTGGCGATGTCCTTATGTTCACAGGCAACCAGGCGGGTGCATATGACATCGGCGCAATAACAGAGATCACGTACACCATCGGCGAAAGTATGTCCGTCAAGTGTAGCGGCGATAACCCGATTTTGTACGGCGCCCAGGATAGATTCACAAAGACCATCGCGGGTCTGTCCAAGGACTACAACAACGGGCAAGAGGTGGGCAGTAAAAACTTTTGGCTATTGCATACCGAAAACACGTCTGCCCTCACGGTGGGAAATGCTCTCACCGAGGTTGCCGAGATCGAGTTTAAACAGGTCACAGACGTTCAAAGAATTGGGTTCAATTTTACATGTGAGGCGACACTTCCCGACACCGCAATCGTTGATATAGTAATGACGGTGGATGATTCGGCGAGTTATAAATTCGAGTGGACATCCGAAAAGACGCTAAAAGGCAAAAGACCGTTTGCCAGGACATGCGGCTTTAGGGTCACAGGAAAAGGAACCCATACCGCAAAGGTTTACATGAAAGTCACAAATAATTCTCTCAAGTGGAGCGACATTGGATGAGTGCAACCATAGCGACAAACGATTTATCATTCGTCATATTTGCATCGGGGCATGATTATACCCTGGCTGATTCGGGCGACGGCGACGTGCAGATTTTCTCTCACCCGTTCGTCCCTCTTAACTCCGTTAATTATGCGGGTCAATATTTCTTCCTTGTCCCCGATGAAAACGGCGACCCTATCGACGCCGTAATGGACGATATAGCACATTGTACCTTTACGCCCGCACTCGGAACGGCATTTGACACCGAGGGCGAAACAACGGTCGAGTGCCACTATCACAGAGAGTATATCTACGACGAAGAAACGCTTGTCGTTGATAAGACCGTATCGCAGACGATAACGGTTGTTAATCACGGCTCGGTATATTCAAGTAATACATATTGTGATCTGTATTCCGACGGATATGCTTTCTATCGCCCGTCAAGCGTAAATACGGCGGGATATCTGCAATTAAGGGGCAACGGACAGCCCGCGAAGGTTTCGTCTATTCCTTGGCGTGTAACGGTTCTTGGCGATAGCGGAAATGATTTCCTAAACTGTTTCAATGTAACCGATATATCCGAGTTACAATACGCCGACACATCGAATGTCGTACACATTCAAGGACTATTCAGAGGAGCGGGCAATTTGTCCGTCGAAAAGGCAAAAGAAGCGGTCGGCGAATGGAATTTGTCGAACCTTCAAAGCATATATCAAATGGCGGTTTATTCGTCCTGTTTTTCCGATTTGTCGTTTATGGAAAAATGGAACACGCCGAACCTTGTTTCGTTGAGTGAAGCGTTTACGTCGATGAAGAATGTCACATCGTTGCACGGCTTGGAACACTTGGACGTTTCAAACGTAACGAGTTTGTCGCAGACCTTTGACGATATGTCCTCGCTCACCGATATATCAGCAATTTCGGGTTGGAATGTTGAAAAAGTTACGACAATGTTTAATTGCTTCAACAACACCCGAATGTCGAACCTCGACGCATTGGTCGGTTGGAAACCTACAAGTTTAACGTCTATGAGAACGGCTTTCCGAAATATGCCGAACCTCTTAAATGTAGACGGTCTGATAACTTGGTCGCCACAATTAACGGATATAACGGAATGCTTCTATCTCGATTATGCCCTTGTTGATATACGGGGCGTGGCAAATCTCGACGTATCGGGAGTTACGGCATTTGACCGAGTATTTGCGGAAAATGGTCGTCTTAAAACCCTTGACGGCTTGGAAACTTGGAACGTTTCAAACGGTGCGTCATTTATCGGTACATTCAACGGCGATAGGTGGCTTGAAGATATTTCCGCATTGGCGACTTGGGATTTCAGTTCATCAGCAGACGTTCACGAAATGTTCTACAATGCCGTTTCGATTTTCGCCTTTGACGATGTTACGGCTTGGAGTTTCCCGAGCGGTGCAAATATGACCCATATGTTTTATGCGTCGCTTATGCGTAGTTATTCAACGTACCTCGGCATTGATTTAGTATCGAATGCTTTTTACTATTTCGACTACGACGGCAGACAGTACACACACGCAGAAGTCGCAAACGAAGATAACCCGCTAACATATCCGACCTACGACGCAACAGGGGCGACGAATTGGACGACAGGAACGTCAAAGGACTCATTCGATACGCCGTGGACTAATATCCCCGCTTGGAATTGAGGTAATATATGGCGACATATACAACGAATTACAACTTAAAGAAACCCGACAGTTCCGACCCTTTCGGAGATTTCCGAGGGGACTACAACGACAACCTCGACATCATCGACGCAAACCTCGGCGGTGGCGGTGGTGGCGGTCATACTATCGTTGACCCCGACGGAAACTCTTTACCGCAAGAGGACGAATTACAGTTCACAGGAGCGGTCAGCGTTACGGACGACAACGTGAACGGTCGCACGGTCGTCAATGTATCGGGCGGGAGTAATCTAATCCTCGACGCACAGATATACACGACGGAAGAAAAGCAAGTCGGAGTATGGACGGACAAAAAACCGCTCTATGCTAAAACCTACACTGCTTCAATTACGTCGGGTACTCAATGGATAGATACGGGTTTAGATAGTGGCGATTTAATCGTCAAGAGTGAGGGAACGCTTGAACAGAACAACGGACAGATACTCACTCTCGCAAGTGGCGACACAGGAGCGGGAGCGGGCATTAATACGTTCATTGTCGGCGTTGTTACCCCGTCAAAATGGTCTTGCTTGTTCCGAACGACTAGCAACGACGCAAGAGGAAACTTGACCTTGACGTTGTACTATACCAAAGGTTCAGACGTTGCGGGTTCGGGCGGTTATGAAGCCTACGGATTTTCGCCTGTTATCTATTCCGACGTTGAAAGAGTTATCGGCGTATGGCGAGACAATAAACCGCTTTATCAAAAGACCTTTTACAGATACGGAACAATATCATCAAATTCGAGTATATCTTTTGCTGATGTTTCCGCTCTTTCAATAGAAACTCTTGTATCTGCACACGGCACGGCATATGAGTCGGGTTGGGGTTGGTGTGAATTTCCCGAAAGTGATATGCGTTTAAGATATGACGAAGTTGCGGATTATATAAAATTAGACACCAAAACTATCGCCTTTGTTGACGCAGACGCTTTTGTTACCATTCAGTACACCAAAACCACCGACGTTGCGGGTTCGGGCGACTACAACACATACGGAGTGCCGACCGTTCACTATTCAACGAGCGAGCAAGTCATAGGAACGTGGACGAACGGAAAGCCACTTTACGAAATTACCGTCGAGGTTAATTCGGTCAATCATAACGATTGGACGGACGTTTTCTCTTTAGCCGACGCAGACATAAAAGGCTACGACTCACGGACGAGTTACGCACAGTTGAACAACGGCGAGCGTGTTCAGTTGGATTGGTTCGTCACCACGTCCATTTATAACCGTTCAATTATCACGAATAGCGGAACAAAGTTCAGAGTGGAAACACAAGGCAACAATTATTCGAAAATCGTTGCAACCATTCAGTATTGCAAAACTACGGATTAGGAGATAACACAAAACAATGACCACAGAATTATTTATCACTTTGATACTTGCTATCCTCGGCTCGAATGGTCTTTGGTCGTTCTTTCAGTTCTTGGCTAGTCGGAAGAAAAAGAAATTGAACCCCGAGGACATAGAAGAATTTAAGAACG
>JAZQXB010000032.1:0-4431 GCA_045632685.1 Alloprevotella sp.
AATATAGAAGTTTACCCTCTACTACAGACCCCTCCGCCCTTTGGGCACCTCCCCTAACTTTGGGGAGGAATTTATATACTTCCATTCGCTTGTTATTCCTAATTAGAAACCCAAACGAGGCAGACTAACTAAATTGTCCCCAAAGGGGGACGAGCAACTTTAGTTGCGGAGGGGGTCTGTTAAAGTTCTTGGGGTCAACTGCTTTATTATTTCCTAATCAAATCCACTCACACGTGCATTTATCCATCATCATCGTCAACTACAATGTGAAGCATTACATCGAGCAATGCCTTCACTCCGTCTTTACCTCCATTGCTCATGCAGCACTGGAGGCTGAGATTTTTATTGTTGACAACGCCTCTTCCGACCAATCCGTTGAATACCTGCAGTCCCGTTTCCCGCAACAGGAATACCCCCACCTCCACGTTATCGCCAACGCACGAAATGTGGGGTTCTCACGTGCAAACAACCAAGCGGTCGCCCTTGCTACGGGGAAGTATATTCTATTTCTCAACCCCGACACACTCATCACTGAAGATACCTTGCGCGAATGTTTCCATTTTGCAGAACAACAAACTGACTTCGGTGCTCTGGGCGTAAAGATGCTGAGCGATAGCGGACATTTTGCGATGGAATCACGACGCGGACTCCCAACCCCGTGGGTATCCTTCTGTAAAATGTCGGGGATGACTGCACTGTTCCCCAAGTCACGGACTTTCGCACGCTACTATATGAGTTTCCTCGACAGGCAACAGTCCGCAAAGATTGAAATCATCTCGGGCGCATTCATGATGGTCAGCCAAAAGGCACTTCAGCAATGCGGCAGTTTTGACGAAACTTTCTTTATGTACGGCGAAGATATCGACCTTTCCTATCGCTTCATAAAAGGAGGGTTCAAAAATTACTACCTCCCAACACCCATACTACACTATAAAGGGGAAAGTACACAGAAAAACTCGTACCGCTATGTCCACGTGTTCTACGAAGCAATGCTCATTTTCTTCCGTAAACACTACGAGAACTTAAGCCCCTTCTTCACGATTCCCATAAAGTGTGCCATCATTGTACGCGCCTTCATAGCACTCATCCAGCAACAATTGACAAACCTTTTTCCACAGAAGGACACAGAACTCTACTTTGGTTTTATCGGCACAAAAGAGGGTTTCAAACAGATCAAACCAATCACCGACAAGTGGATGCTGAATATTGAGCACATTAGCGAAGAAAAGGTCACAGACCTTGACGCCCTTAACATCTCGTCACACATAAAGCACCTCGTCTTCGCCCCCCAATTATATACCACCAAAGAAATGCTCCTACTTATGGAGAAATCCAACCACAAGCGCTATCTTTCTGTATTCTCACCTACCACAGGTATATTAGTGACAGGAGGGGAGGTCTTTGATTAGAAGAACGATTCAGGTGTGAAAGGTGATTAGTGAAGACCAATGGCGAACCTACCGTAAAATCCTAACGCCCGAACCGTTAACCGTTAAACAATCACCGCTCACCGTTAATCGTCAACCGCTCATCATCCACCATTTAAACCATGCCCATCTACCTTCGTGCTCTTGAACCTGAAGATTTAGAGTTGCTCTATACCATTGAAAATGCTCCTCAATTGTGGGCGGTAAACAGCAACCCCGAACCCTACTCACGTTTTGCATTGCGTAAGTACATAGAAGAGCAACCCAACAATATTTACCAAACTGGTGCGATGCGCCTTATCATTTGCCGCAAAAGCGATGACGAGGCCATAGGCATCGTAGACCTCTTCGACTACTCCCCCATCCACAACAGAGCTGAAGTAGCCATCGCACTGCTTGAAAGCGAACGCGAAAAGGGGTATGGAGCAACTGCACTACGCCTTCTTGGGGAACACGCACAAAAAAAATTACATTTACGCATGCTGTATGCGTACATTTCAGAGAAAAACAATCTCAAGAGTCAAAAATGCTTTTGCTCAGCCGGTTACACAAAAACGGCCACACTTCCTTCGTGGCATTACAATGGAGACGAATATGAAGACGTAAGTTTTTTTCAACTTTTCTTATAAAAAATCCTCCAAAACACTTGCTGATTCAGAAATTAGTTGTACCTTTGCACTCGCAAACAAGGAACAACAGTTCAGAACATTCTGGTGCGGTAGTTCAGCCTGGTTAGAATACATGCCTGTCACGCATGGGGTCGCGGGTTCGAGTCCCGTCCGCACCGCCAGAATTTAAGTTCCGAATTTGCACTTGGTGCGGTAGTTCAGCCTGGTTAGAATACATGCCTGTCACGCATGGGGTCGCGGGTTCGAGTCCCGTCCGCACCGCAAAAGAAATCCTAAGCAAACGCTTAGGATTTTTTTATTTATCATCACCTTCCTAGAGTATCTAGACCATCTAGAAACTCTAGACCATCTAGATTCTCCAAAGTCCCCCCCAAAAAAAACAAAAAATCCCTCCTCAAGCAAAAAAGTCGCGCATTTCTTTTGCCCATTCAAGAAAATACTGTACCTTTGCACTCGCATTTCAGCAAGAAGCACCTGCTTTTCTGAAAATCATTTGCGGAAATAGCTCAGTTGGTAGAGCACAACCTTGCCAAGGTTGGGGTCGCGAGTTCGAGTCTCGTTTTCCGCTCAAGAACTTTCCCAAGCCCAGGTGGCGGAATGGTAGACGCGCTCGTTTCAGGTGCGAGTGTTTCACGACGTGCAGGTTCGAGTCCTGTTCTGGGCACGAACTACAAGGGAAAGAATCAGCAAAACATAACTGGAGAGGTGGCGGAATTGGTAGACGCGCTACTTTGAGGGGGTAGTGTCAATTGTGACGTGGGAGTTCGAGTCTCCTCCTCTTCACTTATTTTGCGGAAATAGCTCAGTTGGTAGAGCACAACCTTGCCAAGGTTGGGGTCGCGAGTTCGAGTCTCGTTTTCCGCTCAAATTCTCTTTTTTTTATCCCTTGCGGAAATAGCTCAGTTGGTAGAGCACAACCTTGCCAAGGTTGGGGTCGCGAGTTCGAGTCTCGTTTTCCGCTCAAAGCAACGACTTGCTATTCCAGATGAAGTTCAATCCCCTAAAGGATTGACTTTTTGTTTTAAGACACCCCCTACGCAAGACCCTTGCTTTTATCATCATAAAAATTAATACAAGCACACAACGGCTTGTAGCGTTATTTCATTTTAATTCAGAAGACCACATCTTCATACCTATGAACATTTACGCACGTTATTTTGACCAGGAGGTCGTTGTATCTTCATTTGAAGAACTCATTTCCTTCTTAACTGCCATCCCCGAAATAAATGTAACCACCGAACTCCTTGATGATATCAAGGAATACATTGACAGCCCCCTTCCCTACCCCAAACGCTACAAAATTCGTCCACGCGTTTACTTCATCCTCATTAAGACTACAGCAAGTAACATCCACGAGTTCAAGCAAAACCGCAACAAGCAGGAGCAAAAGGAACCCAACCCTCAAATCTCCACTACTCAAGCACAAAAGGAAGAGCGATTGGCTACACTCAACGCTGTCAACCCAGGATGGTACAAAACATCACTCACCATCAAGCGAATGGTACACATCAAGGAATTGCAGAAATACCAATACCAAGACAACACCATTGAGGCGTACATCAATGCCGAATCACCCCAGAAATGCTACGACAGATTGATTGAGTATTTCAAAACCCGCGAAGATCTGGACTCTCGCAGCCAAATCCCATCTGCCAGAAGCGAGAACTTCAAATGCGAATACGTTGGTCAGAAAGTTAACTTTGTTGAAACAGTAACACCACAATAACGAGTTCTATACCGCGAAGCGCGGATACCTGTGCGAAATCGCACAACACATTTCACATGCATTTTACGCACTGCTCGAAATAGAAAACACCAAAAGCGCTTTGCCGTTCAAATTCTTTAATGTAATTTTGCACCGCAAAAGGTTAGGTTCCGTAGCTCAGTTGGATTAGAGCAACGCCCTTCTAAGGCGTGGGTCTTGGGTTCGAGCCCCAACGGAATCACTTTTAACAATAAGCAGGAAGGAAATACTCACATTTCCCTCCTGCTTTTTCTTTTATATCCTCCCGCACCCTGTACATCAATAGCATTACGTTACACCTACCAACGCAAGAAGGTTTGCCCACAGACTTAAAGCTCAAGCATACACACAATCCTCACCAACTCGACCCGCCCACTCTTAACGCCTTAAAATTAGGGTACAATATTATTGGTGTCCGGTAAATACAGATAACTCTTTGTTTGATGGATTGTTGTACTCATACAAGCCCCCTTATAGATATTCAACCCCAAAAACGAGAATTTCTATGTTTAAGAGAACACGAATTTCACGAATAACACGAATCTCCATGCGGGATGAATATTTCTTAATCAGAGGCGAATAACACGAATGCCATCCGGATGGTATTCGTGCAATTCGTATGCGATAAGCA
>JAZQXB010000033.1:0-53928 GCA_045632685.1 Alloprevotella sp.
GCCTCTGATTAAGAAATATTCATCCCGCATGGTTTGACTAACGCGACCTTTGGTTCGTGAAATTCGTGAGATTCGTGTTCTCTTAAACATAGAAATTCTGTATTCTTTCGGTTGAATCTCTATAAGGGGCTTGTATGAGTGCAACAATCTATCGGACAAAGAGTTACCCGTGTTTATCGGAAAGTAATAATAAAAAGGTCCACATCGATGTGGACCTTGCACTTGTATAGTGTTATAAAACGTCGCTTATGGCATCCTCAAGTGCTGAGATTATTTTTGGGGTATGAGGTATTTGTCTCCTGTTTGTTCGATGATGAATCGACGATATTTGTTGGGGAAACCATCGCGCTGAGGAGGTACGGCGATGCCGTCGGGGGTGAGGTCGTAGGTTCCGTTGGTTTCCTTTTTCGTAACAAGGTCGTTATATTTTACGATGATGTATTCTCCGAGTTTTTTCCATTCTTCAAGCATGGTTTGACCTGCGAGTGAAGAATAGGCGGTGAGAAGTTCTATACCCTTTTGTTTGTCTTGCGTCAACTGGTGGAGGGCTATTTGCTCAAAGCTTGCTTGTTTTTGTAAGAATTCGTTTTCAAGCGCTTCACGCTTTTGTTCTACAGCAGGAAATACTTGAGTGTAGCGGGGGTAGGTCATGTTTGCCACCCAGTTGCACACCCAGAATGCAGAGTTCCATGAGAAATTAACATCGCTTGCTGTGGGGTCGGCAAAGCATGCAGGAGCTTGTGTGGCACAACAATATACGGGGACATAGGCTATCATGTTTGCCTCGTCATTTCCCCACCAAAGTACGCCACCCACTTCGTTGGGCATATCAGCGCGGAGTTGTGCAATCATTGTGGCACACGCCTGTTGGGTAGAGATGGGGCGTTCGTTGAAGTACTTCTTGCCTTCATATTCCCATGTAAGCGGAGAGGGGCGGTAGGGCATGTCGTAAATGCCAGCGGAGAGGTCATTTTGAGTATCAAAGAAGGTACCTTCATAGTGATCGCGCATGGAGGTCATAACGTCCTTTAGCGATAATTGTTGCTTGGGTTTGAAATAGAGGGGCATGGGAGTTTCGGTGTCAATAGCATAGCCCTTGGCGTATTCAAGGTACTTTTCCATGCCGTCTACCCACTTATTATAGAAACTCCACACGCGTGCTTCGCAAAATCGGATGGCGCTGAAGTCGGCGGGGGCATAGGCGTTGGCAAACGAGAAGTCCTTGTCTTTTCCTTTGTAATATCCCATTTTACGGGCGAACGAAATTACGTCATTGCTGGCAATGACATTCTCCTTGTCGTTGAGGTCAAACTGGTGGATGCGACTTTGATTGGCATGGCAAGCAATGGCATCATCAGGGATGCGTACTGCCACCCATACAGCACCCTTTTCTTTTCCTCCCTTACCAATCATTTCAAGAATCCAAGCTTCATTGGGGTCAGCTATAGAGAAACTCTCGCCACTGCTTGCATAACCGTATTTTTCAACAAGTTGTGTCATTACATTAATCGCTTCTCTTGCCGTTTTTGCACGCTGAAGTCCGAGAGTCATCAAACTTACGTAGTCAATGATACCTGTAGTGTCGACGAGTTCCTCGCGCCCTCCAAAGGTGGTTTCCATAATTGCCAATTGATGTTCATTGATGTTTCCCATTACGGCATAGGTGTGGGGTGCTTCAAGGATTTCGCCCATATAATGGTTGGTGTCGCCATCCACAATTTGACGCATTGTGCCAGCGGGATGATCAGCGGCTGGAAAATAGTTGAGGTGGGTGAACATACCAAAACTGTCCATGCTATAGGTAATCATCACGGAACCATCTTTAGACGCCTTTTTGCCAATCAAAAAACTCGTACATGCCTCTGCGGTAAACGCACCGAGGAGTACTGATGCTACAAAGCAATAAAATTTCTTCATACTAATTTGTGGGGTTAGTGATTATTTCAATGCAAAGTAAATAATAATATCGCATTTTTTCATTAAGTTTGCAGAAGAAATTAGAAATTAACTCACTCTAAAATACTGTTACATGATACAATCTATGACCGGCTACGGTAAAGCCGATGTGTTTTACAATGGTAAAAAGATTCATGTAGAGATAAAATCACTGAACTCAAAGTCTCTTGACTTAAGCACTCGTCTTGCTCCGCTTTACCGTGAGAAGGAAATGGAATTGCGCAAACTCATCCAAGAACGCCTTGAAAGAGGTAAAGTAGAATTTACACTTTGGATAGAAAAGGATGTCACCACAACGGGAGGCGTTATTAATGCTGATGCT
Organism: Alloprevotella sp.; assembly: GCA_045632685.1. Lineage (GTDB taxonomy): Bacteria > Bacteroidota > Bacteroidia > Bacteroidales > Bacteroidaceae > Alloprevotella. The sequence continues at coordinate 2,279 of JAZQXB010000033.1, forward strand.
GTGGCGAATTATGTGGCGCAGATGGAGAAAATAAGCGTGGACGTACGAGCATTACAACTCTCACCAGAGCGTATATGGGAAACACTTGTGCGCCTTCCAGAAGTAGTGCAAACATCAAGTATTGAGGTGTTGGAAGAAGAAGAGTGGACGAATGTCTACCAAGGTATAGAAGAGGCTATCTCTAATCTTATTGACTTTAGGAAACAAGAGGGAGAGGCGCTTTATGCAAAATTCTGTGGTAACCTTCAAAAAATAGAACAACTCATGCATGACCTTGAACCCTATGAACAATCGAGGGTTGAAAAGGTGCGCCAAAGATTGACGGAGCGACTTGCTGAACTCAAGGGGGTGGATTATGACAAGGGTAGACTTGAGCAAGAACTTATATACTATATCGAAAAACTTGATATCAACGAGGAAAAGCAACGTCTAACTAATCATTTGGAGTATTTCAAGCAGACTATGCTGAATGGTTGTGGGCAAGGTAAAAAACTGGGATTTATCGCTCAGGAAATGGGTCGCGAAATCAACACTACAGGGTCAAAGAGCAACCAGGCAGAAATGCAAAATATCGTGGTGATGATGAAAGACGAACTGGAACAGATCAAGGAGCAGGTGCTAAATGTGATGTAGGTGCGGTTGAATGGTCTACTTTCATGTTTCATTGTTGACGGACGAAATGAAATCAATCCATGGCGATAAAAGGTGGAGCGTGAAGGTTTAAGTGTACAATCACCTGCTATTTGCTACATAGTTTTTGCTTCCTTTCTGGAAGATAATATTGTTAAACACCTTACTTTATATAGTCAAACAAATGGCAAAAATAGTCATATTTTCAGCCCCTTCCGGAAGTGGTAAAAGTACGATTATCAATTACTTGATGGAGCAAGATTTGAATCTCCATTTCTCTATTAGTGCGACATCTCGCCCTCCTCGTGGTACGGAACAACATGGAGTTGAGTATTTCTTTTTAACTCCCGAAGAGTTTCGTGAACATATCATCAAGGGTGACTTCCTTGAATACGAAGAGGTATATAAGGACCGATATTACGGCACACTAAAGAGTCAGGTAGATGCGCAACTTGAAAAGGGTGAAAATGTAGTGTGTGACGTTGATGTACTTGGTGGTCTCAACATAAAAAAACATTATGGGGATCGTGCATTGAGCGTTTTTATTCAACCTCCTTCGGTAGAAGAACTTAGAAATCGTTTGATTTCACGAGGTACAGATGAACTTTCTGTTATTGAAGATCGCATTGCACGTGCTGAGTTTGAACTGTCTCATGCGTCGCAGTTTGACGTTGTTATAGTAAACGATAATTTAGAAACTGCATTAGCGGAAGCGCTTAAAAAGGTGCAAACATTTGTGCAAGCGTAAATGCGCAAAGCATGAATGTGCTTATTATACAAAAAAACTGTATATTTGCAGTGATTTAAAGTATTAGATAGATGGATATCATGCTTACCTATCGAGAATTTGAAACTGTAATGGCGAAATGCCGTAATTTATACCTCCAAAAGATGCACGATTACGGGTGTGCATGGCGCATTATGCGACCGAGTTCTATTACAGATCAAATCTATATTAAAGCCAATCGCATTCATACACTGCATGACCGCGAAGCAATGGTAGACGAAGGAATTGTCTCTGAATTTGTAGCTATCGTCAACTATAGCGTGATGGGGTTGATTCAGTTAGAATTAGGTTTTGCTGACCGTGCTGACCTTGATGAAGATGCTGCGACTGCGCTCTATGACCGTCATGCTGGAGAATCTTTAGAGTTGATGAAGCGTAAGAATCACGACTATGGAGAAGCGTGGAGGGGGATGCGTGTGTCGAGTATGGCTGATATGATACTCATGAAAGTATATCGCACGAAGCAGATAGAAGATTTGGAAGGAGAAACACTCGTAAGCGAAGGCGTGGCGGCTAATTATATGGACATGATGAACTATGCCGTGTTTGCACTTATCAAATTAGGGGTAGCAAGTGAAAGTGACTCCTCTCAGTCATGATGAATTATAGATTGAAGGTGCGTCTGTGTCTCGTCAATGTGTTTCGAGTGATTGTCGCTCTCACGATGATAGCGTCAGGATTGTTAAAACTACTCGATCCGCTTGGCATGGTGTATAAATTACAATCATATACACACTATTTGGATATCAATGTAGACGCATTGTGGATGAAGGTTATAGCGGTGGCGTTGGGTGTTGTAGAATTGCAATTAGGTGTTTACCTGCTTCTTGGCATTAGGCGTCGTACTTCCGCTTGGATAACTTTCTTACTCGTACTTGTTTTCCTGAGCATAACGGGTTACTTCTATTTTAATGGTGGGGTAAATGATTGTGGGTGCTTTGGAGCGGCATTTGAACTCTCGCAAGGCGAAACAGTTGTTAAAAATCTCATTTTTGTGATAATGCTTGCCTACATGGTGAGATTCCCACATAAGATGCGTCGATTAGTTACGGAGCGCAATCAGGTTGTTGCTACGGTTTACGTATTTTGCTATGGAATAGTGTTGGCACTATATAGTCTTCATTATTTGCCCCTCGTGACATTTACCGATTATCGAGTAGGAGAGGATTGGGGGCGTCAGTACCAGTATGGAGACATGCCTGCAAGGGACGGGATTTTGAATCTTGGATTTTATACGCCAGATGGTGATGATGTAACGTCCTCTGTGCTTAATGACTCTACAACATCCATACTTGTGACATTGCCAGATGCAAAATCTGCTGATGATAGTTCCGCTGATAGAATCAATGATATTTATGATTGGGCTATTGATCATGAATGTTGTATTTTTGCTCTTGTCGGTAGTGCTACTGATTATCAAGATTGGAAAGATCGTACTGGCGCAAGTTATGCTTCTCTCTCAGTTGATCCCGATGTTATTAAAAACATGGTTCGCTCATCGCCCGGTATGCTATTGATAGATAAAGGCGTATTGAAAGGCAAATGGGGTACTAACAACTTGCCAACAAAGGTTGATGTGGCTTCATTAGTCAGTGGCGAAACTCCCCCTAATTATTCCGAAAACATGACTTGGGTGAGAATTCTACTTCTCCTCATAGCGCCGTTGTTGCTTCTGGTAATTCTTGACGGACTTTGGTTGGGAAGAAAATACCATGGTCACCGAATTCGGATGGTGGAAATTTTGAAAAAAAGAGAAGAAGAGAAAGTGGCCTGCGGTGAATAATATTTTTTTGAGGAAGTGCTTTAGTCCAACAATAACTTTGCGCTCTCCTTGATTAGAGTTTCTTATTGAAATAAATTATTACTATATCTTGTTAATATTAACTCTTAAAAAATTAATTAGTTATGAGAAAGAAAATTGTAGCAGGTAACTGGAAGATGAATAAGAATCTTCAGGAAGGTGTTGCCCTCGCAAAAGAGCTCAACGGTTTGCTCGTTGCTGACAAGCCCAATTGCGAAGTTGTAATCTGCACTCCCTTCATTCACTTGGCAACAGTTGCAGGTTTGATTGACAACGAAGTGCTCCAGCTCGGTGCTGAAAACTGCGCTGATAAGGCAAGCGGTGCTTACACTGGTGAAGTTTCTGCTGAAATGGTAAAGTCAACTGGTGCGCAATACGTTATCCTTGGTCACTCAGAACGTCGTGAGTATTACAACGAAACTCCCGAAATCCTCAAGGAAAAGGTTGATTTGGCTTTGGCTAATGGTTTGAAGATTCTCTTCTGTATCGGTGAAAGCCTCGAACAGCGTGAAGCTAACCAGCAGAATGAAGTTTGTAAGGCAGAACTCGAAGGTTCTGTATTCCACCTTACTGCTGAACAGTGGGCAAACGTAGTAATCGCTTACGAACCCATTTGGGCAATTGGTACTGGTAAGACAGCTACTTCAGACCAGGCTGAAGAAATCCACGCATTCATCCGTTCATGCGTTGCTGAAAAGTACGGTCAGGAAGTTGCAGACAATACTTCAATCCTCTATGGTGGTTCTTGTAAGGGTTCAAATGCTCCCGAACTCTTCGCTAAGCCCAATATCGATGGTGGCTTAATCGGTGGTGCTTCTTTGAAGGCTGCTGATTTCAAGGAAATTATCGATGCGTTCTAATCAGTAATTAAGAATGAACTTTTGGGTATAACCCCTATACTATTGAGAGTTAGTTCAATATGGAGTTATAACCTCCGTGAACTAACTCTTCTTTTCGTTAACCAGCAGACGAGATGACGAGTGTGCATGCAAGCGACTTGGTTGATTGATTACGAGCGAATCAACCCCCGTTCGCAAATGCTGCAAGAATTCGGATTTTTTTAAACGATTTACGATATGCGTTATTTTCTGACGTTCCTTTTGGTGCTATTTTTGATTCCTGTAAATGCTCAAAAATTTACAGAGTCACTTGGTGTGCCTAATGATAAGGGTGGAGTAGTGGTTGTTAACCACTCGTCTAAAGTAGATAGTCTAATCAACGGACTTATTACCAAGGTTGTGAGTAAGCAACTGCCAACACCGATGATTAAACCATCGACCGACACAATCCAACTTGACAGTTTGGGAAATCCAATAATCAAAGGGTATCTGCAAAAGGAGGGATTTCGCATTCAGATTTTTACAGGCGCAAACTCCAGAGCCGATAAAGATAAAGCCCTACGTTTACAAAGGAAATGTAATGACCAGTTTCCAGACATGAAAAGTTATTGCAGTTTTATGTCGCCCCGTTGGGTTGTCAGAGTGGGAGATTTTGCAACCAAAGAAGAGGCTATGCTCAAAATGACTGAAGTAAGGGAAGCCGGACTTTCACACGAGGTAAGACTCGTGAGATGTAAAGTTCAGATACCCATTTATTGAAATACTTACAGCATACATCTTTTTTGAATTATAACATAGCAACTGTCCACAAATAATTCTTATCCCCCAAAAAAGATGTTGTATTATGCGGTTATTAGTTTGTTAGGTTGTAAGTAATAAGGTTTAAGTAACCTGGTGACCAACATGGTGCTCATAACCTCAAATCGGAGCGACCTCACAACTTCATATCCTCAAAGCGAAGTGACCTCCTAACAATGCCTTGCTGGGGAGGATATAAGACCAGATAGATATTGGCCGTGCCCCTTCGTTTAGTTCACAGTTCCCCCGTACACCGTAACCATTTCCATTTCCTGTTCACCTATGGATAAATTATCTCAACTTCAATACCACTATCAAGAAATATTAAAACTTATTGGTGAAGACATACATCGTGAGGGATTATTGAAAACTCCCGAACGAGCGGCAAAGGCCATGGCTGCGTTATCGCAAGGGTATGACCTCGCCCCCATGTCTATTTTGAAATCTGCTGTGTTTGAAGAGGATATAGATCACATGGTAGTCGTTAAGGACATAGAATTTTACAGTTTGTGTGAGCATCATATTTTGCCCTTCTTTGGAAAGGCACATGTGGCGTATATTCCCAACGGCAAAATTGTAGGACTTTCTAAAATCCCTCGTGTTGTAAACGCCTTCAGTCGTCGCCTACAGGTGCACGAACGTTTAACGAAGCAAATATGTCGAGCGATTAGCGAAGCTATTGCCCCCAAAGGAGTTATGGTTGTTATTGAAGCACAACACCTATGCATGCAGATGCGTGGAGTAGAAAAAGCTGGAAGTGTTACTGTTGCTTATGACTATTGTGGGGCGTTTCAAGATGATAAATTAAGGAATGAATTTTTGGGTATGATCAAGTAAAACCAGAAGATTAAATTGGGTTGGTTTAGGGGGTGTTATTATCTGTATAGTTCAATGTTTAATGTTAATTTGACATTAAAAGTAATGTTATAAAGAGGGGGTGCTTATTCTTGGCATTCCCTCCTTTTCTTTATGTGAAGATGTGACATGTAGTTTAAAATTTGCGCTTGCTACATTCTTAATCATATCAGTTGGTTCATACCATTCAAAGGTCATCTTCTCTGTTTGAATCCTAATTTGCTTTAAAAATAGCAGAAAACGTATTTTTGAAAAAAATCTTTCAAGTTTGTAATTTGCGCATATCAAAAAAAAAGGTATTTTTGCATTCGTAATTTTGCGGCAGTAGCTCAGTTGGTAGAGCATTGGCTTCCCAAGCCAAGAGTCGCGGGTTCGAGCCCCGTTTGCCGCTCTCGTTTATCAATCGGTTTACCCTTCCCGCTTTTCTGTATTTTTTTATGACTGCCGTAATCCTTTGTGTTATCCTTGCAGGATTCTTGCTTATCGCCACTGAGAGTTTTCATCGCATCAATAAGGCTGCGGTGGCTATGTTGGTAGGGGTGGTGTGTTGGATGCTCTACATTGGTTATGGCACGGACTATGTGTTGCAGCAATATGCTACAGAATTTGCGGACTTCCTCTCTGAAGCATCCGATCGCAAGGTTCACGCCGCAAAGTTGTTTATTGCTGAGAATGTCTTTGTAAATTATATTCAGCAGGGCGCCCAAATAGTGTTTTACCTGCTGTCGACGATGAGTATCGTGGAGGTGTTGACCAACAACGGTTGTTTTGACTTCTTAAAGGTGTGGTTGCGCACGCGTTCAACCCGTCGTTTTTTCTGGATACTTTGCTTGTTTACCTTCCTTCTTTCGATGAATCTTGACAACCTCACGACCGTGGTGTTGATGCTGGGAATTGTTCGCGTGATGATTAAGGAGGAAAAGTTGCGTTGGATATTTGGTTGTGCCATTGTGATTACTGCCAATGTGGCAGGTGCTATGACCGTTGTTGGGGATTCGACGACATTGATGCTGTGGATTAAGGGTATGGTTACGCCCGCTGGGTTGTGGATGAAGTTGGTGGTTCCCATTATTGTGGGACTAGGAGTTATCTTGCTTCTCATCGCAAAGAAATTACCTCGTACGCTTCAATTTCAAGACACTACGCCTCGTTATCGTGGCGATGATTCCATCTTAAGCAGATGGCAAACGCTGTTGATGCTCGTTGTCGGTATTGGAGGACTCTGGTTCGTTCCCACGTTTCATCGACTAACCCTAATGCCGCCCTTTGTTGGGTCGCTCTGCGTGTTGTCCGTTTTGTGGATTTTGAACGAATTGTTTAACCGCACGCTGTTTTCATCCGGTCGTATGACAAGCACCACGGGAAAACCGCTTGCGTTGCAATATGACACGATACAGAATCTGCTGTTCTTTATGGGAATCTTCTTGGCGCTCAGTGCTATGCAAGAGACGGGGAAGTTGGAGCGTTTCTTCATCGACATTGCTCAAAGCGTGAGCAATGTGTATTGTTTGTCGGGGGTTATAGGGTTGGCATCGGCTTTCTTTGGCAATGTGACTACTACGCTGACCAGTTTGTCGCTTTTTGCGCATCCAGAAGTGATTCAAAATGTTGAATTTGCACAAGCTTTTGCTTTAGATGGAAACTTTTGGGTGTTGCTCAGTTATACCACCGCTTTTGGGGCTTCCATGCTCACAATTGGTTCTGTGCCTGGATTTTCTCTAATGAAAATGGAGAATGTAACTTTTATGTGGTACGTTCGCCACATGACCTTTAAGGTAGTCGCTGGTTGGTTGGCTGGGCTTATTGTCTATGGCATTATCGACATGGGATTTTAGGAAATAATATAGCAGTTGTCCACAATAATCCTTACGCCAAAGATATTGTATTATGAGGTTATTAGGTCGTAGACTATAAGGTTAAGCAACCCTGCGACTAACATCGGGCTCAACTCTCAAAGCGGAGTGACCTCATAATATTATTTTAGTTACTCATAGGCACTAATTTACACTCTAATACCTAGCGGAGAATTTCAGACCGGATATATATTGACTTGCCAACCTTCGGTTAGTGCCATTGGTGTTCATTAGTGGTTTTCTCAATAAAAAACGAACTTTCGTGGACAACCAAAGGTCACGCAAGTAACGCCTATATTATTCCCGGATTTTAAATAGATTCAATACAGAAATACAAGTAAAATTAAATATGAAAATAGGTTATATCTCACAGATTATTGGTCCTGTGGTGGACGTCTGCTTTAAGGCTGAGGGGAAGAAAGGCGCCGACCTTCTCCCCTGTATTCACGATGCGCTTGAATTGGTTCACCCTGATGGACGTAAGATTGTCATTGAAGTGCAACAACATATTGGTGAAGACACTGTGCGTTGCGTTGCAATGGACAACACTGATGGGTTGAAGCGTGGACTTGAAGTAACGTCGCTCGATGCTCCGATTTCTATGCCCATTGGTGAGCAGATTAAAGGGCGCATGATGAACGTAATTGGTGAAAGCATCGATGGTCTTAAGGAGTTAGATAAGGGTGAGAATGCTTATCCCATTCACCGCGAAGCACCCAAGTTTGAAGACCTTAAGACGAGTCAGGAAGTGCTTTACACTGGCATTAAGGTGATTGACCTCTTGGAACCCTATGTAAAGGGCGGTAAGATTGGACTCTTTGGTGGTGCTGGTGTGGGTAAAACTGTGCTCATCATGGAACTCATCAATAACATCGCCAAGGGTCATGACGGTTTCTCTGTGTTTGCCGGTGTTGGTGAGCGTACGCGTGAAGGTAATGACTTGCTGCGCGAAATGATTGAATCAGGCGTAGTGAAGTATGGTAAGGAATTTACCGAAGCGATGGAGCGTGGCGAATGGGACTTGTCGAAGGTGGACTACGAAGAAATGGCGAAGAGCCAGGCAACGCTCGTTTACGGACAGATGAACGAACCTCCTGGTGCGCGTGCAAGTGTGGCGCTCTCAGGTTTGTCTATTGCCGAATCATTCCGTGATAGTGGTGCGAGCGAAGGAAAGCAAACCGACATCCTTTTCTTTATTGACAATATCTTCCGTTTCACACAGGCAGGTTCAGAAGTATCGGCTCTTCTCGGACGTATGCCTTCGGCGGTAGGTTATCAACCCACTTTGGCAAGTGAAATGGGTGCGATGCAGGAACGTATTACTTCAACAAAGAATGGTTCAATCACTTCTATTCAGGCAGTTTATGTGCCTGCCGATGACTTGACCGACCCTGCTCCTGCAACAACGTTTACGCACTTGGATGCTACAACCGTGCTTTCACGTAAGATTACGGAGTTGGGCATCTATCCTGCTGTTGACCCCCTTGATTCTACTTCGCGCATTCTTGATCCTAATGTGATTGGTAATGAACATTATAATTGTGCGCAGCGCGTGAAACAGATTCTTCAGAAGTACAAAGAGTTGCAGGACATTATCGCCATCTTGGGTATGGATGAACTTTCAGATGAAGACCGTCTTATTGTGAATCGTGCACGCCGTGTTCAGCGTTTCCTTTCTCAACCCTTTACTGTGGCAGAAAAGTTTACCGGGGTTCCCGGTGTGATGGTGCCTATCGAAGAAGTGATTCGCGGTTTCAACATGATTATTGATGGTGAAGTGGATTACTTGCCCGAACAGGCTTTCCTCAATGTAGGTACGATTGACGATGCTATTAAGAAGGGTGAAAACTTGCTCAATCAGGCAGTATAGTGCTATTATGAAGATCAAGATATTATCACCTGAAAAGCAACTCTATGCTGCAGAAGTGCATAGGGTAGTGGTGCCTGGTGAAATGGGGCAATTTGAAGTGCTTGAAAATCATGCTCCAATTATTTCCACGTTGGTAAAAGGTACTATTTATTGCTATGGCGCAGAAGATTATACCTTTGATATTCACTCGGGATTCATTGAGGTTGCGAATAATGTGCTGAACATTTGTGTAGAACTTTAACGTTGGCGTACATGAAATCAGCATTAAAGTCAATCTGGAAGTTGGGACTTATTTACGCATTACTAACGCCTATAATGTGCTACCTTGAAGTAGCCTACGTGGCGGGTGGAATTAGTATGGTGACGCCTTTAATTGAGCTCCCCATCATTTTTTTCGTAGTAACGCTTGTCTCACTATCTGCGTATCATTACGTTCAGGAGAATAAACCGAAATATCTCACGCTATTTCACATGGTGAACAACGTAGCACGTTTGCTTATAACCCTTGTGTTAGTGTTGGTGTATTTTTTCATTATCCTTCCCGAATATAGAGTGCTGTTTACGATTAACTTATTGATATTCTATCTTGTAGCGTTATTCTTCACCTCTGTTCATTTCATTGTGTGTGAGCGTAAGCAGAAAAAGAGTAGTTCAAATTAGCAATTGAATTTACATGATTAGATACTTAAAATGGATACTTGTCGTTGGTCTTGTTGCGATGATTTCGCTTTCTGCAAAAGCATCAGGAAGTAGTCATGAAGATGGTAAGATTGATGTAAAAAGTATCGTATTAGGTCACATGAGTGATGGCTATGATTGGCACATTACTACTTATGAAGGGCATCACATTTCTATTCCACTTCTTGTGATTGTGAAAGGAGAAAATTCTGGTTGGAATGTGTTTAGTAGTAGTAAAGTAACTCATGGTGACACCTACAATGGTTTCTATATCAATGAAACCAATGGTAAAATTTATGAAAAATTGGCAGACGGCAGTAGCGTTCGTCCGTTGGATATTTCCATTACCAAGAATGTTGTTCAACTTTGGATTGTGGTGGCATTGATGCTCACGATTTTCTTGAGTGCCGCTCGTTGGTATAAGAAGAACGGAGCAACACAGCAAGCGCCCAAGGGATTCTTCGGGGTGGTAGAAATGATGGTGATGATGGTTCACGACGACATCATCCGTCCGAGCGTAGGTGAAAAGCAGTATAAGAAATTTGCTCCTTACTTGCTTACCTGCTTCTTCTTCATTTTCATCAGCAATCTTTTAGGATTGATTCCCATCTTCCCAGGCGGGGCGAACCTTACGGGTAACATTACCATTACGTTCTTCCTTGCATTCTGCACCTTGCTGGCGATCAACCTGTTTGGCAACAAAGAGTATTGGAAGGAAATTTTTTGGCCTCCCGTGCCAGTGTTCCTCAAGTGTCCGCTCCCCATTATGCCTTTGGTGGAAATGCTTGGTATTATTTCACGTCCCTTCTCATTGATGGTGCGTCTCTTTGCCAACATTATGGGTGGTCATGCGGCGATACTTTCGTTCACTTGTGTAATTTTCATTGCCTTTACTATAGGCATAGGTATAGGGTCTGCCTTAACTCCTGTGAGTCTTGTGCTAATGATTTTTATGAACTGTTTGGAGTGCTTGGTGGCATTCATTCAGGCATATGTGTTCACGATGCTGTCTGCCGTCTTTATCGGTATGGCACATCCCGAACCTCATCATCACTAACTCACTAATAGTTTGAATTAACTCACTAATATTTTAATATAAATTACTAATAAATAAAACTTTACAACTATGTTATTACTCGCAGTAGGTCTTACAAAATTAGGCGCCGCTCTTGGTGCAGGTCTTGCAACTGTTGGCGCAGGTATTGGTATTGGTAAAATCGGTTCTTCAGCAATGGAAGCAATTGCTCGTCAGCCTGAAGCATCTGGTGACATTCGTACTTCAATGATTATTGCTGCTGCTTTGGTAGAAGGTGTTGCCCTCTTCTCAGTAGTGGTTTGTGCGCTTTGTTTGTTTATTCAATAAACCTTATTGTTATTCAACTCTATCAAGGGACTAAACACACAACTTAAGCTTCCTCTAATACTTATTTAGTTTGTTCGTTCTTTGGTGCAGTTGAATAATTTGACTTATGGATTCTTTGCCATCTATTCTTAGTCCTGATTTAGGACTATTGTTTTGGATGTTGATAGCTTTCCTTGTGGTCTTCGGTCTTTTGGCAAAGTTTGGTTTCCCCATCATTACTTCCATGGTTGAAGAGCGCAAGAAATTCATTGACGAGAGTCTTACAAATGCTCGCGTTACGAATGAGAAGTTAGCAACATTGAAAGCAGAGAGTGAGAAGATATTGAAGGAAGCCCACGAGCAACAAGCTGTGATATTGCGTGAAGCAAAAACTACCGGTGATAAGATTATTGCCGACGCACAACGTAAGGCTCATGAAGAAGGTGCAAAGATTTTGGAAGATGCAAAACTCCAAATCCAAGCAGAGCGTGAGCGTGCACTTCAAGATATCAGAGGTGTAGTTTCACAACTTTCAATCGCAATTTCTGAAAAGGTTATGCGACAGAATCTTGCCTCTACAGAAGCACATGAAAACTACATCAACACATTGCTTGATGAAATCCAACCTTCTAAAGACTAATTGAAGCGTATGGACATTGGGATTATTTCTTCGCGTTATGCGCGCGCCCTTCTGTCTTTTGCTATTGAGAATAAGGAGGAACAACTGGTTTATGACGAAATGCAACAACTTTGTGATTGCTTTATAAAGCTTCCTCAAGTTCAGCAGACATTGCAAAACCCTGTAGTCTCCAACGATAACAAATTGAAATTGCTCTTGGCTGCAGTGGCAGTTGAGGGTAAGGTATCTGCCTCAACATCACGATTCTGTCAGTTAATTCTTGATCAGAATCGTTGCGAAATCATGCAATTTGTAGCAAGTTCATACATTGCGCAATATCGCAAGCATTGTGGCATCACAAAGTCACGTTTCATAGTTCCCGCATCTGTCTCTGATTCAATTTTAGCACGTATGAAGGCTATCGTTCAGCAAGCAGTTGACGGACAAGTGGAGTTTGAAACAGTGGTGGATGCTTCAATTGGCGGTGGCTTCATTTTAGAGTACGATACGTATCGTGTGGATGCTTCTCTAAAGACTCAATTACAAAAAATTAGTAAGGGAATGTAGAAAAATAGTAAACAAGTTATTTAGGTACAAATAGACGAGATGCTTATCTATGTTTAAGGAGTGACCAAGAAGGTTCTTCTATTGAATATTGTGAACAAGTTGAGCATGTATCAAAAGTAAAATACTTATTCCCTCACATTTATTCTTGTTGTTAGTACCTATAACTTGTCTACTAAATTATTATTACTATGGATAAAATCAAACCAAACGAGGTTTCAGACATATTGCTCCAACAATTAAAGGAAGTAAACATCGATGTCCAACTTGAGGAAGTCGGTGTCGTTCTTACTGTTGGTGATGGTGTCGTACGCATTTATGGCTTGAACAACGTTACAGAAAACGAATTGATCGAGTTCGAGAATGGCGTAATGGCTGTGGCGATGAACCTTGAAGAAGATAACGTCGGTGCGGTGCTCCTTGGCCCTTCAGTAGGGATTAAGGAAGGTCAGTCTGTAAAGCGTACGGGTAAAGTAGCTTCTATTGAAGTAAGCGAAGAAATGCTCGGTCGCGTCATCAATCCGCTGGGAGCTCCCCTTGATGGAGGCGTTGCGATTGGCGGAGAAAAGTTTCTCATGCCTCTTGACCGCAAAGCACCAGGTGTAATCTATCGTCAGCCTGTGTGTGAAGCCATGCAGACTGGTCTTAAGGCTGTTGACTCGATGATTCCCATCGGTCGTGGACAGCGCGAATTGATTATTGGTGACCGCCAAACGGGTAAGACGGCTATTGCTATTGACACGATTATCAATCAGCGTGGCGCTTACGAAGCTGGTAACCCTGTATATTGTATTTATGTAGCTATAGGTCAGAAAGCTTCTACCGTGGCAAATATTGTGAACACTTTGCGTTCGGCTGGCGCTATGCCTTACACTATTATTGTGAGTGCTACGGCGGCCGATCCTGCAGCATTGCAGTATTTTGCTCCCATGGCAGGTGCCGCTATCGGTGAGTATTTCCGCGACCAAGGTAAGCATGCTCTTGTGGTGTATGATGACCTCTCGAAGCAGGCTGTTGCTTATCGTGAAGTGTCACTCATCCTCCGTCGCCCTTCAGGTCGTGAGGCTTACCCTGGCGACGTCTTCTACCTCCACTCACGCCTCCTTGAACGTGCGGCAAAAATTAACAATCAGCAGGAAGTGGCTGCTCAGATGAACGACCTTCCCGAAAGCCTCAAGGGCAAAGTGAAGGGGGGGGGCTCGCTTACGGCTTTGCCCATCATTGAAACACAAGCGGGCGACGTTTCTGCTTACATCCCTACGAACGTAATTTCAATTACCGACGGTCAGATTTACCTTGACACGAATCTCTTCAACCAGGGTTTCCGTCCTGCTATTGACGTAGGTATCTCTGTGAGTCGTGTGGGTGGTGCGGCGCAAATTAAGTCGATGAAGAAGATTGCTGGTACGCTTAAGATTGACCAAGCACAGTATCGTGAACTCGAAGCCTTTGCAAAGTTCTCAAGCGATATGGATGCCGTAACAGCAATGACTATTGACCGCGGACGTAAGAACAATCAACTTCTTATTCAGAAGCAATATAGCCCCATGCCTGTAGAAGAACAGGTTGCCATTCTTTATTGTGGCACACGCGGTTTGCTTAAGAATGTTCCTCTTGATAAAGTCAACGAGTTTCAGGAGCAATACCTCCAGATATTGCGCACCAACCATCAAGACACCATCCTTCGCCCCCTTGCAGAAGGAAAACTTGATGATGAAATCTCAAAGCGCATTGAGAAGGTAGCGGCAGATTTGACGGCACAATTTAGTTAAGGTTGCAGGTTTTAGGTTATAAGGCAGGGCGAGAGTACAACTGACAGAGTACAACTATCACCCGGATGGATTTAAGAACTTTAGAATCTCATAACCTTATAACCTCCTAACCTCATAATCTCCTAACCTCAACAACCTTATATTATGCCCAGTCTTAAAGAAGTAAAAAATAGAATTGCCTCGGTACAGAGTACGCGTAAAATTACGAGTGCTATGAAGATGGTGGCGAGTTCAAAGCTTCATCATGCTCAACAGCGCATTGAACAGATGCGCCCCTATGAGCAGCAACTCGGACGCATCTTTCGTGCTTTTGTAAGTGACGCTTCTGAATATGTACCCTATGTAACTCCCCGCCCAGTAAACCGCGTAGCATTGGTATTATTCACGTCCAACTCAAGTCTCTGTGGAGGTTTTAATAACAACGCAATCAAGAGTTTTACGGCAAAGGTAGCAGAGTTGCGTGGTCAAGGCATAGAAATCGCACAGGTATTTGCCGTAGGTCGCAAGGGGCTTGATGCCGTTCGACGTATGGGATTTTCCGCTGACGAAAGTTATTGCGAACTCCTTGATCATCCCAATTACGACAGAACCAAGCAACTCGCCGAGTACCTTATGGCGCGTTATGACGCAAAGGAAATAGATGCATGCTATATGATTTATCATCATGCACAAAGTTCTGCGCATCAGGTCTTGCGTTACGAGCAGTTCCTTCCGCTCAACCTACCTCAAGAAGTAGCGCGAGAAGACAACAATTACATCGTAGAACCCTCTTCAGAAGTAATCTTCTCACGCCTTCTTCCTCGTGTCATCAATCTCTCGCTCTTTGCGGCACTGCTTGATTCTTTGGCTTCCGAACACGCTGCTCGAGTGGTTGCCATGCAAATTGCCACCGACAACGCCGACGAACTTCTACGTTCGCTTCAGTTACAATACAACAAGTCGCGCCAATCTGCAATTACCGCAGAACTACTCGATATTGTTGGTGGAAGTATGCAATAATCTTCTGTGATGCAACGATAATCAATCCGAACAAGGTGGTTGAATATCGTAAAATGTAAAATAGTTATATTCATAAGAGAAAAGATAGACAACCATAGTCTGTTTTTTCTCTTTATGATTTATAATAGATTATGTTGAATCTATAATTATGATTTGTTGTAAAATCTACCATATAGGTTTGTTTTGCATGATTAACTTTCTCTATTCTTTCTTTAACGGCATCTATTGACTTAAGTAAATAATTATTGCTAACTTTGCTTCAGAATTTTGATAGAAAATGTATAAAAATTAAATTAAGATTTCTACTTTTTTCTATGCCTTTATAAAGTTAGTAACATCTATATGTAAACTTTATAATAACCAGATTAAAACATGGTAGTGTGCGGATTCTTAGTAATTTAAAACATGAGCGCTAATTTTATTTCGCTTTATTGAAAGCAAAATAAGTGGTGTACTTAACATATTTGTTAAAATGAACAATACTTCCATACAACAAACAAAAGATTCTTCTACTTTTTTACATGCTCTTTCTAATCGTCTTTTGTTGCTCGATGGCGGGATGGGGACGATGTTACAGAAGGAAATCGGTTTAAATGATGCAACTGAATCAATTAACGTAACAGCCCCCGAACTAGTAAAAAAAGTACATCGCGCTTATTTGCAGGCGGGAGCTGATATCATCACTGCAAATACATTTTCAACACATAGAGTTAGTCTATCTGAATATGGACTTTCAGAAATGGCTGAAGATTTAGCATTTGCAGGCGCAAAACTTGCAAGAGAAGTTGTTGACGAATATGTGCTGGATGGAAAAAAACGTTTTGTGGCTGGAAGTATGGGGCCAACCAACCGCAGTTTGACATTAGATCCAGAAGGAGTATGTCCAACTTTTGAATTTATGGCTGGTGCCTATCGTGAGCAAGCTCGTGGATTGATACGAGGTGGGGTTGATGTATTGCTTATTGAAACCATTTTCGACCTTATGAATGCTAAAGCTGCTGTTGAGGGCGCTAAAAAGGCTATGAAAGATTGTAATAAGAAAGTTGATTTATGGTTGAGTTTCACAATAGCAGATCGCAATGGTCATACATTGACAGGATATAGTCTGAAAGATTGTGTTAAAGTTATGCACTATGCACATCCCTCAGTAATTTCTCTTAACTGCGGTTTTGGTCCACAGGCAATGGTGCCATTTATTGAGCGCCTTGCCTCTGTCTATGACGGGTACATCGGTATTTATCCTAATGCTGGATTACCAGACGCAGAGGGAAATTACAATCTTAATGCTAAAGATTTTTGCCATCAATTGCAACCTTTACTCAATCTAGGAGTTTTAAATGTTGTGGGAGGATGCTGTGGTACAACGGATGAGCATATTTCTGCACTATATCAGAGCATTACTTTGAATGAGACATGCCAAAAAGGTAGACACCAAGGGGGGCACAATTCTGAATTAGGAGAAGAACAGAGTAAAAGTGATTTTGTGATAGTTGGGGAAAGGTGTAACGTTGCTGGTTCTAAGATATTTAGCAGAGTAGTTGTAGAAGGTCATTATGATGAAGCAGTAAAGTTAGCATTGCGACAGTTGGATGAAGGTGCGTCTATCATTGATATTAATGTTGATAGCGGAATACTTGATGGCCCTTCTGAAATGGTTCGGATTCTTGATGCTTTTTCGTCGGAACCGAGCTTACTTCCTGTTCCGTTAATGATAGACTCATCTAATTGGCAAGTTGTAGAAACTGCACTTAATCGCGTTCCGTCTAAACTTATTGTTAATTCGATTTCATTGAAAGACGGTGAAAGCATATTTTTGCAGAAGGCTAGAATAATTGCGGCTTATGGTGCTGGACTTGTTGTTATGGCAGCGGATGAACGTGGGCAAGCAACAAATTATGAACGTCGAATAGAGGTTTGTTTGCGAGCATACAAATTATTGAGAAAAGAACTGGATTTCCCTGCTGAAGATATTATATTCGATCCCAACGTTTTAGCTATATGTACAGGTAGGGAAGAGGATGCACAAGGAGCTGCAGATCTATTAAAGACGATAAAGACATTGCATAAGATGTTTCCAACGTCACATATAATTGGTGGAGTCAGCAACTTATCATTTGCATTTCGAGGTTGTACACCTTTGCGTAATGCTCTACATAGTGTGTTTCTACATCATGCAAGAAATGCAGGAATGGATATGTTTATATTAAATCCTGGGTCGCAGGTTGATTATAATACCATACCAATTCCATTAAAAGAATTGCTAGAGGACGCTATTATTAATGCTAGAGAGGTTAGTCAAGAACTAATCAAGTGGAGCAATCAATTAAAAGAAACAGTGCCTTCAAAATCTACACAACTTCAGAAGAATGAAACGATGTCAATCGAAGAGCGCTTGAATAAAGCTATCTTCAAAGGCGAGTCTCAAATGATTGAAGAGTTGATTCAGGCAATGCTTCTGAAATATACTCCTTTTGAAATAATATCAGGTCCCTTAATGGAAAGTATGGAGAAAGTGGGTGAACAGTTTAGTAATAATAAACTATTTTTGCCTCAGGTTGTACGTGCAGCAGAAGTGATGAATAGAGTTGTAGAATTGCTTAGACCACTAATGGGAGACGAAAAAAAAGGGGGAAGTAAGGGAAAGTTTTTATTTGCAACCGTAAAGGGAGATGTGCATGATATTGGAAAAAATATATGTGCCACATTACTTCGTTGTAATGGATTTGAAGTAATAGATTTAGGGGTAATGGTTGAGCTTGACGTTATAGTAGAAACAGCCTTACGCCTCAATCCTTCATTTATAGGTTTAAGCGGATTAATAGCTCCATCACTTTTAGAAATGAAACGAGTAATTAGTGCTTGTCAACAAGCAGGACTAAAGATTCCTATATTTATTGGGGGAGCAACAACATCTGCAGAACACACAGCTCTGCACTTGGCTAATGCTGGTGAAATGCCAATATTATGGACTGAGGATGCGACTCAATTAGTAATACTTGCAAATAAACTCTATGAACTGGAAGAAAATACTATAAGTTATAATGATTGTATACTTCAAATACGAGAACAACAGAAGAAGATTAGAATGGATGTAGAAAACGTTAGTCCGGTGCTATCTTCAATAGAAGAAGCGCAGTTGCAAAGAGTAAATTTATATGGCATGACTCCGCAAAGTTATTAGAATAAAAATGGCAATAATATAGCAGTAGACCACGAAAACTCGTTTGTTTTATTTGGAACCACGAACCGAAGGTCGCACAAGTCAATGAACACGAATTTTCGCGAACCGAAGGTCGCGTAAGTCAATATCCATACGGACTTAAATATCCCGCAAGGCATTAGTGTTCATTTGTGCCTATTAGTGGCTAAACTAATAAGAGACAACATCTTTGGGAAAGGATTATTTGTGGACATCTGCTATATCTTTCCCTAAAAATTAACTTGTGCAATGTTTTCTTTTCCTCTTTATCGTACCAGTCCAATGAGATACATTATATTACTAATATTTGTTATGATAATCAACTCTGCTAAAGCATTCGTAGAGGTTAATGGTTGTCATTTCCTATATCGAAACCAACCTTGGCGACCAGTCGGAGTCAATCTGACGCAGGAACAATGTAGTGAATCTGTTTTTGATACACTTGCTTCATTTGGGTGGAATAGCATATGTGTTTCTCCAACAACACCAAAACAATTAAAACGATTTGTAAAATATGCTAAAGATAAAAAACTAAAAATCTGCGTTGTTTTAACGAAGGAATTCCCTATTGAGGCCATAAAACAATTTAGAAATTCTTCACAAATTTGGGCTTGGAATGTAATAGATATCGAACAAGCGAAGTCGGTGCGTGCTCTTTCTCCAAATCATCTTATTACAATTTCCTTGCCCCCTAATTTGGAATTTTTAGATTTAGCGATAACAACTTCAAATATAGATTTTATTTCAATTGAGTTGACACCTTATGAATTAGGTTGGGTACACTCCACAAGTTTATATTTGGGACTCCGCAATTGTTATATGAAATCAAGTAAATTACTGCAGCATGTTTCGCAAAGAATGGCTGTTGTACAGAAACCTATTGTAATCTCAAAATGTTCGTACCCTCGTGATAAAATGTTTAGATTACCTGAAAGTTCAACATCACTGCGAGATAGTTACTTTGATTTTATTATTAACTTTACCTTCCCAAATTCAAATATGCAACTAGGGGGCTTTTTCTTTAATAAGTGGGAGGAACTGCCCCGAGAAGAAGAAGAGACATTAAAAACTCCGATGTCAATGTATTACACGGATAGTTTGACACAGCAAGTATTGTTTAAGAGGAATCGACTTAATGGGAAATAAAGTGTGGGTTCATGTTTTTGCTTCTACTTTATAATCATTTAGTTGCTTTTTAGCACACATTTATGTTTTACGTATAACCACTTGTTATTGATAAATATTACTGTAATCTCTTTGGTGTTTTCGGACCTGCATCTGCTGGTTTTATTGTTTAACTTTAAAAGTTTCAGTTAATTACCGAAGAATTAAAAAAATAGTGTCCAACGTTACTAATTATTTTATATGAATATAATAAAATGGGGATTTATCGGTTGTGGTGAGGTAACCGAGAAGAAGAGTGGACCAGCATTTTCATTAATTGAAAATTCAAAAGTTGTAGCTGTGATGAGTCGTAGTGAAGCAAAAGCACGTTCTTATGCGCAACGCCATGGCATTAAACATTGGTATACAGATCCACAAGCTTTGTTGGATGATCCAGAAGTTAATGCTGTTTATATCGCCACGCCTCCTTCCACTCATGCCACCTTTGCTATTATGGCAATGAAAGCGGGTAAACCTGTGTATATTGAAAAACCTATGGCGGCTAATTATGAAGATTGTTGTCGTGTTAATCGTATCTCACATACGACAGGTATGCCATGTTTTGTTGCCTATTACCGTCGCTATTTAGAATATTTTAAACAGGTTAAAAACTTAGTTGCTTCCGGAGATATAGGAAATGTTGTTAATGTACAAATACGTTTTGCTGTGCCTCCTCGAGATCTTGATTATAATTCTCGAAACTTACCTTGGCGCGTGCAAGCGGATATTGCTGGAGGCGGATATTTCTACGATCTTGCACCACACCAAATTGACCTTCTTCAAGAAATGTTTGGTCCAATTATCGAAGCTGAAGGTTATACCGCAAATCGTGGTGGACTTTATGATACTGAAGATAGCGTGAGTGCGTGTTTTAAATTTGCTAACGGTGTTCCAGGATCAGGCAGTTGGTGCTTTGTAGCACATGAGTCTGCCAAAGAGGATAGTATTCAAATAATAGGCGACAAAGGTTCTGTTAGTTTTTCTGTTTTCACTTATACGCCCATCAAACTGCATACAGAACAAGGATACAAAGAAATTTGTATCGAAAATCCCCCTTACGTGCAACTACCCTTGATACGCAATGTTGTTGAACATCTTCAAGGAAAGGCTATATGTACATGTGATTGTATTAGTGCAACTCCTGTCAATTGGGTGGTTGATAGAATATTAGGAAAAGTATAAGAAGAAAATTCTTGAATAAAAGAAAAGGCTGTTTTTGAATTTTATTCTTACTGATTAAAGCTTAGAATATTAAGACAATCAATCCATAATAATATTGTTCTGAAACAGCAAAAGCGTTCAATGAAAATAACACAGAATATTCGGTTAAATAAAACTAAGATTAAAATTCAGATTTCTAGTCTGTATTTTAGTTCGTTTATTTCAGAAATTATTTTTTTACTCTTAATTAGCAATCCTCTATCTTGTTGGTCAACAGGAATTTCAACTTATATCCTTGGCGACTCAATTCAAATAGATGATGTAAGAGATAAATGGTTGTTTAATGTAAGTGATGGTGTCGACAAGGTAAAACGTGGGGTTAAGCGTGGGGTTAAGCGTTTGCAAGAAGTCGACACACTCTACATACAACCCAATCTATATAATTATGCGGCAATGGTTCAAAATACGAATTATTGGCAGAAATATCGCTTTACTGCAGAAGATAATCGTGGGAATCATCAACAAATAGAAATATCTCCGCGCTCTTCATTCAAAATTGGACCTTATTTTGGATGGCGCTGGTTATTTTTAGGTTATACATTTGACGTTGGAAATATAGGAAAAGCAACCCAAAATACAGAGTTTTCGCTCTCGCTTTATAGTGCAAAAATTGGAGGAGATTTAGTGATTATACGAAATAAATCTGATTTTGAAATAGGAAATACAAAAGGATTTAGGGGAGTAAATCGCAACCAACTTAAGGGCACACCTTTCAATGGATTAAAGGCCTATTCTACGATGGTCAATATATATTATATTTTTAATCATCGTAAATTTTCTTATCCTGCTGCATATGCACAATCAACTATTCAGCGAATTAGCGCCGGCTCTTTTATATTAGGACTTCGTTACGATCATCACAAAATTCATTTCGACTATAGGCAATTGCCCCAATCTCTACTTTTCACACCAGGTGGAAACGAATTGCTAATGGACGAAATGAAAATGGATAAGATACATTATTATAATGCATCTCTTTCCTTCGGATATTCTTACAATTGGGTGATAGCTCGCAACCTTTTGCTTAACTTATCACTAACACCGGCAATTGGTTATAAAAAAACTAAAGGAGAACCCTGGGAAAAAGATGTGCTTATTGACGATATAAAGTCCTTTAATATAGATTTCACCTCGCGTACAGGTCTTGTTTGGAACAATTCAAAATATTATATTGGTACTTCATTTATAAATTATATCTATGGTTATAATAGAGGATACTTTAATTTGAGAAATTCAATTAGTTACCTTAACTTTTATGTTGGTTTTAATTTTCATCAAAGAAAATAAAAAGCAATAGTATAGCATTTGCTCCCAATTTCGAGGTCAGTTTTTTACGTAACTAACAATGATTTACAAAGTCAAAGGCAGATAATTGATGAAGACGGCAGAACTACCTTTACCAGCCCGAACGAAAGGCGCATATGTTTGAAGCATACTCTATACTTGTTCATGGACGGGACTGCAATAATTAAAGTAATAATATAGCAATTGATCCAAGTTTATTTTAGGCATCTTCCACCTCAATAGAGTGAAGAGACATCCAAGTATGAGACAATCAAAGGTCACGCAAGTAATTGCAATGTTGTTACCAATTTATTTGAGGATTTAGTTTTGTCAATATTTTTCGCACAAAAGTCCCCGCAACGTAAAAAACGCGATTTGCATTTCGCTTCAAAATGTATTATCTTTGCATTGCAGTAAAGGAGGTGTTACCCAGATAGGTAGTGCCTCCTTTTTAAGTGCCTGATTATCAGCATGTAATTTTCGGGAGTTTTCTAAAAAAACACTTGTTTTGGCAAAAATTATTCGGCACCTTGTAAAAAATAGGTGCCGAATAATTTTTTTTAGGTGCCGAATATTTTTCTGCAGGTCGGTTGGAGTGTTAAATCTTCTTAATAAAAGTTAAAGTTTTGCCGACCTTCCAACCCTAAAAATGCGCCTTTGGCTTGCTGAGAATGCGTTATTTTCAAAGCATGGAATTTTGGACTTGAAATAACGCAGCCACGGTCCACTATCTCACTTTTTCAGTGCTTTTTCACCTTTTTGTTAAGACGCAACTTCCGTAGAATGAGAAACTTGCTTGATTTACCCCTAAAATTTCATTTTTGGTAAACTGTAGGAGGACTATGCGCGCATAAATTCCTGACGGGGCAACTAAAGGTCACTCAAGAACCTCCTATATATAAGGGCAATGATATGGCAGTCTGCTATATCTTTGCCCTAAATTCTTGATGTGACCACCAAAGGTCACGCAAGTAACTCCTATATTATTGCCATAACTAAAACCCGACAGTTGCTTGATGATCTATCCCAATTCATCTCTTATATCAAAGTTAAGAGAACTTTTTGTATGGTGTTTTGAGTCTTAAGATTTCTGCTATTGTATTTAATAGAAGTTAAATGTACATCAAGTCGCTCATCACATCGTTGGATACAAAGAATCCCTCTTCTGTGAGTTGGAGCGTGTTTTCTTTAAACAGAAGGTTTCCTTTCGTAATATGAGGTTTTGCCCAGGTGTATATTTGTGTAGCGACGCTATTACCGAACATAAGTTCTAATGTCGGTAAATGAAGACCACTACTCGTACGCAAAGAGGTGAATACATATTCATTGCACTTTTCATCCTGACTTAACTCCTCAATATTACGATCTACGATACCCTTATTAGCAATATAGTCTAAAAGGTTGGAGGGATTGGAACTTCTATATGTGGTATTATAAGAATGTGCACCTGGACCAATCCCTAAATAAGGTCTATTAGTCCAGTACCCACAATTATGGCGGGATGCACAACCTGGAAGGGAGAAGTTTGAAATCTCATAGTGCTCAAATCCGTATCGTTTTGCTTGTTCACATAGTACTTTGTATTGTTCCCAAACTTCTTCATCACTTGGGAGTGTAAGTTCACCAGCATCTAGTTTTCTTTTCAAAAGAGTATTGTCTTCAATCGAAAGTGTATAGGCAGAAAGGTGATCTATAGGCAAGGCGAATGCTTGATTTAAATCGTTAACCCACTTTTCTATCGTTTGCCCAGGTTGACCATATATGAGGTCTATACTGATATGTTTAAATCCACAATGATGTATCATTGTTACAGCTTCAATAACCTTTTTTGCAGAATGTCGACGATTTAACAAGGTAAGTTGTGAGTTGTCAAAAGATTGTACTCCTAAACTAATTCTATTCACGCCGAGTGAGTAGAGTGTGTTTAAAAGGTCAATTGATACATCTTCAGGATTTGCTTCAAAAGTCACTTCGGCCTCCTTGTCAATTATGAATTGCTCTTGAATGGAAGCGAATAAATTTTTGATTGCATTGGTGGGCATTAATGATGGGGTACCCCCACCAATATATACGGAAGAGAGTTTGCGTGATGGTAATTCATGTGCACGCTGACTAATTTCAGACTTGACCGCGTCTAGATATTCATGAATGAACTGAAGGCTTTGTGTTGTGGAGTAAAAGTCGCAATAGATGCAACGATGCTTACAGAAAGGGATATGAATGTATAACATTTTAAAGACTAACTCCGTCAATGTTTACATAGTGTAACCACTGACGGAGTAACTTGTTTATAGATATTTATTGGGTTGTGACAAAACTATTAACATGCAAGTTCGTTTCTCACCACCTTACCCATAGCCATTACAAATGTGAGTTCTTGATTTTTGTCGAACATTATGATATCCGCATCCTTGCCCTGTTCTAACGAACCCTTTCTGTCATAGATACCCATAATCTTGGCAGGAGTTTCGCTAATCATGCGACAAGCATCGTCCATGGGGATTCCTGCTTGTTGTACACATGTGCGTACGAGTCTGTCCATCGTTGCAATACTACCAGCTAATGCCGAGCGGTCGGCAAGTTTGCACACTCCGTCTTCAAGCACCACGCGGGGGTCGAATGCTACATCAGAATCAGCAGCGGCACATGCTAACGAGTCGGTTACAAGTGCTGTGCGCTCAACGCCCTTAATTTGGTAAATCATGCGGAGCATTACGGGAGGTACGTGGATGCCGTCGGCAATCATTTCAACGGTCATGTTTTCTTCAGCAAAGATGCTTTCCACCGTACCAGCTTCCTTGAATTCACGATTCTTATACACGACGGGCATTGCATTGTAGAAGTGTGTAGCATGTGTCATACCAGCTTCATTTGCGGCCTTTACATCGGCATAAGTTGCCTTTGTGTGACCAATGCTGGGCAATACACCGTGTGCACGACATGCCTTGATGAAATCAACTGAACCTTCGAGTTCAGGTGCAGCATCCCAGCGCTTAAGGCACTTTGTGAGACCAAGGATGTGTTCATATTCTTCCTTCACGGGCGCCTTAATCCATTCGGGGATTTGCGCACCAGCCATTTTCATGTTGAAGTAAGGACCTTCGAGGTGCAAACCCATGATGGGACTGTCGGGTTCTGCCATCAACTTCTCTGTAGTCTTCAACGCTGCTTCAATCATGGGCACCGTAGATGATGAAAGGGTGGGGTAGATGGCAGTTGTTCCGTAATGAAGGTGTGCATCAACTGCTACACGGAATGCCTCTTCTGTACCTTCCATAAAGTCACGTCCACCGCCGCCGTGTACGTGCAATTCAATACCGCCAGGAACAATGTCGCATCCCTTTGCGTCAATTATTTCAGCACCATTGATGGGGAGGGAAGTGTTAATAACGTTTACAATTTTATTGCCTTCAACGAGTACGCTACCATTTTCAAGCCAACCTTGAGGAGTAAGAATTCTTCCGTTTACAATTTGTTTCATGATCTAAAGTATAATGTTTGGTTAGAATTTGCTTTATTAGATGCAACAAAATTAGGAATTTTTCCCGAACCTACATATTTTTCTTTTTAATTTTGCATAGTTATGACAATAATATGCCTATTTATAGGTTCTATAAAGGTATGAAACAATTACTAAATTTACTCTATATATCGTTGCTTTGCGCGATAGTTGCATGTGGGAGTGCTTCTAAAAGTATTAAGAAAGGTAAGGCAGCGCAACGACTTGGAGAACATGAACTTGCGGCATCTTACTTTAAGAAAGCCTATAAGCGAACTCCTCCCAAAGAACGTGCCCAACGAGGGGAGATTTCCTTTTGGATGGGAGAGTGTTATAGGCAGTATGGCAATGTGGCACGAGCTATCGGTGCGTATAAAACGGCGGAGCGCTATAAGTACAACGACACGCTTACCTTTCTACAATTAGGCAGACTTTCTTCTCAAATGGGAGACTATAAAGGTGCTGCGACCTATTTGTCGAAATACATGGAACTTGTGGGTGATTCTTTAGAAGTCAAAAGCGAGTATTATTGGGCAAAGCGTGCCGTTGATTTCAGAAATGCAGGTTCTGCTTATAGCGTCAAACTTGAGCGTTTGTTTTCATCAAGCCGTTCTGATTACTCGCCTTCATTTGCGGATGCGGAAGGGAAAGAGTTGTATTTCACCTCTACCCGCAATCAAGCTACAGGTGACGAGTTGAGTGATATAACGGGGATGAAGAACGGCGACATTTTTCGTGTGCGTAAAGACGAAAAAGGGAAGTGGAAAGCTCCCGAACTTGTAGAGGGTGGACTTAACACAGCATTTGATGAAGGTGCTTGTAGTTTTACGCAAGACGGTGGTAAAATGTTTCTCACCCTTTGCCCCACTGATCCTGAATACCCCAGAATGGCTGAAATATGGGTGTCTAATCGTAGCGATGCGTCGTGGAGTAAACCATCAAAATTAAAAATAACGGAAGACTCGTTGAGTTCGTACGCGCATCCGTGTCCATCACCCGATGGTACATGGATCTACTTTGTGTCCGACCAACCTGGAGGACTTGGTGGGTTAGATCTATGGCGTGCTCCATTAGAAGGTTCGGAAGTCGGTCCTATCGAAAATTTAGGTCCCACAATTAACACGACGGGTAATGAAATGTTTCCCACATTTCGACCTACGGGTGAACTTTATTTCTCGTCTGATGGTAGGGGAGGACTTGGTGGTTTGGATCTTTTTTATGCCGTAGAAGATACGGTTACTAATCAATGGAGTGTAACTCATTTACCAGCCCCAATGAATTCTTCCGGTAATGATTTCGGCATTACTTTCGAGGGATTTCACAACCGCGGTTACTTTACCTCTTCACGCTCTACCGGAGGCAGAGGTTGGGATAAGATTTACAGCTTTAGCTATCCCGAAACAACGCAAACGGTAAAGGGATGGATTTATGAGGTTGATGGTTATGAATTGCCTCAAGCAGAAGTGTATATTGTAGGGAGCGACGGTACCAACCTACGTCTTGGTGTGCTTCCTGATGGCTCGTTCGAAGCAAAGGTGAAACCTGCCGTTGATTACGTCTTTCTCGCCTCGTGTAAGGGCTATTTGAATGCGAACAACCAACTCACAACAGATACCATAACAACCGATCACGAGTACGTACTGCAGTTCCCATTAGCAAGCATTTCTGTGCCAATTTTAGTACGAAATGTTTTCTTTGAGTTTGACAAAGCCGACCTTACTCCAGAAAGTACACAGGCACTTTTACGTCTTGTCACCATGCTCAATGACAATCCTACCATAACTATAGAACTTTCTGCACATACGGATAGTCGCGGCAGGGATGAGTATAACCAACGGTTATCTCAACGTCGAGCTGAAGCTGTAGTCAAATTCTTGATTGATAACGGTATAGACGCCGAACGTCTAACACCTGTTGGGTACGGAGAAGCATTACCCAAAGTTGTAAACAAAAAATTGACGGAGACACACAAGTTCCTTAAGGAGGGCGATGTCTTAACTGATGAGTTTATCTCAAAGTTAACGCCAGAGCAACAAGACAGCTGTCATGCATTAAATCGACGCACACAATTTAGAGTGTTAAGAACGACATATCAAAAGACTGATGATAAACAGTCCAAGTAGAGAATTCTTATCGTTGAAAACTTACGCATAAATACCTCATATTTTCAACTATCTTCTTAATAACTTCCGCAAATAATAATTGTGTGAACGAGTTAGGGAGATAGTTGAAAATGTTAGTAACTTAGTTTGTTTTATTTGAGACTTAATTTATGAGTTCTAATTGGTGATGTTAAACAAATCTCATCAAATAATTAGAATTGTGATTATGTTTAATACAATTTGAGATTCTATTCGTGATTATTAAACTTAGATCCCCCCTGATATGCTATTTTTGTCACTTGAATTCGTTTCAATAGTGAGTTAAAATGGTCTATTGCAAGTTATTTTCTATCTGTGAAATATTTGCTGATGATTGAAGTGTTGAATGCATCCCGGTCGAATGTTTTATTCTAATATATTGCATTGAATGAAATAATAACTATTAGATATCGTGACTGAAAAGAAAATAGTATCTTTGCAAGAATATAAGATTCGACAACAACGAAGAATATTACCTATTTTGAAATATCTTATGAGGAAAACATCATTGCTACTAACTATATTGCCACTTCTACTATGTGAAAGTCTGGTGTTTGGACAAATTTCAAAAGGAAATTTTGACCAGATTAAGCTTGGAAACTTTAATCCAGGATATGAACAGAGTGTAAATAAATGGAATGAAGTGAATGAAGATACCTTGAAAGGGACTTCTAAAATGGAGGTTCCAGAGGGTATCTATGTATGGAATATTGATCCTCTATTTGGTGATATCACCCCTACTCAACTGGATACTTTGATGCATGGTTTTCAAAATGAAGGTTCTACACGTGGTAAACGTGGAGGTTATTTAGTTACTGGTAATTTGGGGAGTCCTCGTCATTCTCTAAGACTTCAAAATGAGGAGCCTACACATTGGCATGAGCAATTCATATTCATGAATCCTTACGATTTTTTTGCTCAGCGCCCTTTTGGACAGGTATTTACGAATACAAAATCTCCTTTTACCAATATCACCTATCATGAATGTGGTGATAAGGAGCATGGTGAGGATAGAATTACGGCGCTCTTTGCTGTAAATGCAGGCAAGAGATTAGGAGTGGGATTTAATGTTGACTATCTATATGGACGCGGTTATTTTCAATCTCAAAATACCGCCCATTTTATGGGAAATTTATACGCTTCATACATAGGAGAACGTTATAAAGCGCATATAGCCTATCGCTTGCATCATTTAAAAACATCAGAGAATGGCGGTATCGAAGATGATAGATATATTACCGAACCAGAGGCGTTCACAAATAGTTATGAGACATGGGATATGCCTACAGCTATGTCAAAAACTTGGAATAAACTGAATGTGAACTCACTTTTATTCACACAAAGGATAGATCTCGGTTCTAACGTTCAAAAGGTAGACACTCTAAAAGTTGATTCATTAAGAATTGGGACAACAACAAGCGAACATTTAGGAGTTGCTCCGATGTCGATTACACACTCCCTTCAGATTGATCATGATGATCGTTTGTTCTTGAGTAACTTTAAAACTAATGAACGTAACGCACACTATTTCAAGGATTTCTTCTTCGCAGGTGATTCAGCGAAGGATAAAACAAAACATTTTGCTGTGCGTAACACTATTGCTTTGGAACTGAATGAGAAATGGAAGACATGGTTGAGAGCAGGTGCAAGACTCTATTTCTCCCATAAATATGAGAGATTCACTTTGCCAAAATCTGCTACTACTTTTGACACCTATGCATACAATTACTATAACGTTGGACTTCAACTTATGCATAGAAAAGGAAAAAATCTTGACTATGACATGTTAGGAGAATTACGTACACGCGATGGTAAACGTTGGGGAGAATTTACACTGATGGCCAATGGTGGGTTGCATACGAATTTAGGCAATGACACATTATCGGTAGACGTGTTTGGTAAATTCAGTTCTGAAGAACCTGCCTTCTATTACAGACATTATCAATCTAGAAACGCTTGGTGGGATGAAGAAGGCATGAGTAATACGCTTACCACTCAATTAGGTGCAACATTGCGCTATAAGACAACAAGATTGTCAGTACGTTTTGAGCAACAAAACAAGGGTACTTATTTCCAAGAAACCCTATTTGATCAACCCAATGCAGATGCTGCAAACTTAAAATTACATCGTGTTAATGCCATTCAAAACGGTAAACCGGTTCAACGACTTGAAGTTGCACTTTATCACTTACAAACTTGGGGAATTATCAATTGGGAAAATGAATTTACTTACCAAACCACATCAGATAAATCTTTATCACCAGCACCTACTTTTTTAGCATATAGCAATCTGTACCTCAAATTTAAAATTGCTAAAGTCTTGAATACAGAAATAGGATCAGACGTTAGATTCTTTACTCGTTATACACCCCATATTTACTCACCCATTATCGGGCAGTATGTCCTACAAGACTCCGAAAAAGCAGAAAAAATAGGCGGATATCCAATAGTTAATATCTATGCCAATATGCACTTGAAACGCACTCGTTTCTACATTATGGCATCACACATAAATTCTTCAGACCGACAAAAGAAAGCTTTCGAGCTTCCCCACTACCCTATGAATGGATTTACTATGCATTTAGGTATTAGTTGGAATTTTATAAATTAGTCTGAAAAATCTAAGATTGTTTATTCAAAATGAAAGACTTTGTACACTTACATGTACACTCCCAATATTCCATTCTTGATGGTCAAGCTTCTATCCCCAAGATGGTAGACAAAGCCATCGCCGACGGAATGAGAGGCATGGCATTGACAGACCATGGCAACATGATGGGGGTTAAAGACTTTTTTAATTATACCGAAAAGGTAATATCAAAGGCAAAAAAAAACCTTAAGGAACTTAGAGGTAATTTAGAACAAATCGAAGCGGGAACTTATGTTCCAACAAACGAAGAAGAGGGATTTTCGCTTGAGGAAATAAAATCAAAACTATTATCTCAAATTTCTAAACAAGACCGTATCGCCAATTTCAAAAGAATGATTGGCTGCGAAATGTATGTGGCGAGACGCGGCATGCTTCGCAAAGAAGGAAAACCCGATGCTTCAGGTTGGCACTTAGTGGTCATTGCTAAAAATTTAAAGGGATATAAAAACCTAATTAAATTAGTTAGCAATTCGTGGGTTGATGGTTTCTACATGCGTCCGCGCACCGATCATGAACAGTTAGAAAAATATTGTGAGGGCTTGATGGTTAGTTCTGCTTGCTTAGGGGGAGAAATTCCTAAAAAAATTCAGGCTGGAGATATTCCTGCGGCAGAAGAAGCAATTGAATGGTTTAAGAGAGTCTTCAAGGACGATTTTTATCTTGAACTAATGCGCCATAAAGTAACAGATCCAGCGCAAAATGCAAATAGAGAGGTCTATCCACTTCAAGAAGAAGTCAATCAAACCATCATAAAATTGGCTGAAAAGCACCAAGTTAAACTGGTGTGTACTAATGACTCTCACTTTGTTAACGAAGAGAATGCCGAGGCGCATGACCGTTTGATATGTCTTTCTACAGGGGCTGATTTATATTCTTCCAACCGTATGCTCTATACCAAGCAGGAGTGGTTTAAGACAAAGGCGGAGATGAATCAAGTTTTTGCTGATGTTCCTGAAGCGCTTGAGAATACGTGTGAACTTGCAGATAAGACTGAAAACTACTCTATCGACCACGGGCCCATCATGCCAAACTTTGAAATCCCTGAAGATTTCGGAACTGAAGATGAGTACCGAAAGAAATTCACAGAAGAAGACCTTTACAAGGAATTCACAGAGGACGAGAATGGTAATGTTGTCATGTCCCGAGAAGATGGCGAGGCTAAAATTAAGAAACTTGGAGGGTATGATAAACTCTATCGTATCAAGTTGGAAGCAGACTATCTTGCCAAACTTGCTTACGAAGGTGCTAAATGGCGTTATGGTGACCCTTTGGATGAAGAAACTGAAGCACGCATAAAGTTTGAACTTCATATCATGAAGACTATGGGTTTCCCTGGTTATTTCTTGATTGTACAAGACTATATTAAGGTTGCTCGACAAGAGTTAGGTGTAAGTGTGGGCCCAGGACGTGGTTCTGCTGCTGGTAGTGCCGTAGCTTATTGTTTGCGTATCACAGATATTGACCCCATCAAGTACGACCTGCTTTTTGAGCGCTTTCTAAACCCCGACCGTATTTCACTCCCAGATATAGACGTTGACTTTGACGATGATGGACGTGGAAAAGTACTACAATGGGTGACCGATAAATATGGAGCAGAGAAGGTGGCACACATCATCACCTACTCTACCATGGCTACGAAGTCAGCAATTAAGGACGTTGCACGAGTTCAAAATCTGCCCCTCGCGCAAAGTAATTATCTTTGCAAACTCATTCCAGACAAACTTCCTGAAGATGAAAATGGCAAAACCCCAAAGATGAACCTTGAGAATGCCATTGCTTGCATTCCAGAACTTAAGGAAGCAGAGTCTTCCTCTGACCCCCTACTCTACGAGACCATCCGCTACGCTAAAATGTTGGAGGGTAACGTGCGAAACACAGGGGTGCATGCTTGTGGGGTAATTATCTGTCGCGATGCCATTTCCGACTGGGTTCCCGTATCAACAGCTGAAGATAAGGAAACGAAAGAAAAATTGCTTTGCACACAGTATGAAGGGAAAGTCATTGAAGAAACAGGGTTGATTAAGATGGACTTCCTGGGATTAAAAACATTGTCTATCATCAAGGAAGCCGTCATCAATATTGAGGATAGTTTAGGGATTACGCTTGATGTTGACCAAATCCCAATTGATGACCCAGCCACATTCCAACTCTATTGTGACGGTAATACCATTTGTACTTTCCAGTTTGAATCGCCAGGGATGCAAAAGTATTTGCGTGAATTGGAGCCAAGTGTATTTGAAGATCTCATCGCGATGAATGCGCTCTATCGTCCTGGGCCGATGCAATACATTCCTGAATTTATCAATCGTAAGAAAGGGATTAGTCCTATTACTTACGACCTCCCATGCATGGAGAAATATCTGAAGGATACATATGGGATTACGGTCTATCAAGAACAAGTCATGCTACTCTCAAGAGAAATTGCAGACTTTACCCGTGGTGAAAGTGACAACCTTCGAAAGGCGATGGGTAAGAAACTCATTGACAAGTTGAATCATATGTATCCGAAATTCCTCAATGGAGGTGTTTCACATGGATATGAGCCTAAGGTGTTGGAGAAAATTTGGGACGACTGGCGTGCTTTTGCGTCTTACGCATTTAATAAGAGTCATGCTACCTGTTACTCATGGGTGGCTTACCAAACGGCATATATCAAGGCAAACTTCCCCTCGCAATATATGGCAGGTTATATGAGTCGAAGTCTTGATAACATCACTGAAATTACAAAGGCTATGAACGAGTGTAAGGCTTTGGGCATAAATGTCTTCGGTCCTGACGTTAATGAGTCAAAATTAA
Organism: Alloprevotella sp.; assembly: GCA_045632685.1. GTDB lineage: Bacteria > Bacteroidota > Bacteroidia > Bacteroidales > Bacteroidaceae > Alloprevotella. The sequence goes on from JAZQXB010000033.1 coordinate 35,640, forward strand.
AATTCAGTGTGAATGCTACAGGTGATGTTAGATTCGGTCTTGGAGCTATTAAAGGTGTCGGTGAAGGTGCAGTAGAGAACATTCTACAAGAGCGAAACACCAACGGACCTTTCACCTCAATCTACAATTTCGTTGAACGCATCAACCTTACAACATGTAATAAAAAGTGTATAGAAAGTTTGGTTCTTGCAGGTGCCTTCGATAGTTTTGAATTCAAACGTGAACAGTATTTTGAAATTGCTCAAGACGGAGAACTCTTTATAGATACACTCTTGAGATATGGAGTGAGATACCAAGTTGACCAACAACAGCAACAAAACTCGCTCTTCGGTGATTTTGAAGAACTTGCAGTCGTTAAACCTCAACCTGCAAAAGTGTTCAATAAATGGAGTGACATTGAGCGCCTCAATAAAGAGCGTGAACTCATTGGTATCTACATCTCAGCACATCCACTTGATAGTTATCATATTGTTCTCAACAATCTCTGTACTGCAACTTTGGAACAACTTCAAGACCGTGCAGCTTATGCTAATCAAGATATTACATTTGGAGGTATCGTAAATGGAATAGCTAAAGAGGGACAAACCAAAAATGGTTCACCCTTCGGTATAGCGGTGTTGGAAGACTACTCTGGTACACTTGAAATCCCCATGTTTGGAGAGGAATGGGCAAGATGGAAAGGATATTTTACCGTTGGAAATCCACTCTTTATTACGGCAAAAATAGAACCTCATCGCTTCCGCCCGAATGAGTATGATTTAAGAATTGGAAAAATAGAATTTCTATCAGAAATCAAGGAGAAGAAGATTGAAAAACTTAATATAGATGTAGCGCTTGATTTACTTACTGAAGAAACACTTGAAGAATTGATTGCGCTAATCGAAACTTCACCAGGCACTGCGAGTATATACATAAATCTTAGAGACAAAGAGAATAAAATATTAATCCCCTTAATGTCAAGGAAATACGCCGTTAATGTAAATAAAAAAATTATTGACTTCCTTTCTGAAAATCATTCTTTTAGTTATACAATCAATTAAATATTTTCGTTAGGTTGTAAAAAGAGCATATAGTATAAATAAACAAAAGTAAGAGAAATAAAGGCGATTAATTGGAATGTCAATTCGCTTTTAGTATATATATTCAAAAGATTTGTGTACATTTGTACTTTAAATTAAGTAAAATAAAATTTAACCCCTAAGTTTTTATGGAACACGTAACAGATCAGAACTATCAAGAAATCGTTGCTAAAGGACTTCCCCTCGTATTAGATTTTTCTGCCACATGGTGCGGACCATGCAAGAAGGTTGCTCCTATAATGGATGAAATTGCTGCTGAATATGAAGGCAAAGTTATCGTAGGAAAATGTGATGTAGACGAGTGTGAGGATCTTGCTATGCAATATGGCATTCGCAATGTACCTACAGTACTCTATATCAAGGATAATAATGTGATAACGAAGCAAGTTGGTGCAGCAAACAAAAGCGTGTTTGTTGAAAAATTACAGGAAATACTATAAAATAATTTTATATCAAAGAAATGTCCAAATTTGAAGACGAACTTTTGATTGATGCTGAGCATGATGCCAATGCTGTGGCATACATGTATGCGCATCTTCCGCAGGAAGCAAAGGAGTCTCTAACTGAAGAACTTCTATATTATTGTCTTGATCTTATTGAAACCTTTCTTAGTGAAAAGATTGACTTTTCGGAAGAGGAAGTTGAAATAGACCTTGAAGAAATTACTAAATATATCATTCAAGTAGCCCATAAAGATAACTTTGCTTCCCTTAATGAAGATGATGTGTACCTTGCAGTGAACGCGTATTTCGATTTTGAGGAAGAACAAGGTAATATCTAAATTGCAAGTAAAATACATAACAATCTAATCCGTGTCGTTAATTTAATGATGCGGATTTTTTTATTTGGGTTACTACCCTATTGACCAAATTGTAGCGTGTGCGTATTCGAATGGGAGGACCGGAATTGAAATTGTTGTTTTTGAGGATGACGGGAGTGTACTGAAGTACATGACCAAGTCCGAAATTGAGGAGCAACGCAGCAGTTTGCTCGTTATGACACAACGCTTTTTTTGTTGCATGCGAGAGGAAAATAGACTTTAGAGAGACCACAAAAATGCCTGGTTTTATTCTCACGGAAAGGCAGAAAGCGGAGCAAAGTTATTAGATGTCATTTCCAATTTTATTTCCACGCCTGGTAATTTTATTTCCACGCCTGGTAATTTTATTTCCAATCCTGGTAATTTAATTTCCAAGGCATGGAAATAAAAATACCAAGGCATGGTATTTTACGCTCTCGGCATGGTATTTTACGCTCTCGGCATGGTATTTTACGCTCTCGGCATGGTATTATATTTTCTTGGTATGTTGACCGCGAAAGTTCGTTTATATTTATCTGGAACCACTAATGAACACAAATGCGCACTAACCGAAGGTCGCGCAAGTCAATATCCATCCGGTCTTAAAATCCCGCATGACGGTTATATAAATTGGGAATAATATAGGTGTTACTTGAGTGACCTTTGGTTGTCCACAAAGACTCGTTTGTTTTATTTGGAACTACTAATGAACACTAATTTTCACTAATATCCATCCGGTCATAATACCCCGCAAGGCATTAGTGAAAATTAGTGTCCATTAGTGGCTAAAATATTAAGAGCACAAAAATCTTTGGGGTTAGGATTATTTGTGAACAACCAAGGGTCACGCAAGTAACTGCTATATCATTACCTAAAAAAAGAAAAGTCGCAGGTTGCATAGCAACTTGCGACTTTCTGTGCTCGAAGCGGGACTCGAACCCGCACAGGCGTTTCTGCCCAAGGGATTATAAGTCCCTCGCATCCCGCCATTCGAGCTCCTTTTCAGAAACTCTTTATGTTTTTGTTAATCAACCTTTTATAAGTCCTCAAGAAAGAAATTTCCCTGTTAAGAACCAATCTCGGTTTACTTCTCGGTTTACACACAAGGTGCAAAACAATGTAATTGTTTATAAATTTGTAGTTAAATATCTCGCTAGCAAAATTAGCTAAACTTATTGACTTCTTAAGGGTTCTAACACAAAGAAAGCCAACTTATCCATGAATGGGTAGGTTGGCTTTTTCTGTATAAAGTCACTAGAAATGCAACTTTTATATAATAACCTTAACGCTTTTTTCACCAATCTTTATAATAGCGATGGTGCCTTTTGAAAGACCTGTAGCAATTGTTGCTGAGCCATTCTCGATGGTTGTTGTGCCAACAAGCACGCCGCCAGTGGTGTAAACAGCTACAATCTCACCATCAAGCGAACAGCTAATAGTTACTATGCCGTTTGTTGATGTAATAAGTGCTGTTGTTGCGGGGATATTTATAACCCCTGCTGAGTCATTTTCGCTATCGCCAATCTCTATCCAGCAGAGTGTGGCGTTCACTGTTTCTGAATTTTTGTGATTTGTGGCTACTGCATAAATGCTGATGTTGTATGTTGCAGAAAGGTCTATGTTCTTATTATTGAACTCGCAGAAATCATCGCTCGTTATTTTGGTTATAAATACAGCGGCCTGAGTTTTGCAATCGATAGAAAGTCTACCATTGCTGTATGAAATTTCTGGGGTAGCGCATACTGGCGTTTCAATATTCTCTATTGTCTTTATATTTTTAAAGGAACTCCACGGCTCAATTGTTTTGTAATCGTTAATAGCCTCCGCTGGCACGTGCAAAGTTTCCATGCGATACCACGCGAAAATATCGGATTCTGTTGATGGTGGTGTTGTTGCAAAACAATAAACATCATAAAGATTATCGCAACGAAAAGCGTCTCTTCCTATTGAACTCACTCCACTGCCTATTGTTGCTGTTGCAAGGCTACTGCAACCATAGAACGCTCTCTTTCCAATGCTTGTTACGCTGTTAGGTATCGTTATGTTTGTGAGGCTACTGCAACCATCGAACGCACTCTCTCCAATGCTTGTTACGCTATTGAGGATAGTTACGCTTGCAAGGCTGCTGCAATCTGAGAACGCGTAGTCTCCAATCGTTGTTACGCCGTTGGGAATAGTTACGCTTGTAAGGCTGCTGCAATCTGAGAACGCCATTCTTTCAATACTTGTTACGCCGTTGGGAATTTCAATGCTTTCAAGGCTTGTACATTCATAGAATGCAGCTTCTTCAATTCTCGTTACACTATTTGGGATTTTTATGCTTGTAAGGCTGCTGCATCTGGCGAACGCGTTGTCTCCAATCGTTGTTACGCTGTTAGGTATCGTTATGTTTGTGAGGCTATTACAGTCAACAAATGCCCAATTTCCAATTGATGTTACACTATTTGGTATCGTTACGCTTTTGATGCTTCTGCAAGTGCTGAATGCATCATTTCCTATCGCAGTCATACTGCTGGGAATAGTTACACTCTGGAGGTTATTACAATTATAGAATGTATAGCCTACAATCCCCGTTACGCTGTAGGTTATTCCGTTGTAAGTGACGCTTTCTGGGATAATTACTTCGCCGCTATAATCATCGGAAAAAGAAGAATAATCTTTTTTACCCTGATAAGTTACATAGACGGTCTTTTTACTACTCGACGTAATGCTGTAATAAATGCCATCCACCTCAAAATCGTGGGCATTTGCTGTTACGCTACATAACAGTACCGCAACAGTTGCAAACAGTTTTTTAATGTAATGTTTTTTCATATTGTACGTTTTTAGTTTCATAATTCCCTGATAAAAGCGGATAAAAAATAAGGTGTGGGAACTATATTTGCTTTATCCTATTAGTGAGGCTTCTCGCATTTGCCTTTGGAACGGATAAAACAATAGCGCCCACACCAAAGGTTATGCCAAAAGCCAATAAAGGCTGTACAAACCAATGATGTGGTGCTATTGCAACCATCTTCGTTCCAAGTCAAATTTTGCGAGAATTTCACTAATGAAGATAATTTCAATAACACCTTTTCGTTATGTACTTCTGCTCCACATGACGCGAACCAGAATTAGTGCAAATGTAACGAAAAAATGTTATATACAAATCCTTAAAGTAGGAATTTCATTAAATAAATTTATTAGAGCGTGCTTTTTGTAATAGAAAAAATATGCATAAAATAAGCGAAGAATTTTCTGTCATTTAACCTTTCACATAATAGAACCAAAATAAAAAACTCCCGTAACCTTATAGATTACAGGAGTTTTATTAATTTTAGATTTTAATTACTTCTTGTTCAAGTAGAGGTCTGCCTGAACGGCGCAAGCTACTGTACAACCTACCATGGGGTTGTTACCGATACCGAGGAAGCCCATCATTTCTACGTGAGCGGGCACTGAAGATGAACCAGCGAACTGAGCATCTGAGTGCATACGACCGAGTGTGTCAGTCATACCGTAAGAAGCGGGACCTGCTGCCATGTTATCGGGGTGAAGTGTACGACCTGTACCGCCACCAGAAGCTACTGAGAAGTAGGGCTTACCAGCGAGTACGCGTTCCTTCTTGTAAGTACCTGCTACGGGGTGCTGGAAGCGTGTGGGGTTAGTAGAGTTACCAGTGATTGATACGTCTACGTCTTCCTTCCAGAGGATTGATACACCTTCGCGAACGTCGTCAGCACCATAGCAGTTCACAGCAGCACGGGGACCGTTGCTGTAAGCGATGCGCTGTACTTCCTTGAGTTCAGCTGTGTAGTAGTCAAACTGAGTCTGAACGTAAGTGAAGCCGTTGATACGTGAGATGATCATAGCTGCGTCCTTACCAAGACCGCAGAGGATGCAACGGAGGGGTTTATCAGCGGGTCTTGACTTGTTAGCCATCTGCGCAATCTTGATAGCACCTTCAGCTGCTGCAAATGATTCGTGACCAGCGAGGAATGCGAAGCACTTTGTTTCGGGAGAAAGGAGGCGAGCTGCGAGCTGACCGTGGCCAATACCTACCTTACGGTCGTCAGCAACTGAACCGGGTACGCAGAATGCCTGGAGGCCTTCGCCGATGTATTCAGCAGCTTCTACAGCGTCCTTTGCCTTTTCCTTGAGAGCAATAGCAGTACCTACTACGTAAGCCCACTTTGCATTTTCGAAGCAGATCATCTGAGTTTCTTCACAAGTCTGATAGGGATCAATACCTGCTGCTTCACAGATTTGGTTAGCTTCTTCGATAGATGAAATACCGTGTGCGTTCAAACAAGCGAGAATCTGCTTGATACGACGGTCCTGACTTTCAAATTTTACTTCTCTAATCATAATAGCAGTCCTCCTTAATTATTCGTGACGTGGATCAATTGATTTAACAATGCCGTCTTCAGCCTTTGTGCGACCGTAAGTACCAGTTACGCTCTTCAAAGCTTCGTCAGCGGGAACACCCTTCTTGATTGCATCCATGAACTTGCCCATGTGAACGAATTCATAACCGCAAACCTGGTCGTCCTTGTCGAGGAACATCTTTGTGATGTAACCTTCTGTGAGCTGGAGGTAACGAGAACCCTTAACCTTTGTGCCGTAGAGCGTACCGCACTGAGAGATGAGACCCTTACCCAAGTCTTCGAGACCAGCACCGATTACGAGACCACCTTCAGAGAATGCAGACTGTGTACGACCGTAAACAATCTGAAGGAAGAGTTCACGCATTGCTGTGTTGATAGCGTCGCAAACGAGGTCAGTGTTGAGCGCTTCGAGGATAGTCTTGCCAGGAAGAATTTCAGAAGCCATAGCTGCTGAGTGAGTCATACCTGAACAACCGATAGTTTCAACGAGACATTCTTCAATAACGCCTTCCTTCACGTTCAAAGTGAGCTTACATGCACCCTGCTGGGGAGCACACCAACCCACACCGTGAGTAAGACCAGAGATGTCCTTGATTTCCTTTGCCTGAACCCACTTGCCTTCTTCAGGAATGGGAGCGGGACCATGGTTGGGGCCCTTAGCCACGCAACACATGTTTTGAACTTCGTGAGAATATTCCATGTTGTTAATAAATAAAAGTGTGTTTGAAAAATCGAGTTTTCTGTACGCAAATTTACAGATTTTAATAGTAACAGCAAATATTCGCGCCACTTTTTCTGCGTTTTTCACTTAAGGAAGCTGAAAACTGCCTACTTTTTCCGATTTTTTCGCTTCACAAATCGTGCGTCAGAAAAAAATTAGCACTCTGCTTACAAAAAATCTCAAATTCGTTTGCAGAAAAACATTTTTTACTAACTTTGCGACGTTTAAATAACAATTTTCCAAAGAAACAAGATTTTTTCTAACAAAATAACACAAAACAACATGAAAGCTACAGAAGTACTTGACAAACTTAAGCAGCGTTTCCCCAACGAACCTGAATACCATCAGGCGGTGGCTGAGGTGCTTGCAACGATTGAAGACGTGTATAACGAACACCCTGAGTTCGACAAGGTTAACCTCATTGAGCGCCTTTGCATCCCTGATCGCATTTACTCTTTCCGCGTGACTTGGATGGACGATAAGGGCAACTATCATACTAATATGGGTTACCGCATTCAGCACAACAACGCTATTGGTCCTTACAAAGGTGGTATTCGTTTCCACGCATCGGTGAATCAGAGCATCTTGAAGTTCCTTGCCTTCGAACAAACCTTCAAGAATTCACTCACTACGCTCCCCATGGGTGGCGGTAAGGGTGGTTCCGACTTCTCTCCCCGTGGTAAGTCAAATGCTGAAATCATGCGCTTCTGTCAGGCGTTCGTTGAAGAACTTCAGCGCCACATTGGTCCTAACACAGACGTGCCCGCAGGTGACATCGGCGTAGGCGGACGCGAAGTGGGTTACATGTTTGGTAAGTATAAGAAGATGACACGCGAACACACGGGTACTTACACGGGTAAGGGACTTGAATTTGGTGGTTCGCTTGTGCGCCCTGAAGCAACTGGTTTTGGTAATGTTTACTTCCTCCTTGAAATGCTCAAGACACGTGGTATTGACATCAAGGGTAAGACCGTTTGTGTGTCGGGTTCGGGTAACGTAGCGCAATACACCGTGAAGAAGCTCATCGAACTCGGTGCGAAGGTGGTGACTATGTCTGACTCTAACGGTTACATCTACGACCCCGATGGTATTGATGCCGACAAGTTGGCATACATCATGGAGCTAAAGAACCTCTATCGTGGACGCATCAAGGAATATGCCGAAGAATACGGCGTGAAGTACGTAGAAGGTGCGCGTCCTTGGGGTGAAAAGTGTGACATTGCTCTTCCCTCTGCTACTCAGAACGAACTTAACGGTGATGATGCACGCAAGCTCCTTGCTAACGGATGTATTGCAGTAAGTGAAGGTGCGAACATGCCCTCTACGCCTGAAGCAATCGAGCAGTTCCTTGAAGCAAAGATTCTCTATGCTCCAGGTAAGGCAGCAAATGCTGGCGGTGTGTCCGTTTCTGGTCTTGAAATGGCACAGAATGCCTCTATGATTTCATGGACAGCCGAAGAAGTGGACGCGAAACTCCACCAGATTATGGAAAACATCCACTCGCAGTGTGTGAAGTATGGCACACTCGAAGATGGCACCGTAAACTACGTGAAGGGCGCTAACATTGCAGGCTTCATGAAGGTGGCTAAGGCGATGATGGCACAGGGTGTGGTGTAATTCCCGCTAAAAGTTTAATAGTATGAGTGGATACGTCTCTGTGGTGTATCCACTCATAGTTTTTTCTGTGAACAGATTTGTGATAGAAATGAATAAATTGCCTGATACAAGAAAAAGCGAAGACGTGAGTCTTCGCTTTTTCTTATGTGAGCCGAAAGCGGGACTCGAACCCGCGACCTACGCATTACGAATGCGTTGCTCTACCAACTGAGCTATTTCGGCGACCTTGTTGGAGCAAGCAAGGTTGCTCCGAACACGGGTGCAAAAGTAGAAAGTATTTTTGTTACTGCAAAATGTTTTGACAATTATTTTTTCCAACAATTTTTCATGTAGTCTGCCAATCTATTTTCCGTGGGGTTTTGGCAAGGTTGCCAAAAGTATTCCCCAACAAGTTCGTTAGGCATATATTGCTGAGACGTGAAATTGCCAGGGTAATCGTGTGGATAGAGGTATCCACCAGAATAACCCAATTCAGCCATCAACTTTGTGGGAGCATTTCTCAAATGCAGGGGAACGGGAAGGTTGCCCGTTTGCTTCACGCGCTCCAATGCAGTATTGATAGCCTTATAGGCTGAATTACTTTTGGGAGATGTAGCAAGATAGATGGTCGCCTCTGCAAGAGGTATGCGCCCTTCGGGCATACCAATCTTGTGCACAACCTCAAAAACTGTATTTGCCATAAGCAACGCATTAGGATTTGCTAAACCAATGTCCTCGGAAGCAGATATCAGTAATCGGCGGGCTATAAACTTAGGGTCTTCCCCACCCTCAAGCATGCGCGCTAACCAATAAATTGCAGCATCGGGGTCGGAACCGCGAATGCTTTTAATGAAAGCAGAAATAATGTCATAATGTTGTTCCCCATTCTTGTCATAAGCCAATGGATTTTGTTGTAAGCACGTGTATATCAAATCGTCGGTGAGTACAAGTGGGTCATCTGGATTTGCAGTAGTTACAAGGTCAAGAATATTCAATAATTTACGCGCATCCCCACCACTAAATCGGAGCAACGCTTCATACTCCTTGACTGTTATATTGCGCTCTGACAATACAAAATCGCGCTCAAGGGCATGATGAAGCAGTTGCAACAAATCTTCTTTTCCCAAACTCTCAAGCACATATACCTGGCAACGAGAAAGCAAGGGGCGAATCACTTCAAACGAAGGATTTTCGGTAGTAGCCCCTATCAGCGTGATAGTACCCGTTTCTACTGCCGCAAGCAACGAGTCTTGTTGGGCTTTTGAAAATCGATGAATCTCGTCAATAAACAAGATGGGGCTTTGTTGTGAAAAGAATTGTGAACTCTTTGCACGTTCAATGACTTCGCGCACCTCCTTCACACCGCAATTTACCGCGGAAAGTGTGAAGAATGGGGTTTCTAAGGTAGAGGCAACAATCTTTGCCAACGTAGTCTTCCCCACCCCTGGAGGTCCCCACAATATGAATGAGGAGATACGCCCCGAGGTAATCATGCGTTGCAACACAGCGCCCTCTGCCACCAAATGTTGCTGCCCTATGTAATCTTCAAGCGTTCGTGGACGCAAGCGTTCTGCTAATGGTAACATATTGAAATAAAGAAGGAAGAATGATCCGTGAGGGTTCTTATTCTATGTGTTCATAAGAATGCCAAGCAATTATAGGTTATCCTATATTCCCCTAATATACATAGTAATAAGCTGAAGAATATATTTATCATTCTGTAACTTTTTAGCCAACTCGTTTACTAAAAAGTCACTCACCCATTAACCGCCTCAAGTTCCATCCATCTAAGCGTCTTGAGTTCGATTTCGTCATTCAACTCTAGGAGACGTTTGCTTAATCTGGTGAGTTCATCCACCGACAAAGTGCCACTGCAAAGGTCAGCCTCAATTTGGCGCTTCTCAGTTTCAAGGGCGTCAATATCCTGTTCAAGTTGCGCCAATTCTTGCTTCTCCTTAAACGACAACTTGGGTTTGCGGTCAACAACTTTTGCATTAGCTATTCCCTGAACATTCGTATGCTCACCCGCCTTTTCGTTAGCGTCCTCCTTGGGCATATTACGGTATTGCGTATAGTTGCCTGGGAAGTCATCAATTTCGGCATTTCCCTTAAAGACCAACAAGTGGTCGACTACTTTATCCATAAAGTAACGGTCGTGGGAAACGATAATCACACACCCGCGGAAATCCGCCAAATAATCCTCAAGCACATTTAATGTGGCAATATCCAAGTCGTTTGTAGGTTCGTCAAGAATGAGAAAGTTAGGATTCTGCATCAAGACGGTGCAGAGATACAAGCGACGGCGCTCTCCACCACTAAGTTTATAGACATAATCTTGTTGACGTGAGGGCGGAAATAAGAAATGATTGAGAAATTGCATCGCTGTGAGCGATTTACCACCTCCCAAGTCAACAGTTTCGGCATACTTTCGGACGGCATCAATCACCTTCATTTGATTATCAAACTCCATACCCTGTTGTGAGAAATAACCAAACCTCACCGTTTCTCCTACCACAAAGCGTCCTTCATCGGGACGCTCCATACCCAGAAGCAATTTAAGGAAAGTCGTTTTCCCCGTACCATTATTTCCAATTATCCCCATCTTCTCATAACGAGAGAAGTTGTAATAGAAATGATCTAAAATCTTTACCGAAGGATAGGCTTTTGAGACATATTCCGCTTCAAAGATTTTAGAACCGATATACCCGCTCTTGATGTCCAAGCGTGCTGTGCGTTCTTGTTGACGACGACGCGCCTGTTGCTCAAGTTCATAAAATGCTTCTTTTCGTGAACGCGACTTACCCGTTCGTGCCGAAGGCGTACGTCGCATCCATTCCAATTCTCTACGATATAAGTTGTTTGTACGTTGGATATTGGCATTTGTTGCCGCAATACGCTCATCACGTTTCTCCAAATAGTAAGCGTAATTTCCTCGGTAGGAATAAAGCGTCTTATCCTCAATCTCCAAAATTTCGTTACACACACGATCCAAGAAATATCTATCGTGTGTCACCATCAAAAGCGAACGCACATTGCGACGCAGGTATCCTTCTAACCACTCAATCATCTCTAAATCCAAATGATTGGTAGGTTCATCAAGGATGAGCAAATCGGGATTTGACAACAACACACGTGCTAAGGCGACACGCTTGAGTTGCCCCCCAGAAAGGAGACCTACAGGTTTGTCAAACTCCGTAATTTGTAATTTCGTCAGAATCTGTTTTGCAGAAATGCGAGAGGCATCTTCATCAGTGAATTCGTCACCGCCGAGGATGGAATCCTGAAGTTGCGAAACGGCAGTTAGTACGGTGTCTGTAGGATTAAAATGCGGATTCTGCTCCAAATATCCAATGCGAAGATTGTTTCGGAAAATGATTTCGCCCGACTCATAATCTTCTTTTCCAGAAATCACATTCAGCAAGGTACTCTTACCAGCCCCATTACGGGCTATAATCCCAACACGCTCTCCTTCCGCCAACGAGAAGGAGATATTTTCAAATAATACAAGATCACCTATGCGCTTGGTAAGATTTTGTATATCAAGATAGGGAACTGCCATTGTGAACGTGATATTATAATATGGTTTGAAAGACTTACGACTTAACCTAAAAGGAAAAAGTGATAGATATGAAAGAATAGACAATTTGAGGTCACACTTTTCAGCAAAGCATGACCTCAATCTTATAATTATGAAAGTAAATTACTTAAGTGTACCAGCATTTGCACTTTCAATCATCTGACGGCTGGGAAGAATGTAAACTTCTACACGACGATTTTCAGCCTTACCAGCTGCTGTTGCATTGCTCGCTACGGGATTTTCTTCACCCTTACCAACAACATACTTGATTTGAGAAGAGCTTGCACCAGCTGTAAGCAAATATGAACTTACACTTTGCGCACGCTGTTCAGAAAGTACCAAATTTTTCTGCTTGCTCTGTTCTGCAGTACAACCCTTCCAGGGGTCATTATCTGTATAACCTACGATAGCAAGGTCCATATCAGATGTCAATACATTTGCCTTAAACGAACCAAGCGAATTCTTTGCGGCTGTAGTTAATGAAGCATTTCCAGATGAGAAAAGAATACCTGAATCAAAAGTTACCTTTACATATGACAAACCTTCTGCATCCTTCATAAGTTCAGCTTCAGCACCCTGAATGGCTTCTGCGGCTCTCTTTGCCTTGTCCATCTTGTTGCCAATCAAGACACCAGCACCTGTACCAACAGCTGCACCAATACCAGCACCGATAGCAGCACCCTTACCATTACCAATAAGCGCACCAATGAGTGCACCTGCAGCGGCACCGCTACCGCCACCGATTAAACCACCCTTAGCAGTGTTTGACATTGAAGCACAACCAGGAAGAAGGAGCAAAGCGCAGAGCGCAAAAACACTAATCTTTGTAGTTTTCATTTCTTAATATAACATTTAGTGGATAGATTGATTATCATTTCTTCTTGCAAAAATAATATTATCCCAACATTCTTCAAAATTTTTTTGGAAATAAAACTTTATTTACCCCCATCATGCTATAGTTAGTATAAAAATGTTTAATTTTGCAAGTCATATTATAACCGCAACTTTTAAGCGAAGGTTTATGTGCAATGAGAACAAGAACCTCAAGTTCTCGCTACATTCTAACCTTGCTACATTCTAATCTCACTCAATAAAATAATTCAAAACAAAATATATGGCAAAAGAACTTTCTTTCCTCACTAAGCGTAGTGAAGACTACTCAAAGTGGTATAACGAACTCGTTGTAAAAGCCGACCTTGCTGAACAAGCAGATGTACGCGGCTGCATGGTTATCAAGCCCTATGGATATGCTATTTGGGAAAACATTCAGCGTGCACTTGACGACCGTTTCAAGGCTACTGGTGTGCAAAACGTTTACTTCCCCATGCTCATCCCTAAGTCGTACCTATCAAAGGAGGCTGAACATGTAGAAGGTTTCGCAAAAGAGTGTGCCGTTGTGACACATTATCGCCTCAAGGCAAATCCCGATGGTGACGGCGTAGTTGTTGACCCTGCTGCTAAGTTGGAAGAAGAACTCATCATCCGCCCCACTTCTGAAACTACAATTTGGAATACTTTCCGCAACTGGATTCACTCTTGGCGTGACCTCCCCCTTTGCTGCAACCAATGGTGTAATGTGATGCGTTGGGAAATGCGTACACGTCTCTTCCTCCGCACCAGTGAATTCCTTTGGCAGGAAGGTCACACAGCTCACGCAACTAAGGAAGAGGCTGAAGCACGCGCAAAGCAGATGCTTGATGTGTATGCCGACTTCGCTCGCGATGTTATGGCTGTACCCGTAATTCGTGGTGTGAAGAGTGCAACAGAACGTTTCGCAGGTGCGCTTGATACGTATACTATCGAAGCCATGATGCAGGATGGTAAGGCGCTTCAAAGCGGTACGTCACACTTCCTCGGTCAGAACTTCGGACGTGCTTTCAACGTACAGTTTGTAAATAAGGAAAACCAACTTGAATATGCTTGGGCAACAAGTTGGGGCGTTAGTACGCGCCTTATGGGTGCGCTCATCATGACTCACTCTGATGATAATGGTCTTGTTCTTCCCCCTGCCCTCGCCCCCATTCAGGTAGTACTCGTGCCCATCTACAAGGGAGACGAACTTCCTGCTTTCGACGAAAAACTTGGCGGTCTTGCACAGCGTCTCCAGAGCATGGGTATCCGTGTAAAGTATGATAATGCCGACAACAAGCGTCCCGGATTTAAGTTTGCTGATTACGAACTCAAGGGTGTACCTGTACGTATCGTAATGGGTGGACGTGACCTTCAAAACGGCACAGTAGAACTCATGCGCCGTGATACGCTTGAAAAGCAAACGCTTCCCTTCGAAGGCATTGAAGAATACATCAAGCAACTCCTCGCAGAAATGCAGCAGAATATCTACGATAAGGCAAAGAAGCGCCTTGACGAGAACGTACACGTTTGTAATGACTACGAAGAGTTTAAGAGCAAGGTCAAGAATGGTGGTTTCTACCTCTGTCCTTGGGATGGAACAGAAGAAACGGAAGCACAGATTAAGGCAGACACACAGGCTACTATCCGTTGTGTGCCCTACGGATACGATCAGTCAGACCTCGGTGTAGACATGGTAAGCGGTAAACCTGCCGTGGCACGCGTTGTAGTAGCAAGAAGTTACTAAACGATTATAAATCTGTATGATTATAAATTGAAAGGAAAAAGGAGAATGATCTTGCAAAACAGTGTTTGCAAGTAATATTTCTCCTTTTTCCTTTCTTTGTAAATTCTATATGAATATTTTTCTTTACAATAGTAATATATTTTAATAAAATAAACTATTTTTGCAACTAAATATGCAAATTAAGTTTCTTTTTGCAATCTAATGACCCTATGGAAGAACAAATTACTCAAATAGCAGAGCGATTGAGAGGACTTCGCGATGCTTTGGATATCACCGTTGAAGAACTAATCGGTGAATGCAATATCTCTCAAGAAGAATACGAAAAGGCAGAAAGTGGAAGTGCGGATATCTCCGTCGGAATGTTACAAAAGATATCAAGGCATTATAATATTCCTCTTGACACTCTTATGTTTGGTGAAGAACCCAAGATGAGTACATATTTCCTTACTCGTGCAGGAAAAGGTACAAGTATAGAACGTACAAAGGCTTACAAATATCAAGCTCTTGCTGCTGGATTCCGTGATCGAATCGCTGACCCTTTCATTGTTACAATTGACCCTCAACCGGTAGGAACACCATTCCATTTAAATAATCATTCTGGTCAAGAATTCAACCTTGTGTTAGAGGGAAGATTAGAGATTAGTATTGGAGGGAAAATTCTAATGCTTGAAGTTGGTGATAGTATTTACTTTAATGCGCAACTCCCTCATGGTATGAGAGCTCTTGATGGTAAACCTATGAAGATGTTAGCAATTATCATGTAGTTGTTTAACTGTAAAAGAGAGGATTTGGGAGCTGATGTACCTAATTTCAAAAAGATTTAAGTCAGTATATCTATTCAAGATATTTCATTCCTCTCCTCCTACATAAAACTATGATACACAAATTTCTTAAACAGACTCAATTTAAGTCGCAGGAAGACTTTAATAAAAACTTTCAACTTGTTGTACCCGATCGCTTTAATTTTGGGTACGATATTGTTGATGCATGGGCGGAAGTTGCGCCCGATAAATTGGCAATGCTTTGGACCAATGATCAGGGAGAAGTACGTCATTACACGTTCGCGGATATGAAGCGGTACACCGATATGACTGCTTCTTATTTCCAATCTTTAGGGATTGGGAAGGGTGATGTGGTCATGCTTGTTTTGAAACGAAGAGCGGAGTTTTGGTTTAGTACTGTTGCTCTAACAAAATTAGGTGCTACTGTTGTTCCTGCTACACATCTTCTCACCAAAAAGGATATTGTGTACAGGTGTAATGCTGCTGATATCAAGATGATTGTTTGTGCAGGTGAACCCAACATTACAAATCATGTACTTGAAGCCCTCCCCGATTGCCCCACTCTCACAAAATGTGTATGTGTTGGTCCTGAAATACCTTCGGAATTTGAAGATTTTGAAAAGGGTATTTCCGGAGCTCCTGTTTTTGTGCGCCCAAACAGTCCGAATGAGAACGATGATATAATGTTGCTTTATTTTACGAGTGGCACATCGGGACAACCGAAGATGGTGGCGCATGATTTCACTTATCCTATAGGTCACCTTTCTACGGCACTCCTTTGGCATAACCTAACCCCTGAAAGCATACACCTCACCATTGCTGATACAGGATGGGGAAAAGCTGCATGGGGAAAAATTTATGGACAATGGATTGTAGGGGCAACCCTTTTCGTTTACGATCACGAAAAGTTTACTCCGGCGGATTTCCTTGAGATGATACAAACTCATCGTGTTACCTCTCTTTGTGCTCCACCTACGATTTTCCGATATCTCATACATGAAGATCTAACACGCTATGATTTGTCTTCACTAAAATATTGCACTATAGCTGGAGAAGCACTTAACCCTGCAGTCTATAATACGTTCAAGCAATTGACCGGACTTAAACTTATGGAGGGTTTTGGACAGACAGAAACAACATTGTTGCTTGGAAATATGCCATGGATGGAGCCAAAACCTGGAAGCATGGGACTTCCCATTCCTCAATATGATATTGACCTCGTGGATTATGATGGTCGTTCTGTAGAAGCAGGTGAACAGGGACAAATCGTTATTCGTATTGATAAGGGACACCCTGTTGGGCTCTTTAAGGGATACTATCGCGACGAGGAACGTACTAAGGATGCTATGCGTGGTGGACTTTATTATACTGGAGATATAGCGTGGAAGGATGAAGATGGTTATTACTGGTTTGTTGGTAGAGCTGATGATGTAATTAAAAGTTCTGGTTACCGTATAGGACCATTTGAAGTTGAAAGTGCGCTAATGACTCATCCTGCCGTAATGGAATGTGCGATAACTGGAGTGCCCGACGAAATGAGAGGTCAAGTAGTGAAAGCGACAATCATTCTTACGTCAGAATATAAGTCGCAGGCGGGTCCTGAACTTGTAAAAGAACTTCAAAATCATGTCAAGCGAATAACTGCACCATATAAGTATCCGAGAGTTGTAGAATTTGTTGATGAACTTCCCAAAACTATCAGCGGAAAAATAAGGCGAACAGAAATTAGAAAGACAAGTGTGTGATTAACTTACAATTGTCGATTAATGAAATTTTATAAATACGTTTTAGAAAAGTTGATGATATCTAACATAAACTATTTCTAAAACGTTTTTTTGTGTTTATTAATATCGAGTATTTGTCATAAAGATAACTCTGAAAAGTTTGAGATGACTCAAACATAGGAAGGTAATATGACTTGAAATTATTCCGGCATATTGATGCGTTGCGCATCATTTGACTTTAAATGGTAATAATACACATAGAATAGTAGTTAATATGCCAAAGTTGTCAGAGGTTATTTCCAATTTTATTTCCACGCCTGGTAATTTTATTTCCACGCCTGGTAATTTTATTTCCAAGGCATGGGAATAAGAATACCAAGGCATGGTAGAAATTATTAAAAGGAATGTAGATTTAACGTGGCTACTATAAATTATATAGCAGTTGACCCAAATATATTTTTAGCAAACGAACATCAGAGGATTAAACCATCCGAAATGCCCCTGTAGGAGGGCAGCACTTGCATAACCTCGGGTGAGCAAAGCGAACCTGCGGTGGTTGACTACAAGCGAATAAATCTATCGGTCCCCGTAGGAGGACCGATAGAGAACCTTAACTATTATCCTTAATTCATGGGTTCACTGCGTTCACCTGCGGTAAGCAAGTCTGCCCATTCAGCATAAATAGCAGATGGTCAACTGTTATATCATTGCCATAATTTTCCACAAAATAGGGATTCTCATCCCCAATAATGGTGGGAATGAAGGGGACGAACAGTTATGCTACGGAGTGGGTAGCTTCAATATTAGTGCAAAAAAAAGCAGATAACCTCAATGTTATCTGCTTTAGTATTTATGCGGAAGCTGGGGGATTCGAACCCCCGGAACGGTTGCCCGTTCGTCAGTTTAGCAAACTGGTGGTTTAAGCCACTCACCCAAACTTCCTTTGCTCAAAAGCGATGCAAAAATAGTAAAATGATTTGATATACTAAAATTTTTTAGCACAAAAATCTAATAAATTTTAATATTAATTTTAGAGGAGGGATTTTTT
>JAZQXB010000034.1:0-24262 GCA_045632685.1 Alloprevotella sp.
TTACTTGAATTGCCGAGGTGCGACTTGCGAAGCTTGATGAGCGTCTGCGAATAAGGAGGAAAAGACCACGAAGTGGGATTAACGGTCGCCCGAACCTCCCCGTTAATCGTTAACCGTTCAACGTAACCCTATTATTTGACTCATTTATTGCATAAAGATATGAAAATAAAATCATTTTTTATCTCGGCGTTGATGACACTCACGTGCGCCACCGCTACGGCTGAATCGTCGGAAGGGCTCAACCTTCGAGACATCACTAACGGAGTCTATTCTCCACAATACATCTACGGCGTTAACCCCATGAACGACAGCGAGACCTACACGCAACTTTCGCCCGATCATAAGCGCATCATTCGCCGCTCGTTTAAGACGGGCAAGGAGGTGGGCGTCGTGTTCAACGTAGATGACGCACGTGGTGACGCGAAGCTGAAGAGCATTGATGGCTATGTGATGTCGCCCGACGAATCGACCATCCTTTTGCGCACACAGACGAAATCCATCTACCGCCATTCCTATACAGCGGTGCACTACATCTATAGCGTAGAAAACAAGACCTACGAACCCCTCTCCAAGGGCGGTCCCCAGCAGGTGCCCCTGTTTTCGCCCGACGGCAGGATGATTGCCTTTGTGAGAGACAACAACCTCTTTTTGGTGAAACTCCTGTTTGGCAATTCAGAAAGTCAGGTGACAAAGGACGGCAAGTTTAACGAAGTGCTCAACGGCATCCCCGACTGGGTGAATGAAGAAGAGTTTTCTACCAACCGCTCCTTTGACTTCTCTGCCGACAGCAAGATGCTGGCATGGGTAAGATACGACGAAAGCAAGGTGCCCGTTTACAGCATGACCATGTACCAGGGGGCAAAACCCGCCTACACTGATTATGCGGATTACCCTGGAGCGTATGCCTACAAGTACCCCGTAGCGGGCGCGAAGAATTCAGAGGTGAAAGTGCTAACGTTTGACATCCAGAGCCGACGCACCAACGAAATACAACTCCCCATTTCAGCAGAAGATTACGTACCTCGAATTAAGTTTACCAGCGACGCCGAAAAGTTGGCCATTGTAACCCTCAATCGCCATCAGAGCGTCATGAATATCTACATGGCCAATCCCCGCTCAACGGTGTGCAAATTAGTCCTTCAAGAGGCCAACGCCGAGGGTAAGTATATCAAGGAAGATGCCTATGCCGCATTGCGCTTCTTTGAGGGAGGTTTCGCAATGGTTTCCGACCGTACGAACTTCCGACACATTTACCTCTACAACCTCAATGGTCAACTGCAAAGACAGGTGACAGGCGGAGAATTTGACGTAACGGACTTTTATGGTTATAACCCCCAAACCGGAAAGTGCTACTACGCCTCTGCTGAAGAAAGTCCGCTCCGACGCGCCGTCTACGTGACCGACAAGAAGGGTAAAACGCGCAAACTCTCTACCTCCGTAGGGACGAATGCCGCCACCTTCTCAAAGGGATTTAAGTATTACATGAATGTATATTCCGCAGCGGGTGTGCCTCCCATAACAACCCTGTGTGACGAAAGCGGAAAGACATTGACCACCCTTTTAGACAACGCTCCCCTCCGCGAAAGGGTTAATGCCGTAAGCGGTAAGGTTGAGTTTTTCACCTTCACCACGGGAGATGGCGTAAGTCTGAACGGCTGGATGGTAAAACCCAGAAATTTCAATCCCGCCCAGAAGTATCCCGTCATTATGTACCAATATTCCGGACCTGGTTCTCAAGAAGTAAAAGACGCTTGGGGGCTTGGCATGTATGGCGGAGCATTGTATGAAAGCTATATGGCAGAACAGGGTTTCATATTCGTATGTGTAGACGGCAGAGGAACGGGCGCACGCGGTTCTGAATTTGAAAAATGCACCTATCTGCGTTTGGGTTACCTTGAGTCACGCGACCAGGTTGAAACCGCCATTTATCTCTCGTCGCTCCCATATGTAGACGCTCAAAATATAGGCATCTGGGGATGGAGTTTCGGAGGTTTCAATACGCTTATGTCGATGTCAGAAGGTCGCCCCGTGTTTAAGGCGGGGGTGGCAGTTGCAGCACCTTCAAACTGGAAATATTACGACACCGTCTACACAGAGCGCTACATGCGCACGCCCGCAGAAAATGCCGAGGGGTATAGCATCAACCCCATTCAGCGCGCTGCCCAACTGAGTGGTAACCTCCTCCTTATCCATGGCACGGCGGACGATAACGTACACTATCGCAACTGCACCGAAGTGGCTGAAGCTTACGTACAAAACGAAAAGCAGTTTGACATGCAAATCTATACCAACCGTAATCACTTCATAAACGGAGGTGCTACGCGCTACCACCTCTTTACACGCATCTCAAACTTCTTCATAGAGCAGTTGAAATAAGTAGTAGGTAGCTATCTTTAGTGAGGAGAGAGGTTATGAGAAAGTTAGTAGTGAGTAGTGAGGAGTCCTTGCGGGGTGGGAGGGTCGACCTTTTCTCTAAACTCTAAACTCTAAACTCTAATCTCTCTACTCCAATCTCTAAACTCTAATCTCTCTACTCTCAACTGTATCCACCCGCACCCACTCCTCACTACTACTTACTACCTACTACTTACTACTTACTCACTCCTTTCCCATGAAATACCTCATCGTTTCCGACATACATGGTTCGTTAACCGCCCTGAATAAAGTCTTGGCATATTACGAACGCGAGCACTGCGACATGCTTCTCCTTCTGGGGGATATACTGAATTTTGGTCCTCGAAACGGCATTCCCGAAGGGCATAACCCTTCGGAAGTTGCCAAAAGGTTAAATGAATACGCTTCGCACATCGTCGCCATTCGTGGTAATTGCGATAGCGAAGTAGACCAAATGCTGCTTCAATTCCCCATGATGTCCGACTACACATTAGTTACTGACGAAGGCAAGCGCCTCCTGCTCACTCACGGACACAAATACAATCCCGAAAATATATTCCCCCTGCACTTCGATGCCCTCTTTTATGGGCACACCCACATCAAGCAACTCTATAAAGACGCAAAGGGACGCATCATCTGCAACACGGGTTCCGTCACATTCCCCAAAGAGGGAAATCCACCCACCTTCGCTGTGTACGAACAAGGAAAAGTAAAACTTGTAAAATTGACGTAAACCCGAAGCTGAATGGGCATAGATCGTAGAGAGAGAGAGCACCTCGACTGCAGTCGGGATGCTCTCTCTTAATGTTTTTAGAATATCAAAAACTTATTCTATAAAAATCTTAAAAAGTTTATGTTGCGTTTCACAAGAATGTTTTACTTTTGCAACAAAACCTCTAATTATAGCAACAATGAGTATGAATTTTCAACAACTTGCCGAGCAGTACAAATCAGAATTGCTTGACAAGGTTATCCCTTTCTGGCTTGAGAAATCTCAAGATAAGGAATTTGGTGGGTTCTTCACTTGCCTTGAACGTGACGGTTCGGTATTTGACACCGACAAGTTTATTTGGCTTCAGGGCAGAGAAGTGTGGATGTTTGCCACCTTGTATAACAAAGTAGAAAAGAAGCAGGAATGGCTTGACGCTGCCATTCAGGGTGCTGAATTCTTAAAGACCTACGGCCATGACGGCAACCTTAATTGGTATTTTGCGCTTGACCGCGAGGGGCATCCCCTTGTAGAACCTTACAACATTTTCTCTTACACGTTTGCCGTTATCGCCTTCGGTCAGTTGGCAATCGCTACAGGTAATCAGGAGTATGCCGAAATTGCCAAGAAGACGTTTGACATCGTGCTGTCAAAGGTGGATAACCCCAAGGGGAAGTGGTCGAAGGCATCGCCCGGTGCGCGTGCGCTTAAGAGTTTCGCCTTGCCTATGATACTTTGCAACGTGGCACTTGAAATTGAACCCCTCCTGGAACCTGCCTTCCTTGAGGAAAAGATTAAGGAGTGTGTACATGAAGTGATGGACGTGTTCTACCGACCCGAATTAGGATTGATCGTTGAACATCTTGGTGTGAATAACGAATTGGTAGACTGCATGGACGGTAGATTGTTGAACCCCGGTCATGCTATTGAGGCGATGTGGTTCATCATGGACCTCGGTAAGCGCCTTGGCGACCAGGCACTTATTGACAAGGCAGTGGACATTGCCTTGAAGGAGGTAGAATATGGTTGGGACCATCAGTATGGCGGCATCTTCTACTTCATGGACCGCCTTGGTCATCCCTTGCAACAGTTGGAATGGGACCAGAAACTCTGGTGGGTGCATATCGAAACCTTGATTACCATGATTAAGGGTTATCAGCTCACGGGCAACCAGAAGTGCCTTGAATGGTTTGAACGCATTCATGATTACACATGGTCGCACTTTGCAGATGCTGAATATCCCGAATGGTTTGGTTACCTCAACCGCCAGGGTGAAGTGTTGCTCACGCTCAAGGGCGGTAAATGGAAGGGATGCTTCCACGTGCCACGCGGTTTGTTCCAATGTTGGACCATCCTTGACGAAATTGCGAAACGTTAAACGTTTTTTTCATTATGATATTAGCACACCTTTCGGATAGCGAGCGCTATGAAGTGCTCCATCCGCTGTTTAAACAAGTTTTTGATTACGTCAAGAACCACGATTTGCTGCATGCCCCCACAGGACGCATTGTACTTGATGGTGATAAGTTGTTTATCAATGTTTGCGACGCCCAGTTGGTGGAACCAGCAGCGCAAAAACTGGAGGTTCATCAAAAATATATCGACATACATTTCCCCTTAAGCGGTAAAGAGGTGGTAGGGTGGAAGCATCTCTCTGCATTGGGAAGCAGCGAGGCGCCTTTTGACGTCGAAAACGATTTCGCCTTGTATAACGAACAAGTTTCAACCTATTTCACAGTTGAACCCGGTGAATTTTACGTTGTATACCCAGAAGATGCTCATGCACCAATTATTGGGGAAGGCGTGCTTCGTAAGTTGATTGTAAAGGTATTGCTATAATCAATTTAATGAATGGTTAACGGAAAGAATGCGGCGTACGATGGATACCCACTTTTATCCGTTAACCATATTTATATTCATAATAAATTACATACACACATATAGCTGTTGCCCCGTATTGAGCACTCGCCTCAACGCCTAATCACCCGTTAGGTTAACCGACGGTCACCCAATAACTACGATATCATTGCCTAAATTATAAATTGTTATTATGTTACTTTACCATAAGAATTTATTCATTCTTGCTTGTCTTTGCCTATGCGTTATTACGGCATGTAGCAAGCAAAAAACAAACACGTCGGGCGAAGAATCACTTTCCACACCTACAGTCGTCATTGATGAAACTATTATGAGTCTAAACGAAAACCTGCCCTCCATGACTGCTGACGGTGAGTTGAAACTAATTCAAAAGGATACATCCGGGGTTTTAATTGAATATGTTATGCCGGAAGAGGTATTCATGAGTATGTATGAATTGCCGGAAAGCGAGCGCCAAACACTAAAGCCCGAACTTAAATCGTTGCTCAATGGCAGAGGGATGGATGACTTATTTAATCAATGTTACAAAACAAATACCCAGGTGCGCATAAAAATCATTGGCATCACAAGCGGTGAAAGTTTTGAAGTGGAACTTTAAGTGGAGCTTTACCGTTGTCATCGTCAATAGCATCACTCCGGATGGTCGTCCGTTGTCTGTTGTCTGTTGTCCGTTGTCAGCGCAGCCAACAAGCGTAAACTATAGTAGACAAATTTCAAGTTAGAAAGTTAGCAAGAGGGTGTAGCACTCACCATTTCCACGCAAGACCACTTAACGTTTTATTTTCGCTCCTCCGCTTTGCAATCAAGGAAGATTTTTCTAAAAAAAATTATTAACGAAGGTAAAATTATGTGCTGATGTTTTGCAGAAAAGCATGTGTGATGTAACTTTGCTTTATAATACGCATAATTCCACTAATAATTTATGGGCGGTTTTTTTGGTACGGTGAGTCAGCAAAAATGTATCACCGATTTGTTTTACGGAACAGACTATAATTCTCATCTCGGCACGCGTCGAGGTGGTATGGCAACATATTGTAGCGAACGTGGGTTTTCACGTTCGATTCACAATCTTGAGAGCACTTATTTCCGTACTCGTTTTGAGTCTGAACTTGATGAATTTCACGGCAATGCTGGGATAGGTGTTATTAGTGACACCGACGCTCAACCCATGTTGATGAACTCCCATTTGGGACGTTTCGCTATTGTTACGGTTGCGAAAGTGAGCAATCTTGAGCAATTGGCGCAGCGTATGTTGGACGAAGGGCACCACCTCTCAGAATTTAGTTCTGGACGTATTAACCCTACCGAACTGATTGCGCTTTTGATCATCCGTGGACGTACGTTTGTTGAAGGTATCGAAAACGTATTCCGTGAAGTCAAGGGCTCGTGCTCGTTGCTTCTGCTTACCGAGAATGGTATAATTGCCGCGCGTGACTCTTGGGGACGCACTCCAGTTGTTATAGGTATGAAGGATGGAGCTATGGCGGTGTCGAGTGAATCAACCGCGTTCCATAATTTGGGATATAAGATTTATACTTATCTTGGTCCTGGTGAAATTGTGCACCTTCGCCCTAATGGTTTAGACCAATTACGTGCCCCCAATAAGCGCATGCAGGTGTGCTCTTTCCTATGGGTGTATTACGGATTCCCCACTTCATGTTACGAAGGTATCAATGTTGAAGACGTGCGCTTCAAGTGTGGTGAAGCGATGGGTAAAACCGATAATACGGAGGCCGATTTTTGTTGCGGAATTCCCGATTCTGGAGTAGGTATGGCATTTGGTTATGCCGCAGGGCATGGTATTCCTTATAAAAGAGCCATCTCAAAGTACACTCCCACTTGGCCACGCTCATTTACCCCCAGAAATCAAGATACTCGTGCATTGGTGGCAAAAATGAAGCTCATCACCAATAAAGAAATGCTTCACGGCAAACGTGTATTGTTCTGCGATGACAGCATTGTGCGTGGTACACAACTTAAAGATAAAGCCAAGGAACTTGTGGCTGACGGTGCAAAAGAAGTACACATGCGCATCGCTTGTCCACCGCTTTTCTATAGTTGCCCATTCTTGAACTTTACTTCCTCAAAGGGAGATATGGAATTGATTACCCGTCAGTTGATACAGGAATTTGAGGGAGAGAGCAGTAAGAATATTGAAAAGTATGTGCAGACGGGTTCTCCCGAATACAACAAAGTGGTAGACACAATTGCGAACCGACTTTCTTTGACTACACTCAAATATAGTACAATTGAAGACCTCGTAGAAAGTATCGGACTTCCAAAATGCCAACTTTGTACGCATTGCTTTGATGGTAGCAGTAAGTTTACACTTGAAGAAGTAAACCTTGAACAATAATTAAAAAACAGACAACAGGTCCCGGGCTATAGATCTTTAATTCTTGACCGCATCTGTTGTCTTTTTTTTATCATTACTTTTTTAGTTGACAAGTAAACAAGGTACGAGGAGTGAGAAGTGAGTAATATCATCTGGAATGACATCTCATAAGTTGACTACTACTTACATATAAAGTCCCGCAAGGCATCTTTTATCTTTACTCTTTTATCTTTTATCTAAGATCCTTTTTCCATGCATACTAATCGAACAATTTTACCTGAAGTTACTACGGATGGTAGTCATACGCTATATATTCCCGAACTTGATGAACATTATCATTCGGTGAAGGGAGCGCGCACGGAGTCCCTCCACATCTATTGTGGATTAGCGCTTAAACACTTTGCTGAGCATCATCCGCAACATTCGTGTATTCGGGTGTTTGAAGTTGGATTTGGCACGGGGCTGAATGCACTTCTCACATTGGAGACAGCTCTTGAGAAGGGATTAAACGTGCATTACACCACGGTGGAGCTTTATCCCTTGTTGTGGAATCAGGTGAAACCATTAGGGTACAGTGATTCTGAAGAATTTGAGTTTATTCATACCTCACCTTGGGAAGAATGTATATGTGTTAAGCCTGAGTTTACCCTTTGTAAGAAATGTGCAGATGTTTTGAATATGGAACTGCCTACCTCCATTGATGTGGTCTATTTTGATGCCTTTGCTCCAGAGAAACAATCAGAATTATGGAGTGAATCGCTCTTTCACCGCATTTATGATAGGATGACGAGTGGGGGAGTGCTGACCACTTATTGTGCGAAAGGGGTGGTTCGTCGTATGCTTCAGCAAGTAGGATTCATTGTCGAACGTTTGCCTGGTCCTCCTGGCGGTAAGCGAGAGGTGTTGAGAGCGGTGAAAGCATAGGGTGTGCACTCTATGGTACCTATGCTTGTGGAGTGTTTCTCATTTCTTCCTCATAAATTTTTCTCTTACAAAAATCTTCTTTAACTTTGCTAAACATTGTATTACTTTCTTAAAATTATAAATCATGGAAAAGATTATTGGGCTTATTAATGCCCCCTTTACCCCCTTTCATGCAGATGGTTCTGTAAATTTTGACCCCATTCCTGCATATGCCGCTTTGCTCGCTCGCAATGGTTTGAAAGGCGTGTTTATCAATGGTAGTTCTGGTGAAGGCTATATGCTTACGGAAGAAGAACGTATGCAACTTGCTGAAGCTTGGATGGCAGCTGCTCCTGAAGGTTTCAAGGTGATTGTACACGTGGGTAGCACTTGCGTGAAGAGTAGTAATCGCCTTGCTGCTCACGCTCAAAAGATTGGTGCATGGGGTGTTGCCGTGATGGCTCCTCCTTTCCCCAAAGTAGCTCGTATTGAGGAATTGGTGAAATATTGTGAAGAAATTGCTTCTGGTGCACCTGACCTTCCTTTCTACTTTTACCACATCCCCGCGTTCAATGGTGCGTTCCTCTCTATGCTTGATTTCTTGAAGGCTGTTGACGGACGTATTCCTAATTTTGCAGGTATCAAGTACACGTTTGAAAGCCTTTACGAATACAACCGTTGCCGTCGTTACAAGAATGGCAAGTTTGATATGCTCCACGGTCAGGATGAAACTATCCTTCCTTGCCTCGCAATGGGTGGTGCGCAGGGTGGTATCGGTGGTACGACGAACTACAATGGCGCGGTGCTCTCAGGCATTATTGACGCTTGGAATCAGGGCGACCTTGAAAAGGCACGTGAACTTCAGGAATTTGCGCAAGATGTCATTGACGTTATTTGTCATTTCCGCGGAAATATCGTTGGTGGTAAGCGCATTATGAAGTTGATTGGTCTTGATCTCGGTCCTAATCGTACTCCCTTCCAAAATATGACTGATGAGGAAGAAGCGCGCATGAAGCAAGAACTCGAAGCCATTAACTTCTTTGAACGTTGCAACAAATAAGATATGAAATATATCAATAGTATCCTTTCGCTTGTGCTCCTATTCGTGGTTTCCACGATGGGGGCATTTGCTCAAAATGACAATAGGTTTAACCAAGTCAATTTTAATCCCCTTACCCCCCTTGAGGTTTCGGCTGGACAGGGTGTTTCAGCTCCCTTTGCAGGTGTCGTTGGCAATAAAATTGTTGTTGTCGGTGGTTGTAATTTCCCCGACACACCTGCCGCTGAAGGAGGAGTAAAGCAATTTTACGGCAATGTCTACACTTTTGAGGGTGAGAAATGGAAATTGCAGACGCTTACGGTTCCATCTATTGCTTATGGTGTAAGTGTGCAAGTACCTGAAGGACTTGTATGTATTGGTGGTGCTGGTGCTGAAGGTGCAACCTCAGCCGTGTACTTGCTTTCTGAAACTGAAGGAACGCTTCATGCGACTCCACTTCCCGCACTTCCTGAAGCAAAGAGTGAAGCTGCTGGTGCTTATGATGGAACGTATATCTATGTAGCAGGTGGTGAAACCAATTCGGCATACCGTTTGAAGTATCCAGGTGGTGAAGTATGGGAAACCCTTGCTCCTCTTCCAGGTCGTGTACGTAAGCAACCTGCTGGGGTGGTGCAATCAGCTGCACTTACCAAGAATTTCTACCTCTTTGGTGGTTTTGCGCCCGCAACAGAGTCCGACACGGCTTATGTGCATTCCGACGGACTTTATTACGATGCTAAGACTAATACGTGGTGCTCCACAGCTCCTGTGGTTATTGATGGCAAGGAGTGTGCCATTGTTGGCGCTTCGGCTGTTTCGTCAGGTATCGCCCATGTGGCAGTGCTTGGTGGTGTTAATAAGGAGGTCTTCACGCGTGCTTTGAATCATCCCGAGGAAGGATATTTGACGCATGCTCCCGAATGGTATCAGTTTAATCAAGAGATTTTCCTCTATCACACCATCACCGACGCATGGGTGAGTGAGGCAAAGAGTGAAAAGTTAGCGCGTGCAGGAGCGGCGTTTGTGCCTTATAATGGTGAATGGTACATTATCGGAGGTGAAACAAAACCTGGCATACGTTCTGCCGAAGTAACTGCTGTAACAATGGAGCAACGTGTAGGTTTCGGTTGGCTGAACTGGACCGTGCTGATTGTTTACATGATTGGTATGCTCGGCCTCGGTTATTTCTTTATGCTTCGCGAAAACTCTTCAGAGGACTTCTTCAAGGGAGGCGGACGTATTCCTTGGTGGGCAGCAGGTATCTCTATTTATGCCACGATGCTCAGCGCCATTACTTACATGGCTATTCCAGCAAAGGCATACGCTACCGATTGGACTTACTATCCCATGTTGATTACCATCCTCTTGGTGTCTTTCCCAGTTATTAAGTACTATCTGCCTTATTTCCGCCGCTTGAACATTACGAGTGCGTATGAATACCTTGAAATGCGCTTCAATCTCTCTACGCGCATGATTGCCTCTACGCTCTTCATCGTGTTTATGGTAGCACGCACGGCACTCGTACTTTACCTTCCCTCGTTGGCACTTACGGCTGTTACTGGTATTGATATTTACATCTGTATCATCTTGATGGGTATCATTACTATTGTGTATTGCACGATGGGTGGTGTAGAAGCCGTAGTTTGGGGCGACGTTGTTCAGGGTATTATCCTTGTTGGTGGTGCGTTCTTGGCTGCTGGCTATCTCATCTTCAATACAGAAGGTGGAGCAGGAGGTTTCTTTGACATTGCCGTTTCACACGACAAGTTCCGCCTCTTCGACTATGCCTTCGACCTCACCAGCGCGACCTTCTGGGTGGTTATCCTCGGTGGTTTGGCAAACAACCTCATCTCTTACACGTCCGACCAAACCGTTATTCAGCGTTACATCACGACGAAGGATGAAAAGAGTGCCGGTCGAAGCATCTTGATGAACGGTATCATGTCGGTGTTCATCAGCGTGTCGTTCTATGTGATAGGTACAGGGCTCTATACCTTCTATAAGACGCATCCTGCTGAACTCGATTTTACGATGGAAAAGTCCGATGCGATTTTCCCCTTCTTCATGATGAGTCAGATGCCTGCTGGTGTTGCTGGATTGCTGATTGCTGCAATTTTCGCTGCAACAATGTCAACAATATCGTCAAACATCAGTTCCGTTTCTACCGCCTTCAGTGTTGACTTCTACCGCCGCTTTAAGACGAACACGACAGACAAGCAAATGCTCCGTGTGGCACGTCTCGCTTGTATGATTTCAGGTTTGCTCGGTGTGGCGCTTGCCCTTTTGATGGCAACATGGAACATCCTTTCGCTTCTCGACTATTTCAATACCATCCTCGGGCTTCTCTCAAGCGGTATTGGTGGACTCTTCCTGATTGGTATCTTCTTTAAGCAAGTCGGTGGCAAAGCTGCGCTCATTGGTTTCCTTACTGGGGAAGCAGTAGTTTTCTGGCTCAATGCTTACACCGACATCAGCTTCCTTCTTTACGGATTCATCGGAATGCTCGTCTGCGTTGTAGTAGGTGTGTTACTTTCAATCCTTCCTTATTTCCGTTCAAGTAAGGAACAGCGCATCTCTTTTTAGCATGATGGAAGCAAGAACTTCTACCCATTTATGAACAAAGTGTAGATGATAGATTTAAATGAGGGTGTGTCGAAATGAAAATTTCGGCACACCCTCATAAATTTTGTAAAAGTGCGTGAAAGCAAGATGCTGAAATTGAGGAGGAAGAGGGGAGGTTCGGAAGTACATGACCAGGACCCGAATTGAGGAACAATGTACCAGTTTGCTCATTATGACACAAGGCCATTTTTTTAAGAGTTTACATTCTCTATTGGTATTTAACTCTTAAAGTATAACTTTTAAGAAAATTATTGACATACAAAAAAGGCGAAACAGCGTCGCCCCTCTCCACTGTATATATACAAAACTTGTATAGGTAAAAGAAATTAAAAGGGACGAGTAGTCTACATCATAGACCACCCGTCCTTTTATGTAATTTCCCTAAGGGAAAGCAACAATAATTGAAACCTTACTTTATAATCAATTTGTCAGACCCAGCTGCTTTGAAACTCATGTCGAGTCCCTTAACACTATGGGTGAGGGCGCCGAAACTGATGAAGTCAACGCCTGCTTGTGCGTAGGGAATCATCGTTTCAAAGGTGATGCCACCGCTTGATTCAGTTTCTGCACGGCCAGCAACGAGTTCAACTGCCTTCTTTGTGTCTTCGGGCGTGAAGTTGTCAAACATGATGCGGTCGCAACCTTCGGCAAGGGCTTCTTCGAGTTCCTTCCAATTGCGCACTTCACACTCAATCTTGAGGTCCTTACCGTGGTCTTTGCAATATTGCTTTGCACGACTGATAGCGTTGTGCACGCCACCACAGAAGTCGATGTGGTTGTCCTTAAGGAGGATCATGTCAAAGAGTCCGATGCGGTGGTTCATGCCACCACCAATCTTTACGGCTTCCTTCTCAAGCATACGCATACCGGGTGTGGTCTTACGCGTGTCGAGCACACGTGTTTTGGTGCCTGCGTCGATGAGGGCCTGCTGATACTTATTAGTCATTGTTGCAATACCCGACATGCGCTGAAGAATGTTGAGCATGAGGCGCTCTGTCTGAAGCAAACTTTGCTCCTTACCCTTTACGCTCATGACGATATCGCCAGGCTTTACGTGTGCACCGTCTTTGATGTACACTTCAATTTCCATGGTGGGGTCAAAGCGGTGGAAGACTTGCTTGGCAATTTCTACACCCGCAAAAATACCTTCTTCCTTGATAAGCAACTTGCTTTCGCCCATGCTGTCGGCGGGGATGCAACAAAGGGTGGTGTGGTCGCCATCACCGATGTCTTCAGCAAAAGAGAGGTCAATGAGTCGTTCGTTGAGTTCGTCTACAGTGTACATAGTTATGAGGTTTTTAGGTTATGAGGTTTTTAGGTTATGAGGTTTTTAGGTTATGAGGTTTTTAGGTTGTGAGGTTTTTAGGTTATGAGGTTTTTAGGTTGTGAGGTTATGAGAGTTGAGAGATGAGAGATGAGAGATGAAAGAAATAACGCCCCAATTATCCCGCAAGGTAGTTGTACTCTGTACTCTGTAAGTTGTACTCTATCACCATTCCTTTTGCAAATTTAGGGTAATTTAAAGGAATGGGGATATAAATTTTCGTATTTTTGTAGGTACAGAAGGGATGGGTGTTGGGATTTTGTTGCGCAGAGCTTACACTTTTTGACGTTGAACATTATGAAAATCGGAATATTCGGGGGAAGTTTTAACCCCATACATAACGGTCATTTGCGACTGGCGGCGTGGATTGTAAACGCAGGGTATGTAGATCGTGTTTGGTTGATGGTTTCGCCACACAATCCCTTGAAAAGTCAGGCTGGATTGTTGCCTGAAGAGGTGCGCTATGAGTTAGCTTCGCTTGCTTGCGTAGGCGTTAATGGGGTAGAGGCGAGCAACTT
The DNA here is from genome assembly GCA_045632685.1 of Alloprevotella sp. GTDB lineage: Bacteria > Bacteroidota > Bacteroidia > Bacteroidales > Bacteroidaceae > Alloprevotella. Next base: position 13,723 of record JAZQXB010000034.1, read on the forward strand.
TGAGTTTCAGTTAGCGCGTCCTACTTATACTTGGCGCACGATGGAGGCATTGCGTGAGGCTTATCCCGATCATGAATTTTCGCTTATCATTGGGGGCGATAATTGGCTGGTGTTTGAGAAATGGGCGCATTATGAAACGTTGTTGAAAACCACAGAGATCCTTGTATATCCGAGAGACACGACCACGGAAGATGTCATGCCACATTTGTCGGAGATGGCGAAGTCTGTTCAGGTGATGCAGGGCGCTCCGTTGTTCCCCTTTAGTTCTACGGAAGTGCGTGAGCGGTTGCGCAATGGCGCTTGCGTAGATGATATGCTTCCGCAAACGGTGCAGGAGCGGTTAAACGAATTGCAGGTCAAGTTTTGACCGTTCGTTCATTCCTCCGACAATCGTTGTAAATAGCATGTCCGATATCGTTAATAATATCTGGGAGATACTTTGAATTATCTCCCAGTTATTTTTGTTTATTAGGGAGATAATTTTTGCTCCTTCTTACATACTTTACAATTTTCGGAAAAGTTTGTTTCCTTCAATGGTAAGTCCTGTATAGGGAATATTTTCAACGAACAACTGCCCCGTGCCTAATCCTTGAGCAAAATCTCCCGTTTGTAGTGAGGCGGTGTATTGCGCAATAGCATTTAGACCAATATTGCTTTCGAGGGCAGAGGTTATCCAATAGCCGATGTTGTGGCGGGTTGCTCGTTCAATCCATTCGTCACATCCTTGTATGCCTCCGTGAAGGGTGGGTTTGAGCACGATGTAAGCGGGGTGGATTTCCTGAAGCAACCGCTCTTTTAATTTAGGTGTGTTTACGCCAATGAGTTCTTCATCCAAGGCAATGGGGAGTGGGGCAGACTTGCAAAGTCGTGCCATGCTGTCCCAATTGCCCGAGCGAATAGGTTGCTCAATGCTGTGTACCTCCAATTTCGCCAGTTGCTCCATCACCTCAAGCGCTTCTGCTTCGGTAAAAGCACCGTTGGCATCGACGCGGATTTGTAAATCTTTGGCGGGAGCAACTTGGCGTAATTCCTGTAGTAGTGCTAATTCTTCCTCAATGTGGAGTGCGCCGATTTTTAATTTTATACAAGTGAAACCCGCTTGCATCTTCTGAAGCATGCGTTGGCGCATCGTGTCTTTATCGCCCATCCACACCAATCCATTGATGGGGATGCCCATTTCTCCACGAGTGAAAGCAGTGTCGAAAAGGCTTAATCCGTCGTGGACTTGAAGTGAACGCAAAGCGGTTTCAATGCCAAAATGTATGGAAGGGTAGTGACGCAAACATTCTATATCCTTACTGGCTACAAACTCCCGACAACACTTGCCAATCGTATTCTGAAATTCCCGCCCATATTCGCATGAAAGGTCGTGTAGCGGGGCTATTTCACCCACTCCGATTTCGTATTTCGACATTAATCGAAGATCGGCAATGATAGCACGGCATGTATCCTCGTCAATTGGAGATTCACTGATAAATACGTACCACACTTGTCTATGCGTATAAACCCCACGGGAAGTTCCGGCGGGAAAACTAAACGTTAATTTGTGGGGCAGTATAAAGTAGTGCATAAACAATGTGTGTCAAAAATTGAGTGACGATGGATTAAGGCAATTTAGGAAACTTCGACCAGTCGGGTTTGCGTTTTTCAAGAAAGGCTTGACCACCTTCATGGGCTTCGTCAAGAAGGTAATAAAGCATGGTGCAATCACCAGCTAATTGCTGAATACCTGCTTGTCCGTCGAGTTCGGCATTGAGTCCCGCTTTTATCATGCGGAGGGCGAGGGGAGAGTGTTCCATCATCTGTTCTGCCCACTTGATACATTCGCTTTCGAGTTCTTCAGGGGCAACAACCTTATTGACCATGCCCATTTCGTAAGCCTCATGGGCCGTATATTGACGGCACATAAACCATATTTCACGAGCACGCTTTTGTCCGACAATGCGTGCCAGGTAAGAGGCCCCAAACCCTGCATCAAAGGAACCTACGCGAGGTCCTGTCTGACCAAACTTCGCCGTTGAGGAAGCGATGGTGAGGTCGCACATCAAGTGAAGCACATGACCGCCACCAATAGCAAAACCGTTGACCATAGCGATGACGGGTTTGGGAAGTGTACGGATTTGCTTTTGCACGTCCAGTACATTCAGGCGAGGCACATCATCTTTACCTACATAACCACCTCGACCCTTATAATTCATGTCGCCACCCGCGCAAAAGGCCATATCACCAGCGCCCGTAAGGAGTACCACACGGATGTTCGAGTCCTCACGGCAATGGTTGAACGCTTTGCTCATTTCGCTTACGGTGAGAGGTGTAAAGGCATTACGATAACGGGGACGGTTGATCGTGATTTTAGCAATGCCGTTATAGTATTCGAAGATAATTTCTTCAAAGGGGAGAATTTCTTTCCACATAGATAAGAAAATGTTTTAGATTTAATCGCAAATATATTCCATTACGAGCGGACGCTTATGTTCTGAATTTAGATGTTCAGAAATAAAGTGAGCGATTTGCTCGGGATGAGTGACGCGTTTATAGTGTGCATCATAGGAAGCACAGATACCTTCGGCAGAGGTGGTATGATGTGCGGAGATGTAATCTTTGAGGGCTGGAGAGTCTTTTAGCGCACCAAATTTGTAGAAGATTTTTCCCCCGCTATTGTTGAGTAATAGGATGATAAGGTTCTCGCGAAGGTGTGTGTTCCAAAGTGCGTTGGCATCATAGAAGAAACTTAAATCTCCCGTAATGTATCCAACGAGCAACTCTGACTTCAGCGCTTGCCCAACTGCCGTTGAAAGCGACCCTTCAATACCATTCACACCGCGGTTGCAATATACGGGAAAATAACCGCCTTCTATATGCGCATTTGCCCATCTTACGCTACTACTATTTGCCAAATGCAAACTTCCGAGGGGGAGTAATTTTAGGGCGTTGTAATATTCAACAATTGCTTTTTCTTCTTTGCTTACATCTTTTGTACACAAATAGTTATAGGTATTATTTATACTATTACTCCAAAGTTTATGTAGTTCGCGCTTTGTTAAGTATGGTACTAATTTTTGTAAGAAATGTAGCGGTGATGCATGCACGGAAAGAGTAACGCGCCCAAAGGTTTTAGCCACCTCTTTTTCTTTCCCTATTCTGATGATAGGGAGGTGAGTTTGTTGTCTTAAAAATAACTTTAGTTGCTTGCCGATAAAGGCGCCGCCAATGTGTAGAATAAGGTCTGGGAAAATGGGTAAAGAAGCTCCCTCACTCAAACATTTTTCAATCTTGTCGCTCAAAAGTGAGTCCTTGGCATTGCTGATAATTTCAGGGAGAATTGCCATGCGCGTGGATAGCGCTTCAAACAAGTCAGGCGCAAATTCCTCTTGTTGTCCCATGACCAATAGCGGGAATTGAGCTTTATTGATGAGTTGCGCTATTTCGTTGAGTTGTGCTTCGTCAATACAATGTTCTTCGGAGTCAACTTGCTCAACGTGTTCATCAATATCGGGCAGAGATGGTTGAGTAAATTGAAAGAGCGGTTCTTCAATCTGAATGTTTATGTGTGTTGGTGCTTGCTCTTGTAGCGACCTTTTGATTTGCCGAATAATCGTCTTCAGCGTTGTGTGTTCCTCAATATTTACACATTCGGCATAAGGGAGCAGAGCATTGCGCTGGGGAAGTGTTTGCCCGTCAAGATGACCTATCCATTCTTCAGGGCGATCGGCGGAGATAATAAGGAGCGGTATATGACGGTAGTAGGCTTCTGCAACGGCTGGAAGTGTGTTAAGAAGCGCCGTTCCAGATGTGACACATACGGCGGTCGGGCGACGCGTTTCAAGGTAAATACCAATGGCCACAAAAGTGGCAGAGCGTTCGTCTGTAACGGGGTGAAGCGTGAAACCTGCTTGATGAAAATTATGACACAAGGGCGCATTGCGAGCACCCGGACACACGACAATATCCGTAATGCCCAGGTGAAGTAGTGCCTTTGTTAGGGAGTTAATATGTGGTTTGTCACTATACATTCAGCTGTTTTTTTCTTCCTTGTCACTTCGCTCCACTCCTCTTGTGCCTCACTACCTTTAATAAGTCCCCCTCCTGCGTAATATTCAATGCAGAACGGTTCCTTCCAATGTGCACAACGGAGCGTGACGTAAAGGTGAGTTACACCATTTGAGTGTAATGGTCCTGAAAATCCTGCATAATATTTTCGAGGATTGCTCTCAATGTCCTTTATTGCTTCAAATGCCAACTGCTTGGGCAATCCGCATACGGCAGGGGTAGGGTGGAGTACATGAAGAATTTCTCCGATATTCACGTTTGTCGTAAAGTGAAAGTCCGTGCGTAAGTGCAATAATTGCGCGGCTTCAATGGTTTGTACTTCTGATAGTTTTAGTTCGATAGTGCGAGGAGAAAGCACGGAGGCAATGTAATCAACAACAAATTGTTGCTCCATTTTATTTTTCTCGCTCCATTGACTTTCCCCTTTAGGCATCGTACCGGCGAGGGCTACCGTATGCCATTTCCTGGCCTCATTTTCAAGCAAAACCTCGGGGGTGATGGTCAACCAGGTGCCACTTTCATCCGTATGCCAAAGTGCGACATAAGATTTAGGAAAAGCCGTTGCCGCTAATAAAAACAACTCACGATGATTCAATGGTGTTTTCATCCGAGCCTCAAATCTATGGGCGAGTACAATCTTTTGTAAGCATTCGTTGTTGAGTAACTCCTCACATTGCTTAAAGTGTTGCAAATAAGTGTCATCAATCTTCTCAAGTTTCCCTTGTTCAGAAGTAATTGCAACGGTTTCTTGGGGCAGAGGTAAAGATTGTTCGACGCTGGGCGTGATGAGCAGAATGGGATCGGCATCAGTATCAAAAGGGGCAATTAAGAAACCCTTATGGGCTTCATTGATTGCAGACAAACTATGCAGACGGAGAGGGAGGTTGTTACTACCGAGGTAGTGGTATTTCTGTTCACTTGGGAGCTTGTAATATGCAAATGAAGTGTGCTCCATGGAGGTGTCCTTATTTTAGAAATTTGTGTGCAATCAGTTTTTCTCTTTCAACACATGCTTTGCTTCCTCCCAAATCTCATCCATCTCTTCCAAGGTCATGCTCTTTAGGTCACGACCTTGCTTGAGTGTTTTTTCTTCGAGGTAGTTGAAGCGCGAGATAAACTTTTGGTTGGTGCGCTCAAGTGCGTTGTCGGGGTTGATTTTGTACAGGCGAGCAGCGTTGATAAGACTAAACATCAGGTCACCAAATTCAGCTTCCGCCTTATCGGTATCCATGTTTTCAACCTCTTGCTCAAACTCTGCAATTTCCTCCTTTACCTTTTTCCAAACGTCCGACCGCTCTTGCCAATCAAAGCCCACACCGCGCGCCTTATCTTGAATGCGGTAAGCCTTAATCAATGAAGGTAGTGAATTGGGCACACCCGAGAGCACCGACTTATTGCCGTCCTTCTCCGTTTGCTTAATCTGTTCCCAAAGTTTGATTACCTCGCCAGCATCCTCTACACCTTTCTGTTCGCCAAACACATGCGGGTGGCGATACACCAACTTGTTCGACAAATTTTCGCAAACATCATGAATATCAAAGTCATTGGTTTCCGAACCAATCTTGGCGTAGAATATCACATGGAGCAACACATCGCCCAACTCTTTACTGATTTCTTTCTTGTCGCCTTTCAGCAAAGCCTCTGCAAGTTCGAAGGTTTCTTCAATCGTATTGGGGCGCAAACTCTCAAATGTTTGCTTTTTGTCCCAAGGGCATTTCACGCGGAGTTCGTCCAATATATCAAGTAGGCGACCAAATGCGGCAACCTTTTCTTCTTTCGTGTGCATACTGAAAAATAGTTTATCATTTAGTATCGCAAATTTATAAATAAATTGTGGAAATCTTCTATCTTTGCAGAAGCAAATCACGGAATGAACGATGGAAAAGTTTGAACTCACCATTTTAGGGTGTGGTAGCGCCACGCCTACCTTGAAGCACTTGCCCACTTCGCAGGTGCTCAATGTGCGTGAAAAACTTTTTATGATAGATTGCGCTGAAGGCACGCAACTTCAATTCCGTCGAGCAGGCTTGCGCTTCAATCATTTGAGCCACATATTTATTTCTCACCTACACGGCGATCATTGTTTAGGACTTCCGGGATTGATATCAACACTTGCGCTCAAAGGTAGAACGTCCGACATTCACATCTACGCTCCCATAGGTGCAGAAGTCTTATTCCGCCCTTTGTTCGAATTCTTTTGCAACGGCATCCCCTTTGAGATTTACATCCATGAGATTGATACAAATGTCGTTACGGAGGTGTATGCTGATAGAAGTTTAAAGGTGACGGCATTCCCACTTACGCACCGTATGCCCACCTGCGGTTTTTTGTTTCAGGAAGTCGGTGTTTTACCCCACATCCGAAGAGACATGATTGATTTTCTCGAAATTCCAAATTGCTATATCCAAAACATCAAGCAGGGTGAGGGGTGGACCACTCCCGAAGGTAAATTTTACCCTCACGAAGCGCTGACCACACCTTCCGAACCACCACGAAGTTACGCCTATTGCTCCGACACACGCCCCATGATGGGAAACGTGCCATTGCTCAAAGGGGTGGATCTACTCTTTCACGAAGCCACATTTGCTGAAACCGAGGCGGGTAGAGCGAAAGAGACTTTTCACTCCACGGCAAAGCAAGCCGCGAGCATCGCACAGGCCGCTCAAGTGCGCCAGTTACTAATCGGTCACTTCTCGGCGCGCTACACAGATGAGCGACTCTTGCTGGATGAAGCAAGGCAGGTGTTTGAGTCTACCACACTGGCTAAAGAATTACTGAAAATTGCCATTTCTCCGCGCACTCAATAGGTAAATGGTAGTTAATACGGTAGTTTTTTATACTATTTTGTAAAAAAAATAGGGCAACTACTTTGCATATTCAAAAAATGTTGTAATTTTGCACTGCATTTGAGAAACAAATGCGGAAAGGAAGTTTGGGTGAGTGGCTGAAACCACCAGTTTGCTAAACTGACGTACGGGCAACCGTACCGGGGGTTCGAATCCCCCAGCTTCCGCTTCTTTTTTCATATTAGATTTAAGGTTGGTAGCATGGTTTTTGTGAAAAAACGATGCTTTTTTTTTGTATATATACCTACCCTATCCGTTTCTAAAATCTTCCTTGATTACTATCCCCTCTCCTTTTTAATTGCCATAAAAAAAGGGTGAATACGAATATCCACCCCTTTTGGTCTATACATTTACTTATTAATACTTATCTACCGGTGTAGCGCCCATTTCGAGCTTCAGGTGTCCACCCTTCACCAAATCCTTGAATGCCAGGCTTGGCTGGTGCAACGTCTCGCCATTGAGTGTATAAGTCTGCACATACTTGTTTTCCTTGCTATTGTTTACGGTTTCTATCGTGAAGTGCTTGCCCGGATAGTAAGTCGGGTTCAGCTCGATGGTAACCTTGTCGAACAACGGGCTACCTACGCTCAGTTGCGAGTCGGCATTGGCCAATCCGGCTACATCGAACAAACCGATGGATGAGATAACGTACCAAGCGCCCAACTGTCCTTGGTCTTCGTCCTGACCATAACCATAGCCATGAATACCATCGGTGCCATAGAACTCGTCGAGGATGCTACGTACCCACTTTTGCGAAAGCGATGGGCGACCCGCATGGTTGAACAACCACGAGATGTGCAAGCAAGGTTGGTTACCTTGGTTGTAATAGGTCTGAAGTCCGGCAAAGGCATCAATGTTCTTGCCTCCGCTGAAGATGTTTTCTTGCGAACGGATGAAGATGCTATCCAAACGTGCCGAGAATTCTTCGGCACCCATCTTGCCAATCAAGCCCTTGGCATCGTGAGGCACGTAGAAGGTATATTGGTAGGCATTACCTTCCTGGAAGCCTCGCCAAACCTGCATCGGGTTGAAGTTTTCGATGAAGGTTCCGTTCTCCCACTTCGGGTGGATGAGGTTGGTTTCTTCGTTGTAGATGCGCTCCCATCCCTTGGACAAATGCATGAGTTGTTCGTAATCGTCCATCTTGCCCAACTCCTTGGCCATCTGTGCTACGGCATAGGCTCCGAAGGAGAATTCGAGGGTGTGCGATGCCGAGAACATCCAGGCTTCGTCGGGGTGCGGACCCTTATCCAAATGCGGTACGAATCCGTGCTTCACAAACTTGTCGGTATCCAGTTTGCCGGCTCCACGAGGACGGTCAACACCTCCTAATTCGTTCTTCAAGGCGGCCTCGTAAGCGGTTTCTACATCAAAATCACGGATTCCGCTCAGATAAGCAGCTGCTATCACGTTGCCCAGCTGGTTGGTACCTACACCCGATACATATCGGCTACAAGCCAATCCGTCGCCCATCCATCCGGTATCCTTATACACTTGCAGATGGGTGCTCACGAAATCGGACAGGTATTCGGGATAGGCCATCGCCCATAATTGTACGAGGTTCCATTGTCCGCCCCAAATGGCATCGGTATTATAGAACGAGAATTTCGGGGTGCCATCGGCTTCCAAAGGTAGCTGACCGATGGTACCGTCGTTCTTCGGGTAAGCTCCGTTGATGTCGTTCACCAAACCACGACCGAGGATGGCATGGTACAAGCCGGTATAGAACTTCACCTTGTCGGTTTCGTTCGGGGTAGATACCCGGATGCGTCCCAAGTAGCTCTCCCAAGTCTTGGCCGATTCGGCACGTACTTCTTCGAAGCCAAGTTGGCCATTGTTGGTTTCTTGTACACGGTTAAGGCGGGCATTCTCTACCGAGGTGTACGACAAGCCCACCTTGGCGGTTACCTGATCGCCTTGTTGGGTGTTATAAGTAAGGTATGCACCGGCTCCTACCCCCTTCACGTACTTTTGTCCGGCAAAGGTCTGCTCCTTCAAGAAGGTACCGAATGCCTCGGGCTTACGGTCTACTTCGGCCGAGAAGTACATGGTAAGTGTAGCACCGTGCTGGTATTTGTTGATGTAATGTGGCAAGGTTTTTACCCATCCTTCGATGTGTCCGTCTTCGGTGATGGTTACTTCCGAATCGACCGACGGACCGCTCTCGCCTTGCATGTTGCCGATATCGAACAACAAATGGCTTTGTTCGTTGGCCGGGAAGGTGAATCGTTGGTAAGCCACACGAGGAGTAGCGGTCATCTCGGCTTGGATGCCATAATCCTTCAGATGCACGGCATAATAGCCCGGCATGGCCTTTTCTTCTTCGTGCGAGAAAGCCGAACGATAACCTTTTTCTTGGGTATCACGCTTGCCCGGCACGGTTATCAGCTCGCCATTGGTGGCCATGAGCACGATACCGCCCACCTGGAATTCGTGCAGGCAAGGGAATCCTTCGAGGGTGGTGTGGCGATAGTCGTAGCCGGTAGCTTCCCATCCCGAAGGGTTTCCTTCGCTACCATTGGTAGAAGGGCCCGGCTTGGCCAAACCGAACGGCAAGGAGCCGGGAGCTACATGGAACCATCGGCAATGGGCACTCCCGATAAGGGGATTCACGTAATGGGATAACGTCTCGGGTGCGGATGCGGGTTCGTTCTTCTGACAGGATGCCACGAACAATGCCATCATCAGTACCGGAACATACAAAAAGATTTTCTTCATAAATGCTTGGTTTATTGATTAAGTAATGCAACAAATATACATATACTTTCAGATAAAAGGAGTATTTTTGTATACTAAAAGCAAAAAATATGAGAAAATATTTATACACACTTATGGGGGGATTGTGTATGTGTGCATGCACATCGAATAACCCGAACCTGCCATTGGCGAATGAAATTCTGAACGATGCCAAGATTCAACAAGTAGATAGCATGGCCCGAGTAGTATTGGGACAAGGATTCAATGCCGGAAGCGGATATTCGCAAATCTGGGCACGGGATATGAACACCTTCATCGAAACGGCTTGCGAGGTAAACGATGTGAAGGATATCCGCAATGCCATCCTTCTGTTCTTCGGCCTTCAACAACCCAACGACGAGATGATAGACGGGTATGTGTTGAAGCCCGACTTCACCTGGTACGACAATGTGCCCTACTACTCGGATAATGCGCCCGAGCATGTAGGCTTCAAGAATACGGTAGAGACCGACCAGGAAACATCGCTCATCCAAATCATCGGTAAGTACATCCGCAAGACGGGAGACAAATCGATTTTGAACGAAAACGTTGCCGGACGCACCGTGCTCGAACGCATGGACGACATGGTAGACTATCTGATGCGTGAGCGATACGATGCCCAATATGGCTTGCTTTACGGTGCCATGACCGCGGATTGGGGCGATGTGCAACCGAACGATGATTTCGGATGCGACATGAACGAACTTTCGCACAAAGCCATCGACATGTACGATAATGCCATGTTCATCATTGCCTTGGATTACCTGAAAGAAATGACCGATGACGAGGAACTCTTGAAGAAATGGAGCACAATACGCGAGGGTATCTTCACCAACGCCAGAAAGCATTTGTGGGATGAGCAGAACCAGAAGGTAATTCCGCACGTATATCCCGAGACTTCTCCAATT
>JAZQXB010000035.1:0-67535 GCA_045632685.1 Alloprevotella sp.
AGTCAAATAATAGGGTTACGTTGAACGGTTAACGATTAACGGGGAGGTTCGGGCGACCGTTAATCCCACTTCGTGGTCTTTTCCTCCTTATTCGCAGACGCTCATCAAGCTTCGCAAGTCGCACCTCGGCAATTCAAGTAAGCTTAAACAAGTTTTCTTCCTTGTCGCTCGGCAAAGATTAAGTAAACTTATCTTTACACTCACTCCTGCGTCAGTTGATTGCGCTCGGTTTGGCGTCGGTTAACCGTTAATCCCACTTCGTGGTCTTTTCCTCCTTCGCACCTCGGCAATTCAAGTAAACTTGATTGCGCTCGGTTTGGCGTCGGTTAACCGTTAATCCCACTTCGTGGTCTTTTCCTCCTTCGCACCTCGGCAATTCAAGTAAACTTGATTGCGCTCGGTTTGGCGTCGGTTGACTGTTGACCGTCATCCGTTGACTGTCCCCTCCAACACCTAAAACTTCAACGCTCTATGCTTATATCAAGATCAAACATATTTTGGTTATGGAAGGTTGGTAAGGGTTATCGCCTTCAGACATTCCTCAACACGCTCCTCGGTATTTTAATCGTAGGAGCGGATTTGCTTTTTGTATGGTCTACAAAGTTAGCTGTTGATATTGCTACCAAGAATAACACTTCAGTACCGCTCTCCAGCGCTTTTATGCTTTTAGGTGGTGTTATAGTTGTCCAGATTTTATTAGGACTTGCCTCACGTTGGATTAAAGCAACGTTGGGAGTTGAGTCACTAAATAAAATGCATAGCAATTTCTTTAACATATTATTAAACAGCGATTGGCGAAAACTACGAAAATTCCACACGGGTGACCTCACCAATCGTTTACAACGCGATGCTTCAGAAATAACAAGTTTTATTACAGAAAGTCTACCCACGCTTATTACTACCATCATTAAATTCGTAGCTGCCTTTACATTTCTATACATCATGGACAGCACATTAGCATTAATGATTGTAGGAATATTGCCTGTGTTTATCCTTATGGGACGTTTGTATGTCAGCAAAATGCGAACCATTACTCACAAGGTTCGCACCTCTGAAAGTGGCATACAGAGTTTGATGCAGGAGAGTTTACAACACACCCCTGTCATCAAAACGCTCCAAAGAGTAACTCACGTAGTGGAACGACTCGCCACCCAACAGGGAACACTACGAAGACAAATTATTCAACGTACAAAATATTCAACCTTTACCTCAACCCTTCTAAATGTAGGATTTGCAACAGGGTACTTTGTAACCTTCGCGTGGGGAACCTATAGTCTGTCTCAAGGAAATATCAGTTACGGGACACTCATCGCTTTTGTTCAACTCGTATCACAGATTCAAGATCCAGTACGCACACTGACACGTTTCATCCCCATTTTTGTAAGCGTAGGAACATCATGCGACCGACTTATTGAGATTTCCACACTACCGACAGAACCCACTCCTATGGAAACGCCTTTAGAAGGGAAGGTGGGCATTCGCGTCAACAATGTTAGTTTTGCCTACGACGAGACGTCACGCCTCATCTTCAACAACTACTCTCTTACACTATCCCCAGGAAGTAGAGTAGCCATTTTAGGAGAAACAGGAACAGGGAAAACAACACTTATCAGAATGTTGTTAGCACTTATTTCCCCCACAGAGGGTAAGATTGAACTGTATAATGCCAATGAAAGCATCGCTGTATCTCCAGCTTCACGCAACCACTTTGCTTATCTGCCCCAAGGGAATACGCTGCTCAGTGGCACCGTTAGAGAGAACCTTTTACTCGGAAATCCATCCGCCACAGAGGAAGATTTAATTACAGCCCTCCACATTGCCTGTGCACAATTCGTACTTGACTTGCCCATGGGACTTGACACTTCATGCACCGAACAAGGGGGTGGATTTTCAGAAGGACAAGCGCAACGCATTTGTATTGCGCGCACGCTTCTCCGAGATGCCCCTATCCTATTGTTAGACGAAGCTACTTCCGCATTGGATATCAACACCGAAAAATCTGTAGTTGAAAATATTGTTAAACACCGACCTGATTGCACACTTATCTTTATCACTCATCGATTAGAGGTAACACATCTCTGCGATACGGTTATACACCTGTAAATGAAGTTTTCCCAAAGTAAGGAACTACGCGTCATTCCTTCACACTTATTACTCAACTTTCGCAAGCTTCAGTTGAGTCAGGTTATGAGGTTGTTAGGTCGCTACGCTTTAAGGTTTTGAGGACTATCCAGACTGTTTATACAAACTAAATGGGAGTCCTCCGAATGGTAAACCTTAAAACCTTAAAACCTAACAAGTTGAGCACTTGCGAAACTTGAATTATTATTTTCAATACTGTTACACGATGAAACCAATTTCAACTTCTATAGTTCTGCTACAACTTATTACAACTATTGCTTTTGCATTCCCCTTTACATCTTGTAACCAACAAGCGTGCGAAAGTGAGATTTCACACTTTATAACCGCTGATAGTGTCAATATTCTGCGGGAGGGGAAACCCTATTATTTCGTGGGGACCAACCTTTGGTATGCCCCACTGCTTGGTGCCGAAAATGGCAATCGCGCTCGTTTGCAACAAGAATTAGATTGCTTAAAAGAGATGGGCGTTGAAAACCTTCGCATCCTTGCTGGCGCTGATGCGGGAAGTTGTCACGCTAATTCCGTGCAACCCTACCTCCAATCCCAACCGGGTGTACTTAACGACACGCTACTTGTTGGATTGGACTACACGCTCACAGAATTAGCAAAGCGCAACATGACAGCAGTGATTTACTTAACCAATTCTTGGGACTGGAGCGGAGGTTATGGATTTTACTTGCGTGAATGCGGGTTTGGAGATTCTCCCAATGCGAATGGAGAGGGATATAATGACTATGTTAAGTACGCCGCTAATTTTGTAAGAAGTCAAGAGGCTTTAGAATTATTCTACAAACATGCGGAAACTATTGTCTCACGCGTCAATAGCATCACAGGCATTGCGTATAAAGATGACCCCACCATCTTTGCCTGGCAAATTTGCAACGAACCCCGTCCATTTAGCAAAGACAACAAAGAGCTTTTTGCACATTTCATTGCTGAAACAGCAAAACGCATAAAGACCATTGACCCCAACCACATGGTATCACTCGGCAGTGAGGGACTCTATGGGTGCGAAAGTGATGAAGAACTCCTCGTTAAAGTCCATACGGACCCAAACATTGATTACCTTACGCTACACATCTGGCCCGTCAATTGGGGATGGGCGTCACGTGAAAATCCTGATGAGAATATCGAAAATGCTTGTAAACGTACTAATGAATACATAGACTTTCACTACCGCATTTGGAATCGCATTAAGAAACCCATGGTTATTGAAGAATTCGGTTTCCCACGTGAAGGGAATAGTTGTGACTTGCAGCGCAATACTTTGAGTAGAGACAGCCTCTACAAAGCAGTATTTCATCGCGTAATGGAAAGTCACCTTGCTCTGGGGCCTCTTGCTGGTTGCAACTTCTGGGGATGGGGAGGTAGTGGCCGCCCGCGAACTGAAACGTGGAGCAAAGGCGACGATTTCCTATGTGACCCACCTCATGAACCCCAAGGATGGTATTCTGTATTTGACAGTGACAGTACTACGATTAAAATTATCAAACACGCTACAAACAGACTCACCTCCTCAAGTTCGTCATTTTAAATAGCCGTTTCACCCGCATATCTGTTATGTCCTACCTTTCCGACCCTCGCATAGTTGCTACGCTTGATGCTGGCGGCACCAATCTCGTCTTTGCCTCCATCCAAGGGGGCGAATACATCAGGGGACCCTACACTCTCCCCGCTATGGCTCATGATTTAGATGCATGCTTGATGCAAATAATCAAGGGGTTTGAGATGCTCTTCGACGACCCATCACAACGCCCCATCGCCATTAGTTTTGCCTTTCCGGGCCCTGCGGATTATCCCCGCGGCATTATCGGGGGATTCCTCCCCAACTTCCCATCATTCCGTGAAGGAGTCGCCCTTGGTCCGCTGTTGGAAGACCATTTCGGCGTTCCCGTATTTATCAACAACGACGGCGACCTTTTTGCCTATGGTGAGTCACTCTGTGGCTTGTTGCCCGAGGTGAACAAGTTACTTGAAGAAGCGGGATCGCAAAAGCGATTCCGAAACCTAATTGGATATACCGTTGGAACAGGACTCGGCATCGGCATGGTAATTAATGGTCATTTAAACCGTGGGGACAACTCTTGCGTAGAAACCTTCTGCCTCCCCCACCCCTCTATGCACGATATTATCATTGAAGAGGGCGCCTCTACACGAGCGGTTTGCCGTGTTTATGGGGAACTTACGGGAGAGGACGTCTCTCAAATGAACGCCCAACACATGGCTGATATCATCCTGGGCAAATGCGCAGGGAATGCAGCCGCCGCACGAGAGGCCTTCGCAGCTATGGGCCGCACATTAGGAGCAGCAATAGCCACTTCCACCACGCTCATTGACGGTATCGTAGTACTCGGAGGGGGCGTAATGGCGGCAAAGGAATGGATTATGCCTGCACTTATGGAAGAACTTCATTCTACACTCTCAACCATCAAGGGCGAAAAAGTTCCTCGCGTGCAAATGAAGGTATATGACCTCGACAATCCCGACACATTCCTGGATTTTGCACATGGCGAAGTGAAGCGCATTAAGGTTTATGGGCAAGAACGTTATGTGGATTACGATGTTCAAAAACGCATCGGTATCGGCATTTCTAAAATGGGGGCAAATAAAGCTGTTTCCATTGGCGCTTATGCTTTCGCTCTTCATGAATTAGATCAAGAATGAAGGGGTAACCCCTCTTAACCTTTCAACTTCATCACCTTTTATATCTCCTCACTCCATGCGCCACACCCTGCTTTCACTTTTCCTAATAACCCTTCCTCTATACGGGCAAGCCCCCGTTGATGAAGTCAACCCGTTTATCGGAACTACCAATTACGGCACTACCTCCCCTGGGGCAATAACTCCCAACGGAATGATGTCGGTGGTACCCTTCAACGTAATGGGGTCAGACCTCAACCGTTATGACAAGGACAACCGTTGGTGGTCAGCTCCCTATGACTACAACAATAGTTATTTTACAGGGTTTGCGCATGTTTCGCTCAGCGGTGTGGGTTGTCCTGAAGCTGCATCTTTGCTGGTAATGCCTACATCGGGTTCGCTCAACGTGGACTATACCCAATATGGTTCTACATACGCAGAAGAACAAGCAGCACCAGGATATTATAGTAACAAATTAACAAAATATGATATTAAATGCGAGGTGACGGCTACACCTCGCTCTTCGTGTGAACGCTATACATTCCCCAAGGGGGATGGGCACATTTTATTAAACCTTGGTGAGGGACTGACCAACGAAAGCGGAGCTTGGTTAAAAAGGGTGAATGCCACTGAAATTGAAGGATGCAAATTATTGGGCACTTTCTGTTATACACGAGAGGCGGTCTTCCCCTTGTATTTCGTAATGCGGGTAAGTCACAAACCATCGGTCAGCGGATTCTGGAAGCGAGAACCAGAGATGCAGGATGTAGAGAAAGCTTGGCGGGGAGCGGAGACCTTCAAACTATATGATAATAGTATTGAACAATTAGGCGGAGACAACATCGGCTACCGATTTACTTATAACAACCTCCAGACAGGTGACACCGTGGTGGTACGGGTTGGAGTATCATTCGTCTCTTGCGAGAATGCGCGCATGAATTTGGAGGCCGAACAGGCTTCGAGCGGATTTGAGGAGGTGCGTCAGAAAGCGCGCATACAATGGAATGATGACCTCTCACGTATTCAGATTGAGGGAGGCACAAAGGACCAAAGAACCGTCTTCTATACCGCACTATACCATGCACTTATTCACCCAAGTTTGTTTAGCGATACAAATGGAGAATACCGAATGATGGGGCATGGAGGAGTAGGTAAAACCGAAGTTCCAAGGTATAGTATCTTCTCACTTTGGGACACTTACCGCAACCTTCACCAACTTCTGACATTGGTTTACCCAGAACGCCAAACGGACATGTTACGTTCTATAGTGGATATGTATAAGGAAAGTGGATGGTTGCCCCGTTGGGAACTTTTTGGTCGTGAAACATACACCATGGCTGGTGACCCAGCGGTTGTAGTAATTGCTGATAGTTGGTTGCGCGGATTGAGAGATTTTGATATAACAACGGCACTTGAGGGGATGCTAAAATCAGCAAATACCCCTGGACCTGAAAATCCCTTACGCCCTGACATTACTCCGTATGTAGAACGCGGATATATTCCACTCTACTATTTACCCACCGATCTTTCGGGAGACAATTCCGTATCTCACACGTTAGAATATTGCCAGGCTGATTTTGCCATTTCGCAATTAGCAGAATCTTTAAAACACAGCGACATAGCGAGAATCTTTAAAGTCCGTTCAAAGTATTACCGCAACTATTTCAATAAGAAATTAGGCGCATTGTGCCCACGCAGTGCCGACGGAACTTTCCTAAATCAATTTGATGCCGCTATCGGTAAGCATTTTGAAAATGTACCTGGTTTCCATGAAGGTTCGGCATATGCCTATACCTTCTCAGCCACACACGATGTGGAGGGACTGGTGAAACTGATGGGCGGGAAGCGCAATTATATAAACCAATTACAGGAAATATTTGACGCAGGACATTATGACCCAGCCAACGAACCTGATATTGCTTACCCCTACCTATTCAGCAGATTTAAGGGCGAAGAGTGGCGCACACAAAAGATTGTCAAACACCTATTAGACAGTTGTTACCACAATGCCCCCAATGGTTTACCGGGCAATGACGATGCTGGCACCCTTTCCGCCTGGGCGCTTTTCTCCATGATGGGCATTTACCCCGACACCCCAGGTGAACCAACATTCACCTTGACTACACCGCAATTCTCCAGCATTCAGATTACAACTCCACGAGGCAACATTTCCATTCGCACCAATCGCAATCCTCAAAAGGCGCCGTTTATCAAGAGTGTTCATCTCAAGAACCGACCGCTTAAATCACTCCGAATCACTCACCAGGAATTGCTTTCCGGAGACACATTAAATTTTATGCTTAAAGAAAATAGATAAACCACTTCTCCATTTCTTTAGTAATGAAACACATACTCTTAAACACCACCATACTCCTCGCTCTTATAAGTTGTCAGCGAACAAATCCTTCACTTACGGAATATGTTGACCCACATATTGGGTCAGCGGGACATGGTCATGTTTTTGTGGGTGCCAACGTGCCCTTTGGAATGGTACAGATAGGTCCTACATCAATCCCCGAAGATTGGGATTGGTGTTCGGGGTACCATGCTTCGGATTCTACTATCATTGGTTTTTCTCACACACATTTGAGTGGAACGGGAATTGGGGACTTATTTGATGTTACGATAATGCCAGTCACTGGGACTGTAAACTATAATCGAGGAACAGCCAATGATACACAAAGTGGACTATGGTCTCTTGGCGAACGCAGCAAAGAAATTGTAAAACCTGGTTATTACTCCATACCTTTACAACGCTATAACGTTCGTGCCGAACTCACAGCAACCCCTCGCACTGCTTTCCATCGATATACCTTCCCCGAAAGTAGTAATGCTGGACTTGTTATTGATTTGGAAAACGGCGGATGCTGGGACCGCACGACTGAAGCACATATTGAACTTCACGATGCCCACAATATCTCGGGGTGGCGCCACTCCCGCGGTTGGGCGAACCAGCAAAAGGTATTCTTCGTTGCTGAATGTTCTAAAGCCATAGACTCTATTAGTTATCATGGACAGGACAGTCTATATGCCCACCTTCATTTTGAGACACAAGAAAGTGAAGAGGTGCTCCTTAAGGTTGCCCTCTCTGCGGTAAGTGTTGAAGGGGCAAAAATGGCATTACAAACAGAGAATTCCACATGGGATTTTAATGACGTTGCCAGTCAGGCTGAAGAGGCATGGAATAACGAATTAAAACGTATTACTGTAGAAGGTGGAACTCCTGAACAACAGCGCACCTTTTACACAGCGCTTTATCACACCATGATGGCACCAGCACTTTTCAGTGATGTCAACGGCAACTATCGTGGAGCAGATTGCGAGGTACATCATTGTGACACGCCCACCTACACCATATTCTCGCTATGGGACACCTATCGTGCCAAAATGCCACTACTCACACTTATCGACCCCGAACGCATGAGCGATTTCGTCAATACGATGCTCAACATCTGTGATGAGCAACAAAAACTTCCGGTCTGGCACCTTTGGGGATGTGAAACAAATTGCATGGTGGGAAACCCAGCAATTCCAGTTGTTGCCGATGCTATCGTAAAGAAAATTAAAGGCATTGACTACGAACGCGCCTTCCAGGCAATCGAAAAAACTACTGCTGAAGATGCATTCGGCAGAGCCCTGCGCCGTCAATTCGGCTATATACCTTGCAACCTCTATAAAGAAGCGGTCGCCTACGAATTGGAATATGCGCTTGCTGATGGTGCTGCAGCACGTGCTGCTGAAGCGTTGGGAAAGACTGATGCTGCCTTGAGTTACCACGAAAAGAGTCGCTCTTACCGCCACCTCTTTGACACTATCAGTGGGTTTATAAGAGGTAAAGATAGCAATGGCAAGTTCCGAGAGCCCTTTGACCCGCTCCATGCCAGCCATCGCAATGATGACTATTGCGAAGGGAATGCCTGGCAATACACATGGTTAGTGCCTCACGATGTTGAGGGACTTGCGGAATGCTATGGAGGAAAGCAGTGCATGTTAGCAAAACTTGACTCCCTCTTCTTACAACCCTCAACCCTCGGAGCAGAAGCATCGCCCGACATTTCAGGGATGATAGGTCAATATGCTCACGGCAATGAACCTTCTCACCACATTTTATACTTATACACAATGTTGGGAAAACCCGAGCGTACTAATGAACTGGTACATCAAGTGCTCAACACGCTCTATAACGACACGCCCGAGGGGATTTGTGGAAACGAAGATGTGGGACAAATGTCGGCATGGTATGTTCTTGCCTCCCTTGGGCTTTACCAAGTAGAACCCGCCAGTGCACGCTACTGGATTTCACAACCGCTTTTTCAGCGCGCAACCATCCAGGTGGAAGGTGGCACTTTCACCATAGAATGCCCGCCTCGCCCCAGCAATTTACACTCCATAAAGCGTATCTTACTAAACAATACTCCCTACCCCCTGCCCTACCTCCACTACGAGGATATTGTAAAAGGGGGGACGCTATCCTTTGAGTGGGGAACTAATGAAGTGGAGTAACCGCTTCACCAACCCACATACCATAAACTTGTTTACGAATTATTGTTGTCCGGTAAAATTTGTCTCTTTAATTTAGAGAACACGAACCGAAGGTCGCGCAAGTCAATCCTTGCGGGGTGTTATCTTTGCTTATCGCATACGAACCAAAGGTCGCGAAAGCAATTGCACGAACCGAAGGTCGCGCAAGTCAATACCATCCGGATGGTATTCGTGTTATTCGCCTCTGATTAAGAAATATTCATCCCGCATGGAGATTGACTTGCGCGACCTGCGGTTCGTGTTATTCGTGAAATTCGTGTTCTCTTAAACATAGAAATTCTCGTTTTTTCGATTGAATATCTATGAGGGGGCTTGTATGAGTACAACTATCCATCAAACAAAGAGTTATCTATATTTACCAGACACCCATATTTAAGAATAAATAATGTCGTCCATCTTTACCCGCCCACTATGGGTGAGCCTTTTTGCCCTCACTGCTGCGATAGCATGGGGGTGGGCATATCCACTAATAAAATTAGGGTTTGAAGAATTTCTGATTACTCCCGAAATGACGAGCAGCAAAATGCTTTTTGCTGGTATACGATTTTCATGCTCCGGGTTGATTATACTATTTATCGCTCGCATCACGAAAAGAGATTTCCGCGTTAAAAATAAAAGCGATTGGGGATACATTCTCATCTTTACCCTTATCAACACCGCTCTGCATTATGCATTTTTTTACATCGGACTCTCTCATAGTGCTGGCGCACGTGCAGCTATTCTGAACTCTATGAGCGTATTCGTGCTCGTACTGTTAGCATGCGTCTTCTTTCCAAGTGAAAAATTAGATGCCCGCAAAATCATAGGTTGCACCATCGGATTTATTGGGATTCTCATCCTGAATATGGGTGGTTTAAACACCGAAAATATTTCATTCTGGGGCGATGGTATGATTATCCTTAATGCACTCTGTTCTGCAAGTGCCAGTTTGATGACGCGCGGATTAAGCAAACGCGTAGACATCTTTGTAGGAACGGGATACAGTTTAGGATTCGGAGGATTAATATTGGTGCTGCAAGGGATTATCTTTGGTGGAACACTTCCCCGCATCACCCTCTTCGGCATCATCCTCCTCCTACTGCTCATCGTCATATCCTCACTGGGTTTTGCCCTATACAACAAACTTATCATCTGTAATCCTATTGGGAAAGTTGCAATCTATAACTCCCTCATTCCCGTAGTTGGTGCGCTTACCTCTTGCATATTTCTAAACGAACCCTTTTATTTCAAATATGTCATCGCTGGAACATTGGCTGCAACAGGGATTTACATCATTAATAAAAGATAGTAGACGAGTTGACAGGTACGAGTAAACAAGTTGGCTTGACTCAAACGCTTGTTTACATCCCGCACGGTCGTTAACCGTTGTCTGTTGTCCATTGTCCGTTGACAGTTGACCATTGTCCGTTGACTGTTGTCTGTTGTCCGTTGTCTGTTGTCTGTTGTCTGTTGTCTGTTGACAATTGACTGTTAATCCCACTTCGTGGTCTTTTCCTCCTTCGCACCTCGGCAATTCAAGTAAACTTGATTGCGCTCGGTTTGGCGTCCGTTGTCCGTTGTCCGTTGTCCGTTGTCCAAAATCCCCAAAAATGTCACACTTTGATTTCCAACAATTCAGAATATATCACGACCGTTGCGCCATGAAAGTAGGCACAGACGGAGTGCTTTTAGGTGCATGGTGCCCTATTGGTAATGCCCAACATATTTTAGATATCGGCACAGGAAGCGGACTCATCGCTCTAATGCTTGCACAACGATGCGAAGCACAAATTGTTGGAGTAGAGCTGGACACGGAAGCGGCACTACAAGCAAGGGAGAATGTGCTATCCTCTCCTTTTGCTTCAAGAGTTAAAATCGTAAACTCAGATATTAGAGACTACACCCCTTCTCAACTTTTTGATATCGTAGTTAGCAACCCTCCTTTTTTTACAGAAGGAGTTATCCCTCCCAACTTACAGCGCTTACAAGCACGCCACAGTCAGTCACTCCCCTATGAAATGCTTATAGATGCAGCATACAACCTGCTTAACCCCGCAGGTTTATTTTGCGTAATACTCCCCGCTGACACAGCACAATCTTTCATTAGTTCCTCCATCGTCAAACATTTTACTCCCATTAGATTCACCGCAGTTCAAACTACGCCTAACAAATCGCCCAAGCGAATGCTACTTTGTTTCAAAAAAGGGATTGAAAACGTAACTGTTATCAAGGACACCCTCATTCTCGCTACAGCAGAAGGAAAGCGCTCTGCAGAATATGAAAAACTAACCGAAGGTTTCTACCTTAAAAAATAAATTTTGAGAAACTCAAGAACAAAAATGTGGAGGCAGTCCTCAAGGACTACCTCCACATTTTTATTTATAATTCTAAAAAGAACCACACTTGCAAACATTCAAGTCTGATTTCTATTTAGGGAGCAATATACTTCACTTGCTCCATCGCTGCATCGTCATAAATTACTTCACGCAATTGATCTGGCGTCACCTGAACTGCATTACGTGTTAGTTCGGGGACATTGTAACTCTTCATACGACAGAAATTATGTTCTGGGTCATATTGAGGCAATACAAAGGCTTTATAATCATTGCCCTGCTCGTCAAAATAAGAAATGTAAACTCGTGAATAACTGCCATCGTCACGACGAGACGCAACAACAATCCAGCGCCCGTTACTACTCCATGTGTGATAACTATCAGGTCCCAAACCAGAGGCATTTGTCAAGCAACGCACGCTATCGGTGCGAAGATCCTTCACATAAAGGTCTGCTTCTGGATGCCAAATATGGAATTGGCCACGACCTCCCTCGGTATAGAGTAGATAATTGCCATCCGGACTCACACGGGGCACTGCAGCACTGCGGTTGTTTGAAGCACAACCTACTTCAAGTTGAGGAGTGCCAAAAGTGCGCGTTTGAGGGTCAAAAGTCATACTCATCACATCATAGTGCAAACTGTCAATGAGGGTAATAACATAATCGTCGCGAACGCTGTCGGGCATCTGTGCAAGTTGTGGGGTATAGGCACGAGCAAAGAAAAGGCGCTTACCGTCGGGAGACCAGTGGGGAAATGTTTCAAGATAATCTTTTGTACGCAATACATTAGTGATAGCACTTTCTTCAACATCATAGAGCACAAGGTCACTGGCATAGTCAATAACCTCAACCTTACTTCTATCTACAAGGTGGAATACTTGTCCTGTATTATTAGAAGAGAATGCCACTAAAGGGAGTTGCGGGTGCCAGGTAGGATATACGGAATTTGCAAGAACGGAATCTACCGTCATCTTCATTTTCTTTGCTGTACCATCCTCAACAAAGACTGTTCCACCGTGTGAAGCACGCACATGGAAAAGCATAGTTGAAGCATCAAAGTTCTGATAATTATGACAGTTAATGCAATGATTGTCATCACCCGAGAATGTATTGTTATTCTCATAAATGGGTTGTTCCTCAAATGTAGTAAGATTACGCTGATAAAGACCTAACTGACGATACAGTTCATAACTGGGTTCTATCAATCTGTAGGAAAGGAACGAGTCAATAGGTTCTGGAGCAACATAAATGTTGTAAGGTTTATATCTCAACCATTCACCCGAACGCTTTACAAAAATTGAGACAGTCAGTTCTTTACCTTTCTCCGCATCAAGCAATTTGCGCCATTCAGTTTCATCAAAGAAACACTTATTTGCGTCAACTTGAGCTACAATTTGTGCACCTGAAGGTCCTGATATTGTTGCCGCAAAGGCCTCACCTTCGGCATTAAGCATTACATTCAATGGTGCTATATTACAGGGTATAGCAATATCACGATAATCAGGATAAATGGGAGCCTCTTCGCTGAGTGAATTATATGAAGAAGGCACCTCTTTAGTCATTCCTCCACACGAAACGAGGAACAATAATAATAAATAAATGATAGGCATAGGGTTTATGTTATAAGTAGTGAGGAGTGAGGAGTTAGTAGTGAGTAGTGAGTAGTGAGTAGTGAGTAATACCATGCGGGACTATGCTCGTTTATCTCGGCAACTTTCTTGTCTACTCGTACCTCGTCAACTCGTTAACTAAAGTAGTGAGGAGTGAGTAGTGAGTAACACCATGCGGGACGGTACTCGTTTATCTCGGTAACCATCTTGTCTACTTGTACCTCGTTAACTTGTTAACTAAAACGCGAGGAAGCCTCACCCTTCAGGGGGAGGTTGGAGGGGGCATTCTTGTCTACTCGTACCTCTTCAACTTGTCAACTAAAAAAATCTTAACTTATCTGCTGAATTTAGTTCACCCCACCAGCACTGCTATTTGCTTTGCGAACTTGATAGGGTTCGTTATTTTCGCAATAATAATAGTAATAATAAGTTCCCAACCAATTTTGTTTCAATTGTTTACGCAACTCGGCCTTATCCTTTAGATAAGGTTTTGCTTCGGCTACGAAAGCATGGAAATTTGAAAGCATCACACGATCATTGCAAACTTCAGGAAAGACATTCTTCACCTCCTCGTGGGTCATTGAGTAAATCATGATTGCCTGACGCACAATGGCAGGAAGTCTACCGCCAGTCTTTTGTCTCAAGACAGAGGCCATATTCATAAAACGCAACAAGTCTTTAGAATAGAGGGTGGCAGCAATTGAAGTAATCAACGTCTGGTCTGAACCATACGAGAGTCCCACATTATAACCCAGGAATACGGGGCGTCTGAAATTTTGCTCGTAGGTCGTTTCACGGGGAGCAAGATGAAGCACCTTGACCAATTCAGGATCTTCTACGATTAACTTGGGATTGTCAATCATCGGTCCATAGCGGTCTACAAAATCACTTTCAAAAGGCACTTCTTCCAACGCCTTCATGTAGCGTTTTGCCAAATTCATTTCTCCATTAATTATGGAACAAAGTGCAAGGCGCTTATAATTAGAGATTGAGGGACCTGCCATAACATGGCGTTCCATTGCTGAACGATAGGCGCTGTTCACCAATCCTGCATAAAAATTACAATCCGCCTCATATAGTCCTGCCTCTGTCTGTCCCTTATCAGCAAGATTTATCCCATCTTGAGGATAATCAAAAGCAAAGTCAAAAATATGTTCTAATAACTGCTCTTGTTGTACCAATGCTACAGCATAATAAGCAGCCGTTACGCGGGTTCCTCGACTAACACTCAAGGCTTCATCAGCCATACTTTCCCAAGCTGCCTTCCACATAAGATTCTGCATGCGTGCACAAGCTACATCATTCTCGCGATACAAACGCGTGCAAGAAACTAAAGTGGCACAGGCCACCACCATCGTCACAACGGGGAACCAATGAGAATGTTTGTGAGACACTTGGGAACTCCCCACCCTCTTTCTCACAAAAGAAGCAATGCACGCTCCAAGAGCTGTAAACACAAAGACGACTGCGGGAATACCAATAACAAGCGATGGTTCATCTAAGAAATAGATACGTAAACCTCTCCAAATAAGGTAGGAAAGTGTTGCCAATGGCAATAAAAAAGTGAGGAGTTTCCATCTGCGGGAAAGTCCCAAAATTCGAGAAAGGCAACATGCAGAACCTACTAAAAGTATGGTTAACACGAGACCACCTACCCACACATTCTTAAATACCAACATCGCATAACGCATCAACCAATAAAATTCCCCAAAAGGTTGACGCAATACAAAAACCATCCGTTCTGCATCGGCAGAGACATAACATTCCTGCTGCGCACGCTGGAACACATCGCCGTACAACCAGGTGCAACAAGCATAAATAAACAAAATCATAAGGGCATGTCCCCAAAGGTAAGGAATCTTTATTCCAGAAAAAGAAGACTTGCTTTTTGCGGCAACAGGAGTCGCTACCTTATCACGTTTTTTTGCCATAAAGTTTATGAGAATATTTAAATTTCAAGTTTTAACTAAAATTTTGTATTGCAAAAATAGGTAAAAAACCTTATTTCTCTTTCCCCGTTAACTACAAATATTCTTTTTTTCTATTACCTTTGCACCATTAATCGCTAAAAGTTACTATAAGGCC
Organism: Alloprevotella sp.; assembly: GCA_045632685.1. Lineage (GTDB taxonomy): Bacteria > Bacteroidota > Bacteroidia > Bacteroidales > Bacteroidaceae > Alloprevotella. The sequence continues at coordinate 15,331 of JAZQXB010000035.1, forward strand.
CCATAGCTTAGCTGTATAGAGCGTCAGATTCCGGTTCTGAAGGTCGAGGGTTAGAATCCCTCTGGGGTCACAGAAATGTTAAAGAGGAAGTGCCGAAGCACTTCCTCTTTAACGTTATCCCTGTCTATTATCTGTTGTCTGTTGACCGTTGTCCGTTGACCGTTGTCCGTTAATCCCACTTCGTGGTCTTTTCCTCCTTCGCACCTCGGCAATTCAAGTAAACTTGATTGCACTCGGTTTGGCGTCGGTTGTCGGTTGTCTGTTGTCTGTTGACCGTTGACCGTTGTCTGTTGTCTGTTGTCCATTGACTATTAACGCACCAACACCTTCTTACCTGCTACGACATAAACGCCTGGCTGGAGACCATCAACACGGGTGACACCTTGTGATACTTCTAAATTACGTACAAGCTGTCCGCTTAGCGAATAGATTTTAACGGTTTGCGCAATCAATGACGAAACTGAAAGGCAACCTACTCCACCACTTACACCGACACGGTCAACTGCCACATGTTCAACGCCATCTGGTTTTACATAACCATATTGCTGATCCAAATACTGCAGACGTTGAGAAATCCAATCTTGGATGTATGCCACATCTCCCAAGATATCGGGATGATAAGAGCTCCAGCATGCAGCTTCACGCTCAACAACACCACTTTCTTCAAACAAATCGGCGTATTTCTGGAAGCGTGCACACAAGGATTCTTCAGAGAAGTGAGTTTCTCTTAATTCCGCATAACGTGCTGCTAACTCATCTTCCCAACCCATAGAACCAAGACGCTTTAAACGATGGAAGAGCGTAAGCGTTCCGTGTTCATAATTCCAAAGGAAGGTTGTAAAGTCCTGATCGGGCATGCAAATATCCTTTTTACCATCCCATCTGCGCCCCCATGTTCCATCTAAATCCCAAGGTGCAATCCCCATGCGATTACGGAGAGCAGGCACGTCAATAGTCTGGTCATAGTTGTAAAGGAACAGATTTTTACCATGGTTATCCGTCGCAAGCATCAACTCAAGGAACAGGTAATAATCGGTAACCCCTGCCACATCAAAGTAATTATCTATATCACGCTTAAACACGGGATCACTGGAAGTAGCTACAAAGTTTATGGCATTCCAAAGAGGTCCCCAATCAATAGGTTCGTCCTCCCAATCGGGATATTTAATTTCAAAATTCGCCCAAGTCTCCTCGCGCACATTATTGTTATAACTTCTAGGCGCAGTTTTGGGGTAATAATTCACACCCATTTCGTGTCCCATCAGCACTTCATAACTCCACTGTGAAGACTTGTAAAGCGTTCCTCTAACAACTTCTGGATTACTTTCAGTAGCTTCCTTAAACTTTTTCAATTTCAACTGCTTACGGTCCATTTTTTCAGTCAAACAATATAGACCGTGATACTTTCCGTTCAAAAAGACTTCAGCAAATTCTCCACGTGTTCCATGAAGCGCCTTCTTTTCATATCCAGCAGCTTTGTGATAAGGAGGTGTGGCAAAATCATTCCATAAATCTGTGCTCACTCGGTTACGCATACACGCTTTATCAACCGCCATCGCGTCAAGAATCCAGTTGTTGTCATCACGAAGTCCCAAAAACGCGACATCCTTTGATGTTACTCCATCGACCTCATACATCTTAACTGCATAACTCTTCTTATTATACCCTTGAGCAGAGGCGCCACGATAACGGAATGCGGCTGTGTAAAGAGAGTCATAACCTGCAATATTGGCTTGTGTCACGCGCAACGTACCGCCGGTATAGTACGATCCATTACAAGTGGGATAATTTACTTCCACAAGGTTAAGGTAAGTAAAGCGGATTTGTGCCGTTTCTATTTCCTCACCATTCTTATAGAGATTCAATGTATGGGGCGCAGCACAATCAAAGTCTACGAGTTCCACAACGCCATCTTCATTAGGTGCTATGCCATCAATACGCATTTCATATTCAGCGTCATGAACCTTGGGTATGAAATAAACGTTTGCAGAGAAAACACCTGACGTACGAGCGTCCATAGTAGCGGTAGCCACATAAGTAGACGCTTCTTTATCGTAGATAAGTTCCTTATCATTGATGCGCAAGGTATCAATGTGAGAACGGAAACCTACCAGTTCAACTCCTGGGAACACCACTCCATTTTCCATCAAATATTTGGCATGTCGCTCGTCTGCAGAATAGAATACGAAGGTAGAACCCGAATCATACATATCGTAGAGACACACATGCTGCTGCATGTAATCGTTCCAGAATACGTATTGTGACTGACCATTCGTAATTTGCGGTTGCCACCACGTATCGTAACTGTAAACAGGACGTTGGGTGAGTTTTTCTACCGTATAACCAGGATTCTCATAGTCATAATAGTATCCAAATGCCCAATAATTGGTTCCCGTAATTGTAGTACTTTTCTTCAAACCTAAAGGTTCACCATTCGTCGGATAATTAGTCATAATGTGTTTCCCTGCCTCTGTGAGGATAGAATAACCATCACCATTCTTACGGAAATAGAAATTATCACCATCTTCTGCAACCTGCACCAACTGATCATCCACATTCTTCAAATACTTACCGGAACGTACATTACGGATTTTGTAAAAGATGGGATCTTTTGACGTTGAAGCGACTATGGGGAGATCAACAATACCTGTTCGTTCCCAATAATAACCATCTTCAGTTACGCCACAATCACCTTGAATAGGATTTATATTGTCAGGGGTTTCAGGCACATCACCCAAAACATTTCCTGCTGTATCAACGAAATAGAATACCCCGTTGCTACCAGAATAACTACCATAAGTACCCACCAAACCAGTGCCATCAACACGCATATTGAAATACTGATTAGGTGCTTCAACACTTTGAATGAAATAACCGCCAGCTTCTAATGTTCCAATCTGCCACTTCGCCTCGTTGCCTGAGGGAGTAGATGAAAGGTTAAGTCCTTTCTTTTGAGATTCAACACGATGAGAATCATATACCAGATACTCATAAGAAACAGCATTGCGGAACATATAATTTCCCTCCTCATCAGTATATATATACCAATACCCATCATCTGGAATATCATTTGACACGTAATAATATAGGTAAGGCAAGACATTGTGGTACACTCCAAGGGTGATACTACCCGTTTCATAATACGCACACTGAATGGCATATTTTTTACCTACCTCAAAATTAGGACGAGCGACTACACTGATTACACAAAACAATGCAGACAGGGTTAGGAGAAATTTCTTCATATATATAAAGGTGTTTATAGGGCAAAATTACGGTAAAAATTACATCCATAAACACTAACATATATATTTTTTTGTATTTTTGTCGGGTAAGAAAAGCTATACTACAAATTTTAGAGTTCAGAAACTTGTTTAATAGCGTCCTCAAAACCTCAAACCTCAAAACCTTATAACCTTAAACCTCATAACCTTAAAACCTCATAACCTCAAACCTCAAATAATGCAAATCATACTCCTTTCAGGCGGTTCAGGCAAGCGCCTTTGGCCCCTATCAAACGGCACACGCGCAAAACAATTTTTGCAACTACTTCCCTCCCCCGATGGAACCCTTGAATCCATGGTGCAACGTGTAGTAAGAGAACTCACAGAGCAAGGACTCGGAGAAAATATAAACTTCGCTACCAGTTTGGCACAGAAAGACCAGTTGTGTAATCAAGTAAAGGGAAATATACATTTCATCACGGAACCAGACCACCGTGGCACCCTTCCTGCGATTTCACTTTCGGCGCTTTACCTGAACGAACATAAGAATTGCGACCGCAATGAAATTGTACTGGTAATGCCATGTGATAGTTTTGTCAGCGAAGAATACTATACCGCACTTAAGCGTGCCATAAAAGTTGCAGAAGAAGGACACTCTAAATTCACATTATTGGGAATACGTCCCACTTCAGAAACTCCCTTCACGCGCTACGGCTATATCTTCGCTGAAACACCTGCAGATCCTACTAATCCAGACGCACATAGTAAAGTTATACGATTCTACGAAAAGCCAGAACCCGAAGTTGCACGCACACTTATCATGCAAGGAGCGCTATGGAATGCGGGGGTATTTGTATTTAGATTAGGAGACATGCTGGATATCGTTCACCAGCAGTTTGGAGCGTCAAACTATGCCGACCTTTACGCACACTACTCCGAACTTCCTAAACTTAGTTTTGACCGAATGGTTATTGAGAAGGAAAAAGATTTGGCTGTCGTACGCTATGCTGGCAAATGGAAAGACCTTGGTTCATGGAACTCACTCCTTGAGGAAACTCCCGTCAGAGAGATGGGCAATGTCATGATTGGTAGGGACGTTGTAAATACTCATATTATTAATGAGTTAGACCAACCCCTATTGTGTGTCGGAACACACAACATGGTTGTTGCTGCCACCAACGATGGCATATTGGTAAGTCGTAAAGACATTTCAGGGACTCTTAAGCATAATGTAGACAGTCTTGAAGTTCGCCCGATGTACGAAGAGCGCAGATGGGGTAGTTACAAGGTAATTTCCAACCTTACTTTCCCCGATGGAGCACGAGCGTTGACAAAATTGTTATGCATCTCTGCGGGTAAAAATATCAGTTACCAAATCCACCACCACCGAGACGAATTATGGACTTTTGTAGATGGTGAAGGCGAATTGGTAATAGACAATGTCCAACGCACCGTGCGCCGAGGCGACATAGCACTTATCAAAGCTGGACAATTACATGCAGTAAAAGCCACTACCGACCTTAAAATCATCGAGGTACAAAGTGGCACACAACTTGTAGAAGAAGACATTGAGCGTTTTGACTGGGAGTGGGAATAAATAACGGATGCTATAACATCAACTACGTCTAATGTAGAAAGGGAATCCCTATAAAGCTATTTTTTTGTAAAGATTTTTCGCAAATCAAAACAGAGGCGCTCAGAAAAGCGATTTGCATTTCGCTAAAAATTTATTATCTTTGTATTAGAGAAAAGGAGGTCTAAGACCTCCTTTTTTTTTCAAAAATAAGCATCTGATTATCAGCATATAATTTATTAAGAATTCGCTAAACACAAGTATTTTCCGAAAAAACATTCGGCACATCCGAAAATATGTGCCGAATAGTATTTCTAACCTTCCACACAATGTTAATTATTCACAATATCTCTTAAATATTCTTAATATCGTGATTCTAAATTGGAGTAGAAAAGTAAACAACTAATGCATGAGATTTTAAAATTACTGATCAAAGAGAAAGTTGCCTTAAATAAAGTTACGCACAGTCCAACATAGAATTTTCTCATCACAATTTCAACTTTTTTTTCAAAGATATATAACTCTGTATAACAACTGATTAAGCGAAAACAGACCACTTTTTCAAAATCCTCAAATTAGATGACATGTAAAGAATAACTTGGTTTGTTTTCAATTGTATTTTTGATTGATGTTGCACAATATGGGAAGCGGATCAGAATAGTTTAAAATAAATTTCAAACACGTTTCATCATAGTTTCTATTTGCAAAGAAGGAACATAGTGAAATACGTGACTCATGAGCAAATGGAAAACTACAAAATACAACTTAAAAAGAACAACTTTAAACCGAATATGGAGGACAATCGAAACCAAGAAGAAATCTTAACCAAAAGTAACCTTCGTTGTCTGGAGTGGGTGTAAAATTTGCGTTACATAGAACCTGAAAAAACTATTCAACTTTTAGAATTAGAACATTTTAGAGAATCATAATCATAAAAATAAATGAACGGGGTGCGATTGTCAGATTTATCATGATACAATATTGCAACACATAGTTTCCAAAACTTTAACTCTTATTAAGAAAAAGAAGAAAAAAACTTAATATATAGGGAGATATCGTGCTGTATCTAATATTATATGTGTAACTTCGCACGGAATTTTTAAAAGTAAGCACATGGAACTTGTTTCAAAACTAAAATTTGTCTTGATTTTCTCTGTACTCTGTTTCGGGGGTATGCAAATGATGAACGCTCAGCGTTTGGTGGGTAAGACCAACCTACTTTACTGGTGTACAGGAACTATAAATGCAGGTTTAGAAGTCCGCGTTTCACGCCACTATACAATCAACGTTGAAGGTGAAATCAATCCTTTGGCTTTTGGCGAAAAGAGTTTGAAGCACTACGCTATCCAACCTGAAGTTCGCTACTGGATGACGGGTCGTCCACAAGCTCAATGGTTCTATGGTGTCCTCGGAACTATTGGACGAAAGGAAATTAACATCACTGGCACAAACAAACACGTAGACACCTTCGGCGGTGGCATCTCTGCTGGTTACGTATTTGTCTTGAATCAACGATTAAGTTTGGAAACGTCGCTCGCACTTGGTGCCGTATACGAAAGAGGTATGAAATGGAAGGGCAATAACCACCCTGGAGGTCCCAACGTCAGCGGACTTAAAATTTGTCCTTTGAAAGCAGGTGTTACTTTGACATACATTCTCAAATAAGACAGAACTTGAAACATGAAAAATAGTTTTACATACAGACATATCCTTCAAACTTTACTTTGCTTCTGCCTGTTCATTGGCAGTGCGAATATGGAGATTTCAGCACAGGATAAGAAGGATAAAAAGGACAAGAGTAGCCTCATTTCTGTTACGCTACGTGTTAAGTCAGCCGACGGTATTTTATATGGTAACGCAAAGGTCTGGGACGCAACCACCCTTCCTGTTGTTGACACCAACTACCGTACAGACAAGAAATCAGGTGAAGTAACTCTCAAAGTTCACCCCCAGTCAACATTGATTGTAGGTGAGTACATGATTTGGGACGAAAAGACAAATGAGAATGTACCCATTGACGAATACTTCGGCAGTCAGGGTAGTGACTACTACACCAAGATAAAGGTAAATGGTCGCACATCCATTGACGTAACGATTGCTCAGGTAATGACAGAAAAAGCGGACGTCACTGCAGAGACTGAATTGGTAGACGTTCACGGTGAAATGAGAGGTAACACAATGGTACTCTCTACAAAGATGCTCGTGCATGCAGACTTGATACGCAAAAACAACCGCTTTATCTGGCAACCCGTTATCATCAACCAAAACACGAAGGATGTACAATATGGTAAAGCATTTGTACTTGACGGTAAGGAATACGGCATCACCCAGATGCGTAACTATGACAACAAGGTTGAGAATGGCGACTTCCTTTATGAAAAAGGATTGGTTAAGGTAAGCCATGACAGTCTTAAGATTTGTAAGGTGAAACGCTTCCGTCGCCCTGTAGGTAAGAAGGCTGAAATTGAATACGCAAAGTCACACGGTTACTTTAAGGTTCAAAATACTGACACCATATATTATAAGGTAGCAAAAGGTGACACAATTGCCTTTGCCAACCGTACGGACAGTATCGAAACTTACTACTATGAGTTTACGACAAAGGATAAGATTTATGTCGACCAACCTTTGACTCCTTTCGCATACGTAATTGAAACGCTTTCTGAAGACTACGAAAAGATTCTGATTAGCGATAGCGTAGACGTACATATCTACGGTGTGCTTCACCCTCTTCGTCTGCTTGACGTAAAGTTGCAATACGCAGAACTCGACTCAGCTCTCTACAAGCAATGGTGGCCCAAACCTAAGAAGGGACCTATGGAAACTGAAGGTAGCGTAGACTTTAAGTTCCTTGTAGGCAAGAGTTCATTGGACAGCAAGGACCCGCACAATGCAAATGAGTTGGCAAAGGCAGAAAAGACCGTTCGCGGTATCATTAGCGCACGCGGTACAACTGTGACAGGTCTACGCGTAAGCGGTAAGTCTTCACCTGAAGGTGACTATGATAAGAACTTAAGTCTTGCACAGGGTCGTTTGAATACGGCACTCCGCATCCTCAAGGGTTTCATTCCTTCTGACAAGCGCGTTGACCGATTGAGCGAAGACCTTGCTCCCGCCGTTGCTACATGGCAGGAAGTTGCCGATTCTATGCGCAAAGACAGTCTCTTTGACGAAGTCGCTCAGATTGAAAAGATTATCGCTGCACACTCTACTGGTAACATAAAGCACGATATCAACAATCAGGGACGCCAAATAAGTCGATTGGGATGCTATGGTTTGATTAAGGAAAAATATCTTCCTAAGTTCCGACGCGTAGACTTTATCTTGGAGACCTACGTAAACCGTTCTGCAAACATTCACGAAATCCGTGACATGTATGCTAATGGTGAAACTATGGACGAATATAGTTTCCATCAGCTCTATGCCAACGAAACAGATACCATGCTTCGTTATAAATATTGTAAGGAAGCATTTGAAAAGTATCCTGAATCTATCATCTTCCGCACTGACCACGCAGGTCACCTTATCGCGCAGAATCGCCCAGACACCGCACTGCTCTCGCAATATACCTACTTGAAGCGCTTCAAGATTGAAGGAGTAGGATCTTTCAAAGTTCCTGAAGAAACGCGTATCAACCAGGTTATCTCTTATGTGAAGATGCAGAACTTCGACAGAGCTGGTAAAATTGCAGAGACCTACCTCTCTGGTGGTGGTCGCTCTGAATTTGCCAAGCGATTGGCACAAGCTTACTGCGGTAGTCTCTACAAGGAAGACGGCAGTGTTAACGACACCATCATTGACGCTATTTCAAGAAGTTCGGTGATGAACGAAATCATTATCCGTATGGCCATCGGCGGTAATGCAGAAGCAGATCAGCGTAGACGCGCAGAAGAATTGTGCGACACGTTGCTGAAAGAAAATAAGATGAACGCTATGGCAAACTTCCTTAAGGCAATTTGCTTGAAGCGTGCTGACGGTAAGGAAAGCAGAAACCGCGCAACAATCCACCTCTATCGCGCGTTGGAAGCTGACCCACAATTGATTGAACTTGCCAAGACTGACAAAGATCTTTATGATCGTCTCTATGATGAGGAAATGCCAGTTCCTATTCTTCGTCCCCGTGAAAGTTGGGAAGACGAACTTGAAAAACACAAAACAGGACTTTAGCGTCCGTTCCACCCTACTCTAACTATTATTTTACACGTTAGTTTAAGGAAAACTGACGCAACAACACTTCTATAAAGACTAATAGGAAATGAATTTAAGACATATCACATTACTCGCTCTACTATTCTGTGCTACAACCACGTACGCACAGGAATCAACGGTAGACGAGGATGAAGTGGGATTTAAGGAAGAACGCCCTGACTACGGACAGGGATTCCATGCCCACCGTTATGCCCTCCAAAGACCCGACATTGCTAAAAGATTTGAGAAGAAAGTCTTGGGCGACCGCCTCTTCTTTGACTTTGGTCTTGGATTAACCTTCCCCTTCTCAGCTTCTGAAAATTCTAAGTACGGTTTTGTTTCAAGCGTAGCTGTCGGTGACTGGTTAACACCCGAACATGGGGTGCGCGCTGGTATCAAGGTTGGTAACTATACCTATGGTAACTATGATATCACTACGAAGGGCCTCTCATTAGACTACTTAATGAACCTTTCAGCGCTCACAACTCCTGGAAAAACTTACGAACGTAAGAGATTTGAGATTCTCGGTGTTGCTGGTCTTGACATCTTGCATCGCTCGTACAAAGGTAATAGCAGCATGGGACTTGGAGTACACATGGGTGCTCGTGCACAGTATGTCATCCCTAACTCAATCTTCCAGATATACGCAGAACCTCGTTTCTACTTCATGGATGCGAGAGAACAAACTGCTTACACGAACAACATGTTCAAGTCTGGTGCTGAAATGCTTTTCGGTTTGAGCCTCCTCCCCTATCAACGAGTTATTCCTACGGGTAACCAGGCAGACCTTGACGACGACGGCAGTTTCTTGAACAACACATTCGTATACTTTGCGGGTGGTCCTCAGGCATTGCTAAGTCCGCTTTACGGTTCTACGACAAACACTCTTGGCGTACGCATGCAGGGTGGTATCGGTAAATGGTTCAAGCGCGGTTTTGGTGCGCGACTTTCTGCTTATGCCAATTTCCTTGATGAAAAGGGCGAATCCAAGAACAGAGGATTGGGCATCGCTGCCGATGCTATGATTGACCTTACTTATTTGAACGAAGGTTATGCCCCCCACCGCCGTTTCTGGATTAACGGTTTAGTAGGCGCTTCAATTGCTGTTCACAAACATGAAGGACTTAGAAAGAAAATCACCTATGGTTTTGGTGCTGGTCTTCAGCCCAATTTCCGCTTGACAGAAGGGATTTCTTTCTTCCTTGAACCTCGCGTAGACGTATTTAATAATAAGGAATACGTATATGGTCCCACAAGCAATTCATGGGCAGTAATTCCCTCACTCTTGGCGGGTGTGAACTTCATGCAAGGCGGCTTTACAAGCGAACAGCGTGCAGCTAATGCTAACTACATGCATGAAACGCCCTACGACCACCTCTTCATCGATGGTGCTGCAGGTGTATATTTTGCAGGTGAAACATACCGCTCATTGTGGAATTCACCCGCTAAAGATGCTCACCTTAAGTTCTATGGAGCCCTCGGTAAGTGGTTTAATGCCACTTCGGGTATGCGTATTTGGTTGGATGTCAATAAACCTCGTTCAGGACATTTCGCAGACCATCAACTTACTGCGGGTATCGACTATTTGTGGAACATGACCAACACCTTCCATGGTTATGACCCCAACAGAAAGATTGAACTTCACAGTTCTTTAGGTTTCAACATGTTGAAGCAGAAGCACAATGATGGTTTCGCCTATGGAGTTAATGCGGGTGTTCGTGCACAGTGGAATACCTCAAAGATGGTATCATTCTTCGTTGAACCTCAGGTTCGCGTATACAAGGAAGACCTCTGGCGCAACAACTACACCACAATGGGCTATGACTTTGTCCCCGTTGGTCTTCTCGGTATGCAGTTGCGTTTCGACGGATATACTCCCGCAAACGAAAAGGACGCTTTTGTAGAGCGTAATTACGGCCACTACTTTAGTGTAGCTGGTGGTATTCAGGCGCTCTTGCGTAAGCGTGGCGAGAAGGAATGCTACGGTCCTATCGCTCGCTTGACTTACGGCAAGCAGTTTACTCCGCTTTCATCTTACCGCCTCCACGGTTTGATTTCGGGTAATGAAATCTACGGCAGAAAATATGCTAATGTTGGTGTAGGTGCTGACTATATGGTAGACCTCACGGCCATGGCATACGGTTATAACGAAGATCGCAAGTTTACGCTCAGCAGTATTCTTGGTGCTACAGCGAATGTATCTTACCAGTCTGGTTCAAAGTTCCAATTCTACCCTGAAGTTTATGCAGGTGCTCAGGCAGCGGTGAGAATTTCAGACCGCTTCACACTCTTCTACGAACCTCAGTTGCGCTACGACTTCACCAACCAAATGAAGCATGCGTGGGATACGAACAAGATGACCGCTTCACAGCGTTTGTCAATGGTTCACCTTCTCGGTATGCAGTTGCGCTTTGATGAATATACTCATGCGGACGAAAATGACGCTTATATGGAGCGTGATTACGACCACTACTTTGGTGTTGCAGGAGGTGTGCATGCACTCTTGCGTAAGTATAAAGTTGGAGATGTCTACGGTCCTATCGCTCGCCTGACTTACGGCAAGCAGTTCTCTCCGCTTTCTTCTTACCGTCTCCATGGTTTGGTTTCAGCGAATGAAATTAGCAACAAACGACACGCAAGTGTTGGTGTTGGTGCCGACTATATGATTGACCTTTCGACAATAGCATACGGTTATAACGAAGACCGCAAGTTCACTTTAAGTGGTCTTCTCGGTGCTACAGCGAATGTGTCTTATCAGACAGGTGCAAAGGTTAATTTCTATCCTGAAGTTTATGCAGGTGCTCAGGCTGCGGTGAGAATTTCAGACCGCTTCACACTCTTCTACGAACCTCAGGTCCGTTACGACTTCTCCAACCAGATGAATAACATTTGGGACACTTACGAGTTGACCAAATCACAACGCTTCTCAATGGTTCACCTTCTTGGTATGAACATGAAGTTTGAAGCATTTAAGAAGTCTCGCGAAGAAAGAGGTAGTTACGACGATGAAGAAAAGCATGAATTCATGTCTGTTGCAGGCGGTCTTAACGTTCCCTTGCGCAGATTCAACATCGCAAGTTTCTATGGTCCTACCGCTCGTTTCAGCTACGGGAAGCAATTCAACCCCTTCCTCCTCTACCGCTTCAACCTCGGAATGGAGTACAACAATTTCGACTGGGGAAGAGAGAGAAGAAGCGTTCCTGAAGAATACCACTACTTCAGAGCATCTCTCGGTGCAGACCTTATGCTTGACTACACGTCATGGGCTTATGGTTACGACCCCGACCGTCGCTTCATCCTTCGTCCTTATGTCGGTGTTGCAGCAAGCGTTGCACGTGTAGACGACAGATGGGTAAGCAAGGATGCTAAGTACCATTACTACCCTGATTTGATGGCTGGTGCACAGGCAAGTTTGCGCGTTTCAAAGAATATCGAACTCTTCTATGAAGGTCAAATGAAATATAGTTTCTCAGACCAGATTGGTTGGGTATTTGATACCAACGAAACTTCAACATTGCAGCGTCTTACCATGTCTCACATGGTGGGTATGAACTACCGCTTCTCACCTGTGGTTAGAAATTACAGAGAAAATGCGGGTTACTCACGTCCCCACAAGCAATTCGTAAGCGTTTCAGCGGGTACAAACCTCAACTCTGCGACAAGTTTCAACGTTAGACCTCGTGGTGACAAATGGGGCTTCAGCATCGCTGCAAGATACGGTCGCTGGATAAATGGCGTTACAGCTTACCAATTCGGTATTGACAACACACAGATCAACACAGAATACGGAAGTCAACACTGGACAACACTCCACGCTGACCTTCTCTGCGACCTCCGCACATTGCTCACCAACGATGTACACGAAGGCAAGGTTATGACTTGCAACGCCTTTGCGGGTGTTGGTCTTGGTATCTCAAGAATGGGAGATCGCGATAAGAAAGTCGCTCCCATGCTTAATGCGGGTATCCAGATTGGTGCTAACATTGGCGAGCGCTTCAATGTTTATATCGAACCCTCTGGTCAACTCTTCGAAAAGGGTATCTCTCAGTTCAAGAATGGTCACCCCTTCGAAGTTACAGGAAAGATTATGTTGGGTACGAAGTATAACTTCTAAATACTATAAAATGCCGTTTTACACTGATGTAAAGCGGCATTTTTTGTTGGTAATAGTGTCTTGCTGAATAGCGCAAAAATTAAGTTACGTACGACTTCATCAAACTGAATTTCGGTTACCGAGGTGCAGAAAAAAAGTCAGAAAATCTCCGCCAGTTATAGGTGCATAAAAAAGAAAACCTTACCTTTACCCTATCAATAACTCTTTCTACCTATTTATTCTATAACCACCAGCATGCCTATGCCCTCATACAACAATCAGCAACAGCAACAAGTGATAGACACCCAGCAGGGTGAATGCCTCGTACTCGCCCCTCCGGGATGTGGCAAGACACACATCCTTGCCGAACGCATCGCGAGGGCGTTAGAGATGGGACGTGAGGTGCAGGACATGCTTTGCCTTACGTTCACCAACCGTGCGGCGCGCGGTATGCGCACCCGCATTTCCAATCGATTGGGCTGTGACGTGGAGCAACTCTTTGTGGGAAACGTCCATCGCTATTGTTCGGGATTGCTTTATGAACAGAGACTCATAGGTGGGGATTATGGTATTTTAGACGAGGTGGATGCCAACGACATCATACACACTATTTGTGCCCGCACACTTCAGGCACCCACGCATGAGAATGTCCACATGGCACACAACTACCAGCATTTTATACAGCAGTTGCGCCTGAATATCCCCAACGAACTCCTGCTTCATGCCTCCTCATTGGCATACAAACAACAGCTTCGCGAACTCTGCGCCCATGCTCATTTGCCCTACGGACGCACTGCGCTGCTCAAAATATACGACTGTCCGGAAATCATTCCGCCTGAAATTGGGGCGCACTACAAGGACGTGCTCTACACCATGGACTTTGCGCGAAAGTATGAGGCATACAAACTGGAGCACAACCTCGTTGACTTCGACGACATCATTATCAACGCCTACGCTTACCTACGCGACACGCCCGACCACCAGCGCTACTCGTGGATTCAGATTGACGAGGTGCAGGATCTCAACCCTATGCAGTTGGCCATTATTGATTTGCTCTATGCCCGCTCGGAACACTCCTCCCTACTCTATCTTGGCGATGAGCAGCAAGCTATTTTTGCCTTCCTTGGAGCAAGAAAAGAAACGCTCGAGCAACTCAAGCAGCAATGTGAGGGACACATCTTCCGCCTGAACGAGAATTTCCGTTCGCCACGTCACTTGCTGAATGTCTTCAACGACTTTGCACAAGCGCACTTAGGTGTTCCCCAAGAATTGCTTTCAACAACGACACGCGAAATAGAGGGTGTCACTCCCGAGCACCTCAGTTTATGCTTCTCGGATAGTAATACCGAAGAGGCGGAGAATATCGTGCACCGCCTGCTACCCCACCTCTGTGAAAACAAGGAGGAGACCGTGGCGGTCATCGTACCCACGAACAGGGATGCCGACCTGCTCTGCAACCTCATGACCGACATTCCTCACTTTAAGATTTCGGGCGTTGACCTGTTCTCTACACCCGATATGAAAACCCTGTTGGCGCACCTCAACGTGATTACAAATGAGCACAGCCACATGGCATGGTCGCGCCTACTTACGGCGCTCGGTATCGAACCCAATTCTTCCCGCAGCCGCGCCATTATCAATCGTCTGAAGCAGCTCCGCATTCTTCCCACCGACCTCCTGCTCTATACAGGCGAGACCTACCTCAGCGCCTTCTGTAAGGCGTATGAGGAACAAACGCTGGTCATCTACGACACGGAAACTACGGGGCTCGATGTCTTCAACGACGAGATTGTGCAACTCGCCGCGTTTAAGGTACGGGGCGGTAAGAAAATTGAGGGCAGCGACTTTGAACTCCTGCTGGAAACAAAGCGCGAAATTCCCCCAATGCTGGGAGAGATTCCCAATCCCCTCGTAGAAGTCTATGCCACCCGCGAGCACCTGTCTCGCAAAGAGGGGTTGCAGAAATTTATGGAGTATGCCGAAGGGTGCGTACTCGTTGGTCACAATATCAACTACGACAACCGCATCCTCCATAACAACCTCCAGGCGCTTGGTCTCTCCTCCACGCTCCCCCTCACCATGGCGGCTGGAGCAGAAAGGTATGCCCACTCCGTCTTCGACACGTTAAAACTCGCCCGCCTGCTCTTCCCCCAACAACACAACCATAAGTTGAAGACGCTTCTGGAAAATCTCGGACTTGAAGGGGAAAACTCACACCTTGCCGACGACGATATTTTTGCGACCTTCCAACTCCTGCAACTGTGCTACACACAGGCACGCACACTCGTAGCGGAACAAGTAGAAAAACTGCGTGCTCCCGAACTACAACGCATTGCCGACCGCCTCACCGAGCGTTACGCCATTGCCTTTTATCATGCGCAGGCAATGCTCATGGAAGCGCCCACCTCCCCCACCCCACAACTGATTCGCGAAATCCACTTTGCCGTAGAAGAACTGGGGTTGCACATTGAGAAGTTAGACTATTTCACCGACTACCTCCGCTACGACGTGCTCAACCCTGCCGAAACGCCCTACCTGCTACAGCAATTAGAGCGCCACACACTTACGCTCAACACGCTCAAGGAGGCAGACCTCTGCGATAGCGAGAGCATGCGTCGCCGGGGTGAGCAAGTGTTTGTCACAACGGTACACAAAGCCAAGGGATTGGAATTTGACAACGTCATCGTGAGCAGTGTTTCACGCGAGGTGTACCCCTTCTACAACAGCAAGACGGAAGACGAGCTGCATGAGGATGCCCGCAAACTCTATGTGGCAATCTCTCGCGCCAAGCGCCGCCTCTACATCAGCTACTACAACCTTTATCACATGACCGACCGCTACGGCACCGCCCGCACCTTCTCGCGTGGACCCTCGCCGTTCCTCGAGAGCATCGCACCCCATTTTTCGCATTGGCAATTCTAACGGCGTAGCTATTTAGGGAATGATTTCGCCGTTGAAATCCATTGTGCAAAAAACTATATCTATTGTAGTAAAAATTATTAGTAACCTTTTTAAAAATATGTTACTAATAATTTTAGGTATATCTAACACACTGATTTTCAACAGTATTTCAGCGCGAAAAATTGTTACATTTTGTAAGCGCACTCGTGCTCTTTATCCCCCCCGCTCTGTTATACCAAAAACTAATCGGCACTTAATTTGAATTAAGTGCCGATTAAATTAAACTAACTCCCAATTAGTTTTTCGTATCTCCCATATATTATATTATTGGTGTCTGGTAAACACCAATATCTCTTTGTACACTTTCAAAATCTGGAATTTAGAGCATTCTTTACCTCTAATTCAAATTAAAGTGGTAATTTTGCAACCCCTTACGCCGATATCTTGATGTCTTTACTAAGATATTAAGATATGGTAGGGAAGGGATTACATAAAGGAAAGGCGTTTACTTACGCTTTGTTTTGACGTGCGGAAATCTGGCAGTTTCAACGTCTTGTCAAAAACAATGCAACGGTAGATGTCACGGGGTATGTGTATACCGTTCACCGTATCATGCAATCATGTGATTGCAGATATGGGGCGTGTGAGTTATACATATCGGCGTGGGGTCTGCGTTGCTCGTTTCGACAAGATGGGCGATGCCAGAGCCTCTGCACGTGAGACGAGTAACAGTACAGGTTCTCACGCTTTTTTGTACCATTTTAATTAAGTTTAATTGCTGATTTTGGGGAACTTATAGGCGCAGCTCATTGTGTCATGAATTTAATGAAAATTGAAGAACCATGCTCCAATGATTGGGTAAGAATGTTGGTTTCTGCCATGAACGAAATTTCAGAAGGAGAATGTGGCATTGGTTGCACTATCAATTCTGAAAGGGATTATGTTGCAACATTAAGGTGCAAATTATGTCGGAGTTCAAATTTACGAGTTTTAATGAGTACTGAAATTCCAAAAGAATTTATATTAGTGACTAAACAATTAGAAGATGCTGGATATAAGGGAAGGAGCATATATCCAGATTTGGTATTACATGAAAACCATAATAGGGAAGACTTATCGCCTGACCATCAACATTTAGTGTGTGAGGTAAAAACTGCAAAAAATGTTGCTAAAGATTTCTTCAACAAGGATTTGGCAAAATTGAACTTTTATATACAGGAATTAAATTTCAGGGCGGCGGTATATATACTTGTTAATAGTTCAAAAAAAATAGTAGAGAAAAGATTGAAAACATATAGTGAACAGAACTGCTCTGTGAGTGATAAGGTGAAAAATGGGACCAACAAAATTTACTTCTTAATTCAACCTAAATTGGGTAATAATGTGGAAATTTATTCTATTGATTTCAATTAATTATAAACAGAATTTCATGAAACGTTTTTCTTTAATTTTAGCATTTTGCGCTTATATATTCACTTCTTGGGCACATAATTTTGAAGTGGATGGCATTTATTACAACATCACATCGTCAACGGATAGGACGGTGGAGGTAACTTTTCGTGGAAACTATTACAACTCTTATAATAATGAATATTCAGGCGCAGTGAGCATTCCTGAGTCAGTAATCTATAATGGGAGCACCTATAGTGTGACCCGCATTGGATATGATGCTTTCTCGTCTTGCTCCGGTTTAACTTCTGTGAAGATTCCAAACAGCGTGACCGCCATTATGGGAGCTGCTTTTCAGGGTTGCCCTGGTTTAACTTCTGTGAATATTCCTAACGGCGTGACCGCCATTAGGGGAAGTGCTTTCAGGGGTTGCTCTGGTTTAACTTCCATAGTTATTCCAAACAGCGTGGACAGCATTATGGAAGGTGCTTTCAAGAATTGCTCTGGTTTGACTTCCGTAGTTATTCCAAACAGTGTGACCAGCATTGGGTATTATGCGTTCCAGAATTGCTCTGGTTTGACTACCCTATGTCTTTTGGGAAAGAAAAGTGTATATTATAATGCATTTTTATATTATGCTGCATTTGATGGAGTATCCTCTTCTTGTAAAATTTATGTACCTCATGGGAGTAAAGAAAGTTACATGTCAAACTCTCAATTGAGCCGTTTTGATTTTTTTGAGGTTGCTGCTCCTGAAATGCCTTCCTTATCTCCAGCTACGCTTGTAATAAATGGTACTCCTATACGTTGGGAGTCAAGTCGCGATGGAGGGTTAACGTGGACAAAGATTGATTGTACTTCTAATGTATATGTTGATGAGAACCCAGAACGTGGCAAGGTGCTTTATCGTATTTTAAATAAAAATGGCACTTACTCTGATATATGTAAAGTGACTTACTATGATGTGGTGCCAGAAACGATTGTAGCAAGTCCAGCTACTGAGACTAAAATTGTAGATGAAAGTGTAAAGATTACGCTTGATGTAATTGACGATGGCTATACTTATCAGTGGTATCATAATGGTGTTGCAATAGAAGGTGCTACGGAAAATAGTTATGAAATTCCTGTAATTAAGAGCGCGGATGCGGGTACCTATTATTGTGTAGTGACAAACCCTGTAAGTTCTGTAAATTCTACAAATGTGGAGTTGACCGTAAATAAATGTTCACAATTTATCTCTTTCCCTGAAATTGGAACAAAGACTTATGGGGACGCAGACTTCAAACTTCCTGCTACTACCAATAAAGGGTTGCCCATTTTCTACCAAAGTATGGACAGCGATGTGGCAAGCATTTCTGGTAATACGGTAACTATTACAGGTGTAGGCGAAACAGTAATTGTTGCGACACAAGCGGGTAATGCAGATTATTTGGAAGCAGATTATGTAGCTCGCAGACTGATTGTAACGGAGTATGCAGAACCTGAGCAGAATAAAGAATTAACAATCTCTGCAGCTGGATATGCAACTTTATACCTTCCTATTGCTGTTGAGATTCCATCGGATGTAAAGGTCTATATTGGAGAAACTATTAAGGGAAAATATGTTATGCTTAAGGAGTTGAAGGATGTTATTCCTGCAAATACTGGGGTTGTTGTAAAGGCAGCAGAAGGCACTTACGAATTTGTTCCCTCTGGTGATGTGGTTGCTCCTATAACTAATAATCTCTTTAATGGCACAAATGTAGATACATACATAACTCCTGCAGAGGACATGGTTGCTTATGTGCTTTCTATGGTTGATGGAGAAGTTGGTATGTATCGTGCTAAATTAAATGCAGAGGGTGCCTTCCTTAACAATGCCAACAAGGTTTATATGGAAATCAATACAAATATGCTTGGAGTGAACAACGAAGAGATTGACTCATCTATTTCAGGTTCACAACTCAGCAAGGGTTTCTGTTTTGCATTCCCCGAAACAACAAATATTAGTGGTGTGAAACTCAATAGTCCTCAGACCGACATCTACTATGACCCGCAAGGACGTAAGGTATCTCATCCAACACGAGGTATGTATATCTTGAATGGCAAAAAAGTATTTGTGAAGTAACATTGAGTTTATATTGATGTAACAACGGTGATTTCCTCAGCAGAGGAATCACCGTTGTCACCATATTTATATTGTTTACTAAAAAATCTCGGTGAGCACACCTATGTGCTCACCGAGATTCTTATTTATAGGAAGATATTACTTCTTCTCTTCATCAAGTTCTACCGTGAAGCTGCGGTTGAGCCCGCTCTGTGTCTTGGCACGAATCCAAAGCACGCGGTCGGTAGAGAGGTTTGCTTCCTTCACCGCTTCGTTCCAGTCGTCCACGGTGCGGAGTTGCTTATCATTTACTTGAAGGAGGATGAGTCCCTTCGTGATACCCGCCTTCTGCATCTTACCCGCCTTGATGTGCTTCACCACAAGTCCGTAAGAGAGTGAAAGCGCCTGCTTGTCCTTTGCGGGAAGTTCCTCGAGGGCAATGCCGAGTTTGTCTTCATCCACAGACTTCAAAACGGTCGTAGTGCCCTGCTCATTGCGGAGGGTAACAGAAACGGTGTACTCCTTCTTATCACGAAGGTAGGTGATCTTAACCACATCCCCAGGACGGTGCCCCGCAATCATTTCCTGCAACTGACCAGACTTGTCTATCTTCTTGCCGTCCAACTTGATAATCACGTCGCCCTGCTTGAGACCAGCAGCGGCAGCGGCGCCATCAGCTACGACTTCGTTGATGTAAAGACCAGTTACCGTGCCCAAATCAGGGTCTTGACCCTTTTCGTGTTGCATAGCGATGTAGTTGCTCACGTCGGTGTATTGAATGCCCAACATTGCGCGCTGTACGGTGCCGAAGTTCTTGAGGTCGTCCACCACCTTGGTCATAATCGTTGTGGGAATCGCGAAACCATAACCGCTGAACGAACCCGTTTGTGAATAAAGCATGGCGTTGATACCCACCAATTCGCCACGTGCATTGACAAGGGCGCCACCCGAATTACCGGGGTTGATGGCAGCATCGGTTTGGATGAAACTTTCAATACCATTTGAAGCTCCGAGTGTGCGTGCCTTGGCAGAGATAATACCTGCCGTCACGGTGTTCGTGAGGCTGAAGGGATTGCCAATAGCAAGCACCCATTCGCCGAGCTTTACATCGTCAGAGTTTGCCACAGTAATGGCGGGAAGTCCCTTTTCTTCCACCTTAATCAAGGCAAGGTCAGTCGTTTTGTCCAAGCCGATAATGCGCGCCTTAAATTCGCGGTTGTCGTTGAGCTTTACGGTGAGTTCATCAGCATCTGCCACGACATGGTTGTTGGTTACGATATAGCCGTCTTCGGTAAGGATGACCCCCGAACCCGCACCGGTGCGCTTGGGCGTTTGAATCTTACGCTCACGCTGCTGGGGAGCACCATGACCAAAGAACTCGCCGAAGAAATCTTCAAACGGATCGTGGTAAGGAACGGTTTGCACCTTCGCATTGGTGGTTACCTTAATATATACTACGGAGTTCACCGCCTTTTCGGCAGCATAAGTTAAATCGACGCGTGTGTCTTGCGCCATAGATACATGAGGAGTGGCGATAAGCATACCTCCCACAAGTGCCAATGAGGCAATAAAATTTTTCATCATAAGTATAGTATTGTTTAGGGTTTATGTTTGCTGTTTTTCAAAAGGTTATAGGATTTGTAAAGTCCTAACTCCCCTGCCCGACTGAGGTCTTTCTCCGCCTCGTCATACTTCTCCACGCTGAGATACAACAGGGCGCGATTATAATATGCCGGAGCGAGGTGAGCGTCCAAGGTTATGGCGTGCGTGTATTCGGCAATGGCTTCATTCTTGCGACCCAAGGCAGCGAGGACTACGGCTTTATTATAAAAGGCGGGTGCCCAAGCAGACGCGGTAAGGACTATAAGGCGTTCAGCATCGGTAAGTGCGGCACTCAACTTCAGCACACGACTTTCGGGTATTAGTTCTGCCATCAAGTAATTGACATTGCTGCGCTGGAGCAGGGCGGTAATGCAGAGGGAGTCGGTAGCTAATGCTCCCGAGGCATCGTCGAAAGCATCTGTAAAGTTATACAGTTCCGCGGCGATGATAGAGCGCAACACCAAGGCATTGCGTTCATCCCCATTGCTCACCAACGTGTTGAGTTGAAGCTGGGTCACTTCAAGCAACGAGGTGGGGAGTTTATCGGCATCCGCTGAAAGAACGAGGCGCAGGGGAACGAGTTGCGCACGGTTTATTTCATCAATCTCGGGATAGAAATAAGCACTCTGCTGGCGCTGTACCAATACGGGAGCAATCATGCCCATGGGATTGTGCTCCTGCTTTAAGTTTTGCACCTTCCCAATCAGTTCGTTCAGCAGGGTGTTTGTCGTATCCTTTTCTTCTACCAACTGGCGGTAGTTTTCGAGTGACTTTTCCGTGCGTGTTACCACCTTCTTCGTAGGTCCTTTCGGCGATTTTCCAAATCGAAGGTCCAAGTGACTGCGCTCCACAAAGGCGTCATCGTTGTTCGCCCCCTTAATATCCCCAATGCGGCGCTTGCAATCGGCACGGAGAGCATAGCCATAGACAAAGTTGGGGTATTCCTTAATCAAGAAGGTCAAGTCATCTATCGCCTCCTGATACTTCCCCGTACGCTCATAAAGCAGCGCACGATTGTAGCGCGCCAAGGTGTTGGTGGGTTCTTCGGTCAATACAAAATTGAAGTCGTCAATCGCATTGTGGTCGTCGCCTACCGTAGCACGAAGCAAACCACGATTGTAGTGCGCCACAAAATGATGAGGCACTAAGCGAATCACCTCATTATAATCTCGATGTGCAGCATCAAAGCGGTTCATACTATGGCGCGCACCTGCACGCAACATATAGTGGTCAGCCTCCGTCGTTTCCAACTCTATGGCCTTTGTAGCACACGAATCTGCCAACGCCCAGGTTTCAGCAGCCATGGCTAACTTCGCACGCATACTCCACGCCGAAGCATCACGCTGCGTAAGCACCAAGAGGGAATCCACCCACTGTGTTGCACCAAGAGTGTCGGTACGCTCTAAAGAAATTTGCGCCCTTACTAAATACGCACGATAATGGCGGGGGAAGAAGCGCAGGAGTTTTTCTATATCCTCCTCGGCGGCATCAAGCGCCTTAATTTCGAGGTTGCAGAGCGCACGGTTGTAACGTGAGGTAAAGTCTTTTTCCTCTTCCTCAAGCACCTTACCATAGTCGGCAACGGCACCCTCAAAATTCTTATTGTGTATTCTGCACAACCCTCTCAACTGATACACCTCCGTCAAATAAGGATTGCGCTCGAGACACGCATCACAATCTTCCTCTGCCCCACGAAAATCCTCCAAACTGAATTTGGCGAACGCACGGTAATAATAGGGTTTATCCAAATACGGTTTCGTCTCGATCACCTTATTAAAATAGCGTATCGCCGTCAGGAAGTCGTCGAAATACAATGCATGCCGTCCCATCAGCGTCACTTGCTCGGTATTTACCTGCGCAAGTAATGTCAATGGGAATATGAAAAGTATGACGAATAATCTTCTAAGCATCGTGTGTATCTAAACGAGTTGTATCCTTAACTGGGTGCAAAGTTAAACAATGCATGGCAGATAACGGGGAATTTAATCTTTTTTAAGTGAGGGGGGTGGTTAGAGTACAGAGAACAGAGAACAGAGAACAACTACCATGCGGTACAAACATTGTGGACGGCGCTCTCCCACTGTTTATAGGGGGAGAGCGCCATGCGGAAATAAAAATAGCGTACAACTTCGAAGTTGTACGCTGTCTTATTGTCAAGTAAAGTATTTCACTTACTTCGTGCGATAGCGGCAAGCGACTTTGCCCTTCATGATTGCCGCCAATTTGCTCTTGACCATTTGCTTGCGGAGGGGAGCAATGCGGTCGGTGAAGACTTTTCCGTCGAGGTGGTCAAATTCGTGTTGCATGACGCGAGCGAGGAATCCTTCGACCCATTCGTCGTGAGGTTGGAGGTTTTCGTCCAACCACTTCACACGGATACGGGCGGGACGCTTTACGGGTTCATGAATACCGGGAAGAGAAAGGCATCCTTCTTCCATGCTGACCATTTCAGAATCGTCCACTTCAACGATGTGCGGATTGATAAAGGCATGAAGATAACCTTCGTATTCAGGGTGGTCTTCCTTGAGGTCGTCCAAACCAATTACGGCAAGACGGATGGCCTTACCAATTTGAGGAGCAGCAAGACCGACACCTTCAGAGCGCTTCATCGTTTCATACATATTCTCAATGAGCTGCTGAAGTTCGGGATATGTTTCGGGGTCAAAATCCTCACATTGCTTGCGCAATACGGGTTGACCGTAGGTGTAGATGGGGAGAATCATAAGAGAAATTTGGAAAGGAGAAAGGAGAAAGGAGAAAGGCAGGAACTATAGTTCCGCATGGTATTTCTCATTTCTGATTTCTCATTTAACAACTTTTGCTTTGCATATAATCCTGCAGGATAATTGTGGCAGAGATTTCATCTACCAGCGCTTTGTCACGGCGGCGCTTCATACCGAGTCCGCCGTCAATCATCGCTTGGTGGGCAAGCACGGAGGTGAAGCGTTCGTCGTAGAAGTCAATGGGGATAGTGGGAAGCGCCTTGCGCAACTCACCAGCGAAGCAACGCACACGCTGCTGATTTTCGGAGGGTTGTCCGTTGGGTTGCGTAGGAAGTCCGATAATGAAGCGCTCCACCTCTTCCTTCTTGCAATAATCCGTCAAGAAGCGAAGCAACTCCTTCGTCTCCACCGTACAGAGACCGTTGGCAATCAACTGTAGCGGGTCGCTTACCGCAATCCCCGTACGTTTCTTGCCGTAGTCAATAGAAAGCAGTCGAGGCATAACTATTTGAGGTTATAAGGAGTGAGGTTGTAAGGTTATAAGGAGCTATCCAGACTGTGAAGTTGGTTATATCTCAATCCGCTCGGTTCTTAAAACCTAAAAGCAAAGCGACCTTATGACCTTAAAACCTTACTTAATGTATTCCGCCCCGCCCATATAAGGCTGGAGCGCCTTAGGAATGCGGATACCTTCGGGAGTTTGGTGGTCTTCAAGCAATGCCGCTACGATACGGGGGAGTGCGAGTGCAGAACCGTTGAGCGTGTGGCAAAGCTGAATCTTCTTGTCGGCATTGCGGTAGCGACACTGGAGGCGGTTTGCCTGATAAGCGTCAAAGTTAGAAACAGAACTTACTTCCAACCAGCGCTGCTGTGCTTCAGAATAGACTTCGAAGTCAAAGCAAGTAGCAGCGGTGAAAGACATATCACCACCACAGAGGTGAAGGATGCGGTAAGGCAATTCCAACTTCTGAAGCAAACCTTCAACGTGTGCCAACATTTCCTTGTGGCTTTCCGCAGAGTGTTCGGGAGTGTCAATGCGCACAATTTCAATCTTTGAGAACTCGTGGAGACGGTTCAAACCGCGCACGTCCTTACCATACGAACCTGCTTCGCGGCGGAAGCACTGTGTGTACGCACAATTCTTAATGGGCAATTCCTTTTCGTTGAGAATCACGTCGCGATAGATATTCGTAACGGGCACTTCTGCCGTAGGAATCAAGTAGAGATCGTCAGCCACGCAGTGGTACATCTGACCTTCCTTGTCGGGCAACTGACCTGTGCCATAACCAGAAGCAGCATTTACCACCGTAGGAGGCATCACTTCGGTATAACCCGACTTGCGCGCTTCGTCAAGGAAGAAATTAATCAACGCACGCTGCAACTGTGCGCCCTGACCGATATAAACGGGGAAACCAGCACCCGTAATCTTCACACCGAGGTCGAAGTCAATGAGGTTATACTTCTTTGCCAAGTCCCAGTGAGGGAGCATATCGGGATTAGGAGCAGCCGTTTCATCAACAGCAGGACCACCCGTCTTTACCACAACATTATCTTCAGCAGAACGACCTTCAGGCACTTCTGCGTAGGGCAAGTTGGGGATGGTGTAGAGTTGGAGTTTGAGCTGTTCTGCCGCTTCTGCCATTGCTGCTTCAAGTGCCTTTGCCTGCTCCTTAATAGCAGCCACCTGCTGCTTAGCGGCTTCAGCTTCGTCCTTTTTACCTTCCTTCATCAAACCACCGATGCTCTTTGAAAGCACGTTCACCTGAGCCAAAAGGGCATCGAGTTCTGTCTGCGCATTCTTACGGCGGTCATTGATTTCAAGAACTTTCTCAACAGCCTCTGCAGCACCTGCAAAATGCTTCTTTTCCAAGCCGCGAATCACGGCTTCTTTGTCGTCCAATATTTGTTTGATGGTAAGCATAATCTAATTTTGTTTTTTAGTTTTTGATATTCTTGGCAAAGTTAGAAAAAATTGGCGGTACGGGCGAAGTTTTTCAAGAATATCTGTTTCAATATCAGAAATAGGGGTAAAGTCTATATATCAACAACTCCATATTTTTGCCCTACCCTATTCATGAAAAAAACTAAATCACTTGTAGTAAAAATTATTAGTAACATAAAAAAAATTATTAGTAACATATTTTAAATTACATTACTAATAATTTTAGGGTAGTCTAATCCTCTGACTACCAAGTGTATACGCGTGCGAAAAATTGAGACAAAAATCCGCACAAACTTTCACCTCCCCCTACGCTAATTTAAAGCGAATGCGGAAGGACTTCTTCTCCTCGTCCCAGTTCGTACCTAAGAGCACAAAGTTGCCAATCTCGGAGGTGTTAGACACGTGTGCGCCAATGCAAGCACAGACATCGTAATCACCAATGCGCACAAGGCGAATAGTGTCGGAAGCATCAGAGGGTAATTTCTCAAGACTCACCTCGGCAGGTACATTTTCGAGCGTGACATATTCCACCGTGACGGGCAAAGCCGACTGAATCACTGCGTTTACAGCATCTACGATTTCCTGCACTTCCGCTTCAGAAGGACACGTCGAGAGTTCGTAACTCACCTTCGACTTCTTGCGCTCGATATGCGCATTGCGCGAGCGCGGACAACCGTAGCGGCGCACCATCGTTTGGTTCAAAATATGTTCAGCGGTGTGCATGGGCGGAAATTCCGCCTTGTTGTGATCGTTGAGTTGGGGCGTATCGTTTGCCATAGGTTATAAGTATAAATAATAGCAATAATATAGAAGTTGTCCCAAGAACTTTAACAGTCCCCCTCCGCAGCATAGCTGCTCGTCCCCTAACTTTGGGGGACAATTTTAGTTAGTCTACCTCGTTTGGTTTTCCAATTAGGAATAACAAGCTAATGGAAGTATATAAATTTCCTCCCCAAAGTTAGGGGAGGTGCCCAAAGGGCGGAGGGGTCTGTGGGAATAGGTCTATTGCTATATCATTCCTAAATAATTATGGGATTTAATGTTAAATTATAAGGCATATCTGAATCCAAGTTTGTCTTGTAACCCTCCATATAGTTTATCCATATGACTTATAATGGATGGAACCTGTTTGCAATTTATTGTCTCTGCTATAAAAGCCATGTCGTGTATTGCACATAAAGCACAATCCACTTTTTTAGTAAATCCACTCACCATTTTTGCACCAGTATTCCTACAGAAATCTTCAATTTTTGTTTGTGAACCCAACATGGTTCTACAACTACCAAAGTGAACAAATTTTCCCTCAAATATTCCGTCCGCAATTTCTGAAAGTTCTTCTAAATTTAAAGTTGTACCTGATTCTAAACTTATCAGTTGCGTTTCACCATGGAAACTGAAGTAAAAAAAGTGATATTTGTTAAGGTATTCTTTTCTTCTAAATTTTTGGAAGTAATATTTTAATTCTTCAATAGTTGCAACTCTCCTATAGATGTAAGGAATATTATGGACCTTACTTAAAAATTGCAATAAAGGTTCACTATTCAGAGGAAGTTTGTTTCCTGTGGTAGTTATTTCGAATTCAGTTTCAATACAAATAATGCCTTTGTTTTTCATAATTAATAGTTTCAATTTAGTATTCAGAAGAATCAAAGTTGGCAGAAACATTCTTCCGCCACTCGATGTGCCTCACTACGAGCAGGTTTTCCCGTCTCTGTCATGGGGAGTGAGGAGACACGGAAGATATGCTTGGGCACTTCGTAGCGCCCGAGTCTTGCGGCACAAAGTTGGTGGAGTTCAGAGGGTAACGCTTCACCTGTATAGAGCATTGTGAGGGCTTGTCCAAGGCGTTCATCCTTGACATACGTTAGCATAAAGGGAACAGGGATAATCGTTGCCAACTTATGCTCTATCTCCTCAATCTGCAACTTAATTCCTCCGGAACATATCACATTGTCGCGCCTGCCCAAAATGCGGAAGCGCCCGTCGGGAAGGAGTTCCACGAGGTCATTTGTAGGCAAGGGAGCATCGTTTGTTTGTGGGTCGAAAACGATCAAACACCCCTCCGTGTCTTGAGTGAGCCTTACGCCTTCAAGGGGAGAGAAGTGCGTTTCAGGATGCGCTCCATTGATGCGACGCAAGGCGATGTGTGAGAGGGTTTCGGTCATGCCATAGGTAGCATACACGCATCCAGGCAATTCCTTTGCCTTTTCCTCTACACGCTCGGGCAACGCACCTCCTCCAATAATGATATGCGACACGCGCTTGAGAATGTGTATCGCCTGTTCGTCCGCCAAAATTTCAGCAAGTTGATGGGGCGTGATGGCCAATAGCGTTTGAGCGCCCAACCTATTGACGTCAAAATCTTTCAACGGATTGGATGAAGGCATAATAACCTCCATACGCAAGTTGCGCTCCAACGCTCTTACCACCATCATCTTCCCTGCAATGTATTCTACAGGAAGGCATACGATAGCCACATCACCAGGTTGTAAACCCAGAACATCATTCGTGCGGCGCGCACTGGCCAACATACACGACTTCTCTACAAGTATCCGCTTGGGGACACCCGTAGAACCCGAAGTTTGCACTTCTATGTATGCGTCCGAATCCTGGAACGACGCAATAAAATCCGCTACTCGTTGTTGCATAAAAGACTAAATGAAAAAGGAGAAAGGAGAAAGACCATGCGGGATTTTAGCGCGCCAGCAACTTTCTCATTTCTCCTTTCTCATTTTATATTTACAAAGTTTTTACTTCAAAGCATCAAGGTTCTGCTGATTATAAATCTGCTTACCTTCAGAAGTGTAGATGTACTCAAGACGTGCCGCATATGCCTTTTCAATCTTACCGCGCACCATCTTCATCGTACTGTTAATCATCTGATTTTGTTCAGTGAAGGGTTCTGAAAGCACGGCAAATGTTGCGGGCAACCAGCGTTCGGGGAACATGGTTTCGAGTTCGCCACCCTTCTTAAAGACATTGATTTGCTTTTCGATTTCACCGATAGCCGCCTTACGACCTTCTTCAGTTTCGAGCGTCAATCCCTGGTGAGCGATGTGGCGCAAGAGGCGTTCCTTGTTGGGAACAACAAGCGCAGTGGTGTAAGCCGACTGGTTGTTGTAAAGCATGATTTGGTCGATGCAAGAAGAGTGTTCTACGAGTGCTTCTTCAATACCTTCGGGACTATACTTTTCACCGTCGCTACCGATAAGCAAACTCTTGAAGCGGCCCTTTACATAAAGGAGATTTTCCTTTGACATATAACCGAGGTCACCCGTATAGAGGTAACCGTCCTTCACCGTTTCAGCCGTAGAAGTGGGGTTCTTCCAATAACCAGCCATGACGTTTTCACCCTTCACTACGATTTCACCCATTTCGCCTACGGGGAGTTCCTTGCCATCCGCCATAATCTTGATTTCGATGGGCTGAACGAGCTTACCACTTGAACCGAAACGGTAACGGTCGGGACCATTTGAAGAAATCACGGGAGTTGCTTCTGAAAGTCCGTAACCCTGGAACATAGGCATACCGATTGCCATGTAGAACTTCTGGAGATCCTTGTCGAGAAGCGCACCGCCACCAATGAAGAAGCGCATTTCGCCACCGAAGTTTTCACGCACCTTTGAGAAGAGAATCTTGTCGAACAACTTCACCATGGGAGCGAGAATCAAGCGCCAGCCCTTGAAGTCAATGTTTGAGTCGCCGTTGTAAATCTGTGCCACCTTGAGCGCAAACTTAAAGAGGCGCATCGTACCCTTACCTTTCGCGCGGATACCGTTCTCGATATTCTTCTTAAAGGTCTTTGCCAATGCAGGCACAGAAAGGATGAAGTGAGGCTTCACTTCCTTAATGTTAAGAGGAATATTCTTGAGGGTTTCAAGAGGCGTGCGACCTACCTGAACCGTTGCAGCTGTTGCACCGCGAGACATCATGATGTAGAAACCTACAACGTGAGCGAAACAGTGGTCAAGTGGCAAGATGATGAGTGTACGCCATGTCTGGTCGATGTTCACCAATGTACAAGCCT
Source organism: Alloprevotella sp. (assembly GCA_045632685.1). Taxonomy (GTDB): domain Bacteria; phylum Bacteroidota; class Bacteroidia; order Bacteroidales; family Bacteroidaceae; genus Alloprevotella. Next base: position 45,079 of record JAZQXB010000035.1, read on the forward strand.
GTTCTACATTCGATGTATAGTTACGATGAGTCAATACCACACCCTTCGGGTCTGCAGTGGTACCGCTGGTATAAGTAATAGTAGCATAGTCATCGTTTTGGATGCTGTTAGCCACCTTCATGAATTCTTCCTGTGTATGAGAAGCAAGGAACTCATCACCCATCTTCTGTACTTCAGCAAGAGCGATTTCCTTTTCTCCGTATTCAGCCTGTTCGTCGAATACAATCACCTTCTTCACTTCTGGCAATTGGTCAATGATAGCACGTTCCTTCTTCAATTGGGTACCCGACACCATCACATACTTCACATCACCATGGATGAGACGGAACAACAAGTCATTGCTTTCTTCGAGCTTGATAGACAATGGAACATTCACGGCACCGGCATAGAACATAGACAATTCACCGATGACCCACATGTTACGGCCTTCACTCAAGAGTGCCATTGTATCACCCTTCTTCACGCCCAAAGCCTGAAGACCGGCTCCCAACTGATAAACTTTTTCCTTTACTTGTGTGTAAGTAGTAGGTTCAAACACTTTGCCGGTCTTTTCCAACAAAAATGTATTGTTGGGATAATTTCTTACCGACTCTTCAAATAAATCTACTAAGGTCTTTTTCATCTTTTTACGCTATTTACAGGACTACGCATAGCCCGTTTTTCAAAAACGTTGCAAAGTTAATTATTTTTCATGAAACAACCATGAAAAACGAATAAATATCGCACAAAAAACAAAAAGGTGTGCAAATTTCATCGTTTGCACACCTTATTATATATTATAACATCAGGAACAATATAGGAACTATTATACCTATTATAAATAGAATACCTCCTCTTCCCAGAAAGCCTTTCTTTCCTTTTACCATCACCAACCCAGTCAAGGTAATCAGCACCAGACAAACGGCAAACACATCACTGAAGGTTGTCCACCAACGTCCTGGATTGTAATGCAGTTTGACCATGTCGGACAACAACGGTCTTCGCTTCAGGCTTTCATATACGGCCTCACCGCTTTTTGTATCCACCACCAAACTCGAACCTCCTTTCAAGAACACCTTCATCTGTCCTTCCTTAGGAAAATAATGCTTGGTATAGTTGTCCGCTTCCTTCCAAGGTTCCAGCAGTGTCAGCACCAATGCCTTGTCCACTTTCTCCTTGTCGCTCAAGTCGGCTGTCACCTTATACTCATGGCGATCTACCGTATAATGCGGATTCAAGTCACTCCGATGATTCATCAGAATACCGGAAAGCGCATAAATCAAAATCATTCCCGCAAACAGATACGATACATCCCGATGAAGGATACGGCTCCATTTGCGGAAAGAAGCCCCCTTACTCATTGATTTCGTAAGATTCAGCTACCACATGGTAGAAAGACAAATATTCCTTGCCTGTTGCTGCCTTTTCAGCCGCAATCTTTGTACGGAAGTCAGCGATACGACCTTCTGGAGTATCAGCCGTTTCACCGCGAGCGTTCTTTTCAGTATCACAACCGCCTTCACCCTCTTCATTGCCATGCTTTTCTTCTGTCTCGTTCTTCAAGCGATTTTCCCAGTCCACCAAGTAAGCTTCATCGATGCGTTCTTCCTTGATGATACCTTTTACAGTCACCACGTTATTCACCACCTTGGTATCGAATGCGCCCAACTCACCTGCCTCAATACGGAGTGTCTTGCTATCATCGCTACCTACCAAGAACATCTTCTTGGCACCATGGCTACAAGTATGTGAACATACACCTTCAATCACCACTGTCTGGTCTACCAATTCACCAGCCTTAGCCATTACATCGTCAATACTCATGGCAGCCACAGCTTCTTCTGCCTGCTGTTGCTTCTTACCGCCACCACATGAACTCAATGTAAAACAAGCTGCCACAAAGAGTACAGCCAACATCAATTTAGTTTTCATTTATTCTCTATTTGATAAGTTAAACATAATCTTCCGATCCACACGAAGGAATGACATTCCACAAATCTCCCACCATTGCTGCCGGCAAGGAGAAACGGATATCGGTTCCTGCCACCTTCAGTGCTTCCAGAAATTCCGGCAATTCTTCCCGATACACCTTGCTCATGCGCAAGCTATCAGCTGTTCCTTTCGAGAAAGCATACGATGTATTGGCCAATCGGTCGGCCAACTTCACAAACGGAGCATAAGGAATCGCACGGATACCCGCAAAATATTTTTCATTGGCACGTTCCGCACGGTTACGCCCCTTCTCATTCGTCAAGGCATAAACTATTTCCGTTGCCAAATAGGCTTGTTCTTCATCCATCAGGGAACGGGCTATTTTCATCACATCATTGTAAGACAGACGGGCATCCTCAATACTGTCGTGATAGAAGGCTGCAAAATAAACAGGCAGAATATCCTGCTCATTCACACACACCTCACCGATATATTTATGCACCCAATTCACCACCATATCCAGATGGAAACCATACGGACGGATACGGTCATACGCATGATTCACACTTGCATGCAATGCATGTGCATCATTTCTGATTTCATTGATGATGGGAGCCAATTCATCCAATTTCTGTTGCAAGTTCATCCTTTTCTGTCATTTAAATATCACAATTGGCTAAAGTAGAACATTTATTTGGTTTAGACAAATTTTTAACAAAAAAAAGTCACCCGGAGTATTTTCCGGATGACTTTTACATCTATAATTGGAAAGGATGCTTAAATCAACGAATAAAGCATGAAAATCCAGTGAGCAACGATAGCTGCTACCAAACCACCAATTGTATGTGCCAAGATAGCCTTCGATGTCAATTCACGGTAACCCAATGAATCGAGCATCGCTGTATGGGTACTCAAGTAACCGCTCCAGCACATACCAATCGCTGTAAATACAGCAATTGCATTACCGTCTGCCCAACCTTCTGCCACGAAGCTAGGAACCAAACCCAAGGCTGCACCTACTGCACCCAAAGCTGTGATTGGGAATGCCACCAAGTGTGGATCCTGGAAACCGAACAACCATTCGAATACAAAATTAATCTTACCGGCCAAGTAAGGCAACAATTCGATACCTTCGTATGCTTCCCCGTTATAAACACCGTCAGCACCGGTACCAAATGTCAGAATCATCACCAAGGTCGAGATAATCAATACACCCGGTATGATAGCCATACCTACATACACACCAGTCTGTCCACCGTCGAGCAAAGAATTCAACGTACGGATGAACATCGACTTCTCTTCCACCACCACATTTTCTTCCTCTGCAAACTTCGGGTTACCTTCCACTGCATTTTCTTCCAAATACTTCGGATAAGCCTTCACCACGAAACGTTGCATCAAGCGAGTAGAAACAATACAACCAGCAAAGGCACCAAACAAGCCGATAAATGGTTCTGCATAGAAACCCTGGCCTACCATGAATACAATCACCAACAAGCCCATACCGAAAGCGGTACCAAAGTTGGTCAATGAAATGTACTGGTACTTCTTGAAATAACTGCTGAAACGCTTGTCTTGCGACAAAGAGATGATAGCCGGATTATCCGACAAGAAAGTCATCACCGCACCCAACGAAGCCACACCCGGCAAGTTGAACAACGGACGCATCAACGGACGAAGCAAGCGTTCGAGCAACTTCACCACGCCGAACTCCACAAAAATCTTACCGATTGCACCGGTAATCACACAGATAGCCATCAAGTAGAAGCAAGTGTTCAGCAACAAGTCGTGTGCTGTCTTCATGATGGTGTTCAACATTTGAGGCACACCCATCTGCATACCGATAAAGGTAAACAGACCAAATACAATTACCAAGCAAGGAATACCGTCGGGAATGTACTTCCAGATTCCCTTTTTCTTTTCACTCATAGTTATTTAAAGATTTTATTTGTTAACGAAAGAATGTCTACCTTGAACTTCACACCCATATCCACGAATGTCTGTTCATCCTGCATGGTTCCTGCCGGATTACCGTTCTTACCGAATGAATGACAAGTATAAAGGTGGAAACGGAGGTTGCGGTTTCCTTCCGGTAACGGATAGTATTCCAAACCGGCACCCAAACGAGTAATCTCTGTACCCGGCAATACGCACATATCGCCTACACTGTTGGTCTTGTTCACATCGTAAGACATACGGCCAAATACGTTGAGCTTTTCATTCACCATGCAAGAAAGTTCGCCCATCACCGAGAAATCCTTCAAGAAGAAAGCATGATCATCGGTAGCACGATTCATGAAGTCGAGTTGCAACTTGGCATTACCAAAACGGAATTCGTTACCCAAAGCCAGGTAGTAGATGAATTCACCCGGAGCAAACTCCTGTGCATTGACAGACCAGATGCTGTTGAACCAACCGTGTGAACCGTACCACATCAAGTTATAGGCATAGAGGTCTTCATTCTTGAAGTTGAAAGGGCTTTCGCAAATCTGTGCCATGAAGCTGTCATTACCTTTATTAGTAGTATAAGTAGTGCTTACACCCAACTGATAGCAAGGAATGTTGTTCCAGTATTCTGAACAGAAATAGAGGTCAATCGGAGCACGGTCGTATTCATAACCACCGATACCTACTACTTGCTTACCACCGTTGAATGACCAGTTATCATTTACTTTATAAGTAAGGTGAACCCAGTCTGTTGCATCAAAGAAACTCTGGTCGGCATGTGCTTTATTCAAGCGCTGACGATAAGAATAAGACCAATGATCGTTGATTGTTCCGTTAAGAATCACGTTCAGATACTTTCCCTTGAATCCGGAATTCGATTTAACAGCGTCTCCGTCGAGATATTCACGTTGATAGTCCATACGCGTTTCAAACTGCAAATTGACTACCTTACTTTCTTGCGCCATGACACAAAGTGTGCTTATTAGCAGGCACAATGAACAAATGATTTTTTTCATTTGAATAGATTACTTTATTTTAAGAGGTTTCGGTTTTTTAACGGTGCAAAATTAATATTTTTTATTGGATATTAGTGTATGTTCTCCTTACTTTTCTTTTGCCTTGATGCAAAAGAAAAAATAACAAAAGAAAAAGAAAAGGAAACATCAACAACTAAATCTTTTTTATAATTTTGCCTCCGAAAATCATAAAAAACACACCATGATACATTACTTCAAAAACGACATTAGCCACATTGAATTGCCTAACCAATTCACCTACCCCTTCCGATACACCCCACATGCCTTATGCAAAATGGCCGCGGAAGAAGTTCAGAACTACCTATTATCACGTTCAGACTGGCAAGAAGAACTGCAACAAGGTAAGATGTTCGGTGTACTGGTAGTCCGTACCCTCCAAGGAAAAATCGGTTATTTAAGCGCCTTTTCCGGCAATCCAGCAGGTAGCAACCACCACCCCTTCTTTACTCCTCCCGTATACGACTTATTGAATCCCGATGGATACTTCAAGGAAGAGGAAGAACAGATTTCACTCATCAATCAAGAATTGCGGGAAATCGAAGCCTCTGCCTATTCTTCCAAAGCTTATCAACAAAAAATGGCAGACCTACAAAAGGAAGAACAGGAAGCCATCGACAAGCAGAAGCAACTCATGAAAAAAGCCCAACAACAACGGAACGAGTTGCGGGCATCGGGTACGCTTACCGAAGAAGAACTGGCTGCATTAATCAAGGAAAGCCAGACCGAGAAGACCCGTCTGAAACGCATCAAGAACGCTTGGAAAGACTATATTGATTACCAGAAAAAGCAATTCAACCCTTGGTTGGACCGTATCCAAGAGCTGAAGGAAGAACGCAAGCAACGCTCTGCCGCCCTCCAACAATGGATTTTCGAACAATTCCGGTTGCTCAATGCCCGTGGCGAAGAAAAGAACATCTACGATATCTTCTTCGAGTTGTTCGAACAACTGCCACCGGCCGGTACAGGCGAATGTGCTGCCCCCAAGCTCTTGCAATATGCCTACCAACATGGATTGGAACCCATAGCCATGGCCGAATTCTGGTGGGGAGACTCTCCGAAGGGAGAAATCCGTCGTCATGGCCAATACTATCCGTCCTGCAAGCACAAGTGCGAACCGATTCTGGGCTTCATGCTGCAAGGACTGGATGTAGAACCTAACCCGCTACTCACCACCAACACCGATGCCAGCCAACTGGAAACCATCTACGAAGACGAGTACCTACTGGTAGTCCACAAACCAGCCGGTATGCTTTCCGTACCAGGCAAGAACGGCCAACCGTCTGTACAAAGCATGATGAAGGAACGTTACCCGGAAGCCAAAGGCCCCTTGTTGGTACACCGGCTTGACATGGACACCTCCGGATTATTACTTGTCGCCAAAGACGAGAGATCTCATGGTATGCTTCAAGAACAATTCGAAAAACGGGAGGTGAAAAAACGCTACATAGCCCTTCTTGACGGCATAGTAACCTCCAAGAATGAAAAAGACTTTATCCGCCTACCGCTTCGCCCGGATTACGACAACAGTCCTTTGCAAATGGTCGATTTCCAGTACGGAAAGAATGCCGTAACCCGATATGAAATCCTAGGCCCATACAGTCTCATGATAGAAAATAAGGAACACCATTGTATTCGTATAGCCTATTATCCGGAAAGTGGACGTACCCACCAATTACGTGTCCATTCCGCTCATCCAGCCGGCATGGACTGCCCCATTTTGGGAGATCCACTCTATGGACAAGCGGCCGACCGCATGTATCTCCACGCTGAAAGTTTACAGTTCAAGCATCCACACACCGGCCTGCACATGAAATTTGAAAAGAAAGCTCCATTTTAAGGGGCTTTCTTTTTAAAAGTAGCAAACATTGTAACACACTAAAATATGCATTTCCTCGGAGGCTTACCTTTAGCCTAATGCTTCTAATGTATTCTGTGCTTTATCGGATGTTTACCGTTTTTCTACTTATATATCATTATTTTCTTACATTCTAAGACACGGACTGTGGCGAGAGCCATTTTATTTCTATGCGATGAAAATTTTGCTTCTACGTGATGTTGTAAAATTTTCATCGCGTAAAAGTAAAATTCACCACATGGATATAGGATAGGATAAAGGATAAAAAAATATACAAAAACAACTATTAAGTTTGATAAATAATTGATACACTATAAAGTTGTAAGCACTCGATAAAATACATATAGATATTAATAAACCGCCATTACAGAGTTAGTACCAGATAGTGGCGACTAGTATTAGTAGTAGCGTGCTATTAGCGAGTAGTACCTTCCAGTTATAAGGTAGTAATTGTTCAATGTCTTTTTCTGTAGGGATTCTTTTGACGATGTCTTCAAGCTATGTGCAAACATCGATGTCATGCGCCTTGCAGCTGCTAAAGAATGAGTAGACGATGGATGCTCTGACAGTTCATCGCGGTTTTCACAGAAGAGGTAGTTCTTGCAGCCGATTGCTAAAGGGTGGATTGCATTCCACACCATTGTTATAGATATGGTATCTGCCATCAAGGACATAGCGGCTCAAACGTGAAAGACTGTAATATTGATTTAATTTCTTTTATATATATGTGTATGGTTGCTACTAACAGGTATCGTATTCCTAGCAGTAATAGGAGTTTCTGCTTGAATATTGTTTGGACAAAACCTTTTTAAAAAAAATTGAAAGAAGGACTAAACGAACAGCCTAAAAAGGAGGAAGAATAAAAATAAAATTTAATCATAAAGAAAATAGGCTGTATCATGAACCATACAGCCTACTTCTTTTTTATATTGGATAAACTTAAACATGAGAAAAGTAGCATTAATTACCGGTATCACCGGGCAGGACGGGTCTTTTTTGGCCGAGTTCTTGATTGAGAAAGGATATGAAGTTCACGGTATTCTCCGTCGTTCTTCTTCGTTTAACACAGCACGTATCGAGCATCTCTATCTGGATGAATGGGTACGAGACATGAAGAAAAACCGTCTGATTAACTTGCATTGGGGGGATATGACGGACAGTAGTTCGCTCATCCGCATCATCAGCGACATTCATCCAACAGAAATCTACAACCTGGCGGCTCAAAGCCACGTGAAGGTAAGTTTTGATGTGCCTGAATATACAGCGGAAGCGGATGCTGTGGGTACTCTCCGACTCCTGGAAGCGGTTCGTATCTGTGGATTGGAAAAGACTTGCCGCATCTACCAGGCTTCTACTTCGGAACTCTTCGGTAAGGTGCAGGAAGTACCTCAAAAGGAAACCACTCCTTTCTATCCCCGTTCTCCGTATGGTGTAGCCAAACAATATGGCTTCTGGATAACCAAAAACTATCGGGAAAGTTATGGCATGTTTGCCGTGAACGGTATCTTGTTTAACCATGAAAGTGAACGTCGTGGTGAAACGTTCGTAACTCGCAAGATTACATTGGCTGCTGCCCGTATTGCTCAAGGTTATCAGGACAAGTTGTATTTGGGCAACATGGATTCACTCCGCGACTGGGGTTATGCCAAGGACTATGTGGAATGCATGTGGCTGATGTTACAGCATGAAACTCCGGAAGACTTTGTGATTGCTACCGGTGAATACCATACCGTACGTGAATTTGCAACGTTAGCTTTCAAGGAAGCAGGTATCGAACTCCGTTGGGAAGGTGAAGGTGTGAATGAAAAGGGTATAGATGTAGCTACTGGACGTTCGTTAGTAGAAGTGGATCCAAAGTATTTCCGTCCGTGCGAAGTAGACCAATTGTTAGGTGACCCTACCAAAGCAAAAACGTTGTTGGGTTGGAATCCAAGCAAGACTTCATTCCCAGAATTGGTTCGCATTATGGTGGAACATGACATGAAGTTTGTGAAGAAGCTTCATTTGAAAGCACAAATGGATTAACATGGAAAAAAAAAGTAAAATATACGTTGCTGGTCACAGAGGTATGGTAGGTTCCGCTATCATGCGGGAACTCCAACGGGAAGGATACACGAACCTCATCACCCGTACACATGCAGAATTGGACTTATGCAGACAAGAAGCGGTAGAACGCTTCTTTGCAGAAGAGAAACCGGAATATGTATTTCTAGCAGCCGCTAAGGTAGGTGGTATTATAGCCAACCAATCGGCACTAGCAGATTTCATGTACGACAACATGATGCTGGAAATGAACGTGATACATGCTGCCTGGAAGAACGGATGCAAGAAACTGTTGTTCCTAGGTTCCAGCTGTATCTACCCGAGATTGGCTCCACAACCGATGCCGGAATCATGCTTACTGACCGGTGAACTGGAAAAGACGAACGAAGCATATGCCTTGGCCAAGATTTCAGGATTGAAGTATTGTGAGTTCCTGAACAAGCAATATGGTACGGACTACATCAGCGTAATGCCGACCAATCTCTATGGTCCGAACGATAACTACCACCCGACTCATAGCCATGTATTGCCTGCCCTGATCCGCCGTTTCCACGAAGCAAAGGAAGCAGGATTGACATCGGTTACTTGTTGGGGAGACGGTTCTCCGCTACGCGAGTTCCTCTATGTGGATGATTTGGCAAATCTGTGTGTGTTCCTAATGAATCACTATAGCGGTGATGAAACCGTGAACGCAGGAACCGGTAAGGAATTAAGCATCAAGGAACTGACAGAATTGGTAGCTGAAATCATTGGCTATCAAGGAGAAATTCTTTGGGATACGAGCAAGCCGAACGGTACTCCACGAAAACTGCTGGATGTAAGCAAGGCGGAAAAGCTTGGTTGGAAATACAGAACCGAACTGAAGGATGGTATCCGACTGGCATACGAAGATTTCTTGAACAACCCAATGCGAGCAGAAAGATAAAAGGTGAAGGCTTCCACGAAAAATGGGGGCCTTTTCTTTTACTCCGTAAACAATCCACTCCTACTCCTTGTTTTAATGAAAATAAAAAATTACGATTCATTCATTAGAACAAACCGAAACATGATTATCGCTGTAGATTTTGATGGTACCATCGTGGATCACCATTATCCTGCCATTGGCACGGAAAGCAAAAAACAGAATGCTGACCTATGGATAGACGACAGAAATTTAGGAGGATTGCCTGAATGGGGAACCATCTTCCTAATGATTCGGCACAGACTATCCTTCTACGACTTGATACTCCAACACAAAGAAAAAGACGAATATTATTCCAAACCGGGATGCTTCAAACGCCTATTCCGTAAAATTTTCATTTTACTATGCGGAGTATTTTGTCTTATGGGAAGTGGTTGTTCCTCCTATCGGGAAATTCCTTATTTGCAGGATATAGCAAGTGTAAATATGTCTCAAGACAGCCTACCGCTATTTGACGCTAAAATCAAGCCGAAGGATCTGCTGACAATCACTGTCAACACATCGGATCCAGAAGCGGCTACCCCTTTTAATCTGACAATACAATCGACCAGTACATCGGCCAGCCGACAGACGTTGACACAACAACCTACCCTACAACAATATTTAGTGGACAATCAAGGCTGCATCAATTTCCCAGTGCTAGGCAAACTACACTTAGGAGGACTAACCAAACACGAAATAGAAAGTATGATTCGGGAAAGGCTGAAACCTTATCTCCGGGAAGTTCCGATTGTGACTGTACGGATGGTGAACTATAAGATTTCCGTCTTGGGTGAAGTGGCTACTCCCGGTACGTTTACCATAAATAACGAAAAGGTAAATGTACTGGAAGCATTGGCCATGGCGGGAGACATGACTATTTGGGGCCTTAGAGACAATGTCAAGCTGGTTCGGGAAAAGGAAAATGGAGAGAAGGAAATCATCCTATTGAATCTGAACCAGGCAGATATCGTAAACAATCCCTACTATGACCTGCAACAGAACGATATCCTTTATGTAAGTCCCAACAAAACCAAAGCCAAGAATTCAGATATAGGACAAAGTACATCGTTATGGGTAAGTGCTACCTCTATCCTTGTATCAATAGCCAGTTTATTAGTAACAGTCTTCAAATAAATATCCATGACAGAAATGAAACTTAAGAACCAACAGGAAGAAAACATCAACCTATATGCAATCTTCTTCAAGTATTGGGTATATGCTCCTTGGTTTGTCATCAGTGTGCTTATATGTTTAGGCATTGCCACCCTTTATCTCCGTTATCAGATTCCGGTTTATGATATTCAATCGGCTGTACTAATCAAGGAGGAAGACAATCAGGCTAACCGAAACAACAATGCCTTGACGGCCATTCAGGATTTGGGCATGATAAGCATGACCAATAATTTCGACAATGAACTACAGATTCTAAAATCGCAAACGCTTATCAGAAAAGTGGTAAACAAACTGGGGTTATACGTTTCACACAGTGAGAAACGTACCTTCAGGTATGACATTCCACTCTATCAGAATGAACCTGTCAAAGTATATATGGGTCCCGAAGAAGCGGACAAACTGGAAGCTCCAGTCCTCCTTCAACTGGATTATGTGCCTGACCGTCCCTTGAAAATGAAAATGGAATATACCTATCAAGGAAAGAAGAAAACCACGGAACAGGTATTCGAACAATTACCCGTAGCCTTTCCTTCCGAAGTGGGTGTCATCACCATTATTCCCCATACGAAAGAGGCCATGGAACTGGTAGCTCAAATTTCCAGTCCTAATGGATGTGCAGCTATCTATGCCGAAAATTTGAGCGTAGAAGCTATTTCGAAGACAACCACCATTGCAAAAATACAAGTCAAGAACACCGTTAAGCAGAGAGGGGTTGACTTTATCTACCAATTGGTAGAAAGTTATAACGAGGATGCCAATGAAGAGAAAAACGAAGTGGCACAGAAGACGGCTGGTTTCATAGAAGAAAGAATTGCGATTATCGACAAGGAATTGGGAAGCACCGAAGACCAGATGGCTAATTTCAAACAAAGTGCCCGTCTGACCGATTTGACCAACGATGCACAAATGGCTTTGCAAGAGACATCCCGATACGAACAACAACTGACAGAAAACCGAACCCAAATGAGCCTCATCAAGGATTTGACCAATTACATCAGTCAGCCCAACCATCAGCATGAGGTAATTCCAGCCAATGTAGGTATTCAGGATGCCAATCTAGCTCATGTCATCAACCAATACAATACCATGGTGATTGAACAGAAACGTTTATTACGCACCTCTTCTGAAAACAATCCGGCTGTCATCAACCTGAATCTGGGCATCGAAGCCATGCGATCGACAATACAAACCACGGTGAACAGTGTACTTCGTGGACTGGAAATGACCGAGAAGAACCTGGAACGGGAAGCACGTAAGCATGAAGGGCGTATCAGCAATGCACCTACACAGGAAAAGGAGTATATGAGCATTGCGCGCCAGCAAGAAATCAAAGCGAACCTCTATACCATGCTGTTACAGAAAAGGGAAGAAAATGCCATTACATTAGCATCGACAGCCAGCAATGGACGAATCATAGAAATCCCTATGGCCGGTAAATCGCCAGTATCGCCTAAAAAGAACGTATACTTGTTGGCTGCATTGATTATCGGAATCGCCTTTCCCGTTTGTATCATCTATCTCATGGATCTAATGAAATACAAAATAGAAAACCGAAAAGATGTAGAAAAACTCTGCAACCTTCCGATTCTAGCTGAGCTACCTTTGGGAAATATACAAGAGAGTGTACGAGGAGCAATCGTTATCCATGAGAACAAGAACAACCTCATGGAAGAAGCCTTCCGTAGCCTCCGTACCAATCTGCTGTTTATGCTGAAACCAGATGAAAAGATCATCATGATCACTTCTTCCCAACCGTCCGACGGGAAATCATTTGTAGCTGGTAATTTGGCAGTTAGCTTGGCTTATCTAGGCAAAAAAGTCATGATTATCGGACTAGATATACGGAAATCCGGATTGGACAAGGTATTTGGACTCAACAACCATAGCCCAGGAATCACCAACTACCTGACCCAACCCGAACATACCGATTTTTCCGAATGGATTCTTGCTTCGGGAATCAGCCCCAACCTGGATATTTTTCCTAGAGGAAACATTCCTCCGAATCCAACGGAGCTAGTATCACGTTCCACTTTGGATAAACTCATCCTGCAATTGAAAGAAAAATACGATTATGTGATACTGGACACGGCTCCCATCGCCATGGTGACTGACACTTCCATCATCAGTCGCGTAGCAGACCTGTGTGTCTATGTCTGTAGGGCTGACCATACTCCTAAAGCGGCCTTCCAATTCGTCAATACCTTGAAAGAACAAGCAAGTTTCTGTCCGATTGCTATCGTTATTAATGGTATAGACCTGCAAAAGAAGAAAAACAAACTGAACTACAGTTACGGATATAAATATGGATATGGACATACCTATGGTTATGGGTATGGATATGGAAAAGAATCAGGGTTACACTAGCTAGTGTAACCCTGATTCTTCTTTCGTTTCCATTCTCCCAACAACATTCCAGGCAAGGAAGTAATAATTCCCATGCATCGGACAAACTGTTTCTTGGGACTTTGGAAAATGCGATACACAAATTCCAAGTGCATACGAATTACCCAATCCGGAGCACGCTGTTCGATTCCACTATAAAAATTAAAGGCAGCTCCTACCCCTATCATTACTCCATGTTTCAAATAAGGTTTCAGCCTCATCATGAAGTAATCTTGCTTGGGAGCACCTAGGGCAATCCAAATAATGGAAGCCCCATCGGCTTCTATCATACGGGCAATGGCCGAATAATCGAATTCTTCGACAGACAAGAAAGGAAGTTCATAAAACGTCATCCCAACTACAGCAGGGTTCAGTTGAGCAAGCTTGGCACGTAAGGCTTCCAACGTACGAGTATCGGTACCTAAAAAAATCATCCGATATTTGGCCTGGCTGATGACATCCTTGAAAATCATCGGTCCACAATACTGGGACCGCTGGATACCATAAATCCATTTTAGATACAAGGGTACCCAACCGCTGTCGCAAATTGCAAACATACCGTCATTGACTGTCTTCCGGTATTCCGGATTCCGCTGTACATGGTTTACTACTACCCCGTCGGCCACACAAATATAATCCGGCTTACCCAAGGCGATTTGAGAGTCAATACGCTTCCATACGAGTTCTTTACTGAATTCATACGTGATGTCAAAGAATTTCTCCATAAAAAGACTAGTTTAGTATCTCAGAAAGGATATCCATAAACTTCTTTTCGAAAGCTTCAACTGTATATCTTTCCTTGTACCTTAAACGGCCTTTTTCTCCCATTTGTTTACATAATTCCTTATCTATCAACAGCTTTTCAATAGAATTAACCAATGCATCCACATTCTTTCGCGGACAGACCCAACCGGTTTCTCCGTCGATGACCATAGAGGGAATGGCTCCTTCATCTGTCGAGACAACAGGAAGTCCGTACTGCATGGCTTCCAAAATAGTCAGCGGAAAGCAATCCTCAAATGTAGGTTGGACAAAAATGGTTGCCTCCTGAAAATAACGTTCTTTATCCTTACCATATTGTGGCCCGACATAAAAAATACAATCTTCCAACTGCCTATCCAACACTTCCAGTTGGAACCGTTCCCGATTGATTTCCTTGCTTTCTCCTCCCACAAAATGACACACAAACCGATGACCTTTCTCTTTCAGTTGCTTACAAGCATCCAGTAAAACATAAACACCCTTACTTTCCACCAAATTAGAAAGAAATAATAAGTGAGGAAGTGCAGGTTGAGTCTTCTGCTTCATACATTCCACTTCCGGAACTCCATTGGGACATATCCAAACATTCTTTTCAGGAACCACTTCCATAACATCCGGATAAAGTTCCCAAGAAAGAAGGATAACATCCACATTCTGATAGACCCACGGAAGCAAACGACTGTAAGGAAAACGATGTACCACCCGAAGCATACCCTTATTGTGCTGATGAACCACCACCTTCTTACAGAACAACCTACAAAGAAGGACAAAGGGCGTGTCTTTCAAAAAACCGATACCCTGACAAGTAATTGCCAAGTAACACAAATCGAACCGATGCATGAGCAATTGCCACAAGACTTTGCCATATGTTCCGGCAAAGCGAATCATTTTCCAGATACTCCGTTTCCCTATTTCATTCATCTTCCGGGAAGTGGACAGATTAATGAAAGTAGTCTGATACTGTTCCTGGAGTTGGACACTTTCCTGCAAATAACGGCTTACCATAGCCGATCCATGTATCGGAGGAGGCAATGGAGTGATGAAAAGAATACGTGGCTTATCCATGAGACAATTGCCTTAAATGTGTAATCAAGCGCTGTATACAATCCTGATAGGATATTTTCATCTGATTCTCCTTCAGACCATTGACTTCACGAACCTTTGGCAACTGGAGTACATCCCGCATCCGTTGGGCCAATTCTCCGACATCCATAGGCTGAAAAGTATAACCGTTGACTCCTTCCTGAATCAAACAAGAAGAACCGGCATTTCGGGAAACCAAGGCATAACAGCCTGCCAACAAGGCTTCGTTCGTCACAGCACCAAATGCTTCTCTATAACTAGCCAACACAAATACATCGGCTAACAAGTACCACGCATACAAAGCATTTCCTTCCAATCGTCCAGTGAACAAGACATCGATGTTCAAGTTGTAGGCCAAACTTCTCAAAGAAACCATTTCCGGACCATCTCCTACAACAACCAAACGATTCTCTTGCGGATTCAAATAGGCAAAGGCACGAAGAATGGTCTTGACATTCTTCAATGCAACCAAACGTCCTACAAATAGAAATACACGCTTTCCATTCAACTGATGTTTTGAACGGAGCATAAGACTTCTGTCCAAAGCCTCCATATACAAATCACGAACTACCATATCCTTTTGTATTATTGGGAAAAAAAATCCTTTCTGATAATGAATTTTGTACCATTCTTCCACTCTAGGCTCTACCACGATAATATCATCTACTTTAGGAGCAATCCATTTCCGAGCCATGCGATGTATCCAAGAATGATCATTCCGTTGGGAAACCATATCGTAACTATCATCGCAAAGAGCGACTACCTTATATTTCTTTCGCTTGATCCAACGATGAATCAGTACACACATTGTACTCCAACCAAATTCATCTGTCAACACCACATCCGGTGCATATCGGTCCAAACAGGTCCAATATCCCCTACTAAAAGAACGTCCACCCAAAGCGAACATCTCTTTCAGATAGATTGGACGGAAATTGAAACGAGAATAGATTCTCTGATAATCGAACGTCTGATCACGAAGATTCCAAAATTTCAAGCAGACTTGTGTGTTGAAAGCAGCATACAAGTCGTTGAAGAAATCGATGCGATAAGGCGCAATCGTGGGATGAAAGACCAAAAGTTTTCTCATATCCGTTAAATGATAAAATAGACAGGTAAAGGATAAACCAACGCCTCCAGTACAGGTATGTAGCTGAAGATGTTGTGTGAAAATTGATAATAGAAATACACCATCATCAAAACAACAATGGATAACTGAGGAACCGTTTTCTGAAAGAACCTATTCTCATGCAAGAAGATAAGGAACAGTGCATTCTGAAAGGCATAGATATAGAAGAAATACCTCATCAGCAAATAATACATTTCCCCTACATGACAGACTATCATCATCAAAAGAAGCAATAGATTCAAATTGATAACTACAAATAGTACTGATGATTCCAATTTCCGATAGAGATAGACAATCATTCCTCCCAACAATAGCAACAAGGCTATCATGGAGGACTGCAAGCCTACCTCGGTCTGCCATGAATCAGTTGCCAGCAAACGTTCATAATCTGTAGCTCTCGCAAATATATATCCGATGAAAGGAAGGTGAGCCAAATAGCCACCTACATAGAAAAAGAATACAGCAGCCAGTCCAATCATAACCAACAATGTGAGCATGGTTCTTCCTTTCATTTTCCGTTGGATAACAGGCAACAAGCCAACTCCTAATATCGGCAAACAAGAGGTATGTATACCTACGGCCAATAAAGCCAACCACCAGGAGCGTTTCTCACAGAAGTACCACCGAACCAAGAAAGCAAGGGTAATGGACTGAGCCAATCCTTGACGCAACATATTGCCAATGGCTGCAAACTCCTGAAAGAAGAAAGCCGTAAAGAATAAAGACACAATGACATTGTTGATGCTGGTATGCAAGTATTCCGCTATTTTTAATAGGCCGTAGGACAGAAACAAATAATTGGCAGTGGTTATACTAATGACAAACCAATTCCAATTTCCAAAGAACAAATAGTAGGCTAGATACGTGTAACCATAATACACCGGCTCCTTTCCGAACAGCATAATGTACGAAAAGAAATTGTATTTTGGAACTTCAGCAAACAAGCGGCTATATTCCAGAAAATCTCCCAAGCGTTCTTTGGTCACAGCCAAACAGCCTAAATATAGAGCAAGCATTACGGCCAATCCCCAGAATCGCTTGATAGCGGTTTCTTCTTGATGACTCACATACAAGGCATAAGCCAAAATCCCAAAGAGCGGACACCATACGAACAACAGACTGAACAACAGCATATCCTCTCCTATTTGATTTTCTCTAAAAAGGAGATGGCATCTCTTCGACAGGCATGGATTCTTTCTTCCACCTCATCATAAGAGATAGGATCATCCAATGTTCTTTTCAAATGATAGAAATCATCGGACGAAACAAAGAAACGGTGTTTCAACTGTAATGCCGACAACAGAGTATGGATTCTATCGCTACCCCCACTTACATTGTTGAGTACCACAAACTTCTTCCGAAACAAGATAGCGAAGACCATACAATGGTATGAATTAGTGATAATGTAGGTTGCATTCCGGATTTCATTCAGCCATTCCTCGACCGACAGATGAAAGAAGAAATTGGTTCCCTTCGTCAAAGCCGGATACCCCAAACGTGTCCAATACAAATCCCGATAATTCATACCTTGGCTTTCAGCCCATTGGGAAATCTTCATACATTGTTCCAAATTCTCCTTTCCCAATATATACGACACGACTTTCCCACCAGCATCCTTCGGACGTTCCCACAAAAAGACAGCCTGATAATAATCTGAATCATATAATAGGGTCGGGTCGATAACCAACTGGGCAGGAACACCAAACACTTGGTTACAAATGGTAACTCCCGACTGTTCCCGCACAGAAATAGCATCGAATTCCTTTAACAGCAATTTCACTTGACTTAATTCCAATTCCTGACTCTCCCAATGAGACAAGCCAAATGAAGCCGCATACGCATATTTACGGATGTTTCCTTTCCGGATAAAATCCAAGAAATAATTATAACCCATGATTTCCCAACGCCATACCTGGTCGCTTCCTACAATAACAGCATCCAATTTCTCATTCGATTCAAATTTTTCCAAGGATCGCTGAGTGATATAACGTTTTGTCTTAGGTATCAACCACTGCCGGTTGAAACGGGCAAACTTCAACCAAGAAATATAATACTTATACGAAAAGCGATGATAAAGCTGACGAAGAATTCCTTGATACCTCGGCAACCGATCAATAATCAGGACCTCATGTCCCAATTCCTCCAATTTACTCATCAGCGCATAACATTGCAATACAGCCCCATAGTTTTGCGCCCAATGAAATGTCAAAATACCTATTCTCATGTTCCTATCATTTTATAGATGCGATTCAACAGCCGCACCCAAATCTTTCTTTTCCGTTTGTGTATATCGGATACGCATTTCATCCCTTCTTCAGGAAAACGTCTCCAAAACTCCTTCCTTAATTCCGTGAGTGGTGCACTACATTCCAAAGAGGGATTTCCTAGAAACGCTTGTGCATAAGTTGCTTCTTTCTGAAAAACACTTAAAGACTGATAGAAGTTCATTCCAGCAGGAGAATTAACCAATACAAGCCCTGTTCCCCAATTATCGTCCATCAATGGATGAACCCGTTCAATTCCCCAAAAATCCCCCAATGTGAAATCACTATGACTTCTACCTTTTTTGGCCAGACAAGCGTAACACGAAGGACGGAGATACAGATTATCCAAATACCCTTGGGAATATAGATTTGAAGCAGCCTTACCTATATATAAAGTATTCTTGCCTGTACGAATATCCATTCTATACTGCTTCCACCCCCGACTTTTATCACGCATGGACAAATGGGTTATCCGTTCCTTCTGTGGATTGATGCTTTCCAAATAAATTCTCCAAACAAGCGGACTAGGAACACCATGACAAACTACATCGACCGTCAATAACCTTTCATAATCGATACGCAAGAAATGTTTCAATCCCGCTACCTGACAAGGAGTTCCAGAAAATAGTACCCAACGGTTTTGTTTTAGAAAACAGCGTACATGATGGTATACGTCCCCTATCAAGCTCTGTACATATTTGGCTCCCCGAAAGGCAGCAATCCCTTCCAGTTGTTCCGTCCACGAATGGACCACTTGCCAATCCTCATTGAAAGAAGCTCCAAAAACCACTCCTCCTTTTCGAATGATTTCTTCTGCCAGTACAGAAAATACCCCTCCGGAAGAACTATTCAAACGGACGGTTTCATCTCCATGCTGAGCAGCATAAACCTTCAACGGATATGAAATATCAGCCGGATGAAGTACTGGACATACCTTCTCGCAAGCTCCACAATCAATACACTGACTCAAATGGATATTCGGATAAAGAAAGCCTTCTTCATCCGGCACCATCTGAATACATTTTCTCGGACATACCGCCCAACAGGCATGGCATCCCGTGCAATTTTTCTTATCCTTAATTTCGAGCATAAACCAATGAACGTAGTTTTCTAAATGGAGCGAGAAAGAGATTTCTTTCCGTATGATTCATGGAATAATGAAAAAAGAGTGGAAGGTATACCAGTGTATACACCCCAATAGCTAAACCTAACTGAAACCAATTCTCCCATACAATATCACCTAAAAGCCATAAAGCGGATACACCTAAAACCAAAGGAACTACCGACATCCGTCCTATCTCTTTCCAAAAAAGAAGTAAATCCAATCCTTGCCGACGATGATAATAAACATTCATAATCAGTCCTTGTCCGACCAATAAGGCCGCACTAATGGCTATGGCACACCCCAAACCTCCATATCGCTTAGCCAAAACAAATTGGAAATACAAACTGACGAATGCAATCACCAGATATAGCAAAGATCTGAATTTCATCCGATTCCTTGCCTGAAGAATGGTAATACCCAAATTCTGTATCATTGGAATGGTGAGAGAGACAAAAAACAAAATACTCATCCAATATGCACTCTCATAATCAACTCCTGCCCATAAACGGATAAAAGGACGACCAAACACCACAAATCCAGACAAAATAAAAGCCATGACAATGTATTGGATACGTCCGGTACGGATAAATAAATCCGAGATTTCCTTTGAGTCCGACTGGCTTGTCACCATAGCTGTGACTTTGGGCAAGAACACACCACTAATGGAAGTAGAAAAGGACATATACAGCACACTCAACTGAATGGCTACAGCAAAGACCGCAATGGCCGCTGTCCCTCCATACATACCTAAAACAAACTGACCGGTATTCCAATAAATGCGATCCATAATCACACTCAGAAATATCCAGAAAGAATACACCGAAATCTCTTTCAGTAAATTCCAACGGAAACGACGGAAATGCAGCTGGATACCCAGTTTGTATCTACAATAAAAGAAATGAATAACCAGCGTAAGAATATTGAAGACCGTCTGTACCACCACCATGGCCACTGCCTTAAATCCCAACTTCAGCAAAACAATCATCACAACCAAATTCAGCAAGATACGGACAATCTGAAGCACTTTGGGAAAAACAAAGCGCTCGTAAGCCAATAAGATGGAACCGAAGATACTCATCGGAAACGTAAAGGCTACATTGAAGATGAGAAAAAGAATCATCAACCGTGCCTTTTCCAATTCATCAATCGTCATGGAATGCCCGAACCATTGCTCAAAAGAATGAAAGAACACTCCTCCTACCAATAAGGCCAAGAACCCAATACAAGCATACAACAGCAAAAACATACCAAACATCTCGTATTGTTCCTGCTGCTTTCCTTCTGTCCGGAATTTGGCCGTATAGCGAACCACCGCATTACCCAATCCCAAATCAAGAATGGTAAGATAGGATATCACAGAAGCCACCAGTGAGTAAAGTCCATATTCGTTTTGACCTAGCATCCGGAGCATATAAGGAGTATATAGCAATCCTACCCCTATATTGAGGATAATAACTACATAATTCAAGACAGCTCCCGCCTTCAATTGACTCATGTCTATTCTGTTTTTTTTGTTTCTACCCAATAGGACTTTTTACGAATGATTCTGCTGAACCAGACATTCAACAAAGTCCAAAGTATAACATCGTAAATAAACACCCAATAAGCCAAGACACCTACATGTACCAATAATACAGTAAAGGCTATGAAAGCTATCGAAATAAGTTCGATGAAAATCAATGCTTTACGAGGGGTAAAACCCATATTCAAGATTTTATGATGAAAATGACAACGGTCTGGTTTAAATGGATGTACCCGACGTTTCAAACGACTCAAGATAACCCGGAACACATCTAGACAAGGAACCAACAAGACACTGAAAGCAATCACCAATGGCCAACCATCGACCACCGATTCGGTCTGTCCCATACTGACAATATACTTGACAGCCAACAAGCTGATAATGAATCCCAAGGTCAAACTACCAGTATCGCCCATAAAAATCTTATGCCCCCTTTCTGCATTCCCGAATACATTGTAGATGAAAAAAGGAATGAGTACACCCACACAGACAAATGCCAGCATCGTATATATCCACCAACCATTAATAGCCAAAGTCACTCCAAAGATTGACAAGGCAACCATGCATAGACCGGATGCTAACCCGTCTATACCGTCTATCAAATTAATGGCATTGATTATAAATACGGTCAACAGCATGGTAAAAAGTACACCTACCAAAGCAGGAATTTCATACCAACCGAACAAACCATAGAAATTATGTATATACAAGCCCGATAAAGGTAAGAAAGCAGCAGCCAAAATCTGTACCAGGAACTTGCGATTGTAGCGTACACCAATCAAGTCATCGCAAACACCTACTATGTACAACAACATCAACCCCACCAACAAACAAAGCATTTCATTGAGAAGATTGCGTCCTAAACCTATAGCATATCCATTATGCAGTTCAAACAAACTGATACTGCACATGACCAAGACTATAACCGGAAAGAAAGTTACACCCCCTAATCGGGAAATGGGGCGACAATGTACCTTACGTACATCCGGCATATCAAACAAACGCTTCCGATGAGAGATGACCAATATACGGGGAATGATAAACAATCCCAGCATGGTCGCCAAAATAAAACCTAATACAATTTGGAATACATGCTCCATAGATTTTTCTATTAAAAAACATATCTATAAACATCGGAGCATGGAAAAGGTTTAAAAAGAAAGAGGGTGTGTCAAAATGATGCACCCTTTTTTTTATATATATCACAAAGCCCCTACTTTCACAAGCTGGGGCTTTGATATATCCTAAAGTTTTCGTATCTTTAGGTATACAATTTTACAATGCCAAAGATACATTATCAT
>JAZQXB010000036.1:0-8549 GCA_045632685.1 Alloprevotella sp.
TGAGGCAGAAACGTTGGCAAACAACTCTGCTGTTGCGGATGAATTGACGGCAAAGAAGACTGCACTTCAAACCGTTTATAATGAACTCCTTACTGCGAAGAACACCAATTGGTTGCCTGTAACCTTGACTACAGACATCAACAATCCCGTGCTTTATACCTTCAAGAGTGCACGTGGTACTGAATCAATAATGACGATGCAGTACGACCCTACTGACGCACATTCATTCAGCATTGTAGACAAGGTGGATGGCAATGCGAAGCAGGCGTTCTTCTTCATGATGGGTGACACACGCAATCAGGTATATATTTACCCCTTTGCTGCAGCAGGCATGGTGCTTGGTGCGGACAACACCGACAATGGTGCCAATAAGGTATTTGCTGGTGAGAAGGGTACACAGGCTTATGAGCAGTGGACATTTGTTGAGCAGGGAGATTGGTATAACTTGCAACCTGTAGGAACAAGCACATACCTTAGTAATATCTATGGTACTGGTTACAAAATAGGGTTCTATAGTTCAGCTCCTAATACAGACGATGGCTCACGCTTCCAGTTTGCGACAACAAGTGTGGGCGGTTCTTCTGCTTATAATTCGTTGAAGGTGTACTATCAAGAATTGGTAAAGTATGCTCATAGCAATGTAATTGCGGAAGACCGAGTTGGGGGTTACAGCGAAGATAAAGCTACTGCTTACAATAACGCTTATGCTTCAGCAACCACTGCTTTGGAATCAATAGACAAGGAAAACGCTGTTTATGAAAGCGCTTACAATGCTCTAAAGACTGCGAATGAAGGTCTTGTTGTTACTCAACCTGTACTTGGTAAATTCTATACGATTAAATCAGTATCTACAGAAAACTATTGTCAAGGCAAATTTGTTCACACGATACCTACAAGTGTGCTTAGAGAAAATGCGTCTTGGGGAGACAAGACTTATGACCACAGGCACTTGATTTATAGCGACATTGAAGATGTTGATCCTACTGCATTGTGGCAGTTTACTGATGACATGAAGATGCAGAATGTTCACACGGGTGAATATGTAAAGTCATTTAATAAAGACACTCAACACATGGGTGGATTTGAGGAAGCTGCTACTATAACGATTGGATGGTTGGCTGAAGGACAGTCGTACCTGAAGATTGGCAACAATAGTCCTATGCATGCTCAGAATGACTATCAGGTTATTGTGACATGGTCTGCAGAAAAGGACAATGCTTCAGCATGGGTAATTGAGGAAGCGGATATGTCAAATTTCGCTTACTCAACAACTATCAGTAAGTACGGTCTTGCTGGTCTCCACTTGAACTACCCTGTATCAGTTCCAGACGGTGTAACCGCTTACTATGTGAGCATGGCTGAAGGTTATGGTGGTATTGCGAAGTTGACCAAGATTGAGAATGGTATCATTCCTGCGAATGAGGGTGTCATCCTTGAAGGTACGGAAAACGCTACTATTTCATTGCCTTACGTAAGTGGCAATATGGATGCTATTTCTGGAAACCTCTTGAAGGGTTCGAACTATACTGGTTACATTCAAGGTGAACAAGGCACGAAGTATTACTTGTTTGGTGCCAAGAGCGGTAAGGTTGGTCTCTACTGGACTTATTTACAATATAATGCGGATGGAGATACTAAGGAGTACGACAAAGACGGCAATGTCATAAAGAACAATGCGAATACCGACGATGGTACGCACTTCAAGTGTTCTGCCAACAAGGTATACCTCCCCTACAGTGATGGTTCAGGCGTAGCGAAGTTCTCCTTCCGCTTCGACGACACCACGGGTATTGACGACCTCCTCAATGGCTTAAACGGTGAAGAACTCATCTACGACCTCCAGGGTCGCCGCATCCTGAAGGTTACCGAGTCTGGTATCTACGTGGTGAATGGCCAAAAGCGCTATATCCATGCGAAGTAAGTTATAACCCCTAAAGACTATGATTATGAGGAAAGTATATATCAAACCTGAATTTGAAATCTTTGAGGTTGAACCTGCTGGGGTGATGTTGATAGGGTCTCTCAATATGGGGGGCGATGACAAGGGAGACCGCGTCAATCCAGACGATGATGACTGGGAAGACCTTTCCAACAAGCGCAATCCCTGGGGTTCTGCTCCTTGGGAATAATACATAAAGACTATTGACAAAAAGAGGCATCACTTCTAGTGGCGCCTCTTTTGTGTGATGAAGGGGGATAAGGTGGGATAAAACGATTCGGCGAATAAATAAAATTTTCTCCTTTAGAATTTAAATTTTCTCCTTTGGAAAATTCAGAAAACGGGATGGTGGAATGAGCGCAATGGGGGCGTTAACAAGTTGAGTTTCCTAATTTTACTTAATTTTAGAAAATCGTGTTGGAATCTTTACCAAAATTCCGTAAATTATGTCTACTTTTGCTAAATGGAGAGCGTGTGGAGAAAGGAGAACGCATGCGGAGGAGAGATTGTTTGTCTCGCCAGCCATCGTGCTTACCCGTTCCTCTCAAACTCGCCGACGATTATTGCAAATCACAATCTAAAATATCTATTGCTTATGAAGTTTAAGAAATTGCTCCTGCTTGCGCTCATGGCTCCTTTGGCTGTTTCGGCGCAGGTTATGCAGGTTGACAGGACCAAGTGGGTGGATTACGAAGACAATTACAACCCCGACTGGTCTTTGATGGAATGGTTGGGTGAGCAACCCATGCCTTCGGCAAAGCGCACCCGCGGAGGTGAAATGACGCCTCAACAGGTGCAGGACCGTACGGACTTGCCCACGCATGTTGATGCTTCGCAGACGAAGTATTTCCCTCCTGTATTCAGTCAGGTGAACGGTTCGTGTGGTGCGGCTTCGCGCATCTGCTACATGCTTACGCACGAATTAAATGCTTACCGCGACCTTCCCGGTAACGTATTGGAAAACCAGTTGCCCTCACACTTTGTATATAACCTTACTTACGGCAACTCGGGTAAGGATGAATTCATTCAGTATGTCGGTGTGCCCTCTGCGAAGACTTATGGAGGTCGCACAAATTCTGCGATCTACGGTTCGTATAACTGGGACGACCCCAACATCGGATGGATGAACGGTTACGAAAAGTGGTATGAAGGCATGTTCAACCGTGCTCATAAGCCCTCACACATCCCCGTTAGTTTGAAATATGCAGCAGGACGTAAGGCGCTGAAGAGTTGGCTCTATGACCACAACGGCGACCCCGACTTTAAGGGCCGTCCAGGTATTGTAGGTATCGGTGTGGCATCAGCAAACGGTGATAGTCACATTGAAAACACAGACGCCAATCGTGCCGCTGGACTTGTAGGCATGCTCTACCTCACACACTGGGGTACTTCTGTAGACCACGCCCTCACCATCGTAGGTTATGACGACCGCGTGGAGTTTGACCTGGACTATGACGGAAAGTTCGGTGAAGGAGATATTAACACCGACGATCCCTGGCCTTCAAACGGACAAATGCTTGAAAAGGGTGCATGGATTATTGTAAACTCTTGGGGACCATGGTGGTCAAACAAGGGTTTCATCTACTGCCCCTATGCATGGAGTGTGCCCGCTGCGATTCAGCAAGGTTCTGAATACGTGCCCAACGACGGATGGTGGACTCCCGAAGTGTACCGCATCCGTAAGGACTACCGTCCCTTGCGCACCATGAAGATTGAAGTAGAATACTCACGCCGTTCGGAATTGGCATTCTACGCTGGTGTTTCTGCAGACTTGAACGCTACAGAACCCGAAAAGACCATCCCCATGCACCACTTCATCTATGCTGGTGACGGACAGAATGGTGCTACAAACCCCGCTCCTGAAGTGCCCATGCTCGGTAGATGGACTGATGGTATGCACCACGAACCCATGGAGTTTGGTTACGATATTACCGACCTTTCAGCAAGTTTTGACCGCTCACGTCCCTTGAAGTACTTCTTCATCGTGGAACGTAAGCGCAACTCAAAGTTGGGTACAGGCCGCCTGCACAACCTTTCAGTAATCGACTACGAAAACAACCTTGACGGTATCGAAACGCCCTTTGCGTTGAGCGAAGACAACTGGACCATCGACCAAACAAAGAGCAATCGTATTGTTTACTCAACCGTTGTGTATGGTTCTTCATCTTATTACGCTCCCGAAAACCTTTGTGTAAGCGAAGGAAACCTCATTTGGCAAGCGCCCATCAATTCGGGTAACCCCATCACCGGTTATAACATCTATTGCGACGGCGTGAAGGTAGGACAGGTGAACAATTCAACCCTCACTTATGCTATCACAGAAGCGGGTAACTACCATGTAACTGCCGTTTATAACGACGTTGAATCAGCAGCTACCAACAAGGTTTATTACGTAGGTGCTAATACCACTACAGACCTCCCCGCTGCCAACATCTCAAAGGGTGGTTTCACCATCCCCAATGTGTTTGGTTCTTCATACGACAAGGCCACCATCGAATTCTGGATTCGTCCCCACAGTTTGCTCAACTGGAACCAGACCGCAGGTAACTGGGGCACATGGATGATGCACGCCAATGCTGACGGTACCTTCACTGCAGGTTGGGACACTGCTAACCGCATTAACAGTAACTCTGGTACTTTGGCGAAGGACACATGGAAGCACATTTGCATTGTGATAAACAAGAGTACTATCACCATGTATACCAATGGTGGAAACTCAAAATCCTTCTCTTCTTCAAAGTACATGGGTATCGGAGGTTTTGGCGACTTGACCTTCAATGCTGGTTCGGGCAATAGTTTCTTCGACGCCGACATCGCTGAATTCCGCGTGTGGAAGCGCACATTCACATCTTCTGAAGTTAGAAAGAACTACACAGCAACCATCCCCGATGCCGCCATCACGAAGGACCTCGTGGCATACTACCGTGGTGACATCATCAACATTGACGGCACTCCCCACTTGCGCGACTGTGCAGGCAGCAACCATGCGCCTATTGCAAGTTGCGGTGCGGAAGACTCAAAGATTGAGCAGTTTGTCAACGACAACAACAAGGTGAAGATTGCCCAAACAGCAGTGAAGGTAAGCATCAACAAGATTAAGGGCGACATCATCATGGGACAGCCCGTGACCTTCACGGCAAATCCGAGTTTGTCGGCTGTGAGTCTTATCTGGAGCATCCCCTCTGCAAACATCAATAAGGTTGCAATGCAGGCGCCAACGGTATGCTTCCCCACTGTGGGTACACACATCGTAGCGGTTGCAGCGAAGAATAGAGCAGGCAATGAAGCGACAGACACCCTTGAGGTGAATGTTGTAGCTCCTGAAATCAGTGCGAACTTTACCCTCTCACAACCCACTTGCGCTGTAGGCGAAACGGTGACCTTCATGCCTGAATCTCCCGTATTCGGTTACCAATACGAATGGACTACGAATGTTTCAGACTTTGAGACGAAGACCATCAACTCAATGGTGGGCGCTGCAACCTACAACCAGGCTGGGGTATTTAATGTAACGCTCAACGTAAAGTATAACGGACAGGTATTGGTTTCAGAAACCAAGTATGTGGAAGTGAAGAATGTAGCACCCACGGCGGCATTTGACGTCTCTAACGACATCATCCTCGTTGGTGAAACTGTAAACTTCTTCGACAAGTCGACCTCTAACCCCACTTCTTGGACGTGGAGCATCAAGAACGACTACTACAATCACTTCATCAATGGTCGCAACCCTGTTCACACCTTCAATGCACCGGGTAAGTACCATGTAAGTCTTACGGCTACAAACGACTTGGGTAGCAGCACTGTATCACGCAACAATGCGGTAATCGTATGCAACGGTGACTCGAAGAGCGGTTTGAACTTTAATACAGGTTCGGCTACCGTAACTATGACAAAGGCACCCTTCTCTAACGGTAGTTTCACCCTTGAATGGTGGATGGCCCCCTCAAGTCTGGACGCTGGTGGTAGCAATGGTTTTGGTCACTACGGCATGACACTCGGCGGTTATGTTACGGATAAGGGTGCGATTTCGCTGGACATTGCAGGTGTAACACACGTCTCCAAGGAAAACTTGGTTATTGCGCAGGAATGGCACCACTATGCGATCAGCTTTGACGGCACAACAGTAACCTTCTACCGCGACGGCGCGAAGGTTGACGAAGTGGCTAACGGTGCTCCTGCGGAATACAACCTCACAAAGTTTGTCATCTCACGCTATGACTATCCCTGGAACGGTAGCATCGATGAATTCCGCGCATGGGCAACTTGCCTCAACCAGGAACAGATTCAGAGCGTCTGCAACCGCAGTCTTGCAAATGCAGAAGCTTTGGCAGAGGTGGCAGACTGGAACTTGGTGGCATACTACAACTTCGACCAGGGTACAGGTACTCACATCACAGACCACTCTGGAAACGGCAACTCTGGTATCCGCGAAGGTTTTGGTCCTGACGGTGACGCCTGGGGCGCTTCAAAGGGTGTATGGAGCCTTTCTGTAGGTCAGCAACTCAATACAGGAGCGGACGTATCAAGCACTTACTTGAAGAACTACTATCAAGCATTTGCGGGCAACACATACAATACGGTTAACCCTGTCAACAGTACACGCTTCTATGAACTTACCGATTGGACACTTGAAAACACAGTTACAACTACCGACTACGGCAAGATTGTAACAGGTGCACACGTTGATGCCCAGAAGAGTAAGGCCATGACCATCACTACAGGTTGGGACCTCTTCGCTTCTACGCTTACCAACCATAAGGTGTACCAAACTGTAAAACTCCCCGCTGGTTATTACCGCTTCCGCACAAAGTATGGCGCTTACGAAAGTGAGTGTGATGACTGTTACATCGTAGTTGCCAAGGCAGGTGAATTCCCCGACACAGAAGATTTGGACAAGGCTATTGCTTCAACAGCAATGAAATCAAAGGACTTCGTGTTGTACAACGAAGCAAGCTTCATCCTGAAGGAAGAAACGGAAGTGAGCCTCGGTTTGTTGATCAACATGAGCGGAGAACAGTGTTTGACTATCGCTGCCTTTGAATTGCATTATACACAGGCAAGTTATGAAGAAGCACCCTACTCTTACACGTTGAACATCTCACCCAATGGCTTCTCAACACTCTGCTTGCCTGAAGCAGTAGCAATCCCCGAAGGTGCAGCAGCATATATCGCTACAAAGGTAGACAACGACGCACAGCGCCTCCACCTCTCACGTGTTGAGGGCGGAGTACTTCCCGCAGAAGTGGCTGCAGTTATCTACAGCCCCGAATCGGCAGGTAAGTCCATCATCTTCCGCGAAGCTACAACAGAGGCTACAGACCTTTGCGAAGGCAACATCCTCTATGGTACACTCGAAGATGAGGTTTACAATGGAAGCGACGCATGCTACAGTATCAGCGAAAAGGGCACAAAGGTAGGTTTCTATCCCCACATGTCTTCAACGTTGCTTGCTAACCGTGCGTACTACTTCGGTACTGACATCAGCGGTTACAACCTCATTCTTACCGACATAGGATTAGACACTGATATCGACGGCATCATCAACGGCACCACCACACAGAAGATCTATGACCTCAGTGGTCGCCGCGTGAAGAATCCCGCCAAGGGCGTCTACATCATGAACGGCAAGAAGGTGGTAAGATAAGCCACACCCACGGAGTGGGATAAAATGAGAAAGGAGAAATGAAAAAGGAGAAATAGTCCGGGGACATTGTCCCGCATGGTTTCTCCTTTCTCATTTCTCCTTTCTCATTTCAAAATTATTGCTGTCCGGTAAATATAGATAACTCTTTGTTTGATGGATAGTTGTACTCATCCCCCCCTCATAGATATTCAACCGAAAAAAACGAGAATTTCTATGTTTAAGAGAACACGAACCGAAGGTCGCACAAGTCAACACCTCGAATTTTACCATCCGGATGGTATTCGTGAAATTCGTATGCGATTAGCAAATTTTGCCCGCATGGTTATTCGTGTTATTCGTGAAATTCGTGTTCTCTTAAACATAGAAATTCTGTATTATTTCAGTTGAATCTCTATAAGGGGCTTGTATGAGTGCAACAATCTATCGGACAAAGAATTATCTGTGTTTACCGGACACCAATAATTCTAATATGTCCATTATAGTGGATGAAACATCTACCGTACAACTCGACTAGGCAAACCTGGTGTTCGCCTCTAATCGATTCATCTTTCTTGACCGACAAGCAGAAAGAGGCATACAACCCCCTTCTGGATGAACGATTGTTACGACTCTGACTCTCGCAACGAAAAACCCCAAGACTACTCC
Source organism: Alloprevotella sp. (assembly GCA_045632685.1). GTDB lineage: Bacteria > Bacteroidota > Bacteroidia > Bacteroidales > Bacteroidaceae > Alloprevotella. The sequence continues at coordinate 8,229 of JAZQXB010000036.1, forward strand.
GTGTGGGGCAGTCTTGGGGATTTTTTGTTTGGTTTCATCTGTTGGTTATCATCATTCTTCATCGTCCCAATCCTCATCTTCGCATTCATAGGGAGGCACATGACCTTCTACCTTTTCTAAATACGACTTATACTCTTCAAACACCTCATTTGTGGGTTTGTTGACTAAGACTTCATCGTTATATTCAATACGAATAATATCTGTATCATCATTCCAACAACCACATACTTCATCCCACAATATTTCATAGAGCACTGCCATTAGCGCGAGTTTCTGACTATCGTTTTCATCAACACCTGCAAGGGTGATGAAAGCATCAAC
>JAZQXB010000037.1:0-5693 GCA_045632685.1 Alloprevotella sp.
GGGGGGGGGGGGGGGGGGGGGGGGGGGGGGGGGGGGGGGGGGGGGGGGGGGGGGGGGGGGCGGGCCCGGGGGGGGGGGCGCGCGGGGCGGGGGGGGGGGGGGCAAGGCGCCGATAACAGCCACAAAGATAACACCCCGCAGGCTGGGAGGCGCGGGTGATGTGGGCGCGGTCGCACAGGGGGGGACATAGGCGGGGGAAGTGCGGGCGCGGTCACAGCAGGGCGGGGCGCCGCGCACGGGAGGGCGGGGCAAGGCGCCCAAGCAGCAAGGAAAATTCAAAAAGCTGAATTCATGGTAAATTGATTCAAAAACAGATATTTAATGAAAGCAAACATGGAAATTTACAGCGGTGTTACTAACACCGCAAATGGACTCAATCCAGAAAGCTGAATTATCAGTTCAGAAATCTGAATTATTTCACGATTCTCATGTCCAAATTCTGGATTCTCAAGTTCAAATTCATGATTTTCAACTCCAAACACCTAATTCAGAAATCTGAACTAAGGACATGTGCGGGGCGGGGTGCGGAACCCCATCGGGCGGGGTGCGGGATGCCGACCACACGCACACGGGACACGACGGGCGGCACGACACCCCGACCCCGCGGGATGCCCAAAGCGAGCCCTGCGAAGTGGGCGAGCGTGGGCAGGGTTCCCGCGGCGGCGGGGTGGCGGGACGCACGGCGGGGCACGGGGGCGGGTGGGCGGCATCCCGCAGGTACGACCCCGCCCGATGGGGTGCAGCACCCCGCACCGCACATGTCAACGATAACACCCCACTTCGGAAACTTTCGTTTGCAACGAGGTGAGGTGCGGAGTTAAGAGATGGCAGGACATTAACCTCCATACTCAAAAGCCGCATCAAAACATGGACATGCCTTGTTGGGAGTGTAGTCGTGGTGGCCGTGAACGGAAGGTAGACCAAAACCCGCGTTCAGTGCTCGCACTGTTAGATTCCACACGATAGTCGCGAGGGCTTTCCGCTGGGCAGGCGTTCGTGTGTCCGCAGGAATCCCGTAGCGATTCAGTCCACCAACATAAGCAACTGCCACAGAGTCGCGGTTGTGCCCCTTGCAGTGCTGCCCCTCTTGGTCGATGGGGCGACCTACTTCAACGCTGCCATCAAGACAGACGATGTAATGGTAGCCACAATCCTCCCATCCGTACTGTCTATGCCAGTCGCGTATCTCGTCAACATGTACTTCACGGCCTTCGCACGTGTTGGTGCAATGGATAATAATATCGTCGTAATACCTCATATTACTGAAATTTAGGTTCTTGAACGAGTAGGGCGACGGAGCGCACCACCTTATTAGTCTTTGTGCCTTGATAGATAATGTTCGCTCGGCGTAGTTCGCTGGAGTGTGCCTGTAGGTGAAGCACGGCACGAATTAGGGCGTTGTTTACGGTGCTGAACGTGCGGGAGTCAACATAAGCAAACGTCTTGTCTCCCTTGAAGTAAGAAATGCTATAAAACATAATATCGGGATGGGTTTAAGGCTCCATACTTCCGTCTATGACGGGGTGTGAAGCGGAGTTAAGAGATTGGCAGAACATTGTTTCTTCTACGTCGCTGTCGATATAGTCAGAGATTACTGCATCTGGCATCGCACCGCCTGCGCAATAGTTGGCGAAACGCAGGCAAGATTCGAATACGGCCGTACCTGTCAACGATTCCAACTGCTGCAAGGCATCAACGAATTGCTCAAAGTCGCTGTCATGAGCACCCATAAGCATACGTGACCACATACGGGCACGCCTGCGCCACTCATGCTTTTGCGACTGGGTGTTATCGTCACAGTCGAGAGAGCGGAAGCAATCAACGAGGTAGTCATCTATTACATCGTACTGCATGTTCGAGTGAGATGCGGTATCTTCGCCCGAACGTATGCGAGAGAGAAGCATATCAGTTACACGGCAAATCGCCGATTTTTCGTCGGCTGTTAGGTTGTCAGAATCAAGAGACTCACCCAGACGCTTAAGTAGTAGACGGTCGGTGCGGGTTGACTTACGGAAGTACTGTAACCCCTTAATCTGATAACTGACACACTGAGAGCGTTCAAACAACGTCACAATAGGGAGGTCACGGACGCGAACATCGGGCGATGCTGTGGCATCTTTAGTAAGGAAATGGAAGGTGAAATAACGGGGGTGCAATACCTCCCACAATTCAATAAGAGCCGAGGGAGTGTAGACGTGATTAAGATTGATGGAGCCAATGGGCGACTTACTCTTTCGGTCGAGAACCATAAGGCGGGCGGGGTCGATAGAAAATTCAACGCGCCACACATCATGAGCCTCCTTTCCGTCCTCTGCCATCTCCAGACCTCCGTCAATCCATCTTTGACGAATCCACGGCTTTTCACACTTTTCGCGGAGTTCGAGCGACTTGTTGTATAAATTGGTCTGAACGGCGGAATCGCGAGTGCCCCAACTTAGTGTTTCAAAACGCACAGACTTGATAAAGCGCGTAGCCACTGCACGTACTTTGTTCGATGAATGACGAATGAAGGACGGGCGAGATTTAGTAGGTGCTGAAAGGTAGTCTTGAGCGAACAACAAGGGTGAGCGACCATTTGCGAAGAATTGGAAATCCGCACAAACGTCGATGCGATTAACGAACATAACGCGCCATCGGAGAGCGCGAACAAGAGCGGTTAAGGAATCAGCCCAGCCCGCATAATAGAGGCGGGAATTGTCGACTTTAACCTGACAAGAGAAAGGATGGTCGGCACGCTTGCAACGATAGAAGATGTGAGCGACGGGGGCACGCCCTTGCATCATCAGTGCGGAGCACTCATAGTAGGGGTGATTCTCGGTCGACTCCTTAGCGCAGAACTGTGAAGCAGTGGTGTAGTCTGAGTAGGTGCTATCCAATTCTGGAATAACACCCCCCTCACAACTACACGAATAGGAGAACCAATCGCAGGAAACGATAACAGGGTAGCTCTTCATAGCTTATCGAAGATAACGCGAGCCATAAGACCCACAGCATTAACCACAACTGCCTTAACGGCGTTGGACTTAAGAGTCTGAATATCGCAGACCAAATCAAGAGCACAGTCGAAGTCTATAGCATCGACCGTAAATACATCAACGACAACATTTGCCGCGTTGAAGAATGTAACAAGGAAACTTTTCATAGGAAAACTTCACTTTCAGTAAAACTACAACCTTTCAAAGAAAAATCCTCCTTTGGATTATCAGACATTTTTTGCAAAAACGACCAAAGAGAATCAGCATAATAACGATTCTTAGAGGAAAACACAACCCGCTTGCAATAATAAAATCGTGTGCCTTCTTCACTATCTGACAATGAGAAGGCATAAGCCATTTGTTTGTAGGTCTTAAAATGAATAGAATAAAACATGACATTGCCTGGTAATTAGCGGAACAAGAGGGGGAGAAAAGAAGCTGGAGAGGAACGGCGACCACTTCGCCCTAATCCCCTCCAGCCCAGCAATGTCTGCCTTACTCTGACATCTTCTCGCTCACGGCGGCACCACCCGACGTTACCTGTCCGATGTCGGCGGCAAAGTTAAGTATAAATTACGGAATTTTCTACCATGGGAATAAATTGGTTTTGCAAAAAAGCCCAAAATAGAACAAAAAAAGCGAAGAATAGAACAAAAACCCCCGTAGTTTCACAACTGCGAGGGCACTAAGTAGGATTAAACAAGAATACTCAGATATAATCTGATAATCATTGACCAAAAAGGACGTTGAATCTCCATACTACAGCAGAATCAAGCAGTAAGTCGATAGTGCCATACTCCGACGAGGGAACCTGCGAGAAGCTAAAACGCTTTATAGGGTCTTCCGTATACTCGATTAAAGAGATTGGCTCTTCGCCTATAATATCACATCTGCATGAGAATCTATCAAGAGACGCAGTAGTTTGGCTTCTGTTTACCGCCACAAAGAAGTCGGACGAAGCAAGCGGTTGTTCACCACTAATAAGAACATCTGGGAATGAAAGAGTACCTTGTAGACAAGTAGCCTGTATAAAAAAAGTACCTACACCAGAGGCAGTATGAGAAACAGGAACCTCAACCAAATGCTCAGAACCATCTCTATATCCGACAAGTAAATGCAACGTAGTGAGAGCAGACGGAATTACACCACTAATTAGTACCGAAAATCCCATGGGGGTACAATCAAGAACCGCATTTAATACAGAACAAGATAATACCTCACCGTCCAGCACTACCAAATAAGCATCAGTATTGCTATATACACGTAAAGTAGTAACCGAAGCCGTACCAAAAGCCCCTCCAACAAGAGATACCAAACCCCTTGGACTTACAGGGAAAAACCCCCCGCCTACACGAAAGGGGAAGTGACAGCGTTACGAAGATACAGGTTTGCGCCAACGGCGACAGACACCTGCCCGTCCATATAAGAACGGTAAACGCCCACTGCGTCGTTATCGTCGAGCTCAGACGCGTTGGCGACGAGGTTGCAGCGTGAGTAGTAGAACCTACCCGTGCTTTCGTTCTTCTGGCTACGGATAACACCACCCTGCAAGATGTTGTAAGCACCGAGCACGGCAGCGAAACTGCAAGTGATGTAACCTTCGGCAGCAGTGAGAGAAGGCAGGACACCTTCGCTTAACTCAACGAGAGCGGGATTGAACGACGTGCCCGACAAGAGAGTACCGCTGAATTCGGCGGGAAGTTCTGGTACGAACGTTACACGGCAGTAGCGCACCAACTGGGCGTTGTTCTGGGCGATGATTGCTTCACCGTCAGAAACAGTTGCAACAATCTCGTCAGACTGAGCCGAAATGACGAACGTCAGCTGGTCACCTGGCATAATGCCAAGTTTTGCCAACTCAGCCGCATACGCATCTTGAGTGGAGAATGCAACAGAAGAGAGGGCGGCATTTAGCGCGAGAATGAGAGCGGTGTTGTCAGCCGTGACAGTGTTCATTGAAAGGCTACCGCTGGAAATCTGGAGGTTTGCGAGCGCGCCCACGACAGGGGAACCCTTAATAGCGAAGAAAGCCGCGGGAGAATCAGCTTGGCCGTTGATGCTCATTGCAGCAGCTTGGCGCAGGGAATCCATTGCAAGGCGGCGGAAGTGCTGCACGGACTTCTGACCTACAGCAATACCCTCCCAGCTGTGGTTCACCAGAGGCTCAAACGCTGATGCCATCTTAGATGCGGTGGCCAACACCATGCGCTGGACAGCCTGTTTTGCACTGCGAGGGTTACGGGGAGCAACGCGCACGCGGCTAATTTGTTCGCCACCACGGCGAAAATAGACAATGCCTCCACGTTTGCCGCGAAGGTTGCCGTTAATATCAATACCTTTTGCCATAATAGTAAGGTTTAAGTTAACCGCCCAGCAATTACATCCTTGGTTGAGTTATCCAGCGGGGCGGGTTCGCTGAATTTCGGGGGCAAAGGTACAACTATTTTTTGGAAATGCAATGGAATTGAGTTGGCGCAAAATTGGAGTTATGCCGACGAGATGCCGTATTTTAACACTTTCAATGTTGGAGAGATGTCGTATATTTTCGCAGAAAAACGGTCACCAAAAAATGATTTAAGGCGTGATGACGTTAGGAAAGTTTAAGAAAGTTTAAGGGAAAAGGAGCCCGTTAGGGCGACCAAATCGACAACAACCACGACACCCAGAACTGCAAAAAGAGGGAGGTGCGGGGGGTGATGTGGGCGCGGTCGCACAGCG
>JAZQXB010000038.1:0-32405 GCA_045632685.1 Alloprevotella sp.
CGTACTGCATCTCTGTGAGATGGTCGACATCTATCCATTCTCCGTTGGGGTCATTGGTTGCTCGTATGATTATCTCCGTGGGGGTGTCGTTCGTAGCTATCCATGTAGAGCCTATCATTGTGAAGATGATATCCGTCTGTGGCTTGTCGAACTGCACCTGCAGATAGGTGTCAGTGCCTCTGGGAGGTACGGGAGGTGAGCCCCATGAGGTGTGCCAGATGTACTGGTTGGTACCTACTCCGTCGCTTTCGGGGCGCAGCAGGTTTGATGTAGGGAATCCCGACTGTGTGTTGTTGGCAGTTATCTGCGCTGCCTTTGTGATGAGTGCATCACCGGGCACCCAGATTGAGTCGCCGTCAAGTTCGAGACGGTCCGGGGCTTGTACTGCCTTTGCAGCGGGTACGGAGGCTGCAAACACTAATGATAGTGTAAGTAAAATCAGTTTAATCTTTTTCATGTTGTAGTTATTTAGGGTTTTTAAAGTCTTTAAGGTCATTAAGGTCTTTAGGGACCTTCAACCGTGCAACAGGCATCGTTTAACTCACTAACCGCTCGTCTACTCGTACCTTGTTTACTTGTCAACTAAAAAGTGTAACTTTCTCGTCTACTCGTACCTTGTTTACTCGTTAACTAAAAGTCTAAACGTACTTGCAGGAATGCCCGCACCGTTAATCAGATTGGCATCTGTAAAGGGTTGCCAAGCGTAGCGCACACTGACGGGATTCTTCACCGCCTTTGCGTGCACTTTAATCTGAGTGCCCTTGATTGCTGCGGTAGCGGGATGGAAAATACCGTCCGTGCCTGCCACTTCAAAGCCACGAAGCGCTGCACTGTCGGCAGTTTTCATGCCTTCTGCGTTTGCAAAGTTAATCAAAATCGCGGAGCCCTTCACCTGAATGCCGTTGCATTTTGGACCTTCAGCTACCAAATTCTTGCCAAAGGAGTTGCGGAGCGCCTGGAAGGCGAGGCGTTGTCCCACGGGGCGCTTGTTGCGAGGATGCACGTCGCTGGGGTGTCCGAGGTCGCTACTTACTGCCATCCAAGTATAGGGAAGCGTTTCGGCAAGCTGGCGCTGGCTGTCGCGGAAGTGCGGCCACGAATGACGGGGGGCAATACTGCTGAGTTGCACGAAGTAGAAGGGCAATTCAGGGTCGTTGAAGTAGCCACGCCAACTCTTTTCGAGCAGCGTAAAGAGCTGTTCGTGGAGTTCCACATTGTGGGCGTTGCTCTCACCCTGGTACCAAATTACGCCCTTGGGGTTCAACCCCTTCAAGGGAAGCATACCCGCATCAAAGAGGTAGTGAGGCATGAAGGGATGACGCTGCAAGGGCATTTTGCTTGCCGCCACGTTGCGCTTTGCCCTGCCACGCGCCCAATCCTGTCCGAAGTCGCCCTCCGTCCAACGGTAAAGCACCTGCGGGAAGTCAAATTCAAGCGTACGTCGGTCGATCCAGCTTTCCGTAGTTGAACCTCCCACGGCATTCAGTACGAGTCCGACGTGCACACCCAGGCTGTCCGCCAACGTCTTGCCGAAATGGTAGGCAATGGCCGAGAAATCGCCCGCCGCTTCAGGCGAACAGAGTTCCCACTTTGCGGGGTGGAAATATTCCAAACGGTTAACCTTTTCACACACCTCCACCGACCACTCATTGTCGTAGGTATCGGTAATGCCACGCATATTATAAAGGTGGAGCAAGGACTGATTCGCCGCCGCGGCACAGTCTTCCTTGCCCGTAGTGCAGTTCTTCAAGCGCCACTCCATGTTGCTCTGCCCCGAGCATACCCACACGTCGCCCATCCACACATTATTGTATTCAATCGTGCGGTTCTTCGTGCGCACCGTGAGCTTGTAGGGACCACCAGCAGGCATCTGGGGAAGCGTCACCTCCCACTCGCCCTGTGCAGAAGCGTAAGCCTTGGCCTTTTTACCGCCCAACGACACCTCCACACGCTCACTCGCATCAGCCGTTCCCGCAATGCGAATCGGCTCGTCGCGCTGGATGACCATGTTGTCGGAATAGTATGCAGGGAGTTTCACACCGCCGAAGTCACCCGTGATGTGCTTATACACCTGCTGCGCCAAAATCAGCGCACCGTCGGCATTGGGGTGAAGCCCGTCGGGGAAGAGGTCATAGCGAGCGTGAAGCGGGGCAAAAAAGTCGATAAGCCCTACGCCAGCAGCGGCTGCCACCTGCTCAATATGCTCCTGAATTTGCGCATGCCAATCGCGTGTGCCACTTTGGTAGCGACGGTGGTCATGAGAAATGGGTGTCATGCGACAAATCCACACTTTCGCCTCGGGGTTTGCCACCTTGAAGGAATCAATCAAGGCATAGTAATCGGCATTAAACTCATCGCGGAAGTTGGGCCAGTTGCGCGGGTCGGTATCGTTAAGACCGAGGTGAATCACCACGATGTCTGCCTTAAAATCTACCGCCTTGCGAAACTCGGGCACCTTCATGTAAGGGCGGTGTCCCTTGCGGAGGAGCGTAGAACCCGAATGCCCGAAGTTTTCCACCTTATAACCGTCGCCCAACATCGCCTGAAGGCGCACAGGATAAGCCTTTTCTGCACGATCGGGGATTCCCATACCATACGTTACGCTATTGCCCACACACGCTACACGAATCGTGTCGGCAGCAAAGGACATGCACACACCAAGGGTGAGCAACGTGAGGAGTGAAAGAAGTTTCTTCATCGAATATATAAGTTTTTTAGTAAACAAGTAGACGAGGTACTAGTTAACCGAGAAGGTTAGAGCGTGGAGTAAAGGGTAAAGATAAAAGAGTCTTTCAAGAGTAAAGAGTAAAGATAAAAGATAAAAGATAAAAGAGCCGTGCGGGACGAGAGAGCTAGTAGTAGGGAGGAGGGAGTAAGTAGTAGGTAGTAGTGAGTAGTGAGTAGTGAGTAGTGAGTAGTCCATGCGGGACGGCAATCGTTTATCTCGGCAACCTTCTTGTCTACTCGTACCTCGTCAACTTGTTAACTAAAGTAGTGCTTTCTCCGCATGGACTACTAACTACTCACTACTCACTACTCACTACTCACTACTTCACCCCTGTGCGCGACCCGCCGCCGTAATCAGGTCAGCAAGGCGGTCGTTGAAGGCGGTCTGACCCATCAAATCCTCCAAGGTAATGTGCATGCGGTAACACCAATAATGGTGGGGATTGGCAGGGATGTTGATGCGCTCAGCATGTGGGTTGGGGTAGCGCAAATTTTCGTCTATCGAGAGCCAGTCTTGCCATGCCAACACCGTGAGGAGGGAGGGCGCTTCAAGGTGGCGCTGAACGACCTCTGCACAAAGTGCTGCCGTAGCCACCGCAGGGCAGTCTTCGCCGTGTCCGAGTTCGGTATGGAAGAAGCGGCGGGTAATCGCAGCATCTTCTTCCCACCATCCGCGGAGCGTCGCCATATCGTGGGTAGAAATGGTGCTTACCGCGCGGTAGGGGTATTCCCAAACGTGACCAAACTCGCACGCGGGGTTTTTCGGCATGCGCTGAATTTCGAGGCTCATGATTTGGAGTTGGTTCATCACCCAAGGTACGCAGTCGGGCACCATACCCAAGTCTTCGCCACACGCCAACATGGGCGCGGCAGCCAGGAGGGCGGGCAACTTCTTCATTGCTTCGCCATACCAGAAGGCATTGTGGCGGCGGTAGAAGTAATCATCGTGCAAGCGCTTGAAGGCTTCACGCTCCTGCCAGTTGAGTTGGATGTAAACGGGGGCAGTGTGTCCCAAAATACGGGGGTGGAACTTGCTGGCATCCTTGCGGTCGGGCACGAAGAGCACGTTGTTGATCAAGGCATAAAGTCCCTGCTGCATCTCCGCCCAATTCTCGAGGTCGTAACCGTCGGTGGGCACCAACGCCTGCACCTTGCGTTGCGTGTTGCAAGAGTCCTTCAACTGCCAAGTGCCGTCTTCCACCGCTTCCAAGAAGTGTTCGCGCACATAAGCCGCATGGTCGTGGAAGGTAGCGTCAACAAGGGCGTCGTTGATATAGGGTTGCGTCATCAACTCGGGACGGAAGGGCAAACCATAGTTTTCAATTTCTGAAACAGACATCGGCAGGGCGGGCACAAACTGACCGAGCATACCCTGAACAGAATGTGTGGGGATTTCCCAAATGCGGAAGAAGCCCAGGATGTGGTCTATGCGGTAAGCGGTGAAGTATTCCGCCATTTTGCCGAAGCGGCGCTGCCACCAAGCGTAGTTGTCCGCCGCCATAACGTCCCAGTCGTAAGTGGGGAAGCCCCAGTTCTGACCGTCGGCAGAGAAGGCGTCGGGCGGTGCTCCCGCCTGTCCGTTCATATTAAAGTAATGGGGTTCTACCCACGCCTCAACGCTGCAACGGTTAATGCCAATGGGGATGTCGCCCTTGAGAATGACGCCCTGCGCTTGGGCATAGCGACTCACATCGAGGAGTTGGATGTGAAGGAGGTACTGCAGGAAGCAATAGAATGCCACGTCGGGATTATTCTTCGCCAGGCGCTCCACCTCTTCTCTGTTGTACACGGAATAGTTCTGCCAATCGCGGAAATCAGACGTGTTATTCTGGTCACGCAGATACGAGAAGGCGGCGTAAGGCACGAGCCAATGGGCATTCTCACGCATAAATTCGGCATAGTCCTTGGTAGCTGTAAAGACTTCGCCCTTGGTGTCAAAAAACTCACGCAAGTAGCGACGCTTCTGCGTGTTTACCTCTACGTAATCCACCTCTGCCAAGGCATTAAGGGCGTTAAAGCGGTGCCAATATGCCGCTTCCGCCTCCTGATTATCGAGTCCGCCCAACTGACGGAGGTCAATGTACATGGGGTGGAAGGCATAGATGGAAATGCTGTTGTAGGGATAGGAGTCGAGGGGCGAATACGTTGCCGTAGTGTCGTTGATGGGCAAAATCTGCAAGACGCGCTGCTTCGTTTGCAAGCACCAATCGACCATCGTTCTCAAATCGCCAAAGTCGCCTACGCCCTGACTGCCCTCACTTCGGAGTGAGAACACGGGGATTGCCGTACCTGCCACACGGATTCCCGTTGAGGGGAAGTACACTTCGATTTCCTTCGTATGGTGAAAGGCGGCACCCTCAATATGGGGCAAGTACAGGCGGCGGTTGTCGCCTCCCTCCCACTCTGCCACCTCAAGCGAGCCACGCTTTAAGACTACAAACTTATAAGCCGCGGCATCGGCAAGGTCGGAAGGGTCAATCACGGCATGCCATACGTTGGGCTGCACTTCCGACAACTGAAGCGCCTTCTGGGGCACCCAATTACCGAGCAGTTTTCCCTCGCCCACCATCGTGAGCACTTGATTTTTCTTGCTGATGCAGGGACAATAGACGCGCACAACGATGCCCGACGGTTGCTCTGCGGGAATGGGTTTTGCAGGCGCCACTTCCTGGTTGGAGAATGCTGAACTGAAGAGGTAAGAGGCGTAAGGGAGGTCGCGCCAAGAGTCGCTCACCACGTAGTGTGCGCCCACCTGCTTGGCGAGGCGGAAACTATGGGGCAAGCGTCCGAGTTCCGTGCGCACCACCTGCGCTCCGCGACACACGACATAGCGGTAATTCACCATCGTTGCGCCCTGAAGCGCCACGTCATACGTACCGCTCCAATGCTCACCGTCGTCCGTAGAAAGCATAAGCGGACTGTCGAATCCGTCAAGCATGACGCCCAACTGTTCTCCCGCCTGTGTGCGGTAAGGTATTTTGAAGGAAATTTTCATTGTAAAAGGCTGTAAGATATTTAAGGGGGAAGGTTATGAGGTTATGAGGTTATGAGGTGAGAGATGAGAGATGAAAGGTGAGAGATGAGAGATGAGAGATGAGAGATGAAAGTTGAGAAACGAGAGGTATTCACTATTGGGTACTCCTCACTACTCACTACTAACTCCTCACTACTAACTCCTCTCTCCTCACTACAAATTTGATAGCGGCATACGCCTACAACACCACCACAATCTCAGTTTCCGCAAAGTTAATATTTATTGGCGAGGGTAGCAAATTATTCTTAAATATTACTTCTATATAACAAACGCTTGTTTCAGGGGAGAAAACTCTATTGATTGATAATTTGTCTCACGCAGACGGCGCAAAGGGCGCGGATATTTATTTGCACACAGAAACCACCTCACGCAGACTACGCAGAACTACGCAGAATTAGCTCTGCAAATTTACTTATTTTAGTCAACAGATTACACAGAAAAACAGAACCCCTATCCTGCAAAACCAACCGTGTAATAACGTTGATGAATAAACCTTGTCTGCGAAAATCTGCGCCGTCTGCGTGAAACAATCCCGTTCCGCATGGTTCTGTGTATTCCCTGTTTTCTGTGTGAGACCATGCCCGCTCCGCATGACATTAGTGAAAATTCGTGCCCATTAGTGGCTAAAAAACATATGCGCAGATACGTGTAAATACGTGGAGCCTTTTCTGTGTATTCCGTGAGTCTGTGTGAGAATAAAAATATGTTCTTTTGTTCTTCTGTCTAAAAGAAGCGGAGCAAATTCTGGATGTTCCGTGTATTTCTGGGTGAGACGATAATTTTGACAGAAGAACACAGAGGATAAAGGTGTTACACAATGTTAAAGCTTCTCAAAAAAAACATAAAATCCCATGTGTTTTTTAAGAAAAAAAGTACCTTTACAACGTGGTGGTTATGTTCATATTGCACAAAACTTCCAACCACTTAGTTCACAACCACTTAACCGTAATTCATCCACTATTTTAATAATTATCTTATGAAGAAAAGCAATTTTTTAGCAGTTTGTTTCCTGGCTTCATGTTTAGCGACTTCCGCTATAGCCGAACAAACGGTAAAGCTGACTACGAGCAAAACCGTAGGAGAGAAAATGCGACTCATGGTGAATCCTAAAGGCACCATGAGTGTTAACTGGGGGGATGGCACCTTCATTGAATATCCCGGAACAACTGAAAGTTTTAGATTTCTTGAAGGCGAAGTCAAGGGTGACACCATCGTCATCAAGGGAAGTGATTTAGAGTGGAACATGTTAGGATGCGCAGGACAAAACATTGTGACCCTCAATGTTTCTGCAGCACCTGGGCTACGCTCATTGTATTGCCAAAATAACGAAATCAAGAACTTAGCCCTTTCTAAAGTTAAGAACCTGACAGACCTCAATGCTGCAAACAACCTCATTTCAACAGTGGCGGTTAAACCCAGTACACATGCCAAAATGGAAAACATTGACCTCTCAGGCAACACTATTAAGAACAATGGGTCGGGTACTAACTTTACATTCAACACGGGGAACATCCAACTCATAAATATCAACAATAACAAGTTTACAAGCGTCACCATCACTGACGCCACAATGTTGGACGCTCTCTACTGCGCTGGAAATTCAATCAAGAATCTTAGTTTCAAAAATTCGCCGAATATCACTACAATTTGTTGTGAAGACAATGATATTACCAAATTCACAGCGCTCGACTCGCTCAAATCATTGCAAACATTTATTGCTAACGACAACAAGATTGGGAACACACTTGACTTTAGCAACAGTGCGGATTTGAACACTGTGAATGTTGCAAATAACAGTATCAAAAGCGTAATCCTTCCCAACAAAAAACTTACAGCTTACGACTGTAGCAACAACAGTCTCACCTTTGGTTCGCTACCCAAAACCGTACCCCCTTATGTCAACTACTCACCACAAGCAACAATTGTTGTGACAGAAGGTATGAAGAAGACAGCAAACGGAGTGCCCTACATGGATGTGTGCCCAAGTTATGCTGACCGCAACAAGGCAGAATACATTCTTGATGTTTCCGACTACAGAGAAGGTCCCGGACATGCAGCAACCGGTTCTTCTATTGAAGTGTATGCCATTGAGGATGACGGAACAGAACGCGAACTCACGAAGGCAAGCGCAAGCAAACCTAACAACGAGTATACCTTCTCTAATGGTAAAATCACATTCCTCCAACCCCAAAAACGAGTAATCATCAAGGTTACGAAGAGCAACTACAAAGACCTCGTATTGGTTAGCGATGAGTTCTGCGTTGGAGAAGACATAGCAACAGACATTAACGACGTTACCACAGCGGCAAACAACCTTGAGGTGCTCACACAAAAGGGATATGTTACGCTCAATGCCAATGTCCGCACCCTCGTCAACATCATCAACATGAGTGGTAAAAAGGTTTGGGGCGGTGTTGTTGTAGGAACAACAACCATTAACCTCCCAACTGGCGTCTACATTATTAACGGTAAAAAATACAGCATCTAATGAAAAAAATCATACTATCTGCCGTTGCTGCACTCTTGCTCATGAGTGCACCAGCCACCACATACGCTCAGGACGCAACACAAATCCCTACGATTGCTGCGCCCCATAAGCAAACCATCAACTACAGCGAGCGCACACTTTGCTATGCCTTCCCTGCAAACGTTGAATACACTGTTGAAACAAGCGCACCTTGGATTTCCATTCACCGAGAAGACAACGGAAACATCTACATCCATGTCTCACAGAATTTAGAAAATGAAACCCGCGTAGGTGAAGTCTTCTTTAAAAATGAAGAACTCAACATCTCGGAGAAGATGAGTATCATACAAACCAAGGACGAGTCTGTAGAAACCATCCCTACAGATGGAACCGTAAAAGCATCTTCAGTTACAACAAATACGTATCAGAATGGTCAAGGTGCCAACCTCACTATTGACAATAACCTGAATACCATTTGGCACTCTGCCTGGAACCCCTCTAAATTTGAAGTGTCTGCTGACAACCCTGCAGAACTCGTCTACACCTTCCCCAACACTACAGAACTGATTGACTACATCGAATACATCCCCCGCCAAGATGTTGAAAACGGTGCGTTTGGCGAAGTAGACGTTTACATCAAGAGCCAAGGCGATGAAGATTATACACTTCATGCTTCTTACGACTGGAAGAAGACGATGAGCATCAAGCGCGTCAGCTTCAAGGACGGATGGAAGAATCCTCGTAATGTGAAGTTTGTCATCAAGAGTGGTAATGGTGGTTTTGCTACCTGTGCTGAAATGCGCTTCTGCGTGAAGAACACAGAACTGCAGAACGACTTCTCTGTCTTTGCCGACGATGTTTACACCACCCTTAAGGAAGGTGTGACACAGAGCGATATCGATAATATTTCAAACACCTTTGCGCGCACCCTCGCACAGCGCGTATTTGATGGCAATTACAATACAGAATACCGTGTTGCTGAATACGAGCCCAAATTACACTACGACCGCTTGAGCGAAATGTTCTGCACACCCGGTAAGCGCTACAGCCAATATGAAGGTATTACGGGTATCAACATCTCAAGAGGTAAGCATGCCGTTATCGTCAGCGGCATTCCCGAAGGTCAGACGGTTGACCTCAAGGTGATGGCATGGTGGGTTGGTAAGGAAGGTGGCAACTTTGATGGTGGTAACCCCTACCCCACAAACTATGCCCTCCAAAACGGTATCAACATCATTGACTACACCTACGAATACGACGGCCTTGCCTACATCGGTTACTACACCTTTGATGATCCCAAGGCGCTTCCCAATATCAAGGTGCACTTCGTAAACGGACAGGTAAACGGTTACCTCAGTCCCGACAAGACCAACGAAGAAATGTACGAAATCTGCGCCAACGCTCGCAACTACTGTATGGACATCAGCGGTACAAAGGTGCAACAGGTTTGGACTTCTGCTGGACTCAGAGACTATTGTAAGGCGATGGACGGTTCAATCGGTTACCGCCAATACATTGCGGCTATTGACTCGCTCATCCAGTGGGAACACGACGAAATCGGTTTCACAAAGTATGGTCGCGAACCTAACAACCGCACGATGGCGTATGTGAACTTCACCTACTATATGTTCCAAGGCGCTCTTGGTGTATCCTTCCACCGCGACCAGGAACCTCGCGTATTGAACTGCAGAACCATCATGACGCGCGACGATGACGCCATCTGGGGACTCTCACACGAATGGGGACACCAACACCAGATGCAGCCCTACCTCTGCTGGAACGGACTTGGAGAAGTGTCTAACAACATCTTCTCATACTACAACATCATGCACATGGGTTACAACTCATCCGACAAGATTAACGACTGGCCACGTGCACGCCGTCTCTTCTACGATGATGCTGAAACAAAAGATGGCAAAAAGGTAAGTAGTTCTCGCGGTTATGCTTATAATAACGCGAAAAACAACAGTTCTCTCTTCAGCTATAGTCCTAAGATGCGCGCACTCTGCTTGGCGATGGAAGACTCTGTGGTTACCTCTTATGCTGATAACCCACTCCGTGCCGTTGCGCTTCACGATGAGACCCCCTATCAAAAGTCGGGTACAAGCATTAACGTAGGTTTCATCCTCAACTCGTTCATCATGTTGGGCAACTATGCTAAACTTCACCTCCAGAAACCAGGCGCAGCTGAAGGCACTAAGTATCTTGACTTCTATCCTGACCTCTTTGAATCACTCCGCCGCATGGGTTATGAAGGCGGTTCTGACATCGAAAAGCAAGACGGATGGGATAAGTATGAACTCATCTTCCACGCACAGTATGCCACACACGACAATGGCTACAAGCTCCTCAAGGAAAAATATCCCACATCATGCTGGATCACCGACAGATACGTTGACGGTCAATATCGCGGTAATGGCGAAAACGTAGTTCCTGCAATGCTCAACTTCATCCGCAAGGCTTCACGCCTCTATGGTTACAACCTGTTCCCCTACTTCGAACGCCATGGCTACCTCCGCAATGTAGCACTTCATGTAAACGACTACTCTTGGGGTTATTACGTAATGACCATGGAAATGTACAACGAGTTTAAGGCCGACATGGATGCCCTCGTTGCCGACGGCACCCTCAAGGAAATGCCCGAAGGTATGCTTCACGACATAATGTACTGCGAAGACCTTAACGACAAGTCAACAGGAGTAACACGCTATCCCACACCTGAAATTCCGAACTAAAAGAGCAGTGACCTAAAACTGAAAGAGGGTGTGTCGAAATGAAAATTTCGGCACACCCTCTTACACAACGCCTTTTTTTGACAGAAGTATTGAATTGGCGCCACCAAAACGAGAGCAAAAATAACAATTTTTCAAACGCCTGTATTTCAACTGTTTATAAGTTTATTATATAGAAGAACATAAGAACATATTGCCATGCGGAGTGGGAAATGGTCTCACACAGAAGACACGGAATACACAGAATTGGCTCCACGTATTTACACGTATCTGCGCATATGTTTTTTAGCCACTAATGGCACGAATTTTCACTAATGCCATGCGGAGTGGGGAGGGGGCTCACACGGAATCCACGGAATGCACAGAAAAGACTCCACGTATCTTCACGTATCTGCGCGTATGTATTTTAGCCACTAATGGACACTAATTTACACAAATGCCATGCGGAGGGGGGCATGGTTTCACACAGAACTCACGGAATACACAGAATTTTGCTCCGCATGCTTCTGCGAAAGTCTGCGCCGTCTGCGTGAAACAATTCCACTCCGCACGGCATTAGTGAAAATTCGTGCCCATTCGTGGCTCAAAAAAAAATACGAGTAGATACGCGCAAATACGTGGAGACTTTTCTGTGCATTCCGTGGATTCCGTGTGAAAATTATTGCACGCAGACACCGCAGAACAACGCAGACGCTTTGCGCCCCTTTGCGCCTTTGCGTGAGACCATCAACTCCGCATGGTTCACTACTACCTACTACTTACTAACTACTACTTACTACTTCCTCACTAATTCAACTAACTCCCAATTAGTTTAGTGGCGAGTGACGGGCTGAAAGCCCAGAGAGTCCATAGCCCAGGGCAAGGCGAACGGAGTGAGGCGACACCCTGGGTAGGCATCACCCGCATGGTGCGCCCTATTAGGGGCAAAAGTAAAAAAACACCCTGCCTGCCACATAGGACTTTTGCCCTTTACAGGGCGCAATTCCCTCTCATCAATCCCCCAAGGCGACGCTCCTAAAGTCGCTTGCCATTGGGCTATGGACTTTATCCCTTTCAGGGAAGTATCTCCAATGTCTATTTCATTCCGCATGGCGTTACTCAATACTAATTCTTTTAAGTTGACAAGTTAACAAGGTACAAGTAAACAAGATAGTAGCCGAGATAAACGAGCATCATTCCGCATGGCGTTACTCACTACTCACTGATATAGTTCCGCACGGCATTAGTGAAAATTCGTGCCCATTCGTGGCTCAAAAATTACGAGTAGATACGCGCAAATACGTGGAGACTTTTCTGTGTTTTCCGTGGATTCTGTGTGAGACAATATCTCACCCCGCATGGCAATATGTTCTTATGTTCTTGTGTCAAACACAAAATTCTGTGTCATTCTGTGCATTGCTTTCCCCTCACAAGTTCGGACAGCGACTTTCAGTTCTGTGTGCAAATTTTTCGCTATCCTGTGCTTGCGCTTGCCAAGTATGAAAAAATCGAAAAAAGTGAGATTTCTAACCCGCTTGGGGGCATTTGGATTTCGCGGAAATATGTTGTATATTTGTATAGAGAAAAGGAGATACTCCCACAGCGGGGGTATCTCCTTCATTTTTGTCCGATTTTTTTGAGTAAAAAAGGGTAAAATTACTCGGCACATGCGAAAAAATATGTACCGAACAATTTAAAATATGTACCGAATAATTTTTCTTACATCCCTTGTAGTTTTGCTCTCCAAACTTTTTTTGTTCCGAATGGCTGAAAGTGTGGCTAATTCTTCTCATTAAAATCTTCAAAAAAATCAAAAAACACGCAAATTCCTTCTTCTGGTTATGTCAATATTTTTTACCTTCGGCGCCTTCCAAACTCCCCCTACAGGGTGAGACTTGCGCGATAGTTGACGAGTAAACGTTGGGAGTAAGTAGTGCTATCGTGCAATAAAAAACGGGACTGTCATCACGACAGTCCCGACACTTAACTTTATTTTAGGTAATAATAAAGGAGTTGACCCAAGAACTTTAACATACCCCCCTAAAATTTGATTGCATGGGGATTGCTCCTTTTCCCTGTCACTTTATCTCCTTCTTACCATTTACGATATATACCCCTTTGACAGGGTGCTTCACGCGACGTCCGTGTAGGTCATAAGTAGTAGTGGCAGTGGTAATTTCGTGTTTAGCGATATGCGTCGGCATGCTTTCCACCACGATGGTATTGCCCTTTACTGCAATCAAAAGGTCATCCTGAAGGGCGCCGTCAAGCGTTGCCAAGGAGAGCTGTGCTTCGGCAATGGGGGCGTCGGTGATGAAAAAACCGCCGTTGAAAGCGCGCTGCACGGTGGTGCCATTGTCATAAGCAACATAGAGGTTGGGGTTGTCCTTGATGACTACCTCGTAGATGTTCTTTCCCTCAATGCTCACGGATTCGAAGCGCCACAGGTTGTCGTCGGCATTTGCAGGACCCGACGCCCAAGTGGTGAGGTGCTCCTTACCGCCAACCATGTAGGAACTGTTATTATTCGAGCAGTTGAGGGCTGCATCAAAGTAGTAATAATTCACGCCGTCAATGTCGTAGGTACTACCGATGGTGAGTTCGTTATATACTCCCATCAGCGTTACGTTTGCACCACCCGCCACGAGGGGATTTCCGTCGCCATTCTTGATGGCAACCTTTCCGCCACCGAGCGCTGTAATCTGCCAAATGCCGTTGTTGGTAGTCACCTTTGTGTCGGACTGCAGGGTGAGGCGGAGGCTGTTGCCCGAATGCGTAGCATCGTTATAAAGGTACTCCTTACGCGCGGTTGCCTTGCTCATCATGTGGTAGTAACCAGTGGCAATCGTAGGAGGTTCGGGAACGGCTACATCTACGCCGTTAAGGAAGTCCTCAAGGTCGTTCACAAGGGTAGCACAGGCTGTGCCTGCCATCGTTGAACTGTTGAAACGCCCTAACAAGGTATTGAGTTTGTAAAGCATGTCGGGATTGTCGGCATACTCCTCACGCAAAATCTGAATTTTCTCATACTGGTGAATGCCCTCAATAAGGCGCTCAAAGCGGATGCTGGAACGGTTGCCGGGGTAGTAGCAGTAGGTATCGCCCGAACCAAACTTGCGGAAGCGACTATCGGTCAAGGGGTGTTCGTCCCAGTTCATCCATGCCCAGTGCAGGTAACCGTCGAGATTCATCTTTGCAGCATAGATGGGCAAGTAAGTTGCTTCGGCGGGATAGGAGTTGGAGTAGATGTTGGGTTCGGCGTTGGCACAACTGGTGTAATACGTACTGATCCAACCCTTTGCCTTGCGCTCCGCAAGTTGAGCAGCAGTGAAGCGTCCCTCCTGACCGAGTTGTACGCAGAGGTCGCGGAACTTGTCGCAAAGGGAACTGTGATAGTTGCCCGCAAGCGCCATGTTGAAACCCAAATCTCCAGCGATGGCATAAGCATTGAGCATATCTGCCTCGGCACGCTCGTCAAGGGCGATGTTGGTCTTTTCAAACCATCCCTTCTCCACAAGATGCGCCTTGAAAGCGGCGAGGAAACTGGTCCACAGTTCGCGATACGCCTCCGTAGAAGTGTTGGTCTGCACATATTTATAGTCCGCAGTAGCCTCATCCCAATAGCGGAAACTCATATCCCAAGGCACCATAGAGAAGCAGTTGATGTAACGGTCGATGCCACATTCGGCGCAGAGTTCCACGTATTTGTCAAACACGGTATAATCGTAAGCCCATGTGCCGTCCGCCTTCTTCACGGTCTCTACCATGGGGTCGAAAAGGTCGTGAGTTTGCTCACCCCAAGGTTCGTAGAAGAGAATCGTAGAAACTACACGTTGTCCAGCACGTCCTAACGCCTTCAAATAGGGGCGCAACGCTTCAAGGTGCTCATCGCTCCAACGCTTCACCCCATAATAGCGGCTCACGGCATAGGGCTGTTGCCAAAAGTCAAGATGGAACTTCTGTTCGGCAACGGTTGGCAGCGAGTGGTCATCAACAACTATGGTAAGCGAAAGGCGCTTCACAACATCACCCGCTTCATTCACCACCTCAAGGTCGGTAGTGTAAGTGCCAGCAGCAATGTCGCGAGGCACTTCAAGCGTACACCACACGGGGCGCGTCTCCATTGCGGGAACAGCATGAGGTTTGTCTTGGTCAATAACATCTGCCACGAGCCACGTAGGGTAACTCATGGGATGGTTACCACATGAAGCAAAGTCATCCGTAATGACATAATTCACAAAGCGAGCATCTCCTGCGTTGGTTATGCCAGTGGCTACACCGTCCTTCTTCCACTCCGTCATGCGCACCGAAAGTGTGCCCTGGTCCGTCTTACTATACAGCACCGCCTGAATGTTAGCACGTTCGCCCTTCCAAGCACGCACGGTTGCCGCATCTTGCTGCGTCAGTTCCGGCACTTCATGAAGTTTGTAATGCACATCGCGTGAGCCCCACGACGCCTGAAGTCCGTCGGGGAGGGCATTCCAGGAAGTCGCATCGGGAGTTGTTCCCACACGGGGTTCGGCGTATTCGTTAATAGGATATTCATACAACTCATCACCGCTTGCCACACCCGTAATCTTCAAGGTCACGTCGATAATGGAAGCCCCGTCGGAAATATAGTTCGCATAACTTGCCCCCGTGGGGTCAATGCAGTTCCACATCACCGCATAACGCATACGATACGTAGCGCCCACCTCAAGACCTTCAGGCACGCGGAAAGAGCCTGGCGCCAGAACGTCACCACTCACGGCGAGACCTGCACTGTTCCAACCCGAGTTGCCATCCCCACTTTTGCTGTAAAGAGACCAGCACATCAGTTCGTTGCCCTCACCCTTAATGTAAGGACCATCGCCCGTAAGCGCTACATCAAATTGCCCGTTGTTGTTCCAGTCAACATACACATAACCGTGCATCCAACTGCCGTTGATGGCAATCAGTGGCGTTACGGTTTCGCCACTTTTCACACCAAACACCGTAGCCGTTTTGTCAAAATAAGCCTGACAGCGCGGTGCCGAAGCAATATTATTAAGCACCTGCTGCTCCCCACGCACGTTGCTTACGCCCACCATAATGGGGTAATGCACATTGTGATTTACCTTCACATCTGCACCATACTTTACATAGTAGTCACTTTGAGCATAAGCAACAAAGGCCATTGCCACTGCAAAGAAGCACACCAGACTTCTCAAGATTGTTTGTCTAATCATCTATACAAATTTATAATATTGACACTTTTACGTTCTGGGGATCATATCACTTACCCTTGCAAGCAGGATTGATGCGCCCCCAATCCTTATGCAAACATACAACTTTATTTTCTATAGATTTCCATAAATCCGAGGAAGGATAGCAAAAGTTAAGTGAGTAAGCTCAAATCTACGTCAGGGATTGTGGCAAGAGTGAGGTGGTCTTTAATAAGGAAACCCATATAAAGTGGTATAGTGAGCAGTGGTGTTACATTTTTTCAAGGGAATAATCGTACTTGTGCTACACTTTTTCAAGGGAAAGCGGGGATTGTGTTACCATTTTTATCTTTTTATGCAAAGGACTTCATATAACTCCTCTCTATGTAAAAAAGCTAATAAGCAAACCAGGCATTAGGATCCTTCAAAAATTCTTCAACGTAAGCCTTTAGTGAAGGAGTCTCTTCATCTAAAGACATATCATCAACGTACCAATCTCCGTCTTCATAAACAAACACGAAGTCTTTGTTTTTAGGACCAAAATCATCATCATCAATAACGACGGAAACTTTGGCACAATTACCTTTGAGGGAGATTGTGTTTATGGGACGAACTGTCATTTTACCATTGTCTTGTCCCTCTACCCAATAATTAAAATCAAATAATCCTATTTCTTGGAACTTTAAAGCCTCCGTTTCACCTTTATCGAGTAAATCCGTCAATCCTTTGCTCAACAACTCTGGACAGTTTGTGCTATTTCCTCCCCAAGAAGAACTATGGTATGCATATATTTCAGACAAACGTTCGTAGATCTTTTGTTTCACTTTGGCTTCATTATGTTTTTGTGCACATCCCCAAAAAAGTACTATGCAACTTAAAATAGCCAACAAAGGAATACGATTGTATTTCATAGTTTAATTAGATTGTTTTACCGACTATGCTGGTTTCTTGTAAATTTATTATTCTTTTCCTTAAAAAAAGAACAAGTTAGGTTTAGCCTACAGGTTAAACCTAACTTGTTTGATATTAGTCTTATTCCGACCAATCCATCTTGGTCATGCGTACATAACTCTGGTAACGCTTCTTGGCCATTTCCTGACATGCTGCGAAGAGTTCTTCTGCTTCATCGGGATATTGCTTCAATACAGAGAGGAAGCGCACTTCGCCCTTGAGGTAATCCTGGAACTTATCCCACTGGGGTTCCTTAGAGTCAAGCTGGAAGGGATTCTTGCCTTCTGCTTCGAGAGCGGGATTGTAGCGCCAGAGGTGCCAGTAACCGCATTCTACGGCTGCAGCTTCTTCTGCCTGTGCCTTACCCATGCCCTTCTTCAAACCGTGGTTGATACAAGGAGCATAAGCGATTACCAATGAAGGTCCGGGATAAGCTTCTGCTTCACGGAGCGCCTTGAGACACTGTGCCTGGTCAGCACCCATAGCAATCTGCGCAACATATACGTAACCGTAAGTTGTAGCAATCATACCGAGGTCCTTCTTGCGGATGCGCTTACCAGAAGCGGCGAACTTCGCAATCGCACCAAGGGGTGTTGCCTTTGAAGACTGACCACCGGTGTTAGAGTAAACTTCTGTGTCGAGCACGAGAATATTTACGTCTTCACCAGAAGCGATAACGTGGTCAAGACCGCCGTAACCGATGTCGTAAGAAGCACCATCACCACCGATAATCCACTGGCTACGCTTCACGAGGTAGTGAGAAAGTTCATCAAGTTGCTTTGCCATTTCATGACCTTGCGCAACGCCACCAGCGATGAAGGGCTTCATCTGTTCGGCAATAGCCTTCGTCTTGTCGGCGTCTTCCTTATTGTCAATCCACTGCTGAGCGAGTTCCTTCATTTCGTTGCATGAGCAGTCGCACATCGCCACCTTCTTCAAGAGTTCTTCGAGGCGGAGGCGCATCTTCTTGTTTGCGAGTGTCATACCGAGACCAAATTCACAGAAGTCTTCGAAGAGTGAGTTTGCCCACGCAGGACCCTGACCCTTTTCATTGGTAGTGTAGGGCGTAGAGGGGATAGAACCTGAATAGATAGAAGAACAACCCGTAGCGTTAGCCACCATCTGGCGGTCACCAAAGAGTTGAGAAACGAGCTTCACGTAAGGTGTTTCACCACATCCTGAACATGCGCCAGAGAATTGGAACAAGGGTGTAGCGAATTGGCTGACGCGCACATTGCTCTTGATATCGAGAAGATCCTGCTTGCTCTTGACATTCTTCACGCAGTAATCCCAGTTAGCAGCTTCGTCCAATTCCTGCTGGAGGGGCACCATCTTGAGGGCGGGACCCGTCTTGGGAGAACCAGGACAAACATCCACACAGTTACCACAACCCAAGCAGTCCATAACACCTACCTGCATGCGGAACTTCATGCCCTTGATGGCAGCGGGTGCCTTAATTTCGAGCGTAGGAGCGTTGAAGCCAGCCGCTTCTTCGTCGTTCATCACGAAGGGACGAATACAAGCGTGAGGACATACGTAAGCACACTTGTTACACTGGATACAGTTGTCGGCTTCCCACGTAGGAACGAACGCACTTACGCCACGCTTTTCATAAGCTGAAGTGCCCTGGGGCCAAGTACCGTCTTCGTAACCCTTGAATGCAGAAACGGGGAGCAAGTCACCATTCTGCGCGTTGATAGGACGCACTACGTTGTTGATAAATTCGGGATCGTTGTTTGCTACCACTTCATCCGCGGGAAGATTTGCCCAAGCGGGGTCAACGGGGAGTTCCTTGTATTCACCACCACGGTCAACGGCTGCATAGTTCTTGTCGATGATGTCCTGACCCTTCTTGCCGTATGACTTCACGATGAACTTCTTCATCTGCTCAACCGCCAATTCTACAGGGATTACCTCTGTAATGCGGAAGAATGCCGACTGAAGAATCGTATTTGTGCGATTGCCAAGACCAATTTCCTGAGCGATCTTAGTAGCGTTGATGTAGTAGACCTTCACCTGCTTTTCAGCAAGCACCTTCTTCACATTGTTGGGCAAGTTTGCCGCCAATTCTTCGCCTTCCCAAATAGTGTTGAGCAAGAATGTACCACCCTGCTGAATACCACGGAGCACGTCGTACATACGCAAGTAAGCCTGAACGTGACATGCCACGAAGTTGGGCGTATTTACAAGGTAAGTAGAGCGGATGGGCGCATCGCCGAAGCGGAGGTGCGAACAGGTGAAACCGCCCGACTTCTTAGAGTCGTAAGAGAAGTAAGCCTGACAACGCTTGTCGGTATTGTCACCAATAATCTTGACAGAGTTCTTATTAGCACCCACAGTACCGTCAGCACCAAGGCCGTAGAACTTCGCCTGGAACATACCGTCGCCACCCATTGCGATTTCTTCCTTCTGAGGAAGTGAAGTGAAGGTAACGTCATCTACGATACCGATGGTAAAGTGGTTCTTGGGTTCGGGAAGTTGGAGGTTTTCGTAAACGCTAAGAATCTGTGCGGGAGTGGTGTCGTTAGAGCCGAGACCGTAACGACCACCTACGATAACGGGAGCGTCAGCCTTGCCGTAGAAGGCTTCCTTCACGTCGAGGTAAAGGGGTTCGCCGTTTGCACCAGGTTCCTTTGTGCGGTCGAGCACGGCAATGCGCTTACAAGTAGCGGGAATTGCACCGAGGAAATGCTTTACAGAGAAGGGACGGTAGAGGTGTACGCTCACCAAACCTACCTTTTCGCCCTTTGCTGTGAGGTAGTCGATTGCTTCGCGCGCAGCTTCTGTTGCCGAACCCATAAGGATGATCACGCGGTCAGCATCTTCAGCACCGTAGTAGTTGAAGAGGCTGTATTTACGACCAGTGATTTCGCTGATCTTCTGCATGTATTCTTCTACAATCTCGGGCACTGCATCGTAGTAGGGATTGCAGCTTTCGCGATGTGCGAAGAAAGTATCGGGGTTTTCAGCCATACCGCGTGCCACGGGCTTTTCGGGCGTAAGCGCGCGACTGCGGAATTCTGCCAACGCTTCCTGGTCTACGAGGGGAGCGAGGTCTTCGTTTTCAAGGAGTTCAATCTTCTGAATTTCGTGAGAGGTGCGGAAGCCGTCGAAGAAGTTTACGAAGGGCACACGACTCTTGAGCGATGCCAAGTGAGCTACGCCCGAGAGGTCCATGACTTCCTGAACAGAACCTTCGGCAAGCATAGCGAAACCTGTCTGACGTGTTGACATAACGTCCTGATGGTCACCGAAGATACAGAGTGCGTGAGAAGCGAGTGTGCGTGCCGAAACGTGGAAGACGCAGGGCAAGAGTTCGCCCGCAATCTTGTACATATTGGGAATCATCAAGAGCAAACCCTGAGAAGCTGTGTACGTCGTAGTCAAGGCACCCGCCTGAAGCGAACCGTGAACGGCGCCAGCAGCACCGCCTTCCGACTGCATTTCCTGCACGAGAACGGTTTCACCAAAGATATTCTTGCGACCCTGAGCCGCCCATTCGTCCACATATTCCGCCATGGTTGAAGACGGAGTGATGGGGTAGATAGCAGCCACTTCACTGAACATATAAGAAATATGCGCAGCAGCCTGGTTACCATCACATGTGATAAATTTCTTTGCCATAATAGTTATGTGTTTGTAAGTTAAATTTCAAAACCTGAGGTGCGCGTTTACACACCACTTTGTCAAGGCAAAGTTACAATTTAATTCGCTCTGCCAAGCAAAAATCCTATATTTATTGCCCTTTGTAGGTAAAAAAGAAGACGAAGTGTTACATTTTGACTATTCAAGCATTGCGTTTTTCAATATCTGAAAAGCGTTACACTTCTCGGAAAGGTTTTACCTGCAGAAAAATACTGGTGCTGTCCCCTAAAGTGATAAAGGTGCGTTCGTTTTATTGGGGCAGAACTCACACAACAACTTTAAGGGAAGGATTATTTGTGGACAACAGCATTAACGGGTGACCGTTACTCCACCCCCAAAAAGGCGATCCGCCCACTGAATCCCTTCAGCGGACGGACCTTACATTCAAAGCTAACACACATTATTGTTTATATCTATTTCCTAATTCATTACAAATATCACAACTCGGAATTAACGATATTGGGATTGGGAGGCGTCACGCAGGAATCTGCAGGAAGGTCACTGACCTTAACAAGGTCATAATTTACACCGACCTCCTTCAAACTATCATTCACCATACGCAACGTCGTTTCATCCACAACGATAAAATTCATCACAGGATCACCGTTATCAGGGTGCAAACTAAAAGCATCAAGGGAGTCCAAGGCGATGCGTTTACCTTTTGTCGTAAATGAGGTGTGCATCCCTTCACCTTCTGCATCAAGATAACTTGCCTCAAGGGTGAAAAGGGTATCCGTACCAGATTCGGAGGTGTAAAAGCGCAATAGGTAATAAATCCCAGAACAATCTGCAGCAGGAAAGGTTCCAGCGTAGATTTCTTCATAGTTGACAGTTACGGAATCCGAATTCATCAGGGTGGTGTCGGCAGAACATTTCTTGTCCGTGCAACATGCTGCAAGCATTCCCAAAAGGGGAAGCATCAAGAGCAACTTTTTCATAGTTTAGTTTTTGAATTCTTCATGGATTATAAAGTGGGCAACACGTTTTCCGCGCACGAGTGGAAAATCTTTTATCCCCCTCTTTCTGCGAGCAAAAGTAGAGGAGATTTTCCACCTCCACAAATAAAAATCGTTAAATAAAGTTGCAGATCTGTTAAACATTCCTACGTTCCGAAAAAAGGATAATAGAATATGCCGCATGGAGGATTTTATGCAAAGATAAAAATGTACCTTTGCCTCATATTAACAATCTGTAATGCCTACAGAGAAATAAAACTCCGCAAGGTCTTTCTCATTTAATCCCGCTTTGCGGTCTTTTCCTCCTTCGCACCTCGGCAATTCAAGCAAGCTTGATTGCACTCGGTTTGGCGTCGGTTCTCCTTTCTCATTTCTCCTTTCTCATTTCTCCTTTCCCCCATGCTCCACCTTCTCCCCCATCCCTGCGCCCTCCCCCCCGAGCGTTTCACCTTCCCCTTTGCCTACTCCCCTCACCCACTTGTGGAGCAGGCGGCGGCAGAGGTGATGGCGTATTTGGGAACTAAAGCGCTGGAGTCAGTAGCATGGGCGGAGGGCAAGATGTTTGGGGTGCTCATTGTGGAAGATACGCAAGGCAAGATAGGATTTCTGGCGGGTTATTCCGGACTGCTGCTCGGCCGCAACGACCTTCCTTACTTTGTGCCCGCGGTCTATGATTTCCTCCACCCCGGTAGTTATTTCAAGGAGCGTGATGCGGAAATAAGTGCCGTAAATCGTGCCGTGGAAGCCTTGGAGCAGGATGCGGACTTCCGAGCGGCGTGTGGCTACCTTGAGGAGTTGCGCAAGGAGGCCCAACGCGAAATTTCGTCCTACCAACTCATGATGCAGGAGGAGAAGCGCAAGCGCGACGAGCGACGAAGCGCGGGCAACCTTTCGTCTGAGGAGGAGGCAGAACTCGTACGTCAGAGTCAGTATTTCAAGGGAAATTTCTCGCGCCTCAAAAAGCAGTACCGCGAACGCATAGAAACGGCGGAGCGCAAGGTGGACACGTATAAGAATAAGTTGCAGGCGCTTTGCGAGGAGCGCCGTCGGATGTCGGACGCCTTGCAAACGTGGATTTTCAAGCAGTTCCAAATGCTCAACATCCGTGGCGAGCGCAAGGACCTTGTAGAAATTTTCGCACAGACACCTCAAGGCGTTCCCCCTGCGGGAGCGGGTGAATGTGCCTTGCCCAAACTCTTGCAATATGCCTTCACGCACGGATGGCGCCCTCTGTGTTTCGGTGAATTTTGGTGGGGAGCGTCGCCCCGAAATGAGGTGCGCACACAGGGGCAGTTCTATCCCTCATGCTTGAGTAAGTGTAAGCCTATCCTTGCGCACATGCTCGACGGACTTGACCTCGACCCGAACCCCATTGAAGCCTTGCAGCGCTCCGTAGAAGATCAACTCGCGGTTATCTTTGAGGACGACCACCTCGTAGCGGTCAATAAACCTTCGGGCATGCTCAGTGTACCGGGACTGACGAGCGTTCCCTCCGCCTTTGAACTCCTGCAAGCGTCGCGCCCTGACCTGATGGTGGTGCACCGATTAGACATGGCAACGTCAGGCGTACTTGTTTTTGCTAAAACAAAGGAGGCGCACTACGAACTGCAGCGCCAATTTGCGGAGCGTGAAGCGAAGAAGCGCTACATCGCTGATGTAGCGGGAAGCGTTTCCCAAGAAAGCGGACTCATATCCCTCCCCCTGCGCCTCGACCCGCTCAACCGTCCGCGACAAGTGGTGGATCACGAGCATGGCAAACCTGCCGTGACGCATTTCAAGGTGATTTCCGTCACCGAAACCCCTGAAGGCATTGTCACGCGCCTTGCCCTTTCGCCCCAAACGGGACGCACGCACCAATTGCGCCTACACTGTGCTCACGCCGAGGGACTCTCCGCACCCATCATCGGCGATGAACTCTACGGCACCAAGGCCGACCGCCTTCACCTCCATGCCGAACTCCTCGTGCTCCGACATCCCGCCACGGGGCGCAGTTTGCGACTGACTGCGGAAGCACAAGGAATGTAGCAAAATACAGACAAGCTACAAACAAAAGTCCGCAGAGTCAAACGACCCTAAAGACCTTAAAGCCCCTAAAGACTTTAGAGACCTTATAACCTTAAAACCATGAACAAAACCTTTATGCGCCAAGCCATCCAATTGGCTATTGAAAACATCAAGAACGGCGGTGGTCCCTTTGGCGCCGTCATCGTAAAGGACGGTAAAGTAATCGCAACAGGCGTCAACCGCGTGACGGCAAACAACGACCCTACGGCACATGCCGAAGTCTCTGCCATTCGTGCAGCGTGTGAAGCGCTCGGAACGTTCTCCCTTGAGGGGTGCGACATCTACTCCTCGTGCGAACCCTGCCCCATGTGCCTGGGCGCCATTTACTGGGCGCACCTTGACCACCTGTATTACGGGGCAAACAAGCACGATGCCGCTGCAGCAGGATTTGACGACCAATTTATTTATGAAGAATTGGAAGTTCCCAGCGGTAACCGCCGACTCAAAACGTCCTCTCTGCTGGAGGAAGAAGCGAAAGCACCCTTCGCACTTTGGGAAAACCACGAAGAACGCATAGCGTATTGAGTATAGAACGGGTTTGGAGAACTTTTGATACAAAAGAACCTTTACAATGCACACAACGGCATTGAAGAAAAAAGAAGTCCATGCGCTCCTTGCGGAGTGTATGGACTTCTTGGTAATATGTAAAGTTTTTGTGTTGGTTAAAGGGGGAGTAACAAAAATTTTCCTCCCTCTTTAGACACTGCAAAATTACGTTTTTTATTATTCAACCACACAAATTTGCACACTTATTTTTGCTTTAACCCTATGAAATGTAGCATTTTAGCATTTTTTCACAACAGGCTAATACAATTTGCAAACTGAAGAATACAAATAAAATATGGGAATAATATAGGTGTTGTCCACAAAGACTCGTTTGTTTTATTTGGAGCCACTAATGAACACTAATTTTCACTAATATCCATCTGGTCATATATACCCCGCAAGGCATTAGTGTAAATTAGTGTCCATTAGTGGCTAAAATATTAAGAGCACAAAAATCTTTGGGGTTTGGATTATTTGTGGACAACCAAAGGTCACGCAAGTAACTGCTACATTATTACCTAAAATATTACTGACGGAAGCGAGCGCCTACGACATTCCAATCTACGATGTTCCAAAGTGCCGTAAGATGATCGGCACGGCGGTTGGCATAGTCCAAGTAATAGGCATGTTCCCACACGTCAAATCCGAGGAGCGGCACCATGCCGTGCCTTACGGGGTTGCTACCGTTGGGTTCTTGCAAGATATGAAGCGCACCATCTTGGTCTTGTGCGAGCCACACCCAACCTGAACCGAAGAGCGCCAGGCCTTGGGTTTCAAATGCCTTTTGGAACGCCTCGAAACTGCCCCACTCTTTCTGTATAGCCTGGCCAAGTGCACCTTTAGGGCGACCGCCACCATTGGGCGAAAACTGCAGGAAGTAGAGGTTGTGGTTGAGCACTTGCCCCGCATTATTGAAGAGCGTGCCCTCTGCCTCGGCTACAATTTGCGTGAGATGTTGCTTGGCGTATGGCGTACCGACTATGGCTTTATTGAGATTGTTGACATAGGTCAGCAGATGTTTACCATGATGGTACTCAATCGTCTCACGCGAGATGTAAGGTTCAAGAGCGTCGGTGGCATACGGAAGTTCAAGATGTTTAAAACCACCACTTTCTTCGGTTATGCTACCGCAAGAGAGGGCAAGCAAGAAGGGGAATATAAGAGTTGACATAGTTTTTGAGGTTTAAGGTTATAAGGTTTAAGGTTATGAGGTTTTGAGGTGGGAGGTTAGAAGGTTTTGAGGGCTAAAGTTGAGAGAATCCTAGAAGCGCCTAGGTATGCCTAGGTATGCCTAGAAACGCCTAGAAACGCCTAGAATTTCCTATCCCTCCTTAAGTATCGCTATAAAGTTATCCAAAGAATAACGCCCTGGTCCTGCAACGAACATCATAACGAATACTACAAAGTAGATAAGCGAGAGTTCACCATCTGGCATCAATCCGCCGTGCCAAGAGAAGAAGGCTACGCCCATAGCAAAAATCATGGGTAGGAGGGAGAGGCGGAACAGGAAACCTGCGATAAACGCCATCGCGCAAAAGACTTCGGCTAAAATTACGAGTGTCAAACTCAAACTCGCGCCCATGCCCAAAGGGTCAGGAAAGACAGCAGCGAGCACTTCGTAGTCCATCAGTTTCTCATAACCATGCGTAATGAACAGCACACCAAATAAGAGACGCATGCCTAATAGAAAGCGGGAGTAGACTGGACTGGGATAGTCCTGGGGAAAGAAAAAGTTTTTCATGGTCATAGTTGTTAAGTGTTTAGTTTATATAGAGAGAGTACAGAGAACAGAGAACAGAGTACAGAGTACAACTACCTTGCGGGATGCTTTCCCTGAAAGGGATATAATCCACCAGCGAAGGGCAACGCCCAGGAGAGAGGACAACTACCTTGCCTTGCGGACTAAATAGCATGCGCTACTGCCAAGTGCCTCTTCAATGCGCAAAAGTTGGTTGTATTTCGCCAGGCGTTCGGATCGGCTGAGCGACCCCGACTTGATCTGACCACAACCCGTAGCTACAGCAAGGTCAGCAATGAAAGTATCTTCCGTTTCGCCCGAGCGATGCGAAACGATTGCTGTGTAACCTGCGGCATGCGCCATGGCGATGGCGTCAAGCGTTTCGGAAAGCGTACCGATTTGATTAAGTTTTATCAGTATGGCATTCGCACACCCTTCATCAATTCCCTTCTGAAGGAAATGTGTGTTGGTCACGAAAAGGTCGTCCCCGACAAGTTGACAACGGTTGCCGAGGCGTTCCGTGAGGAGTTTCCACCCCGCCCAATCATCTTCCGCCATGCCGTCTTCAATAGAATCTATTGGGTAACGATTCACCAGTTGTTCGAGATAGTCTACCTGTTCTGCCGAAGTCAGGCGTGCGCCCTTTGCTCCTTCAAATACCGTGTAATCGTACCTACCATCCTTGTAATATTCT
Organism: Alloprevotella sp.; assembly: GCA_045632685.1. Classification (GTDB taxonomy): domain Bacteria; phylum Bacteroidota; class Bacteroidia; order Bacteroidales; family Bacteroidaceae; genus Alloprevotella. Next base: position 26,717 of record JAZQXB010000038.1, read on the forward strand.
GAAGCAGCACAGTCCATAGCGATAGTGATGTCTACACCAGGTTGATAACCTGCTTTCTTAATGGCTTCAACAATGCAGGACAGGGCATCTTCTACATCATGAAGTGCTGGTGCAAAACCGCCCTCATCGCCCACGGCGGTGTTGAGGGAGCGACTCTTGAGTACGGATTTCAGCGAGTGAAACACCTCTGCCCCCATGCGCAGGGCTTCGTGGAAACTTTGAGCACCTACAGGACGAATCATAAACTCCTGAAAGGCTATTGGCGCATCAGAGTGGGCACCGCCATTGATGATGTTCATCATCGGAACGGGAAGGGTGTGAGCACCGACACCACCCAGATAACGGAACAAAGGAACTCCCTGCGCCAAAGCTGCGGCACGAGCTACGGCAAGCGATACACCCAAGATGGCATTCGCCCCAAGGCGCTTCTTGGTGGGAGTGGCGTCCAAAGAGATGAGACGCTCATCTATGGCACGCTGTTCAAACACACAAGTGCCTTTCAGTTCCGACGCAATGAGCGAGTTGACGTGTTGCACCGCCCGCTTCACCCCGCGCCCGCTGTAACGAAGAGGGTCGCCATCACGCAATTCTATAGCTTCATTTACTCCCGTTGAAGCACCCGAAGGCACTGAAGCGCGACCTACAAGTCCATTCTCAAGCGTTACATCTACTTCTACTGTGGGATTGCCACGTGAATCCAAGATCTCACGAGCATATACATTAGTGATTCGCATAGTCATTCTTATTTGTTAATAGCACCATCAACCTTGATAATGCAGTGCAAAAATAAGACGACTTTTTGACTCCAAACAAATAAATCCTTATAATAAATATTAATAGAAATATAAGTTATATCAATAAGTGTTTCAGGATGTTAAACGGTTGCTGGTTGTTTATCGTTTCTGAAAGGACAATACATTCACGCACAAAAAAAGAGGGGATTTCCCCCTCTCAAATAAGCGCAAAAAAAAATTGATTGTCATCCCGACAACCAATCTTTACTAACCTTAAATCTAATACCATGAAAAACTGGTGCAAAAGTACACCCTTCTCGGATTTCAACCAAGATTTCGACGTAAAAAATGACAATTTTATTTAATTTTTATAATATTAGAAATCTAATTGTCAACCGAATTTTGCATTTACTTAACTTCTTGTTAATCATGTTTGTTACGAGGGAAATAGTTGAGCACTTGTTGCTTCAACATCGAACGGTCAATATGAGTATAGACTTCAGTGGTAGAAATCTGCTCATGCCCCAGCATCGCCTGAATCACACGCAGGTTTGCGCCTCCTTCTAAAAGGTGAGTTGCAAAGGAGTGGCGTAGCGTGTGAGGAGAAATCGTTTTCGTTATTCCAGCGCGTTCGGCATAAAGGCGGAGGTTATGAAACACTGTGATACGCGATAAATGCTGGCGGCGACGCACAGAAAGGAACACATAATCCTCCTCACCAGGTTTAGGTATTATCTCGTTACGCGTAGAAAACCACAAATGTAACTCCTTCACTGCTTTCGGAGAAATCGGTACTAACCGCTCCTTATTTCCCTTGCCTATAACACGTACAAAACCTTCATCAAGGAAAAGGTCATGCATCTTCAAATTGCACAGTTCGGAAACTCGCAAACCGCAACTATAAAGCAATTCTATAACCGCCTTATCTCGCTGCCCTTCCGACTGACTAAGGTCTATGACTGAAAGTATGTCATCTATTTCCTCTGTAGACAATACTTCAGGCAAATGCACCCCCTTCTTTGGGGACTCCAGAAGTGCCGTAGGATTCTGTTCCATATACCCCTCCAACAAGAGGTAATGATAAAAGGAGCGTAATCCAGAATGTATACGGGCAATAGAACGTGCCGAAATACCTAACTCATGTAACTGCCACGTAAAGCGATGCAGATCCTCAAGCACCACAGTGCGCACGTCTATTCCCTCTGAATTCAGGAATTCAAAGAATTGCCGCACATCGCGCAAGTAAGCCGCTCGCGTATGTTCCGAAAATCCGCGTTCCAAGAATAGATAGCGCTTGAAACCTTCTAACATGTTATGCATAAGAATCAGCAAAAGTGTCAACTGCAAAAGTAGTAAGAAATTCAGTAAGTCACAAGTCAACATACACCTACTTCAGTCAGACAATTGGAATACTCTTGCACCATTACAGATAGGTAAGTAACTCGCTGCATATGCTAGAATATCGGTAACCAGAAAGAAGTGCTAAAACTTTAATAATGATATAGCAGTTGACCCCAACATAAGAATCAATTCCTTTAATGATGCCTTCAGCGTCTAAAATACATTTGGGTCTACTCCTATATCATTGCCTAATTTTAAAGCGCTCCTATTGTGTTGGAGGAGTGATTTTAGATTGTAGAAATCTGCCAAAGATGCAGAGGACTAGATTTCAGTTTTGAATGGCATACTGCGTATGAGGTGTGCACGATTCTTCTCATATCTTAAGTGCCCTTGTTAGGTTTGCAACCACCCTTGTTACTACCCATTCACTTAGTTTTACATTTGTTCAGAATATTTATGAAATTATTAACAATATTTATATAAGAGTGGGGGAGAGGGTATTTTTTGTTTCTGATTTTATAGTTACATTTGCAAAATGAAAATCCTGAAAATCTAATAGTGGCGTAAGTAATAATATATAATATATACTATAAAAATAAGCCTTATGAAAATCTACATGCTCCCCCTGTTGCTGCTCTCTTTTATCGGCGTAACAGCACAGACCATGCCCACCATCTCCGACGCCCCCGTGGGTGGAGAATGGGCTGCTAATACCACTTGGTATTACATCAAGTGTGGCACCGGCGACTATCTGAACGATGCCAACCACTATCCCAGCACAGACGTGTTGGTGCTCACCGACCAGAACGTACCTACAACCGACCAAGGAATATGGTGCGTAGTGGGCAGCGAGGCTACCGGCTTCCGCATCTACAACAAGGCCAACGGCTATTACTTGGCAACCACGAACCAAAGCATCGGCGGACGGGCTTTGGCCGGAGTGACCGACGAAAGTGAATCCTATTTTACAAGAGACCTCTTTGCTTTCCAAGCTTCTGAAGCGGGGCTCGATGGCGATTGGTGGTGCTTGAAGGACTTCGAAACAACAACCCAAAACAGATGGCTCTGCAAAAACACTACACAAAGCTACTACAACAAACAGCACGCTGACAAAGTGGCGCGCTACGACAACGACAAAGCGCTCAAACAGGCTGAATCAGCATTTAAATTCATCCCAGTTCCAACCCCTATCAAGGACGCAAGCCAACTGAGCAACGAGCTGTGCTACACCGTGGTGACCCACGAATGCGGCGCATGGACGAGCACCGCTAATGGTCTTGACCACGGCGGTGCATCTAACCCCGAGGCCTATCCGGAGCACCGCTTCGCCTTCATCACCAACGACGGTGGCGAAACCCGCTATCTCTACAACGTAGGCCATAAGAAGTTTGTGAGCAAGAACAACGAACTGACCGACTACCCAATTGATCCCATCCACCTCATGTCTCCCGGCGTGGTGGAAGGAACCTTTGTGGTCTACTTTGACCTGAGCCACTTCATCAACATCGACGGCTGCGGCAATGTGAAATTCGACGGCTGGGGCCCCGGTGGCACAACCCCTGACGGCTGCGCCGACGGTGGTAACTCTTGCTACATCACTCCGTACGACACCTTTGACCCCACCGACGCATTGGCAGCCTTCAGCATCGACGAAGCCAGCATGACAGCCCTCATCAGCGAGGCAGAAACCGCCCTGACCTTCAGCGGCGCAGGCTATCCCAGAGAATTCTCATTGGCCCGCACCTCGCTGCAAGCAGCCATCGACTCAGCAAAGGTATACAACACCTCGCCCCTCTTCTACGGTAACCTGGAAATCGCTCTCAACGAGTATGGTCTCTCTACCGACATCCTAATGCCCGAAGACGGCAAGGCCTACATCATTACCAACGTGCAGAAGAACGGCAAAGAATACTACATGCGCTACTGCGGCTCTCATATGGACTTCTGCATCTACCTCTCCGAAGCCGAAGTGTTCGTATGCCACCAACTGGACAATGGCAAGTATGTCTTTGTGAACGACGAAGGCAAATACCTCATCTGGCGCGGTAATGGCAGTGAAGGCACCAACTTTATAGGCTTTATGGATGCCTACGACCACGAACTCCTCTCCTACACCGACCTCAAGGTGGAAAAGATGGTGCAAGGCAGCGGCGTGAGCGTGGAAGGCCGCCACTTGCTGGGCCTACTCACTATCTTCGGTAAAAGAAACGCCGAGGCATTCAACTACCTGACCATCAACAACGACGGAACATACGCACATGCCGGTACGGCTTTCTTCAACGACAGCCACTCAGCTGGTTTCAAACTGACCGAGGCTGACTTCGACAACACCTTCTCCCTGAAAGAGGCTCCCGGCATAGCCGATATCAACGCCATCTCCACTTTCAGTGCCCCCTATGCCACCGTAGTGCCCGCCAACGTGACTGCCTGGTTTGTCAATCAGAGTTCACAGGTGCACGACTTCGTCATCAGCATGACAAAGATTCCCGCAGGTCAAGCTATCCCGGCAAACACAGGCGTACTCTTAACCGGAAATGCGGACAGCTATAAATTTGTACCTGCCGGCAACGAGGAAGAAGCCCATATCGAAAACAACATGCTGGTTGGCACAGGTAAAACCAGCGTGGAGGTAGACGCAGCAGTGAATGCCTATGTCTTAGGAAAGTCCGATGACGTAGTGGCCTTCTATCCCCTCTCCGCCAGCAACCGCACTATCGAGAAGCATAAAGCCTACCTCATACTGCCCGCATCCATGGAGAGCGTGAAGTTGAACTTCGACTTCAACGCCACTGCCATCGACCGCATAGAGACTGCACAACCCACCACAAAGGCTGTCTACGACCTCAGCGGCCGCCGCGTTTTGAAGACCGTCAAGGGTCAGTTCTACATCAGCAACGGAAAAAAAATCATTGCCCAGTAAAAATTTCTTTTCCCTAAAAACTTATCACCATGAAGAAAACATATAACATGCCCCGAATACGCGTAGCTCAGTTGCACACTGAACATATGCTGGCAGCGTCTATACCCGTGAACAACGACAAAGAGGTTAATGGTTCTGATGCTTACTCCAACCACCGCGGATGGAGCTGTACGCACTGGATGAAAGAGGAAGAGGAATAATCTCAGCCTTATGGCAAAGACAGATAAAGCGGTTGCAGCTCACTGGGAGCGCAACCGCTTTCTTTTTTAGCCTCAAGCAAAGGGGGCAATTATTCCTTTTTTCGCTAGTTTTAGGACGCACCGTCCCTAATAGTCAATTGATGCTTCTGCCCCCCTTAGAGCGTTATGGTAGAACGCAGAGCTCATTTTAACAGACTTTGCTCTTCATAGTCCTCCTTCAGCATGGCTTTTGTGCCACTTCGTGCATAATTAATGAAAAGAGGACATGAATAATTGAAGTGAATTCCAAAGTTATTTTGTCCAAACTTTGGGGTTCACTTCATTACGCCCCAACAAGAGTTTATAAAAGAACTAACAAAAAAAGAGGTCCTTCAAAATCTTGAAGAACCTCTCTGAAAAGTGGCGGCGACCTACTCTCCCGCTATACGCAGTACCATCGGCGCGGACGGGCTTAACTTCTCTGTTCGGAATGGGAAGAGGTGGAACCCCGACGC
>JAZQXB010000039.1:0-19971 GCA_045632685.1 Alloprevotella sp.
TCTCCCTTTTTGGTGGGGGGGGAGGCCACGTCCAGAGTAATTTTTGGGTGATTTCTTGAAATAAACTTTGCGCCTTTGCGTGAGGCATTTTACCTGACAGTAAAAAAAATAAGGGCACACTGAGTGTGTCCTTATTTATCATGATGTTCGTATGTCGGTAAAATCAGAACGTGAAGACGAAGCGGCCGCGGATGCCCCAGCGCTTGGTGGTGGGGTCGTCGAGGTAGTTGAGGCGGCGCACGTATTCGATGTTAAACACCTTGAAGATGTTGTACAGCCCGACGTATGCCTCCACATAGGGGCGCTTGCGGTTCATCGCTTGGGTGATGGGCGTGAAGTTACCCGAGGCGTCGAAGGTGCCGGGGAAGTGGTAGAGGTCGGCACGGTGGGCGTTCTGCTCCAGCAGAGGGTTGTTTTTCGACGTGAGGTCTCCCCAGAGGGCGCTGAAACCGAAGTATTCGCGCAGCTTCAAGTGCTTGATGAGCGGAATGCGGTTGAGGATTTTGCCGTTCAGTTCCCACGAGCAGAAGAGCGCGGCATAGCGGTCGTTGAGAAACTCCATGTTGCGCAGGAGGCTGAAGGTGTTGTCGTCCTTGATGTACGAGAGGTTGGCAGCGGGCACGATGAGGTAGGGGAAGGGCACGCGGTTCCACTGCGCCCCAGCCTTGAACTGCACGTCTATGCGCCCCCACGAGGGAGTCCAGAAGCGCTTGTAGATACCTGCTTCGGTGAAGTTGTAGGTGTAGTCGCTGCCCAACAATCCCTTGATGCCGAAGGAGTGTTGCAGGGTCAGCTTCGGCGCATCGTTGTTGGTCGCCACGCGGCGCTGCTTTGTGTTCACCCACTTCACGCCCGGTTGATAGGTGAGCGAAAGGGTGGCTTCCGTAGCGCGGAGGTCCTTCACATGACTTGCGGCATCTGATGTCACTGCTCCTGTCGAGAGGGGTTGGTAGAAGAGGCGCGCCGTGGGGCGGTCCTTCTGCACCTTTGCCGAGAGGCTGTAGGAGAAGCCGTTTTCGTACTCACGGGTGTAGCCTGCGCGCCAGTATTCCGTGTAGAGCATGTGCTCAACAGGCGTCCATTTGAAGGAGGTAAAGACGTTGTCTTTGTCCGTAGTCATGAACTTGTCGGAGGGCGACACGACGTCGTTGTAGTAGCCCACGGAAATCTTGTTGTAGGGATATTCGTGGGGCAGGTAAGCCTTGGGAATAAAACTGTAGGTAAACTCCCCACTGCCCTTCCAACAGTGGTCGTCAATGCCATAGGCGGCGTAACCCTTGAAGAAGAGGTTGGGGTGGAGGTTTGCCGTAGTCTGGAACGAACCGCGGAGGCGGTAGCCCTCCACAAAGTTTTGCGAGAAAATCGTGTTGATGGGACCGATGTCAAGTTTGGAAGGTTTCTTGGGGTCGGTGCTCGTCTCCACAAAGTTTTCGACAAACGCCTTGGCAATCCAGATAAACACCTTATACCCCTTGAGTTGCTGCATCTTTTGCACGAAACTCTCCATGCCTTCTTCCGAGTCGGTGAGTTCGCCTGGGCGTCGTGCCTCCCAGAATTGCGCATTCTGCACACGGGCGTTGTAGTCCTCGCGCTGATCTCCCTTGAAATCAAATTCCTTATCGGCAATGGGGGCGAAGGAGAAGGCGGAGTAATCCGTAGTGCGCTTAATCTGCATGCTCTGCGTGCCCTCGATCAGGCTGAGTTCCATGATCATATTGTCGCGCGCCAAGACCTGTTCGCCCGTGGGGAGGGTTTCAAATTCCTGCACGACACGCATGGTTTCAACAAAGTTGATGTCAGAGCGGTGGGGGATGGTGATGTCGGCACGGTGCACACGGTAGGTGGAGTCTGCCATGACATACAGATGGCCCGAGAAACCGAAGTCCTGCGGATTGTTGGGCGTAAAAGCCACATCAATGCAGCGGCGCCCGTCGATATTGAGGGTGTCCATCAGGAAGTAGCGGTAAAAGCCGATGGCATAGTTCGTCGAGAGCGGACTGATGAAGGGGTATTGCAGGAGGCGCACCTTATCATCGTTGATGTTTACCGTCGTAAAGCAGTCCTGCAACATCGTGTTGAGAATGTCGCCTGTAGCAAAAATGTCGTTGATGCCGTTGGCGCGCTGACCCAGAACGATGCTCTTTTGGGTGTCTGTCGATTTGCGGTAAATCTCGCGCACCACGCTTTCATCTACCGAGATGGGCAGGATGCGCTTTCCTGTGTAGTTACAGGTTTCTACGTGGTCGAGCAGGAAAGGGTGTTTCTGCGCCCACTCCCATTCCGTCATGTTGTCGGTGATGTTGTTGATGGAGAGCACGAGTTTGTTGTACTTCTCCAAACTGTAGAAGTCGTGCGTCTTGAGTGCCCCCAAGTTCTTGCGCTCAATCACCTTCTTCATGAGCTCTACGGCAGGGTTGTTCTTACGGCTGTACCTCTTTTTCTTCCCCACGACGGTGGCAGTCTGAATCTCCGTTTCAAATTCCTCAAGCATCACGTCCAAGGTGCGGGCACGCTTCGGCGTAAACGTCTTGGCGTTATACCCCACAAAGGAGAAGGTCAGCTCGCCCACCTTAAAGGGAATGGAATACTGCCCCTTCTCATTCGTCTGCACCGCACGCTCGCCCTTGTAATAGACGTTGACGTACGGCAATGGTTCCCCCGTCCGCGCATCGGTAACCGTGCCGGAAATCTTCTGTGCCAACATGCTCAAGGAGCAGGTTAGGAAGAGGAGGTATGTGAGGAGGGAACGCATTTTGGGAAAGGAGAAATGAAAAATGAGAAAGGAGAAATGAGAGCCGACGCCAAACCGAGTGCAATCAAACTTGCTTGAATTGCCGAGGTGCGACTTGCGAAGCTTGATGAGCGTTAGCGAATAAGGAGGAAAAGACCGCAAAGCGGGATTAAAGGAGAAAGAATTTTCCTGGAATGAGAACCGGACGGCGCTCTCCCCCTGTTTATAGGGGGAGTACCGCCTTTGGCGGGGAGGGGGTGCAGAAAAAATATGTAACAATGTTATTTGCCCGGTTCTTTTATTGACACCCGCTTTCTGCACCCCCTCACCACTACGTGGTCCCCTCCCCCTATGAACAGGGGGAGAGCGCCGTGCGGAGTGTTTACTCGTCTGCTTGTGTCCTTGTCTTCTTGACTGCTAAATATGATTAGTCCAACTCTTCATCCGCCTCAAATCCGCCCATCGTACGAATGGCATTTTTGAGGAGAATGTATTGTTGGAAAAGGTCGTGGATGGGTTCTTCCTTTTCCACGTAATTGTGCATGGGACTCTTGAGGTAGAAGCTCATCCACGTCTGAATGCCGCTCCAACCGGCACGGAGGGCGAGGTCGGCACAGAGCACGAGGTCGAGCATCAAGGGAGCGGCGAGGATGCTGTCGCGACAGAGGAAGTCCACCTTGATTTGCATGCCGTAGTCCTTGCCCATCCATCCGAAGATGTCGAGGTTGTCCCAACCTTCCTTGGCATCGCCACGAGGGGGATAGTAGTTGATGCGCACCTTGTGGAAGATGTCGCCATAGAGTTCGGGTTGTTCGTCCGCCTTAAGAATTGTGTCAATCACGCCGAGCTTTGAAACTTCCTTCGTCTTGAAGTTTTCGGGAGCATCGAGCACTTCACCGTCGCGGTTGCCGAGGATGTTTGTAGAGAACCATCCCGAGAGGCCGAGGCAACGGGTGCGGAGCATGGGCGAGAGCACCGTCTTCATGAGCGTCTGACCCGTCTTGAAGTCCTTACCCGCAATGGGCACATTCTGCTGCTTCGCAAAGTCCCACATCGCAGGGATGTCGATGCACAAGTTGGGCGCTCCCATCACGAAGGGTGCACCTTCGGCAATCGCAGCATAGGCATAACACATGGAGGGCGAGATGTGCTCACAATCATTCGCCTTCATGGCAGCCTCAAGGTCGGCAAGGTTCTTGTGAACCGCCTCATTGTAAGGAATATACTTCTCCGTAGAAGCCGCCCAAATGACTACGGCACGGTCGCAACCGCGTTCTGCCTTAAAGTTACGGATGTCGGCGCGGAGCTGTTCCACGAGTTCCCAACGTGTACCCTGCTTGACGTTGTCGCCCTGCAGACGGGTCACGAAGTTCTTATCAAACGCCGCCGTGAGGGGTTTAATCGCTTCGAGTTCTTCGCGAACGGGGTCGATGTCGCGTTGCTTCAATACATCAGCATGGAGGGCAGCCTGATAAGCGTCCTCTTCAAAGATGTCCCACGCTGCAAATTCAAGACTTTGCATGGGTGCAACGGGCACGATGTCCTTGATTTTCTTATATTGCTTCGCTTCACCGCGACCGACGCGGATTTTTGCCATTTCAATGACCGACCCACCAGGAACGGTGAGACCTTTGCGGTACATTAACGTACCTGTAATAAATGTGGTCGTTACTGCGCCGAGCCCTACGCTCATGACGGCGAGTTTACCAGTAGCTTCTTTCATATCTTGAGGTTATGAGGTTTTAAGTTATAAGGTGGGAGGTGACGTGGAATTGAAATTCTCCTAAATTGCAAAATTAGAAAAACTTTGGTGAACGGTTTGAGTTCTACATTATTTAACTGTTATTTTCCGTGAAAGGGAACAGATTTTGAACGCCTCTAACAATTTTTCGATTTGCTGCTGTTTCCCACCTTCATGAGTGCCAATCCGATGATGACACACACAAGTTCGCGGAGGCGAATCAAGAGTCCGAGCGAAATGCCTACGCCTGCCGTCAGCATAAGTCCACCCGCCGCCATGGCAAAACCGCCTTCGCGCGCACCAAGTTGCATGGGCAGAAAGAAGAGGGCATTGGCAAAGAGGGAGGTGAATCCCAAGATTAGAATGCAGTCTGCAAAACTGGCTGTCACTCCGAAGAGGTGGAGGAAGATTAAGATTTCTGCGCTCGAGATGATGCGCGCACAGAGTTCGCAACCCAGGGCGAAATAAAAGGTTGCGGGGCGCGTGGCGTGGAGGGCAGCAATTTGCTGGTCTATTTCTAAAAGCGTCTGGCGCTTGTCAGCGCAAAACCGTGTTGCCCATCCCTTTATGAAGGGTACATGCGTCAGCAACTGCATGAGGCGCAGCGTGAACCCTTTCTTATATCCCCTCATGAACGTGTAAATCGCCAGTGAGCAGAAGGCTGCCGTGAGGGCGAGTAAGACACCCATGGCAAGGTTGATGTGTTGCGAGTAGCAGATGAGATAGAGCACTACGGAGAGCATCCAAAACCAGAAGTGCGAGAAGATGTGCATCATCACATAGAGCAGGGTGCTCGACGTGGCACGCTCTACGCCCACATAGGGTTTCAACTCCATGATGCGGTAGGGTTCACCGCCCATCAGTCCCACGGGAGTCACGGTGTTGAGTGAGAACCCCGTGATGGTGTATTTCAGGATGCGCCAGAAGGGAATGCGCTCACGGTCGGTACCGTCGTGGATGATGGCGCGCCAACCAAGGGCATTGATGGCATAGACTCCCAACCACAACAGGCATGCAAGGACAAACCAACGCCCAGCACGCACCACATTTTCGGTGATGGCTTCGAGCGTCATGTCGAAACTAACAACCATCACCACTACACTGGCGATGCCGATGAGGAAGAATATGTTGCGAATTTTGGAGGACATAATAAATGAGTAGTGAGTAATAACCGTGCGGGATAAAGACCTTAGAGACCCTAAAAGACTTTAAAGACCTTAAACCTCAAGACCTCATAACCTCACCTACAATAATTCACTCACACTATCCATCAATCCCATCATAAATGCCATAACGATGTAGTAGCGAACGGTCTTTCCCACGCCCATGCTGATGGCAGAGTAATAGATATTGAGGCGTAAGTAACCCATGGCTACGGTAATCACACTGCCGAGGATGGGAATCCACGAAAGGAGTCCTGCCCACATGCCGTAGCGCCTTACTTGCTGAATGCCCTTGTTGAGTTTCTTGGGGGGTAGTTTCAGCAACTTATATATCCATTCTTCATTACCCATGCGCCCCACACCGTAGTTGAACATGCCTCCGAGGGTGTTGCCCAACGATGCCCAAACGAAGAGTCCCCAGGGGTCAACTCCTGCGGCGATGAGGGTAATCATTACCGCTTCAGAGGAGAAGGGGATAAAACTTCCTGCCAGAAATGCTGCAATGAACATTCCTGGTAAGCCCCAGTCTACGAGAAGATTAACGATAAAATCCATTCCGTTTGGTAGTTAAAGAAGGTGAGTAAAAGAAGACCTGTGAGCGACAACCAGAATATGGTGGTAGCAAACCACCCTCGGGTGAGTGTCATGTAGTGCGCGATGAGGGGGGCACTATTGACGATGAGCAAATGCAACCATGTCCAGCGGGCACTGGGGAAGAGTATGAGCAAGGCAAATAGGGCGATGTGTGTCATCTCCATGAGGTAGTAGTACATGCGCACGCGTGTCTTGTCCAAATAGGAGGTTTGCACCTGATGAATAATGGCGATAAGAGAAGGTACCATGACGCACCCCGCAGTGACCAGAAATTGCCATTCCTGATGGGGGAGTGTGGCGGGGGTGGCGCAATAAATGTCTTTCCAATAGGTGAAATCAACAGTGACCAGTTGGTCACCCATTGTTTTCAACATGGTGGGGAGTGTCGTGGTGTCATCACTCCATATACTTATAAGTGGAAGGATGATGACGGGGAGGATTATCCCCATGACGGTGGCGGAAAGTCCCCCTAAAGTCAGTGAGCGCAATTGGATGAGGCAACAGAACAGCAGCAGTGGCAGTAACCAAAGTAGTTGGGGAAGTGCTAAACTGCAGATGCTCAATAGGGCGAAGGCATAAAAGAGGTATCCCTCGGGGCGGCGTTCCTGATAGGAGGCAAAGAGAAAAGCATAAATGACTAACAATCCTAACGGGAGTAGGGATTCCCATTGGGCATAGTGGAGTAGGGGTATGGCCGTGAGCGAAGCAAAGACTGTGGTGCTCACCATGCGTGAGCGCTCCCGAAGTAGAATCAAGCGAGCGTTCATCTCCATCCATCCGTAAGTAGTAAGTAGTGCCACAAACCAACCTCCCCAAAGCAGAAGGTTGCCTGCTTCGGGGAGTATCCATAACACACTTCCCACAACTAACGCTATGGGAAGGATTGTTGTGCTTGTGGTAATTGCTTTTCTCATGGAGAGAGTAGTAAGGTCTTTAAGGTCTTTAAAGTCTTTAAAGTCTTTAAGGTCTTTAAGGTCAAACTTTGTAGAATAAACAAGCGTTTAACTCGCAAACCATCTTGTTTACTCGTACCTTGTCAACTCGTCAACTAAAAACTAAAGATCCTGACCGATGTCGCGACGGTAGTACTTGCCTGTGTACTGAATCTGTTCAGCACCCTTCATAGACTTGGCAAGCGCTTCAGCCTTGTCCTTACCGTAAGAACTTACGGCAATCACGCGCCCGCCAGCCGTTACGAGTTGGCCATCCTTCATGGCTGTACCAGCGTGGAAGACTACGCTGCCTTCTACATCAGCACCTGTGATGGCAAATCCCTTTTCGTAATCCTGGGGATAACCACCGCTGACGCACATCACGCAAACTGCTGCGCGTTCGTCAAACTCAATGGTCTTTTCATCAAGATTGCCTGCAGCCACACCTTCGAGCAAGTCAACGAGGTCGCTCTTGATGCGCAACATCACACTTTCCGTTTCGGGGTCGCCCATGCGGCAGTTGTATTCAATCACCTTGGGTTGTCCGTCGCAGTTGATGAGGCCGAAGAAGATAAAGCCCTTGTACACGATGCCTTCAGCAGCGAGACCTTCAACGGTGGGGCGGATGATTTGGTCGTCTACAATCTTCATCCATTCAGGAGTCGCGAAGGGCACGGGAGTTACAGAACCCATACCGCCAGTGTTCAAACCCTTGTCGCCCTCACCAATGCGCTTGTAGTCCTTGGCTTCGGGAAGAATCTTGTAGTTCTTGCCGTCGGTAAGTACAAATACTGAGCACTCGATGCCTGAAAGGAATTCCTCAATCACTACGCGTGAAGAGGCATTGCCGAACATACCGCCGAGCATGCTGCGGAGTTCTTTCTGTGCTTCTTCAAGGGTGTCGAGAATGAGCACGCCCTTACCCGCACAGAGACCATCGGCCTTGAGTACGTAGGGTGCCTTGAGAGTTTCGAGGAACTTGCAACCTTCTTCAACCTGCGTGCCGTCGAAAGTGGCATATGCTGCTGTGGGAATGCCGTGGCGCATCATGAATGCCTTGGCGAAGTCCTTTGAACCTTCGAGCACGGCACCTGCCTTTGAGGGACCAATTACGGGGATGTGCTTTACGGCGTCGTTAGCAAGGAAGTAGTCGTAGATACCCTTTACGAGGGGATCTTCAGGACCTACAACAACCATATCAATGCCTTCCTTCACGGCAAAAGTGGCGATGCCGTCGAAGTCGTCGGCTTTCAATGCGGGCACATTCTCGCCTACGTTGGCAGTACCAGCATTACCGGGAGCGATAAAGAGTTTTTCAACTTTGCTGCTCTGAGCAATTTTCCAAGCAAGGGCGTGTTCGCGGCCGCCACTGCCAAGTAAGAGGATTTTCATATCGGATGAGGTTATGAGTGAGGTTATGAGGTGGGAGGTTATGAGGTGGGAGTATAAGTCCCGGATGGCGCTCTCCCCCTGTTCATAGGGGGAGGGGACCACGTAGTGGTGAGGGGGTGCTGAAATAGTGAAGAGTTAGGAGTGAGCAGTTATGCCATGCGGTGCATATTTTGCACCCCCTCACCGCTTGCGCGGTCCCCTCCCCCTATGAACAGGGGGAGAGCGCCATTCGGAGTGCAATCCCCTAAACGTAAACCGCTATAATTCTTATATCTTTTCCAACGCCTGTTCGATGTCCGCAATAATGTCTTCTGCATCTTCGATACCTACAGAAAGGCGGATAAGGTCGGGGGCAATGCCGGCTTCCTTAAGTTGCGCTTCTGAAAGTTGGCGGTGTGTGTGGCTCGCGGGGTGGAGCACGCAACTCTTGGCGTCTGCCACGTGAGTCACGATGCTGATAAGGCGGAGATTGTCCATAAACTTAATGGCATCTTCACGCGTACCCTTCAAACCTAATGCCATTACGCCGCAAATACCGTTGGGAAGGTACTTCTGTGCAAGGGCATAGTAGGGATTGTCTTCAAGACCAGCGAAGTTTACCCATGCTACCTTGGGGTGCGCCTTGAGGTATTCTGCCACGCGCTGCGCATTTGAGCAGTGCTGCTTCATACGGAGGTGGAGGGTTTCAAGACCGAGGTTGAGCAAGAAAGCATTTTCGGGTGACTGAATTGAACCGAGGTCGCGCATCAACTGCGCTGTGGCCTTTACGATAAAGGCATTTTTGCCAAACGCCTTGCTGTAGGTAAGACCGTGGTAACTTTCGTCGGGCGTGCAAAGACCGGGGAACTTTTCTGCTGAGGCTTCCCAGTCAAAATTACCGCTGTCGATAATCGCACCGCCCACAGCTGCTGCATGACCGTCCATATACTTAGTGGTAGAATGCGTCACGATGTCGGCACCCCACTCGAAGGGACGGCAGTTGATGGGTGTTGCAAACGTGTTGTCCACTACGAGGGGCACACCGTTCTTATGTGCCAACTTGGCAAAGCGTTCGATGTCCAAAATGGTGCAACCGGGGTTAGAGATGGTTTCACCGAAGAAGCACTTTGTATTGGGACGCACGTACTTCTGGATTTCTTCATCGCTCCATTCCTGATCGACAAACGTACATTCAATGCCCAACTTCTTGAGCGTAACGCCGAAGAGGTTGTACGTACCGCCGTAGATGTTGTTCGTAGAAATGAAGTGGTCGCCCGCTTCACAGAGGTTGAAGATGGTGTAGAAACTCGCCGCCTGACCCGAAGAAGTGAGCATCGCTGCCACACCGCCTTCGAGTGCTGCAATCTTTGCCGCCACCGCATCGTTCGTGGGGTTCTGAAGGCGCGTATAGAAGTAACCAGAGTCTTCAAGGTCGAAGAGGCGTGCCATCTGCTCGCTTGTTTCATACTTGAAGGTTGTACTCTGATAGATAGGAAGCTGACGGGGTTCACCCTTCTTGGGTGTATAACCCGCATGGAGGCACAAGGTGCCTAAGTTTAGTTTGTTTTCCATAGTGTTGGTATGGTGTGAAAAGGAGTTAGCAGACCCTACCTTGCTTCTCTGTAGCGGTAAGTCCTACTAACTCCAGTATTTTTTAGAAATAATATGTAGCGTTAATCTGGAACATGTTGCGCTTGATGTCTGCGCCACCAATGGGAGCACCAGTTTGTTCAGCGATAGCCTTACCAATCGCACCGAGTGCGAATGTGTAACCCGCAGTGAGTTCCAACTTACCGAGCACCTTAGCACCCACACTTACGTTCCAAGATGTTGCCATGTTTTCCTTGTCGTAAGTGTTTCCGCTGAGCAATGCATCGTTCCACTTTGTGCTACCCAAAGCGAAGTCGAACTGGGGACCTGTACCAACGAATACACCTGTCTGACCGATGCCGAAGTTGTAACGGAGGTTCAAGGGAATTGAGAATGAACGTTCAGTTTCAAATTCCTTTACCATATCATTTTCAAGCACCAACTTGTTCTGGTTGTAAAGCAATGCACCGTTAACAGAGAAACCAGCGATAAGACCAACATTAGCGCGTACACCGATGTTCCAACCTGCCTGGCTGTCACCGCTCTTAAGTTGTGAGAAGGCAGAAGTCTTGCTTGATACCTTTACCTTTGTATAGTTCAAACCACCGGTAATACCCCAGTTGAAGCTGAATGCTGAAGCAGATGTTACTACGAGTGCTGCTACGAGTGTGAGAAGAATCTTTTTCATAATTACAATTATTTTGTGGATGGGTGGAATACCTCAGTCGATCGGATTGAACTTCCAACCGACTGAGGATGGATTATTTATTGGATAAGACCAAGACTCTGGAAAATGGGGTGCTGAATCGCGTAAACTGCGATACCTGCGAGGTAACCAGCGAGGGCGAGCCAAGAGATGTTCTTCAAGTACCAACCGAAGGAGATGTTTTCAAGACCCATAACTACTACACCTGCTGCAGAACCAATGATGAGCATAGAACCACCGACGCCGGCACAGTAAGCGAGGAGCTGCCAGAAGATACCGTCCTGTGCGAGTGCGCCAGCCGCTTCAATGGGGTACATACCCATACAACCTGCTACGAGGGGCACGTTGTCAACAATTGCAGAAGCCGCACCGATAACGCCTGTAATTGCATAGTAGTTAGCACCAGTAACGTCGTTCAACCACTGACCGAATGCGGTGAGCACGCCAGTATCCTGAAGTGTTGCAACAGTCATCAAGATACCGAGGAAGAAGAGGATAGTCGTCATGTCAATCTTCTGCAACATGTTGGTTACACGGTGCGTTGACATGAGGTGGTGGTTCTTCTTGCGAGCCAAGAATACTTCTACAGCTGTCCAAAGTACACCAAGCACGAGGAGGATACCTACATAGGGAGCGAGGTGAGTCAATGACTTGAAGATGGGCACGAAGAGCAAACCGCCGACACCGAGGCAGAACACGATGTTACGTTCCTTCTGTGAGAATTCCTGGTTGGCTTCCACATATTCTTCCATCTTCACACCTTCGATATTACCCTTCATGCGGAAGTGCATGATGAGGCAGGGGATGAGCAAGCTGGCAACAGAGGGGAGGAACACTTCCAAGAGAACACCCTGTGTAGAAAGCATACCGCGTACCCAAAGCATAATTGTTGTAACGTCACCGATGGGTGAGAATGCACCGCCGGCATTTGCTGCCAAGATGATGAGACCCGCAAAGAGGAAACGGTCTTCCTTGTTTGCCACGAGCTTGCGGAGCACCATGATCATTACGATAGAAGTAGTGAGGTTGTCGAGCACAGCAGAAAGGAAGAAAGTCATCCATGCCATGCGCCACATGAGCTTACGCTTGCTGGCAGTCTGAAGACGGTAGCGCACGAAGTTGAAACCACCGTTTGCGTCAACAATTTCTACGATGGTCATCGCACCCATCAAGAACACGATGATTTCGCAAGTTTCAGAGAGGTGGTGAAGCATACGTTCAGTGATAGGTTCTCCGTGGGGGAGAAGAATACTACCGCTGTTCACGCCAACTGTTACGAGCGTCCAACAGATTGCGCACATCAAAAGCGCTACGGGCGCCTTGTTAATCTTTGTTCCGTGTTCGAGGGCAATACAAGCGTAGCCGATAACGAACACCGCAATGATAATTGAAGTAATCATTTAATTTTTAGTTTATGAATTAATTTTGAGATAGTTTTTGGGGGAGAGGTTATGAGGTTATAAGGTTATAAGGTTATAAGGTTTTAAGGGGTAAGGTTATGAGGGGCGGTCTAGATGTTCTAGATGTTCTAGATGCTCTAGAACCTCTAGAATCTTTAGAACCTTTAGATTTTCTAGAATCTTTTTCACTCCACAAGGTCTTAAAACCTCAAAGCGTAGCGCCCTTATATCTTAAAACCTTATATTAATATATGTTTCAACTTGCAAAGAAATTATTTTTTCTTGACTCCTCAAAGCATTTTCACAAGTTTTATCTTTCCCGAAACCCCAAACCCGACATTTACGAGGAAATATTTGTGAAAACAAACTGTGTGTGGGAAGTTTTTGCTATCTTTGCCACTCAAATGCGCAGCATGAAAGTTGCGCTGGATGCCCTCATAGTTCAACGGATAGAATAGAGGTTTCCTAAACCTTAGATAGGAGTTCGATTCTCCTTGGGGGTACTCGTTTGGTGTGCTAATACGTTCGGTATTAGCGCACTTTTTTTGTTGGGGTGCCAGAGGGGTGGCCGCATTCATGTTATCCATCCCGCATGACGCTTTCCCCGGGGGGGAGTACCTCCGTAGGAGGGGGTATGATAATTCTTCTTATATTGAATCAACAACTATATCAAAACCAATATAATCTCACACAGCACGGAATGTCACAGAATCTGCTCCACGTATCTCCACGTATCTCCACGGAAATTCCTCACGCAAAGACGCAAAGGGACGCGGAACTATATGGGCACACAGAACGCACAGAATGACACAGAATTTTTTAGACAGAAGAACATAAGAACATATTTTTTCTCACGCAGACGACGCAGACGGGCGCAGAAACTTTGCGACACTTTGCGACTTTGCGTGAGAATTAACAACATTTTCTGCGCTACTCTGCGTCGTCTGCCAGCGACCATAACGCCCCGCAAGGCATTTGTGTAAATTCGTGTCCATTAGTGGCTAAAAAAATACGCGCCGATATGTGAAGATACGTGGAGACTTTTCTGTGTCTTCTGTGTCTGTGCAAAAAATGTTATTAACCTTTGTGTGAGCAAAGATACGCGCCGATACGTGGATCCAACTATTCCGTGTATTTCTGTGCGTTCTGTGTGCAAAAAAACTCACGCGAAGCTGTTTTTTTTCTCTGCATCCGAAAAAGTCGGACTTTACCTCCGTACCTTTGCATTGTCGACAAGAGAGGAATTTCTGCCGAGAGGCAGATGCCTTATCTCCCCGGGGTAAAACTATAGTATTCACCCTATTACTTGAAAAACTAATGCTTAAAAACAGTGGGGGCGCAATGCTCCTGAACGAAAAGAGCGAGGTGAAGGCTGGAGGTTTTTTTATGCGCCGTGAGCCATCGCTTGGTGTGAGGAATCACAATCCCTTGAACATTCGTTATCTGGAAAAGAACAAGTGGCTTGGACTTTCAAAAACAACTCCCAATGTGAAGGGATTCTGTAAGTTTGACTGCGTAGACTACGGTTTGAGAGCCGCTATTATTTTGTTGCTGAATTACATTCGTAAACGTGGATGCGTCACGCCGCGGCAAATTATTATCCGTTGGGCCCCACCCACGGAAAATAATACGGAACTCTACATCCAATGTGTCTGCGGTAGAGCAGATGTGCATCCCGACCATCCCTTACCCACAGAAGGGTCGCCTTTCAACCGCTTCGTCGTAGCCATGGCACGCCAGGAATCGGGTATTCATCTGACCGAAGCGGATATTGAGCGCGTTCGGCAAACATTTGATATTCAGTAGACAAGAAGGTCTGATTTCTTTGTAGACAGTAGACGAGTAGACAAGTGACGAGGTGCGAGAAGAAAGTCTTCTCCAACCTTCCCCCAGGGGTGACTCGTCCCGCAAGGAAGCTCATCTCTCATCTCTCGTCTCTCATCTCTCATCTCTCGTCTCTCGTCTCTCATCTTTACTCTTATATCTTTACTCTCCTTAACATGATTCCAATACAATTTAAGACAATACAAGGTTGTGCCAGAAAAGACATTGTGCCTTTAATTTTTCCTGCGGCTACGCTTGCGGTCTCCACGGCCCGTTTTCACCGTTGGATACAGAAAGACCCCGTTTTGCTTCGTGATCTTTTGAAGGCAGGATATAAAAAGGGTAGTCATTGGTTCACCCCAAGAGTTCTCCGCGTGTTAGAACGCTACTTCTTATAAGTTTCTCGTTGCCCCTTGAAAAAAGAGCGGCACTTAATTCGGCTAACGCATTGGTTAGTACGAATTAAGTGCCGCTTTTTTTGTCCGTTGTCTGTCGTCCGTCGTCTGTTAATCCCACTTCGTGGTCTTTTCCTCCTTATTCGCTGATGCTCATCAAGCTTCGCAAGTCGCACCTCGGCAATTCAAGTAAACTTAAGCGAGTTTTCTTCCTTGTCGCTCGGCAAAAATTAAGTAAACTTCTCTTTACACTCACTCCTGCGTCAGTTGATTGCGCTCGGTTTGGCGTCGGTTGTCTGTTGTCTGTTGTCCGTTGTCTGCTTTCCTACAACTTCTTAATCAGCGTCAGTCCATCTCGGAGGGGGAAGATGAATGTTTCAACGCGTGGGTCTTCTGCTACGAGGTCGTTAAAGCGCTTTATTCCGATGGTTTGAGGGTCGTTGTCGTATTCCGATTCTACAACATGTCCGTCCCAAAGGGTGTTGTCGGCCAGGATATAACCACCTGGGCGCAGGTAGCGCATGATGAGTTCGTAGTATTCGGCATAGGTGCGCTTGTTGGCATCAATGAAGGCAAGGTCAATTGTGAGGTTCATTTCCGGAAGGAGTTTGAAGATGTCTCCGATGACCATGTCTATTTTAGGAGGGAACGGCGAGTTGTCAAACCACGGGCGCGTAAAATCCTCCTGTTCATCGTTGATTTCAAAGGTTACGATGCGCGAACCAGGGCGCATACCTTGTGCCATACTCAAAGCAGAATACCCCGAGTAAGTGCCGATTTCAACGACCGTCTGCGGGTTGATGAGTTCCGTGAGCATCTTCAGCAGTTGCCCCTGCAAATGTCCCGACGCCATACGCGGACGAATGAGTTGCGTGTTTGTGGCGCGGTAGAGTTTGTAGAGGTAGGGATGTTCGGGAGCAATGTGGGAGAGGATATATTCGTTGAGCATCGTCGTAGCGTTAGCCATTAGCGTTTACCAAAGCCTCCACCGCCAAACGGTAAGAGTCCATGCCAAAACCAGCAATCACGCCCTTACACACGGCTGAAAGCATTGACTTGTGGCGAAATTCCTCGCGGGCATGCACATTGGAGAGGTGCACCTCAATGACCGGCACACGCAGCGACTTGATGCAGTCGCGGAGGGCGATAGAAGTGTGGGTGTAGGCGCCAGCGTTGAGCACGATACCGTCACAACCCGCATCGTCGGCAGCCTGAAGGGCGTCAATCAAAAACCCTTCGACGTTGCTCTGGTAATATTCCAGTTCTACGGCATCGGCATACTTTTGGCGGAGCGCTTCAAGGCATTGCTCCATTGTCTGACAACCATAAATAGAGGGTTCACGGGTGCCCAAACGATTAAGGTTAGGTCCGTTTACAATATGTATCTTCATAGGAGAATAAAGGGGGATTTTTCTGGGGAATGATGGGACAAAAATACAATAAGAAGTTGGATTATACCCCGCACCGCCCTAAAAATGTGGTTTCTTTCACCACGTAGTTTGCCTGAGGGCGTCAAAATGTGGAAACAAATCCGTAACTTTGCAAACGAGAGTACTGTGTAGAGTACAACTTACAGAGTACAATTGATAGAGTACAGAGTACAACTGCCTTGCGGGACAGACTATCGTTTAACTCGGAATTCTTCTCGTCCACTCGTACCTCGTTTACTTGTTTACTAAAACTCTACTTGTCTACTAAAAAACTAATTATATGGAAACAACCCGTCAACAGAAGATATCTCGCCTTATTCAAAAGGAACTTTGCGACATCTTCTTACTTCAAACCAAGTCTATGCCCGGTGTGCTCGTATCGGTAAGTGCTGTGCGCATTTCTCCCGATATGAGTGTGTGTCGTGTCTACCTCAGTGTGTTCCCTTCAGAGCGCAGTGCTGAAATTGTTGCGAATATCAACAATAATATGAAGCAGGTGCGCTTGGAACTCGGCAACCGTGTGCGCCATCAGTTGCGCATCATCCCCGAGTTGAAGTTCTTCGTGGACGACTCGCTGGACTACATTGAGCATATTGATGAATTGTTGAAAAAGTAAATTGAGGTTTAAGGTTTAAGGTTTTAAGGCTTTAAGGTTTAAGGTTTTAAGGCTTAATATCTTTAGGGACTTTAAAGTCTTTAAGGTCTTTAAGGTCCAGTTCCCACTCCGCACGGTCTTTCTCCTTTAATCCCGCTTTGCGGTCTTGAATCTGCTTACGCTCGGCAACGCTCAAGTAAACTTGGCGCTGCTCTCGCTTACTCGCAGATTTCTCCTTTCTCCTTTAATCCCACTTCGTGGTCTTGACCTCCTCCTTGCAAGGCATAGTATAAACAAGTTTATCCTCTGCTCTTGCTTCATTCGTCGGTTCTCCTTTCCCCAGTATGTCCCTCTCATTCCGTCTCGCCCTGCGTTATCTGTTCTCCAAGAAGAGTCATAACGCGATAAACATTATCTCTGCCATTTCGGTGGCGGGGGTGGCGTTGGCTACCTTGGCGATGGTGTGTATCATGAGTGTCTTCAATGGGTTTCATGACGTTATAGAGGGGTTGTATACTACTTTCGACCCCGAGATAAAGGTGATTCCCAAGCGGGGAAAGATGGTGGCGTCCAATGATAGTGTGTTGCAAGCGATTTGCAACCATGAGAATGTGGCGGCGGCAACGCATGTCCTTCAGGATCATGCGCTTATCCTTTTTAGCGGTCATCCCTTGCTGGTAGAGATAAAGGGTGTTGACAATAACTTTAGCAAGACGAGCGATATTGAGAAAATCTTGCGCGGTGGCAATGGTTTTGTACTCCAGGAAGGCAATACGGAGTATGGCATTCCCGGAATAGCCCTTGCGTTTAAGATTTGTGGTTCTTACAACTACGGTTCGCTTCAGATTTGTGCCCCCAAAAAGGGAGAACGCATCAATATGGTCAACCCTGCGGAGAGTTTCAATACGGGTATACTAACCTCTCCCCTGCAGGTGTTTGTGGTCAACCAGCCCGTTTATGACGAGAATTATTTCCTAACTTCCTTGGGATTCTCACAGCGCCTTTTTGACCAACCAGGAATGGTCACCGCGGTGGAATTGCGTTTGAAGGAAGATGCCAATCTCTTTTTTACCAAGCGTGAGTTGCGCAAGATTGCTGGAGACCGCTTTGAAGTGCTGGACCAGATGGAGCAGCAAGCCGATGTGTACAACATCATGAATGTGGAGAAACTCGTGTCCTTCGCTTTCTTGGCCTTCATTCTTTTTATTGCAATGTTCAACATCGTTGGGAGTCTCTCGATGCTCATTATTGAGAAACGTGAAGATATGCTTACCCTTTACGCGCTCGGTGCCTCTCCCGCTATGTTGCGCAAGATATTCTTTATAGAAGCGCGCCTTATTGCCCTGATGGGTGGCATCGTCGGCATCATTTTGGGAGTATTGCTGAGTCTCGGTCAACTCCATTTTGAATGGATTACATTAGGCAATGGTGACGGCAGTTTCCTAATTGACGCCTATCCCATAAGCATCCGGGTTTTAGACTTAATCGTTATTCTCATCACCGTGTTCCTTGTGTCCATCGTCAGCACCTGGTTCCCCGTGTACTACCTCACCCACCGCTTGATTTGGAAAGAACATGAGGCGAAGGCAGGAGGAGAGAGTAGTGAGTAGAGAGTAGTGAGTAATACCATGCGGGACGAGAGAGTAAGTAGTAGGTGGTTGGTAGTAGTGAGGAGAGAGTAGTGAGGAGAGTACCATGCGGGACTATACTCGTTTATCTCGGTAATTATCTTGTCTACTTGTACCTGTTTAACTTGTCAACTTAAGAGAGTTAGTAGTGAGTAACGCCATGCGGGACTATACTCGTTTATCTCGCTGACCTTCTCGTCTACTCGTACCTCGTCTACTTGTCTACTAAATCTTGTTTCCTAAAAAATTCTTCTTTTCAAAAAAAAACTGTTCCTTTGCAGTACGAATAGCAATCACATATAAACCAATTTATAAATTAAGCACTATGTACGGAAATTTCCAAGAATTTCTCCAGAATGAGCTTGAAGCCATTAAGGAGGCTGGTCTTTACAAGAACGAACGCTTGATCGAAGGTCCTCAGCAGGCTGCGATTCAGGTTAACAACAAGGAAGTGTTGAACTTCTGTGCCAACAACTACCTCGGTCTTTCTAACCATCCCCGCCTTGTGAAGGCAGCGAAGGATATCATGGACCAGCGTGGTTACGGTATGTCTTCTGTACGCTTTATCTGCGGTACTCAAGACTCTCACAAGACTCTTGAAGCTGCAATCTCTAAGTTCTTCAAGACAGAAGATACTATCCTCTACGCAGCATGTTTCGATGCTAACGGTGGTGTGTTTGAACCCCTCTTCACTGCTGAAGACGCTATCATCTCTGACGCCCTCAACCACGCTTCTATCATCGACGGTGTGCGCCTCTGTAAGGCAAAGCGCTATCGTTATGCTAACGCTGACATGGCAGACCTCGAACGTTGCCTCCAGGAAGCACAGGAACAGCGCTTCCGCATCATCGTTACTGACGGTGTGTTCTCAATGGACGGTAACGTAGCTCCCATGGACAAGATTTGTGACCTCGCTGAAAAGTACAACGCCCTCGTGATGGTTGACGAAAGCCACTCTGCAGGCGTTGTAGGTGCAACAGGTCGCGGTGTGAGCGAATTCTTCAACACTTACGGTCGCGTAGATATCTACACCGGTACACTCGGTAAGGCATTCGGTGGTGCTATGGGCGGTTTCACAACTGGTCGCAAGGAAATCATCGATATGCTCCGTCAGCGCTCACGTCCTTACCTCTTCTCTAACTCTCTCGCTCCCTCTATCGTAGGTGCTTCTATCGAAATGTTCAAGATTCTCGAAGAGTCTAACGAACTCCACGATCGCCTCGCTGAAAACGTAGAGTACTTCCGCTCTAAGATGATCGAAGCTGGTTTCGACATCAAGCCCACTCAGAGTGCTATCTGCGCAGTAATGCTTTACGACGCTAAACTCTCACAGGTTTACGCTGCGAAGCTTCAGGAAGAAGGCATCTACGTAACTGGTTTCTACTACCCCGTTGTTCCCAAGGATCAGGCACGCATCCGCGTACAGCTCTCTGCGGGTCACAACCGCGAACAGCTCGACAAGTGTATCGCTGCCTTCATCAAGGTAGGTAAGGAACTCGGTGTTTTGAAGTAATTCATCACTACAATATCACAAAAAAAGGTGTGCAGTCAACCGACTGCACACCTTTTTTTTATATTGCTGTCCGGTAAAATTTGTCTCTTTATTTTAGAGAACACGAATTTCACGAATAGCACGAATCCTTGCGGGGTGTTATCTTTGCT
Source organism: Alloprevotella sp. (assembly GCA_045632685.1). Lineage (GTDB taxonomy): Bacteria > Bacteroidota > Bacteroidia > Bacteroidales > Bacteroidaceae > Alloprevotella. The sequence continues at coordinate 19,763 of JAZQXB010000039.1, forward strand.
TATCGCATACGAATTGCACGAATAAGTCGGAGGCCAAGCGGTCTTAGGAAGACAATCTCACCAGTCAACTCCTTGGCACACAGAACGACATGGCTACGATCCGACTTCCGGTAAAATTTGTCTCTTTATTTTAGAGAACACGAATTTCACGAATAGCACGAATCCTTGCGGGGTGTTATCTTTGCTTATCGCATACGAATTGCACGAAT
>JAZQXB010000040.1:0-29987 GCA_045632685.1 Alloprevotella sp.
GAACCGAAGGTCGCACAAGTCAACACCTCGAATTTTACCATCCGGATGGTATTCGTGAAATTCGTATGCGATTAGCAAATTTTGCCCGCATGGTTATTCGTGTTATTCGTGAAATTCGTGTTCTCTAAAATAAAGAGACAATTTTTACCGGACAGCAATAGAATTTTATGAACAACGAACGCACGAATTGTGTGTCCCTACTTGTCAAGCGAAAGAACGATTGATAGGTAGGGACGCACGGTTCGTGCGTCCACATATTCTAATTGTATAAAAGTGCTGTTAGAAAGGATTAACTTCCTCGCCCAAAATTTCGTTTACCAACTTGTTTGCCAACGAACTGGTGCCGATGCGGAAGAGGTTTTTGTCAATAAATTCTTGACCGAGGAGTTCGCGAACAATAGTGTAGTACGCCACGGCATCGTCTACCGTCTTGATGCCGCCAGCTGCCTTGAAACCTACCCAGCGACCTGTCTGTGCCTTGTATTCCTTAATGGCTTTACACATGACGTACGCCGCTTCGGGAGTGGCAGCAATGCTGATTTTACCCGTAGAAGTCTTGATGAAATCGGCACCTGCATACATCGAAAGCACGGATGCCTTCTTGATTGCTTCAGCCGAGAGGAGCGCACCCGTTTCGAGGATGACCTTCAAGGGCGCAGTGCCGCACGAAGCCTTGATTTCAGAAATTTCATCCGAGCAGGTTTCGTAATCACCACTCAAGAAAGTACCTACGCTCAACACCATGTCGATTTCCGTAGCACCATCCTTTACCGCAAGTGCCGTCTCGATGGTCTTAATTTCGAGGAAGGTTTGAGAAGAGGGGAACCCACCGCTCACACAAGCAATCTCCGTCTTATCTACCTCAAGGCTATCGCTCACAATCTTGGCAAAGTTGGGATAGACACAGATGGTTGCCATCGCGGGAAGTTCGGGATGTGCTTCATAAAAGTTGTTGACGTTCTCGGTAAACTTCAACACCGATTCTTGTGAGTCGGTCACCGTAAGCGTAGTGAGTTCTACGGCACGCAACAACTGCTTCTTCACCTCGTCAGTATTATAAAGCGCCTGCTTTTCCTCAAGCAACTTCATTACTTCGTGGTGCACACGTTCATCATTGAGTTCAGCACAATGATAGGCTTCAAACATTTCTTTATAGTTGGTCATAATTTTAGTAGACAAGTTTGTAGTAGACAAGTAAACGAGATAGTTAGAGGAGTACCTTTAGTAGACGAGTTTGTAGTAGACGAATTTGTAGTAGACAAGTAAACGAGATAGTTAGATATACCAAGAGTGAAAATCATCGATACAGACAAACGTTTATCTCTGTAACCCTCTTGTTTACTCGTACCTATAAACTCGTCAACTATTTAACAATACGTCATCACCTCACGCTCGCCCTTCAATACGGCAAAAGCGTTGTCGGCCATGGCTTGCATTTCGTCTTCTCCGGGATATACGTGTACGGGAGCGAGGAAGTCTACGCGCTCTGCGATTTTGCTGGTGATGTATTCGGAATATGCCAAACCACCAGTGAGGAGGATAGCGTCTACCTTACCATACATCACGGCACTCTGGGCAGCAATGCTCTTCGCCACCTGATAGCAGAGTGCGTCAATTACTAACTTCGCATTGCGGTCGCCATTCTCAATGCGCTCCATCACCTTGCGCACGTCGCTTGTACCGAGATGGGCTGCCACACCTGCCTTACCCACAATGCGCTTCATGATTTCGTTCTTTGTATAAACACCACTGTAGCAAAGGGTAATAAGGTCGGAAGTGGGGAGTGTACCTGCGCGTTCAGGAGAGAAGGGACCTTCTCCATCAAGGGCGTTATTCACGTCAACAGCCCTACCCTTTTGGTGCGCTGCTACCGAAATACCGCCGCCGAGGTGAGCAACGATGAGGTTAAAGTCTTCATACTTCTTGCCCTGCTCCTTAGCAAAACGGAAAGCAATAGCACGCTGATTCAAGGCATGCCAAATAGAGCGACGAGGCATAAGTGTAGAACCCGTAAGACGGGCAACGTCTTCCATTTCATCCACCGTCACGGGGTCGGCAGTGAGGGCGCGGCAATCGGGAAGCATGTGTGCCAACTCATAAGCGATTAAACAACCCAAGTTGCAGGCATGCTTGCGCTGCGCATTGAGCATATCGAGACGCAGTTGGGCATTTACTTCATAAACACCACCACGCGTGGGTTTGCCTAACCCACCGCGACCAATAATAGCGTCAAACTCAAAAGGAACGGCGTGGTTAGAGAGGCAAGTTAAGATATGCTTCTTACGATAATCGTACTGGTCGGTAACGCGTACGAAGTGTGAAAGTTCTTCTTCAGGGTGGTTTATACTTTCTACAAAAACCTTTTGCTCGTCTTCATAGACCGCAATTTTTGTAGTCGTAGAACCGGGATTAATAGCAAGGATTCTCATTGAATTTTATTTAAGTCAACAGACAATAGTCAACGGTCAACGGTCAATAGTCAACGGTCAATAGACAACAGACAACAGTCAACGGACAACAGTCAACAGTCAACAGACAACAGACAACAGTCAACAGTCAACAGTCAACAGACAATAGTCAACAGAAAAAAGACAAAAGTCTATAGTCAACATACAAGCTCCGGATGGTAAGTCCGTTGTCTGTTGTCTGTTGTCCGTTGTCCATTATTTAAGCAAGTGCCACGGCAATACTATAATACTTTGTCAAGACGCTGTCGCCTCTTGAAGAAAGCACCACGGGGCAGTCTGTGCCCTGCAAAACTCCAGCAATTTCGGCATTTGCAAAGAAGGGCATGGTCTTGTAAAAGGCATTCGCACCCACAATATCGGGGAAGAGCAGTGCATCTGCCTCGCCCTCCAAACAACTCTTGATGCCCTTAATGTCCAATGCCTCTTTGTCGAGCGCACAACGGAGATCGAGCGGACCATCAAGGAGTAAGTTGCCCCACTCTCCCTGCTGGGCACGCGCAATTAAGGGTGCGTAGGTCATAGAATGCGGGAACTTTTCGCTGGCATTCTCTGTGCAATGAAGCATAGCGATGCGGGGCGTCTCGATTTGCAAACGGCGACACATTTCTGTGATATAACTAATCTGGGCAGCACGCTGTCCTTCCGTGGGGTAAGGAAGTACGGCAGCATCACTGATTAGCAAGAAGCGCTCTAACTTGGGCACTTCCATCACAGCGATGTGCGACATCACACGTCCCTTGGGCAAAATACCTTCTTCCTTATTGAGGATAGCACGAAGCAACACGTCGGTATTTACCAACGCCTTCATCATCGCGTTAGCACGTCCGTCGCGCACCGCCTTCACCGACAAGCGCGCAGCTTCCATAGCGTCGGCAGCATATTCAAATTCGATGCTGTCAGCATACTGTTCCCAATCCGCAGGAAGGGGCATTTTATCTTTATCTCCCACCAATAATAATTTCACCCAACCTTCGCGAAGCGCCATAAAGACCGCCTCCATCGAGTGTTCGTCGTGGGGATAAACAACCACCAAACGCTTGGGATTACGCGCCTCCGAGAGGTGCGCTATAAGTGCAGAAAATGATTTGATCATAAACCAGTTTTTATATACCCAGCAAAGTTACAAATTTTAAGGGAGAAAGGGGAAGTTTTTAGAGTACAAATAACAGAGTACAGAGTACAACTCTTTTCAGAGTACAACTACCGTCCGGATGGCGCTCTCCCCCTGTTTATAGGGGGAGGGGACCGCCTTGGCGGTGAGGGGGTGCGAGAACACTCCGCATGGTATTCCTCACTACTCACTACTAACTTTTTCCTGCACCCCCTCACCAGCAGAGCTGGTCCCCTCCCCCTATAAACAGGGGGAGAGCGCCATCCGGAGGAATCTCACAACCTTAAAACCTTAAAGCGAAGCGCCCTTATAACCTTAAAACCTCAACACCTTATAACCTCCCCCTAATACCTAAACGTACTCCCCCCCAAGAACTCGCGCAACAAGGATGTAGGCGGAAGAGCCTGAATAGAGATAGGATTGAGGTAAGAAAGGAACTTGCGCAGGCGGATGGCTTCGCTGTATTCAGGAGCTGTTTCGGGAACTTCTTCAAGCAAGGGAAGCGCCTGTTCGCGAAGCACACCAAATTCAAAGAGCATAGCGGTGTTGATCATCACATCGGCTTCTTCCTGGAAGGGGAATATCCACTTTTCTTCACCTGCACGCACAGAGGGCCAGCGGGCAATCGTGTCGCGCGCCGAACAACCACGATATTTATGGTCGCGCACGATGCGGCGCAACAGGCGGTTGTCTGTCGTGGGGATGTAATTATGATTGTCGAGCAGAATAGTGGTCAGCGCCGACGCGTATATCTTAAACTTATTGGCATCAGGAATATTTTCTGTCAGGGCAGGGTTAAGGGCATGGATACCTTCGAGAATAAAGATGGTCTGCGGAGTGGGTTGTACCACATTACCACTCATTTCGCTCTTACCCGTTTGGAAATTATAGCGCGGTAGTTCTACAGTTTCCCCCTTGATAAGTGCATTCATCTGCTCGGTAAAGAGCGGGATGTTCATGGCATAAACGCTCTCAAAATCGTAATCCCCGTTCTCGTCTAAAGGAGTCTTTTCGCGATCCACAAAGTAATCGTCCATAGAGATGGGCACAGGGCGCTTTCCGCACGCCATGAGTTGCACACTCAAGCGCTTCGAAGTGGTTGTCTTACCGCTCGAAGAGGGTCCGGCAATAAGAATCACCTTCAAGTTTGGGTTTTCCGCAATCTTATCCGCCAAACGGCTGATCATCTTCTCCTGCAACGCCTCGCTCACATTGATAATATCGTTGGCATATCCCGCAGCACACGCCGCATTCAGTTCGCCAATCGTAGTAACTCCCAAAATCTTTTGCCAACTGTGCTGCTGACGGAACACGTCAAACATCTTCGGCTGGTCGCGCATGGGGCGCAACTGCGAGGGGTTATTAGAATCGGGCACACGAATCAAGATGCCGTCGCCGTAAGGGATGAGGTCGAAAAGGTATATTTGAGAAGTGCGCACGAGGAGCGACCCATAGAAGTAGTTTGCCACATCGCCCAATGTATAATAATGTGTATAAAGGCGACCACAACTTTCCAGCAACTTTGCCTTGTTTTCCAACCCTGCATCACGGAACAACTTTACCGCTTCATCCGTATGCGCCGTCAAGCGATGGAAAGGAAGGTCATCGTTTATGATTTCCTGCATGCGCACTTTCAGTTGCTCCACCTGTTCTGGTGTAATACCACCAGGCAAGTCTATATGGCAGTAGTACCCATTGCTCACAGGATTTTCAATGCGCAACATGGCATCGGGGAACAAGTCGTGCGCCGCCTTGTAAAGCACAAAGAAGACGGAGCGGGTGTAGGTGCGGTGGCCCGAAGGCGAAGTGATATCTAAAAACTCTACATCCTTGTCGTTGAAGAGCACAAAGTGAAGCCCCTCTACCTTATTATTTACCTTCGCACTCGTAGGTCCGAACGGCATTTTGAGTTCAAGGAGTTCATACACTTCTTCAAGGTTAAAGCCCATGGGCACTTTATGTACACGACCGGTATTTGCACAACGAATGTTAATAGTTTTTGACATAGGGATTGAGGTTAGTTAGTAGTTAGGAGTGAGTAGTGAGTAACCCATGCGGAGTGATAGTCCGCACGGTAGTTGTACTCTGTACTCTGTTATCTGTACTCTAAAAAGTACGCTGTAGCAAAGGTAACCCTTATTTTCCGACCCACCCAACTTTTGAAGTTAAAAAGAAATAAGGAACATATTTACTGTGCATCATCACCGATGATTTTCAGAAATTCCACAGTTTTCCCCAATCCCCAGCCTTCACATATATACTCTATTCATTTCTCTTTTGTTTCTTTAGGAAAGAAAGATAGAAAAATTATGATGGTTGTTATTGGCTGTGGACGGTGGGGATAACTGTTAAGAAGTGTTTATTGCTGCTTGTTTTTAAGGATTTTAGCAGAAGGATCTGGATAGGGAAAACTGTGGAAAAGCTTGTGGGGAACTGTTGAGGATAAGTGGGGAAAGGTGGATAACTCATGGGTGGCGAGTCTGTTCACACCGCTGAAGTTATACACAAACTTCTCCACTGCGTTATCCCCTACTTTTACACAGGGTTATCCACAGATTTTTTTAGGGAATAATATAGATGTTGTCCACAAAAGTTAGTTTGTTATATTTAGAGCCACTAATGAACACTAATGGGCACGAACCGAAGGTCGCGCAAGTCAATATCATCCAGGCTTAAATTTTCCCGCATGGTATTAGTGTCCATTCGTGCCCATTCGTGGCTAAACTAATAAAAGTACATTTTCTTCGCAGTAAGGATTATTTGTGGACAACAGAAGGTTGCGCAAGGCAACAATTGTTGTCTTTTAAATTGCGTATTTTTCAGGCAATACCTGTTCTATTTTCTTAGGTAAAAACATCAAAAAAAATGAATAAAAACTATGCTTTTTTTTCGTGTTAACAAAAGTTAATGGATTTGCATTTCGCTGGAAAATGTTGTATATTTGTAGTACGATAGTGGAGAGCACCTGTAAACAGCGGGTTTTCTCCACTTTTTTTATGTGTTTTTGGCAAGAAAATAGCAAAAATTATTCGGCACCTACGAAAAAATAGGTGCCGAATAATTTAATTTATGTGCCGAATAATTTTATGTACAAGGCAAATCCGGTACGATAAGTGCTTCCGAAAGTTAATTTATGTTAAATATTTTTTAAGTAAGAAGCATAAAAAAGTGAGAAAAAGTGAATATAAAAATGTCAATATTTTTTACTTTTTTAGCCACTGATAGACACCAATTTTCACTATTACCATTCGGTAAAATATTCCCGAAGTAGTATGCGTGTCCATTTGTGTTTATTAGTGGCTAAACTAAATAGATTCCTTTGACGTGAGTTATTCACTCATCAGTTGAGGTTTTATTATTCAGTAATCTCTGTGCAAAGATCGTTAGCAGCGTCTTCTACTTGTTCAATAGCGTTTTTAACTTTATTTTCGGGTTTACCATTTTCCATATTTATAGAAATCCAAGTAAGACCCACAGTAAGAATGAGCGTTACCAAGACAAGCAAAATGGAGCGGTAACGAAGTTCTTCTGCTGCTTCAGCAAAGATATAGAGGCATACGGGAATAGCCAATAAGATGAGGGCAAGCAGGTAGGGTAAAATCAATCCAACGATAGCAAATACGCACATCAAGGGATAGTAAATTAAACAACCGTAGATGATAGGTTCTATAATAAAGTGTCCAAGCAAGGGCATAACGATTTGCCACAACATGTTATCAGTAATATCATCATTGCGCACAGCAACCTTATCGCCATTTGGTTTTTCATAAACGTCGTAGGGTTGACCGCCCCAGTGTCCGAATTTTCCCCAATTCGCAAGAGCTAAAATAAAACCTATGACAAAGAGTGGCCAAAACCAGGCAGAAGTAAAGTAATTCCAGTTTACATCAATATCGAAATCGTTAACGGTAAACATCTCATAGATAAAGAAGATTGCCGCCGCTAATAGAAGTCCCGCACAAATCTTAGATGCAAGGAAAAAACTCTGTTTAGAAAACTCAGGAATCTTGTTCAACAAGTTTAAAATCTTTTCTTTCATAATATAAGTATTTAAGAGTTAGTAATCACACACGCCACAAAGGTATTAATAATTTCTATACATTTACAATTATTAACTTGTTTTTTACAAAATACAGTTCACCTTAATATTGGTAATGATATAGCAGATGTCCACAAATAATCCTTATCCCAAAGAAGTTGTGCTTTTATAATGGCAATAATATAGCAGTTGACCCAAATATAGTTTTTTATTGGTGTCCGGTAAACGCCTCTAACTCTGTGAATATAAAGATGTTTGAATGGTATAAGCCCCACAGCTTGGATGATTCCCCTGAAAGGGGATAAAGCCATTAGCCCAGGGCAACGCCCTGGGTGTTGTTGCAGTCGAGACTTGCGCCCTGGAAGGGGAAAAGCAATTATACAAAACTGAGCTTCAATGCTTTTGCCCTTTCAGGGCGCAAACCCAAACGTCCATAGACCCAGGGCGTTGCCCTGGGCTGGATGCTTATTGGCCTTTCAGGCCGTTACTCCTCGATTAGTTTACCGGACACCAATAATAGTTTTTAAAAAAACTTTCGTCAGAGGATTTAATCATCCGAAATGCCCTCCTACGGGGGCAATGCATTCATAAATTTCAGATGGGACTATTCCCTTAATTATTACTCTATGTACTTACAACCTAAATTAAAGAGGGTGCTTCAAAATTGATTTTCTGAAGCACCCCCTTTAGATAATTATTCAGCTACGAGAGTAGTAACAAACTTTATTCTTTCGCTTTCTTCTTCGTCTTCGTAGTCGGTCATAGAATAGTCCTCGATAAGTTCTAACTTATTACCGTAGAAATTCACATTCGCATAACCGTTGCCAACAACTTGGTTGTCGTATCCGTCATCACTCCAGTTGTAGTAAATTACACCTGCTGCCTCGTTACTCCACTTCCAACTGCTCACTTGTGTGAAACCACTATTTGTTTCGATATAGTAAGTACCATAGGGACTGAAAGTAACTCGCTTCGTCATGTTTTGAGTATCTACTAAACCATTGAACATCTCTTCTACGTCAATATTCTCATCCTCAAATCCTTCTTCAAAGTTTGGGTGCAGATATGTAAATTCAAACTTTTGATTGTTGGCAAGATAAGATATGGTAAATACATGGTATGTGTATGCCCAGTAATCTATGTCCATCTTGTCAAAAGCCCATGTGCGACAAAGTCTATTTGTGTTTTCTCCAGTGTACTTAATTTCACTCTTCTGCACAGTGACCGTAGAAGTAAATCCGTCGTTGCGAACAATGTCAATCTTACTACCGTCCTTAACTTTTACTGTTCCGAAATCGTCAAGTACATAAACACCTTCAGTATTAACAGTATAATCACCAAAGATGTAAAGTTCAACCTCTGTAGCGCGGGTTTTATTAGCGGGACTCTTCAAGAGTGTTGCTATGTCTTTAATACTCTTAATTTCAAGTTCCTTTTTCGGAGCATACATTCTCGCTTCTCTTTTAGTGATTATATATTTGCCATCACCAAGGAATTCAAAAGTTGCGTAGTCGGAATTAGAAGTTGTCACCACATATTTTGCAGCATGTTCTGCCATGGGTTCGTCCGTCAAATTAACAGGAGGATTGCCACCATCATCATCACTGCTACATGCTGTAAATCCAGCACTGCAAAGCATTGCTATAAAGCAAGGTAAAATAAAACTTTTTAGTTTGAACATAATGTTTAAGATATTAAAATTTAAAGTATAGCAGAACTATCCAATGGTTTTATTTCAACCACATCAAATTTGTGGTAGTAGGTTGTTGGTGATTTCCGTAGGCTACACCAATTGCACGTGCTGCTTCTATTCGCTGTTTTTCAAGAGCAACAGCATCATTATACTTTTGGCGCATCTCAAAATCGATATCACTTCTCACTTGTGACTTGATTTCTGCCATAAGTTTCGATGCATCCTTATAGCAAGCTGCTTCAGGGTCAATTTGTGCTAACAGAGCGCAAACTTCAAGGGCATCCTCTTGCTTCTGTCCTGCAGCCCATAGTGCTTTTGCCTTGTTGAGTAGGAATAAATTCATGCGGTCCAAATATTTGGTGTAAAGCGTAAGCACGTAGTCATACGCCTCATCACCGCCCTTTGAACAAAACGGAATAGACAATGCTGTGGTTAATGCCTCTTCATACTGTTGTAATGACGCATAACGCTTAGCCTCCTTGAGAATATTATGATATTGTGTATCATAGTATTTCATCATGTTTGCCTTTCCTACCTTGATCAAGTTTTTAATTTCAGCATTCTTGGCATTGATACTCTTAAAAGCGTTGATGTAACTTTTAACTTCTCCCGTACCTACTCCTGAAATTTCTATGTATGCTGAAGCAAATTTCTTCTGCGTAAAGGTGTCGGCGATGTAGAAAGTAAGACCAAGATTGTACACCGTTTGAATAGGAGGACCAGGCAAATTACTCTTATCAAGTACGTCACAGTGTGCTGTAAGGATTACAGAAGAACCCAAACCTTCTGTTGTTAGACCATTGGTTGTAGCAATGCGATTGAGCGATTGGTACAACACATTGTTTGCTGCAGTGGGAACATTCACAAAATTGTCATCAAGAACTACCGATATAGGCATCTCGCAATCTTGTGCTTGTGCAGTCAATGCTCCCACAAAGCAAATTGCAGATATAAACCTTTTAATATTCATATGACTTTATTATTTATCTCCAATGATTAGTATACAACTTCCCAATCCTCTTGCAATAATTTTTACGGGAATATTATAAGGAGGTTTGCGTAAGTATCTCGCCAATTCTCTTGCAAATCCTTCAGTATCTTGTGCCATCCCGTTCGCTTTATAAAGAGGTATGCGAACTTGTTCATAAAGAAGCATTCTTTCAGTAGCATCTAACTTACTGAAGACATGATTTACACAATTTTCGGCCAACCAGTTGTCAATAATTTCACTGAGCAGGTAACCGTCAAATTCAGATTCAAAGTCAAATTCACTGCCTTCAAATACTCTCATGTCGAGCACAACTTCACGACCGTTCTCAAACAGGTCGTCAAAGTGACTTTGCAATCTTTGAACAAACATATCCATGTGGTCTTGCACTGCTTCTTCTAAAAGAACGGGGACTTCAACAGAAAAAGATCCCTTGCTTGTTCCTTCAGCACCTGCTACCTGCTTGTTTGAATAGGCATCCAAAGCGCGCAGATTATAAGTCACACTGCTTTTAGGTCCCACCTTATTTACAGTCCAACTTATTTCTAAAGTAATATCTGCTTTAGCTATACGGAGAAAACGGTCTATATCTTTTTCCGCAATACTGGCATTTGTATTTTTTGAGGTAATCAAACGCTCTGCTGTTGTGTTTCGGGAAATGCTTTTAAGAGTTTGTTGTAAGTCCTTGAGTGGAAAACCATAATCTGCCATCAATATATTGATTTTAGAGATAACGGCATTCAGATTATCATCCATAAGAGCAGCCTTATAGTCAGGAATCTGCTCTATCGTTCCTTGATTATCAAATTCTTGCATGTACCCATGTTTATGACACCAAGCGTCACTTGGCACTACCATCAATGTGGGTTTCTTTGCTTGGCCCATTGATGAAATAGTAAACAAGGCAAGCAGTAATGTTGATAGGGTTATTCTCAAATTCATAACAATGACTTTTTTTAATCTATAATATTATCTGCTTTAAGGCGCGCTTTAAGTTCGGCTCTTAAAACGCGTACTGTGAGGTCGTAGGAATAGCCTAATTTATCCTTCTTCTTTCCACCTGAGCGCTTCTTGGTGTCACTCAACGAAACGTATTCTTTGTAGTCACCACCATCAGCAAAGAACAGATTAAAGTACTCTTCATAACGTTCTTTTGCATTCACTTCTGTTATGAGGGGACGGGTGTTACATCCCTTCGCACCTTCGCGTATACCATCAAAGATAACCGCCCATACGGCATTTTTCTTTGCCTGCTCCTTCGCATCGGCACGATTTCTGCCATAGCCTGTGACACGCAATGTTTGTGAACCATCAAGTTCAGTGCCAAGACAACTAATAGAAGTCTTGGAATAAACCTGAGCTTCTGACTGCAACATAAACAAGGTTGCAACCAACATTAAAACTATCTTTTTCATACTATAGAAGATGCTTTAAAATTCATAACCTACTTTCAAGGCAAAATAACTATACGCCACATTTGACTTTCTGTAATTTTGGAAAGTTGTGATGGTATAACTCAACCCCACTTGAAGGTTATTACGGAGTCCTCCAAAACTATACCCTAATGTGGGACTGGCGAAGAAACCTTCATTTGTAATACCCCCTACGTTAAGTGACCAGAAGGGGACACCATCGCGGTTATATGCAGAAATAAAATTGCCTCGGGCATTTACGTACAAGGGTATACCAAACTTATTGTCGGTATCTCTGACGGCAGCGTTATTCACATAATAGCGCACTCCCATACCGAGACCTAAACGCAGATATTCATTGAAACGGTAACCGCCGGTAAAAGTCAAATTAAGATATTGCAAATTGTGGCTATTGACCATAATACTGCTTCCCGCTTCGAAATCTGTTGCACACCAGAAACCGCTGTTCTTCGTAGAGTAATCTACATCTTTGCCTACAGTGGGTTTGTTAGGTAATTTCACCTCACGATACTGTGAAAAACTCAATAAAGATATTGAGGAGAACAGTGACAATAAAAGGATTTTTTTCATACCTCAATCTTTTTTAAAGTTAGAAACCAGATGATAATTTACGCACTACACCTGCCTTTTCGAGTTCCTTACGCAGTGCTGTTTTTTGCACTTGTAGGATAGCACCAAACTTATAACCTTTGGCGGTTTTCACACGGTCGTACGAACCCGCTATGATATTTGCATAGTTTTGACACGCACCGTCTTCTGCAAAAAAGGAGTTACAGAATGCTTCATGTTCTTTTTCGGCAGTTGCAGTTGCCATAGCAGGTTGATTAGCGCCACTTTGGTTACCATTACAACCGCGGAACACTACACCATGCACAGCTGCGCGCTTTAAGTCTGCGTCAGAAACTTTCTTTCCATATACGTACACCTTCACCAGAATGGTGCCTTCAGTACCAGAACCAGCGCCTGTGATGTCATAGTTGGGTATCTTGTCTGTCTTTGCCATAGCAGCGACAAAGACAAACATCATGAGTGATAGTAAACTGAATAATCTCTTCATAGTCAATGTTATTATTTATTTGACATTTCTCGAATCAACATACCTTTATAAAAGTCCTTACCACTAATAGTGCGGAAAGTGGTGTAACCAAGAGTAGCGCCAACAGCACCTTCTTCTTCAGCCATAAATCGGTTGTCCCAAATAAGGTTTTCGATAGGAGCTATTTCGCCAACTTTATTGTACTTATGCGAACCATCCTCCATTTCTATAACTTCTAACACCTCAAAGCGAGAGTCTTTAGAAACACCTTCCTTCATACCAATGTAAGCAGTAAGAGGTTCTACAGAAACCAATGGAGTATATGTTTTAAACTCTTCGTAATTGCGCTGAAGGTCTACCACATTTTCATCAATAGCACGCTGACAGGCCTTTCTAACCATCACGATAGGTTCTTCTTCGTTAATACCCATAAATGAAGTGGTACCACCCTTACTTTCTACCTTACCTACATAGATTAACTTGTAATTACCACGTGCATTTTCAAAATTGTTGAACTTGGTAATATCAGGAGTTTCTGCATATTGGTCTTCGTAGAATATACCGGCTTGTTCGTCCGTCCAATCCAATTTGTAAAGGAAGGTGTTGATTTTTACGGTAAACCCTTTGATGGTCTCTACCATATCACCGAGATTGTCTGTCAGATCGTCTATATTGGTTCCAGAGTATGCGGCTAACACTGACCCCAATCCTCTAAGGATAGCGGCGCCTGTTTTAGCACCTTTGTTCTTATCTACATAGCGAATATCGTTGACCAACACGAAAGTGTTGCCAATGAGTTGCTCACCTGCATCTTGAAGCATTCCAATACCACGTTCTGAACGAAGCGCCAACTGTTTGTCAAATTCAGAGGCATTATAAAGACCTCTTTCCTTCACCAACTCCATATCACATGCTCCAGTATAGATATCACGGTTAAACCACTTGGCTACTAATCGACTGGCAATCTTATTGTTATTTAGAAAATCTGTAATAGCAGGATTCTCTTTATCCTTAGCAGCACCAGACAATTTCTTATCCATATTGAGCACCTTTACGCTCAAATTATGGTCGTTAAACTTGTCGGGTACGGGTATTCTGAGAAAAGCTTCTTTAATTTCTGAAGCAAACTGTTGGTCGGTGTGGTTTACTAAAACCGAATAGATAGAACTGCGTCTATACTTAATCTCATCCTCTTGTGCGTGTACGTTAAGTGCGAAAACAAGGAGGGCGCTTACTATTATTTTAAAATTCTTCATGATAACTTCTGTATTATACGATTAAAAATCCCACTCACTTTCGTTCATAATGAGGTTAAGATCATACGAACGGTTTTCTCGAGTAACATGTAAAAGGATTCTTTTCTTTTCTGTCTTTGTAAGTTTGCGGTAGCCGTATTCCTTAATTATATTCAAAACTGCGTCTCGATATAATGTAGAAACGGGGAGGTCCATAATATATTCGTCGTTTTCGTAAAGAAGATATCCGAATGAATTTTTATAATTGTTGAAGTCTACAGCGTCAATTTTTGATTGTGCAGTATTGGGTGGGAATAGGAGTGCTCTATTAATAATGGTATTGTCGACTTGCATATTGGGATCTATTACATGAGCAACACCATTTACAAAGGGAGTTACAGTTTTATACCCCTTGTCCGCAACATGACCTGTTTCCAAATTCAAATGATAACACAAAGAATCGGACTTCATCACCCAGAAGTGTTTTGAACTGCGGTCGGAGGGTAACATAATACCAATGTATTCATGAGGAATCAACAATTGGTTTTCAACAGAAACAACTCCCCATTTACCATTCTTCTGCAGAGTGACAAAGTCAAAACTATTTCCTAAAGCCTGTTCGTATTCAAAGGGAATAACTGTTTCACCTGCAGCATTTATAGCACCATATTTACCATCCTTCTGAACGGAATAAAACTCCTTGTCGCCAAAATTAACAGGGAATAAAATGTCGGTATATCCAGACAAATGGGCAACGTCGTTATTATCCTTATCAAACACATCCCAAGTGCCTGACTGATTTTGTGCAGCCCACTTTTCCGTAACAAAACTATACTTTAGGGCAGAAAAACCTGTGCGTACCACATTTCCCGCTTTATCAACAAACGACCATACACTGCCATTTACAGGTGCTACACCACCACGGAAATCACCATGACTCCAAAAGTTAAACTCGTTGATGCCATTTTTAAATTCTGCCACCTGAATTCCCTTGCCTGTTTCAATGTTATGATACCCACAAATAGTCTTCTTTCTTTTGGCGTTATAATATCTCACCATATTTTCGCTGGGATACATAATGAAATCATACAATCCCATCTTGACAAGTTCTCTACCTGTAGAGTCCATAAGTCCCGCTCCATAGATGTTCAACATGTTCTTGCTGAAACCAAGATAGGAACAATCCGTCTTGAGCGTATCCTTAATAGTGTGATAACTAAATTCCAAGCGCTTTCCTTCATTGAACGGTAACACACCAGCACCATTGAAAGAAAATTCGTATAGACCAACATATTTGGGAGTAATCAATATAGTACCCTTAGCGTCTATAACCCCATACTTTGCCTTCATAAAGTAGGTTTCGCCCTGGGTCGTAACTTGTTTTCCACCAAGTGTCAAAAGGGCTTTACCGTATGTGTTTAATTTTGAAATGTGAGAATACTTAACATCCAAAATAATTTTACCCTGTTTGTTCGCAAGTCCCACTTTCTTTCCCTTCTTTACCAAGAACAATTCATCAGTCCATTTACTTATCTGGTCGTATGAAATGGGTAAAAGCACCGTACCTGAAGTGTCTATAATCCCTTTTTTCTTGGACTTTGTTACGATGGCAATACCGTCGGAGAATGGGTTCACACTTTCATAGACGCACTTGATAACCTCGTTACCATTTGCGTCAGCAAATCCAACCTTACCTTTCTTGTTAACAAGGATTTTCAAATCTTGCGCATGAACATTTGTTGCGAAACATGCAACGCAGAGTAAAATTATTTTTACAAGTTTCATAATATACAGATTACTTTCTCACAAAAATCTTTTAGTATGTTTATCAAACACAGGCAGTATATTGTATTTTTACTTTCTATTCAAAAAGTAAAAAGTCTTTAGATATAAAAGGTGGCGCACATTGTACGCCACCTTAAATTATTGGAGGTTCTATTAGAACTTGTAACCTACAGTCACACCGTAAACTTGGTTGTAAGCCTTTGTATCTTCAATAGCCTTCAAGAAACCACGACTAAATTCCAAACCTACTGACCACTTACCAAAATCAGCAGAAACTGCAGCTACGATACCTGCATCGAGGCGTTCGCCACCCATTTCGTCGTCATAAACATTGTATGTACCACTACCATAGAATTCAATATCGCTACCAAACAAACCATAAGCGAGGTAGGGACCAGCTTTTACTGAAAGGTCAAAGTTGTCAGAGATATTGAACTTATAAGCTGCAAGAACGGGAACCTTAAGAGTATAAGTGTGGATGTCACCATCAATACCATCCAACTTATAACCATTGCAAAGAAGTTCTGCTCCAGGAACGATAGCGAAGTTTTCACTGATATTGAAATCGTAAGTTGCACCTACCTTGAATGCAATCTTGCTGTCAACACCATCAGTGTCATCACCTGCCAATGTAGCCATACCTACACCTGCAGTAATAGTAAGCTTAGAATCTTCCTGTGCGCTCATTGATAAGGTTGTAAGCGCCAAAACAACCATTGTAAAAATCTTTTTCATAATAATAGAAATTAAGATTAGGAAAGAATGTACCTCTTGAGCATCCAAGAGGAAAATGTTTCTTGCGGGGATGCTCCGCCCTTTATTAAAAGCTATGAAAAAAAGGCTTTTCAAATAGTGATTTTGCTAACTTTAAATAGCATTAACACTTTTTAAGTGTGGAGCAAAAATACAGACTTTTACAATAGGTGAATGTGTATACGCGTATCGCAAAATATACACGTATCATACACGATACAAACTATTTATGAGTTTTCTCCGCTGTTTCACGAAGTAATTTAGAGTACTGTTCAAAGAAATCATACTTGAGCACAGAACTTATTTGATACAGTAGTTGTGTATCAATACTATAGGCTGAAAATATGCGGTAGGTGTTAGGGCGCAAAATTCCTAAACGTTCGGAGAATTCCTTTACGGTCATTCCAGACGCTTCAACCTGTTCTCTGATTAAACTTCCAATTGAAATCATGGTAGAGATGTATGTGTGCACAAGGAAAGCCACTACCTATAAGTGCGGAGTGGAACTTAAACTATATGATGGCTTAAATGCGACCGGTAAACAGTAGAAGAATTTTGGCGATTTTCAGGAACGGTTCCGACACATTCACATAGATTTATAAGGTTAAATTAGTGAGGAGTTAGTAGTGAGTAGTGAGTAACCCATGCGGGACGTTATCAGTTAGTAGTTAGTAGTTAGTAGTTAGTAGACCCTGCGGGACTATACTCGTTTATCTCGGTGCCTGCTTGTCTACTTGTACCTTGTTAACTTATCAACTAAAGAGTGAGTAGTGAGTAGACCCATGCGGAATGATGGTCCGCACGGAAGTTGTACTTTGTTATCTGTACTCTTCCGAATGGTAGTTGTACTCTGTTCTCTGTACTCTGTACTCTAAAAATATTTGTACTCTAATTATATAAGAAACACGAATGCGCAGACCTTTCTATATGTACTTTCCTGAGGCATCGCCAAACGCCCTGTTAACCGTACATATCAGAGTAAAGTCCACGCACAAACGTGCGCAGTACACTTTACCCTTGTGGTTAACCTTTAATTTGGCGATTTTCAGGAACACAAAAGTCTAATGCTACTGCAATTTCTTATGTCATGGCGCACCGCTGTGCACCGCTCTATGTTCTGCAAAGATAAGGAATAAATTTTACATATTTGATACGCAAAAAAAATCTCCCTATGCGTAGGGAGATTTTATATGGTTTAGAGTACTTTTTTCAGGCGCTGCATGAAGTCTTCGGCTTGCTCCATGGTGAGCGAGAGAGGGGGAAGGAGGCGAAGAATATTGGTGCCCGCGCATCCTGTGAAGACGTGTTGTTCCTTGACAAGGGCGGTGCGCATTGCCTTGATGGGTTCGGCAAATTCGATGCCGATCATCATGCCCGTACCTCTTACTTCCACAATGCCGTTAAGTTTCTTGAGTTCTTGGATGAGGTATGCGCCGACCTTGGCAGCGTTTTCTACAAGTGCTTCCTGCTCCATCACGTCAAGCACGGCGAGGGCAGCGGCACAAGCCAAGTGGTTGCCACCAAAGGTGGTGCCGAGCTGACCAAAGGTAGCTTCGAAATGAGGGGCGATAAGTACGGCACCGCAGGGGAAACCGTTGGCAATACCCTTGGCACAGGTAATCAAATCTGGCTTTACGTCGAGATGCTGATGGGCAAAGAATTTACCGCTACGGCCGTAGCCACACTGGATTTCGTCGCAGATAAGCACAGCGCCCGCTTCGGTACAAGCGCGACGGAGTCCCTGCATAAATTCCTTGGTGGCGAGACGAATACCGCCCACACCCTGGATGCATTCTACGATTACGGCTGCCACGTCTCCCTTCTGAAGTTCCGCCTCAAAGGCTGCGAGGTCGTTAAGAGGGAGGAAGGTGCAATGACCATTGGCATTGATGGGCGCCACAATCTTGGGGTTGTCCGTAGCTTCTACGGCGAGCGAGGTGCGTCCGTGAAACGCCTTCTGCGCACAGAGTACGCGGCTCTTGCCAGTATGGAACGAAGCGAGCTTCAAGGCATTTTCATTCGCCTCAGCACCTGAATTGACGAGGAAAAGGCGGTAGTCTTCATAACCACAGGCCTTGCCAAGACGTTCAGCGAGCTGTTCCTGCAAGCGATTGATGACGGAGTTAGAGTAGAAACCAATCTTGCTCAACTGTTGGCTGATGGTTTCCACATAATGGGGATGACTGTGTCCGATAGAGATAACGGCGTGACCACCATAGAGGTCAAGGTATTCTGTGCCGTTGTCGTCCCACACGCGACAGCCTTCGCCCTTCACAATATTGATGTCGAAGAGGGGATATACGGGGTAGAGAGTCATAAGTTTAGTTTTTTTTAGAGTACAGAGTACAGAGTACAGAGTACAACTGATATCCGAACTACATACACAAAGCACTTTATCCGCAAGGTAGTTGTACTCTGTACTCTGAACTCTGTACTCTCCTATTAAAATGCCACTGGCTTCAAACGGAGACCTGCCGATTCTTCCAAACCGAACATGAGGTTCATGTTCTGAACGGCTTGTCCGGAAGCTCCCTTGAGAAGGTTGTCGATGCAGGAAGTGACGAGAATCTTATCGCCAAAGACGTCCACGTGAACGAGACATTTGTTGGTGTTCACCACTTGCTTCATGTCGATTGCCTTGTCCACGTAGTGCGTAAAGGTTGCTTCGGCGTAGAAGTCCTTGTAGAGTTGCACCACATCCTCCTGGAGGTTTTCCACCTTCACTACGGCTGTTGCAAAAATGCCACGGGGGAAGTCGCCACGGTAAGGGATGAAGTCGATTTCGGCACAGAAGTTGGGTTGTAAGTGCGTCAAACTTTCCTTAATTTCAGGCACGTGCTGGTGGTTGAAGGCTTTGTAGATGCTCATGTTACCCGAGCGCCATGAGAAGTGAGTAGTTGCCGCGGGTTTCACACCTGCGCCTGTCGAACCCGTAATGGCATTCACGCTGATGTCGTTGTTGAGCAACTCTGCCTTTGCAAGGGGAAGGAGAGCGAGCTGAATGCACGTCGCAAAGCAACCGGGGTTTGCCACATGGAGGGCACCGTTGATTTTTTCGCGGTTGAGTTCGGGCAGACCGTAAACATAATCGTGGTCTTCAGAAGCCAAGCGGAAATCTTGTGCGAGGTCGATGATGCGAACGTCGGCAGGGATGTAATGCTCTTGGAGGAACTGCGTGCTCTTGCCGTGACCGAAGCAGAAGAATACGACATCCACTTCCTCAAAGGGGAGTTCGGAGGTAAAGCGCAAGTCAGTCTCGCCATAAAGTCCGGCATGCACGTCCGTAATCAAGTTCCCCGCATTACTTTCACTATTCACAAACACAATCTCTGCCGCAGGGTGATTGAGCAAAAGGCGAATTAGTTCGCCAGCAGTATATCCGGCACCGCCGATGATGCCTACTCTGATAAGTTCGTTCATAAGGGAGGTTGTAGATTAATTTCTATCATCATGGAGTGAGTAATAAGCGCGGAGGGGTGTGCTTGTCACCTTGATGAAGCCCTTTGCCTCGTCAGAAGTCCAACCCTTCTGTGTTTCGCCGTACTCACCAAACTTATTCTTCACCAAGTCGTCGGGAGAATCTACGCCTACCGTCTGGAAGGTATAGGGGCGGAGTTCAAGAGTTACCTCACCGTTCACATTGCGCTGCGAAGAGAGAAGCATGGCTTCCATATCGGGCATAACGGGTTCGAGGTACTGACTTTCGTGAAGGAACATGCCATACCAGTTAGAAACTTGGTCCTTCCAATACTGCTGCCACTTTGAAAGGGTGTACTTTTCAAGGAAACGGTGTGCCGCAATGATGAGCATAGGTGCTGCTGCCTCGAAACCTACACGGCCCTTGATACCAATAATAGTATCGCCCACGTGGCAGTCACGACCAATGGCGTAAGCAGCGCCGATTTCTTCGATAGCCTGAATGGCTGCAATCTTATCATCGTAGTGCTTGCCGTTGACAGAAACGATTTCGCCCTTCTCAAAGCCAATCTTAAGAAGTTCGGGTTCTGACTTTGTGGGGTGCTTAAGGTATGCAGATTCGGGAAGACCTTGGTTGCTGTCGAGCAATTCGCCACCACAGATACTTGTTCCCCAAATACCTACGTTGTAAGAGTACTTGAGCTTTGTGAAGTCGGCAGCAAAACCATTCTTGTTGAGGTAATCTACTTCTTCCTGGCGAGTAAGCGTATTGTCACGAGTGAGCGTGATAATTTCTACGCCAGGAGCCATCACGAGGAAGGTCATGTCGAAGCGAATCTGGTCGTTGCCGGCACCTGTAGAACCGTGTGCGATGGCGTCAGCGCCAATTTCCTTGGCGTAACGTGCGATGGCGAGCGCCTGGAAGATGCGTTCCGAAGAAACAGAAATGGGATAGCAGTTGTTGCGGAGCACATTGCCATAAATCATATAGCGAAGGCTCTTGTCGTAATACTCCTGCGTCACGTCGAGTGTCACATATTCCTTCGCACCAAGCTTGTACGCATTTTCTTCATTAGCCTTGAGTTGTTCAGCACTGAAACCGCCCGTGTTTGCACACGCAGCATATACTTCATAACCCATTTCCTTTGCCAAATACATCACTGTATAAGACGTATCGAGACCGCCGCTGAAAGCGACTACTACTTTCTTTGACATAATTATATTTTAGGTTTAAAGGTCTTAAGGTTATAAGGTTTTAAGAACCTTGCGGATGGTGATTTTATAACCTTTCAACCGAATAAATTATTAAATAGAAATTGTGGAAGTGAGGTTTAGGAAGATTACGAACTGCATAGTCCTCATAACCTTATGACCTTAAAACCTCATAACCTTATTATTTTACCCCTGTTCCGGATGTGCATTGATAAAGTCGAGAACGTCCTGGGGAATTTCCACGGGGAGTTTGTCGTTAGGGTGACGTGCGGGGTCGTAAAGCATACCCGTGCAGACGCAATACTTACGATTGGTGCGTGCCAAGACGTCGCAGTTAATACAGCAGGGAGATTCGGGAGTACCACAGCCTTTCCAGTATTCATCATCATGAGTGAGTTCATCGAAAGGCACGGGCACGTAACCAAGGCTGGTGTTGATACGCATAACAGCGCCACTGCTGGTCAAACCAAATATTTTAGCTTGCGGCCAGCGCACGCGACTCAAACTGAAGGCGAGGCGCTTGATGCGCGTAGCGAGGTGGTGACCACGGAACTTGGGAACGACTATCAAACCAGAGTTTGCCACGTAATGCTTATTCTCCCAACTTTCGATATAGCAGAAACCAGCAAATTCTTCTCCCGCAAGGGCGATAACAGCTTTACGTTCGCGCATCTTCGTAGCCACATATTCGTGCGTACGAGAGGCAATACCCGAACCGCGCACCTTTGCAGATTCGGTAATAGTATTTAATATGGTGTCAACATATTTTTCGTGGCTGCCGTCTGCGACAATCACACGAATACCATCGTTATATTCTTCCATAGGATATTTTTTTTGAGGTACAAGTTATTAGGTACGAGTAAACGAGATAGTTTGAGAAAATCAAGCGAAAAGTACACGGATTTTTCTAACGAATGCCGCAGATTCTATCTCGTCTACTTGTCTACTATCAACTCGTTTACTGAATTTACATTCTATTACACGGCACGCAGCGTGAGAGTTGCGTAATCACGTCTTCTCTACTGTATCCTTCGCGTATGACTACGATAATCGTATCGTCGCCAGCGACGGTGCCACACACCGCTTCGAGGTTGCAATTATCAATTTCCGAGGAGATGACTCCCGCATGACCAGGTTTGGTACGGATGACGGCAAGGTTGCCCGAGAATTCCATTCCGATATACCCCGCCGTGTTGCGATACTCGCTGTAAGTGGAGGGTTTTACGGTGCGTTTATAATGTGGGTGGTCGGGCAACACATAAATATACCCGTTAGGTCCCATCATCTTTGCTGCATTCAACTCTCGCAAGTCGCGTGAAAGTGTGGCTTGTGTCACCTTATGTCCCTCACGCTCTAATTCGCGAATAAGATTCTCTTGCGAACTCACCTCGCAGTTGCTCAAAATCATGCGCAATACCGCCAGTCTATCGTTCTTTCCTTTCATAGTCTAAATTTAGTTTTGAAACAGGCGCAAATTTACATTCTTGTTTTTATCTACACAATACTGTATTGAATATTTTTTCAGTATATACATAAAAATAACCCGTATAATTGTATTTTTTTTCATTACATCCCTATTCGATTAAGTATAAATGGTGGAATTAGTAGTATTACTGTCTGGCAAAAACAAGTCTCTTTTAACCCAGTTTTTCTTTAGAGAAATCCCGCTTTTCTAAAAAAGCACTACTCAATATTAATATTATAGAAGAAAAAATAGGTGGTTGATATGTAAATTTAAAAAATAAATTCGGTCATTCTCAAGATAATATAGTACTTTTGCAGTAATTATGCCTTGGTGTGTCCATACGCCAATTAGGGGCAGTTAGCACAATTCCGCTATGACAAAAACGAAGAATAAGAAAACTGGAAATTTTAATACTATCACCTCGTGTATCAGTACTGCTTTGGTGTTAATCCTATTGGGTACTGCTACTTTTTTTGTGAAGTTAGCCGAAAACTTCGGTCGTGAGTTGCGTGAAAACTTTACCGTTGAAGTGCTTCTTGACGATGCTATTACAGAAGCAGAGCGTGATGCTATGGCGCAGGAATTTTCAGCGCTTCCTTATGTAAAGGAGGTTTCTTATATTTCCAAGGAAGAAGGAACGAAGGAAATGGCAGCGGTGTTGGAGGGTGGTCCCCAGGAATTTTTAGGTTTCAACCCCATCCCTGCAGAGTTTGAACTTTTCCTGAATGCGGATTATGCCAACCAGGACAGTTTGCTTTATTATATCCCTGACCTTTACAATTACAAGCAAGTAACGGATGTTATTTATCCTAAAGAGGCCATGGAATTTGTAGACCATGTCATTCCGTTGATCGGAACCATTCTGGTGTTTGTAGCTTCACTGCTTGGATTTATTTCCTTCGCACTGATTCACAACACGATGCGTATGAGCATTTATGCCCGTCGCTTCTCCATTCACACGATGAAACTCGTGGGTGCCCGTTGGGGATTCATTCGTCGCCCCTTCATGATGCGTGCCTTCTGGATTGGGTTCTGGGCGGCAATAGGTGCAAATAGTCTTGTAGGACTTGGTATGTATTGGTTGTATAGTTTGGACGCCTATGTTGCAAACCTGGTGACTCAAGAAGTTGTTTGGACCACCTTTGGTATCAATTTCGCCTGCGGACTTTGCTTAACACTCATCAGTGCTTATGTGTCAGTCAATAAGTTCTTGAAGATGTCGAGCAGTCAGATGTTTATGAATTAAATTCTTTTAGTAGACAAGTAGACGAGTAGACAAGTAAACGAGATAGTTTCCGAAGTCGAATTGCATACTGACCTCAAGTCTTCTAGTAGACGAGTAGACAAGCAAGTTTCCGAAGTCAAATCATCGTATCTACCGCAAACCTTCTCGTCTACTTGTACCTATAAACTCGTTAACTATAAACTATCATATAATGAAACACGAATTTGCCTTTTCAAAAATAAACTTCATCCTCCTCGCAATAGGTATTGCCATTGTGATGGTAGGTTTGTTGCTCATGTCGGGCGGTGGTACGACTGTTGAGCAGTTCGACCCCGAAATTTTCAATGCACAGCGCATTCGTGTGGCTCCTATGGTGACCTTCTTTGGTTATCTGTTTATCGTGGTAGCTATACTTTACCGCAGGAAGAGCAACCATACTGAAATAGAATATAACAAAAAAGAAAACTAATAGATTATGGATTGGTTAGAAGCGCTCATCCTTGGTATTGTGCAAGGATTGACGGAGTATCTTCCCGTCAGCAGTAGTGGTCACTTGGCTATTGGTTCTGAACTGTTAGGTATTCATGCAGAAGAGAGCATGATGTTTACCGTGGCGGTACATGTAGCAACTGTGTTGAGCACGATTGTGATTCTCGGTCATGAGATTTGGAAAATCATTTCGGGCGCAGTGCATTCTCCTGTTGGTGGAAAATTGAACGACGATCAAAAGTATGTGTTGAACATCCTTGTGTCTATGATACCCATAGGTATTGTAGGAGTGTTCTTCAAGGACAAGGTTGAAGCTATTTTTGGTAGTGGCCTTACAGTTGTGGGTGCTTGCTTATTGCTCACCGCCCTACTCCTTTCTTTCTCTTATTTTGCGAAGCCCCGCTTGAAGGAGAAAATCTCTCTTCGTGATGCCTTTATCATTGGACTCTCGCAGGCACTTGCTGTATTGCCAGGTTTGAGTCGCTCTGGTACAACGATCGCTACGGGACTTATTCTCGGTAATAAGAAGGAAAACATGGCGCAGTTCTCTTTCCTCATGGTAATCCCCCCCATTCTTGGTGA
Source organism: Alloprevotella sp. (assembly GCA_045632685.1). Taxonomy (GTDB): domain Bacteria; phylum Bacteroidota; class Bacteroidia; order Bacteroidales; family Bacteroidaceae; genus Alloprevotella. The sequence goes on from JAZQXB010000040.1 coordinate 24,932, forward strand.
AGCACTTTTGGACTGCATCAAGGCCTATAAGGAAGGTATGGAAGCTGCCTTTGGTGGATGTAGCACCACGTCACTCGTAGTCGGTTTCTTTGCTGCTTTCATCTCTGGTTGTGTGGCTTGCAAGTGGATGATCAATATCGTGCGTCGTGGAAAACTTATCTACTTTGCCATTTACTGCCTCATCGTGGGTGTAGTGACGTTAGTGACAAGTTTCGTTAATTAGTAGTTAGTAGTTAGTAGACGAGTTTGTAGTAGACAAGTAAACGAGATAGTTAGATATACCAAGAGTGAAGATCATCGGTACAGACAAACGTTTATCTCTGTAACCCTCTTGTCTACTCGTACCTATAAACTCGTCAACTATTAGTAGATAGGTTAGATATACCAAGAGTGAAAATCATCGGTACAGACAAACGTTTATCTCTGTACCCCTCTTGTTAACTTGTACCTTGTTAACTTGTACCTTGTTAACTCGTACCTTGTTAACTTGTACCTTGTTAACTCGTACCTTGTCAACTCGTACCTTGTCAACTCGTACCTAAAAATAACACAAATGCCCTATCCATTTGCGCAAGGAACCATCCTTGCATTTGATAAACCCCTGACCTGGACTTCCTTCAACCTCGTAGCAAAGGTAAGATGGTTGATTTCAAAACACATCGGAGGAAAAATCAAGGTAGGACACGCTGGTACTTTGGACCCCCTTGCCACGGGTGTGCTTATTATCTGCACAGGTAAGGCTACGAAGCAAATTGACCAGCTTCAAGCGGGCGTAAAGGAGTATATCGCAACCCTTAAATTGGGAGCAACAACGCCCAGTTATGACCTCGAAAAAGAAATTGACGCAACTTACCCCACCGACCACATTACGCGTGAAGGTATTGAGGCGGCGCTCACCACGTTTGTGGGAGAAATCATGCAGGTGCCCCCAGTATTCTCTGCCGTAAAGGTAGATGGTAAGCGCGCCTACGACTTGGCACGAAAAGGCAAGGACGTAGAACTCAAGGCGAAGCCCTTGCGCATCGACGAAATCGAGTTGCTCGATTGCAACCTCGACACGATGGAAATCGTAATCCGTGTGGTCTGCTCCAAAGGCACGTACATCCGCGCCTTGGCACGCGATATTGGCGAGGCACTCCATTCTGGTGCCCATCTTACGGCACTCCGCCGCACCCGCGTGGGCGACTACACCATCGATAAGTGTTTTGCCACCATCGAGGACTTTGAAAAACAACTTTCCCTCCCTGTAGGTTCCTAAAATTATCCAATAGGAAATCTTGAATGCTAATTTTACAGAACCTACCTTCAGCCTACAGAAAACTATGAAACTTTCAGAATTCAAATTTAAGCTTCCCCAGGAAAAAATTGCCCAATATCCCGCTCGTTTCCGCGATGAAAGTCGCATGATGGTGCTTCACCGCAAGACGGGAGAGATTGAGCATAAGATGTTTAAGGATCTTATCTCTTACTTCAACCCTCATGACCTCTTCGTATTCAACAATACGAAGGTATTTCCCGCACGCCTTTATGGCAATAAGGAAAAGACGGGTGCTGTAATCGAAGTGTTCCTCCTCCGCGAACTCAATCCTGACCTCTTCCTTTGGGACGTGCTCGTTGATCCCGCTCGTAAGATTCGTATTGGCAATAAGCTTTACTTCGGCGAGGACAATTCGCTTGTGGCTGAAGTGATTGACAACACGACAAGCCGCGGTCGTACGCTCCGCTTCCTTTATGATGGCGACCACGAGGAATTCCGCCAGCAGCTCTACGCTCTTGGTGAAGCCCCCGTGCCCCGCTTTATTGGTCGTGGCAGTGAACCTGAAGACCTTGAGCGCTTCCAGTGTATCTTTGCGGAACACGAAGGTGCCGTTACCGCACCTACTGCTGGGCTCCACTTCTCGCGTGAGATGATGAAGCGTATGGAAATCTTCGATATCGACAAAGCGTTTATCACCCTCCACTGTGGACTTGGTAACTTCCGTGATACGGATGTCGAAGACCTTACGAAGCACAAGATTGACTCCGAGCAGATGAAGGTAGATCGCGAGTGTTGCGAAATGGTCAACCGCGCAAAGGATAACGGTCAGAAGATTCTTGCCGTAGGTACTACCGTGCAGCGCGCACTCGAAGTGTGTGTAGGTCCCGACTGCCGCATTAAGGAATTTGAGGGTTGGACGAACAAGTTCATCTTCCCTCCCTACGAATTCTCGGTAGCCGATAGCATGTTGGTAAACTTCCACCAGCCCTATTCTACACTCTTGATGCTCACAGCAGCATTCGGGGGTTATGAAAACACCATGAAGGCCTACGATGTGGCACTTCAAGAAGACTACCGCTTTGGCGTTTACGGCGACTGCCTCCTTATTGTAGATTAAACCGCCCATGAAACTCCTTTTAGCCCTCGGTTCAAACATTGGTGCAAAGGAAGAACAGTTGCGAACGGCTATACGAGCACTTGAGACGCGCGTCGGAACGCTCCTCAAGTGCTCTCGCTTTTACACCACAGCACCTGTAGGGTTCGCCTCCGACAACGCCTTTGTCAATGCCGTCGTATTGCTTGAAACCACCCTTTCCCCAGAAACCATTCTGGACATCACGCAGCAAATAGAGCGCGAACAGGGGCGTACCTCAAAGACGGTCAACGGCATTCACACCGATCGCACGCTTGACATTGACCTGCTCGCGTGTGACAACCACATTATAAATACGCCCTCCTTGCAACTTCCCCATCCGCGCTTTCATCAGCGCAGATTTGTGCTGGAACCGCTCTGTGACGTGCACCCCGAGGGGATACATCCCACTATTCATACAACTTATCATTCACTTCTTATGCAACTTAACAAAGCTACCATAACGCAGGAGCGCGTTGCTACTGAAGAACTCCTTCAGGCGCTCAACCACCTCCTTCCCCAACTCTCGTCAAGCGCAAAAGCGCTCACTGCCGACCGTTTGCAGGAGGTACTCAACTGCCCCACGACACGCCTTTACACGCTTCGTGACGAGGAAGGCAAGATTCGTGCTACCACAACCCTTTCCCTTCAGGAGCTCATCACGGGTACAAAGGCGTGGGTCGAAGATGTCGTTGTAGACAGCGAAGCTCGCGGTCGTGGCTACGCACGCCAACTCCTTCAACACCTTGCTGAAGAAGCAAAAGCGATTGGCGCAAAATCGCTCAACCTCACTTCTCGCCCCTCACGCGAAGCTGCTAACAAGTTGTATCAAAGCGAGGGGTATGAAATTCGCGAAACAAATGTTTATCGCAAGGCGGTGAAGAACGGATAACGATGAAAGGTTAATGATTAACGGTGAAAGATAATCCGGATGGCGCTCTCCCCCTGTTTATAGGGGGAGGGGACCGCTTTGCGGTGAGGGGGTGCAATTTAAAGTGAGTAGTTAGAAGTGAGTAGTATGCCTTGCGGTGCGTATTCTGCACCCCCTCACCACTGCGTGGTCCCCACCCCCTTCGGTTCCCCCGTTATCGGGGGACGGAAATCCCTATAAACAGGGGGAGAGCGCCGTCCGGATTCATCCCGCAAGGTTATTTCTCCTTTCTCCTCTCTCCTTTCTCCTTTAAAATTACTACCTTTGCACTCGAAATAAATATACTATACATACATGGCTTTACAATGTGGAATTGTAGGCTTGCCCAACGTAGGTAAGTCAACTCTCTTTAACTGCTTGAGCAATGCTAAAGCACAGTCGGCAAACTTCCCCTTCTGCACCATCGAACCTAACGTCGGTGTGATCACCGTGCCCGACGAACGCCTTACGAAGATTGCTGAACTCATCAACCCCAACCGCATCGTTCCTACAACCGTAGAAATCGTGGACATTGCAGGTTTGGTAAAGGGTGCATCAAAGGGTGAAGGTCTCGGCAACCAGTTCCTTGGCAACATCCGCGAGACAGACGCCATCATCCACGTGCTCCGTTGCTTCGACAACGACAATGTCGTGCACGTTGACGGTTCTGTAGACCCCGTTCGCGATAAGGAAATTATTGATACCGAACTTCAACTCAAGGACCTCGACACGGTAGAAAACCGCATCAAGCGCGTAGAGAAGATTGCCAAGGTAGGCGGCGACAAACAGGCAAAGTTGGAATATGACGTGCTCATCGCCATCCGCGAAGCCCTCCTCGCAGGTAAGAGCGCCCGCACCGTGACGTTTGACACGAAGGATGAAGAACTTGCTGCAAAAAATCTCTTCCTCCTCACTGCAAAACCCGTGCTTTACTGCTGTAACGTGGACGAAGCATCGGCAGCTACGGGCAACGAATACGTAGAACGTGTACGCGAAGCCGTGAAGGATGAAAATGCAGAGATTCTCGTCGTTGCGGCACAGACAGAGGCCGACATCGCAGAACTCGAAACTTACGAAGAACGCCAGATGTTCCTCCAGGATGTCGGACTTGAAGAATCAGGTTGCAACCGCCTCATTAAGGCAGCCTATAAGATGCTCGAATTGGAAACGTATATTACTGCCGGTGTGCAGGAAGTGCGCGCATGGACCTACCGCCGTGGTTGGAAGGCGCCCCAATGTGCAGGCGTTATCCACACCGACTTTGAAAAGGGCTTCATCCGTGCCGAAGTCATCAAGTACGAAGACTTCATCAACCTCGGTTCTGAAGCCGCAGTGAAGGAAGCGGGTTTGATGCGCGTAGAAGGTAAGGAATACGTTGTACAGGACGGAGACATCATGCACTTCCGCTTTAATGTATAAGACTTTGAAATAGAATAAAGGAGATATTGGGCATGTGTGGCCTATATATCTCCTTTCTTTTTTTGGAAATGATATAGGTGTTACTTGAGTGACCTTTGGTTGTCCACGAACACTCGTTTGTTTTATTTCGAGCTATTGGTGTCCGGTCAATATAGATAACTCATTGTTTGATGGATAGTTGTACTCATACAAGCCCCTCATAGATATTCAACCGAAAAAAACGAGAATTTTTATGTTTAAGAGAACACGAATTTCACGAATAACACGAACCGCAGGTCGCGCAAGTCAATCTCCATGCGGGATGAATATTTCTTAATCAGAGGCGAATAACACGAAT
>JAZQXB010000041.1:0-20582 GCA_045632685.1 Alloprevotella sp.
CATGTCAAATCCGCCGAAGGGACTCATCTTGGCTCCGAGAGCCACGTGCTTGTCGTGCAGACAAGTTAGTTTCAGTTCTTCCATGGTGCAATGTTTAGATTTCGTTTCTTTGTCTGCAAATATAATGCAAACCGAATGAAATGCCAAATCTCAACGAACGAAAGTAAAGAAAATCCAAAATTTTCTTTACTGAGTAAAGTTGCATTACGAGCATACTACCATATTAGCCACAAAACCATTTGAGCACATAAAGAAAAGAGGGACTACCCGTAGGCAATCCCTCTTTCAAATTATAAAGAATTAGTTCTTCGTCAAGCTTATGCTTCTTCCACAGCAGCCTGAGCAGCAGCGAGGCGTGCAATAGGAACGCGGAAGGGTGAACATGATACATAGTTGAGACCTACCTTGTGGCAGAACTTAACTGATGAGGGCTCACCACCGTGCACACCACAGATACCGCACTTGAGTTCGGGACGGACCTGACGACCCTTTTCTACTGCCATTTCAACAAGCTGACCTACACCGTTCTGGTCGAGAACCTGGAAGGGGTCTACCTTCAAGATCTTCTTTTCGAGGTATACGGGGAGGAATGAAGCGATGTCGTCACGAGAGTAACCGAATGTCATCTGAGTCAAGTCGTTAGTACCGAATGAGAAGTATTCAGCGCGGCTTGCGATGCGGTTAGCTGTGAGGGCAGCACGAGGAATTTCGATCATTGTACCCACCTTGAAGGGAACTTCTACGCCTTCTTCAGCGAATACCTTAGCTGCAGTTTCGCGAATCACCTTTTCCTGAGCTTCGAATTCGTAGAGGATACCTGTGAGGGGCACCATGATTTCGGGCTGAGGATTGAGACCTTCCTTCTTCAACTGACAAGCAGCACCGAGGATAGCGCGAGTCTGCATTGCAGTGATTTCGGGATAAGTGTTACCGAGACGGCAACCACGGTGACCGAGCATGGGGTTAGCTTCTGCGAGAGAGTGAACGCGCTGCTGGATGTATTCAACAGTTACACCCATAGCTTCAGCCATTTCCTGCTGACCCTTGAGATCGTGGGGTACGAATTCGTGGAGAGGGGGGTCAAGGAGACGAACGTTCACGGGACAACCGTCCATAGCCTTGAAGATACCTACGAAGTCAGCCTTCTGGTAGGGGAGAATCTTAGCAAGAGCCTTTTCGCGACCTTCAGCATCCTGAGAAAGAATCATTTCGCGCATAGCTACGATCTTTTCTGCTTCGAAGAACATGTGTTCTGTACGGCAGAGACCGATACCTACAGCACCGAAGTTGCGAGCTACAGTAGCATCGTGGGGAGTATCAGCATTTGTGCGAACTACGAGCTTAGAGTGCTTAGAGCAGAGGTCCATGAGTTCTGCGAAGTCACCGCTGAGTTCTGCAGCCTGAGTGGGGATTTCACCAGCGTAAACGCGACCAGTAGTACCGTTCAATGAGATGAAGTCACCTTCCTTATATACAACACCAGAGATTTCTACAGTCTTAGCGTAGTAGTCAACGTTGATAGCACCAGCACCTGATACGCAGCACTTACCCATACCACGAGCAACAACTGCTGCGTGAGAAGTCATACCGCCACGAGCTGTGAGGATACCTTCAGCAACTGCCATACCTGCGAGGTCTTCGGGAGAAGTTTCAACGCGAACCATGATCACCTTCTTACCTTCTGCAGCCCATTCTGTAGCGTCGTCAGCGTGGAACACGATCTGACCGCAAGCAGCACCGGGAGATGCGGGAAGACCCTTTGTGATTTCCTTAGCAGCTGCGAGAGCAGCCTTGTCAAATACGGGGTGGAGGAGTTCGTCGAGCTTGTTGGGTTCGCAACGGAGGATTGCAGTCTTTTCGTCGATCATACCTTCGTGGAGGAGGTCGATAGCAATCTTAACCATAGCAGCACCTGTGCGCTTACCGTTACGAGTCTGGAGGAACCAAAGCTTACCTTCCTGAACTGTGAATTCCATATCCTGCATGTCGCGGTAGTGGTTTTCAAGCTTAGTCTGGAGGGCATCGAGTTCAGCGTAGATTTCGGGCATAGCTTCTTCCATAGAGGGGAAGTTAGCCTTACGGTCTTCTTCAGAAATACCCTGAAGAGCAGCCCAACGGCGTGAACCTTCAAGTGTAATCTGCTGAGGAGTACGGATACCAGCTACTACGTCTTCACCCTGAGCGTTTACGAGCCATTCACCGTTGAAGAGGTTTTCACCAGAACCAGCGTCGCGAGAGAAGCAAACACCAGTAGCAGAAGTTTCACCCATGTTACCGAATACCATCGCCTGTACGTTTACAGCAGTACCCCATTCTGCGGGAATACCTTCCATCTTACGATAGAGGATAGCACGGTCGTTCATCCAAGAGTCAAATACTGCGCAGATAGCACCCCACAACTGTTCGTAAGCATCGTTGGGGAAGTCCTTACCAGTCTGAGCCTTTACAGCAGCCTTAAACTTCACAACGAGTTCCTGGAGGTCAGCAACTTCGAGTTCGTTGTCGAGCTTAACGCCCTTAGCTTCCTTAACTTCTTCGATGATAGCTTCAAATGGATCGATGTCTTCCTTGTTTACGGGCTTCATACCCAAAACAACGTCACCGTACATCTGAACGAAACGACGGTAAGAGTCCCAAGCGAAACGAGCGTTACCAGTCTTGCGGATGATACCAGCAACTACATCGTCGTTCAAACCGAGGTTGAGGATAGTGTCCATCATACCGGGCATTGAAGCGCGAGCACCTGAGCGTACTGATACGAGCAAGGGATTTTCGATGTCGCCGAACTTGCTGTTCATCAAACCTTCAACGTGGTTGATAGCCTTTTCAACATCGCTCTTGAGGAGCTCAACCATCTTGTCCTTACCTACTTCGTAGTATTCGTTACAGCAATCAGTAGTGATAGTGAAACCGGGAGGAACGGGAACACCAATGAGGTTCATTTCCGCGAGGTTCGCACCCTTACCGCCAAGCGTGTTACGCATGTCAGCACGTCCTTCAGCTTCACCATTACCGAAGGTGTAAACTCTTTTTTCGTTTGCCATTGTTAGAAATGTTAATATGATGTTAATTATAATATATACACGGTTGACCGCAAAGTTATTGAAGAAATCTTGGATTAACAAGAAATTTTATAACTTTTTTAGAATTGCACACAAAACTTTTTTCTGTGCGTCACAAAGAAGGTGATACTTGCTGGTAAAAAATACCGTACAAATGGTTGTTCTTACGGTCAAAATTTGTCATTTTGTGTGTTGCTACTGAAATTTCCTTACAGATTGACAAAAAGAACGTAAAACTTCAGTATTTTGGAAGTTTTGTAAAATGTCTGCCGTGGTTTGCAAACGAAATACCTGTGTGTTGCTTGACAAATGATAGGAGAAGGAAGGGAAAATAGTTAGTAGTGAGGAGTGAGTAACACCTTGCGGGGCGTTATCTGTGATTGGTATATTTTTGACAGAAGAACATAAGAACATATTTTTTTTCTCACGCAGACTATGTTTTTAATTTAGGCAACAATATGTTCTTATATTCTTATGTTCTTCTGTCAAAAGAGTATTTGCGGAGCAAAATTCTGCGCCCGTCTGCGATGTCTGCGTGAGACGATTTTCACATGGAACTCACAGAATCCTTGCGGGGTAGAATTTCTCACGCAGACGCCGCAGACTTTCACAGACTATGTTTTTAATTTAGGCAACAATATGTTCTTATGTACTTCTGTCAATAGAGTATTTGCGGAGCAAAATTCTGTGTTCTGTGTGTAAAATTTTTGACAGAAGAACATAAGAACATAACGCTTCGCGTCCTTTGCGTCTTTGCGTGAGATAGTGTTTCACACGGAACTCACAGAATCCTTGCGGGGTAGAATGTCTCACGCAGACGCCGCAGACTTTCACAGACTATGTTTTTAATTTAGGCAACAATATGTTCTTATGTACTTCTGTCAATAGAGTATTTGCGAAGCAAAATTCTGCGCCTGTCTGCGATGTCTGCGTGAGACGATTTTCACATGGAATTCATCGAACTCACAGAATCCTTGCGGGGTAGAATTTCTCACGCAGACGCCGCAGACTTTCGCAGACTATGTTTTTAATTTAGGCAACAATATGTTCTTCTGTCAATAGAGTACTGCGGAGCAAAATTCTGTGTCATTCTGTGATTTCTGCGTGAGCAAAATATGTTCTTATGTTCTTGTGTCAAAAGAAAACAGCGGAGCAAAATTCTGTGTGTACTGTGTGAAACAAAAATCGGGCGAACCGTGAGGTTCACCCGATTAAAGAGGTAACTAATTGATTAGTTGTTTTCCCAGTTTGAAGAGCTCCAGGGACTGCTGATTTGGTTACCAAGCTGTACGCCATCTGCAGATGTGTCAACTGTCTTGTCACCCTTGAGCTGGATTGAAGCAGCGATAAGGCCTTCGAGTTGTAAGTCCTTTGTGCTTACTGCGGGAGCAATATATGTCTTTTTCATATCAGTATAGTTTTATATTTTATGTGTTAGAACTTACTTTACAATGAACTTCTTACCGTTCTGGATGTAGATACCACCCTTCACTGCGTTCATTACACGACGACCAGAGAGGTCGTAGATGGGAGCGTTAGCGTTGAATACGGGAGCAACGATTGTTTCTTCAATGCCAGTAGTACCGTTGTTGAAGAAGAAGAGTGAGCGTGCACCTGAAACTACTGCAGAAGCGGGAAGGTAAGCCTTACCAGCGTTGTTGAGGAAGTGAGAGTCTCCAGCTTCGCCATTCGCATTCTTGTTCAATTCAGCGAGAGCGAGAACTGCTTCACTATCTACAAGGGCAAGAACGTAAGCAGATTCATTAACCAATGTGTTTACAGAAGAACCTGTGAGCAAGTTGTTTGTCCAATCAGATTCAACAGCACCAGCAGTGAATGTGTATGTGCCAGGAGCTGCTTCTACGATAGCACCCTGATTTGCTGCTACGCCATCCTTTGCAGTCAATACTGCAGAACTATTAGACGCGTTTTCGATAGCATAAGTCTCAACATCGCCTGCGAATGTACCAGCAATGGGAGTGTAGAGAGTTGCGTAACGTGTAGCACCAACAGTAACAGTATAAGTAGCCTTGGGGAAATGAAGTTTGTTGCCACCATGGGAATTGTTTCCACCGGTATAAGTCGCTAAATAAACATCAGAATCTGATGAACCATTAATTGTAAGGTAAACGGTTTCATTAATTAGTTTGAAACAAGGACTACCTAACCAGTTAATGATGTCAAGTTTTGTGCCTTCTTCTGTAAGAGTAACAGTACCCTGTGTGTTGAATGAATTAGTTGTCTTGTTAACAGTAACCCATGATTGAGTAGCTACATTCTTAACCTTATAGGTGTAAGCTCCGTTTTCGAAAGTAGGATAAATACCCCACAAAGATGTTGCAATTTCTGATGAAGAGGGAGTTCCAATTTTCTGAACTTTTACGTCATTGCCAACTGCATTCCACAACTGGTTATTGTTAAAGTTGGCGATTTGAGTGGCATTAAGTTGACTGTTGTTTGAAACAGGGAAGGGGAATGTTACTACAATATTACATACACCCTCATTCCAAGTTACATCAGTAATCCAATTTTCAAGTATGCCAGTAAGATTGGGATACTCTACATCAGTTTCGTCTTCAGTATAGTTTACAAGACCTAAATAAGAATATTCATTACCGCTATTGTCTGTGATATTAATTGTTCCTCTATAAATAGGAGCAGTAAATTCAAGGTTACAACCCTTGTGAGATGAACCTGTTTTATTCCAAATTAAGCCATCCTTTTCACCTTGGGTGCTACTTGCCGCACCCCAGAAGAGATTCGTATAGCCATCCAAATAGAAGCCGTTATTGCTACCAATACATACACCCCAAGAGTAATTTCCGGCCTCATCGCTTACATAAATTGTAGTCTTTTGTGCTGTTGCACTTGGTACATACATACCTGCAGATGCGTTTTTGATTTGGAAAGTAAACTTGCCATTTGTCAAAGTGGGATAAATTGCCCACATCCATTTCTGTACTTCACCTTCTACACCTGTAGGCAAATAGCCATAAGTGCCATTAGCTGCTTTAGTAGATTTTGAAACAATCTTTCCAGAATCATTAACATAGAGATATGCTCTGTCGCCATCCGCAAAAGCATTGGTAAAAATGAATGTCCAATTTGTAGTACCATCAACTTTAGATACAGGGAATGGGAAATTAACTGTAGCGGTTACATTTCTATCTCCATAAACAATGTTCGACAGAGTGTAGTCAGCTACGCCTGTTACAACGGGATACATTTCTCTGCTCCAACCAATAAAGGTACTATTGAAACTGTTGTCAGCGTTATCTGTTAAAGTATAAGCAACTGTCGCATTTTGGTCTTCAATTTCAATGAACTCCCAGCTTGTACCCGCGTTGTCGCTCGCTGTGGGAGCCCATGTTCCAACAGAACCGCCATTTGAGTCATCCCAACATGATTTTGAGGTAGTTGCGTCAGTATTTGATGAAACACAAACATAACCTGACTTGTGAGGGTTTTCCTTGATATAAACAACCGCACCTGTTTCAGTGAAAGAATTGTATGCAGCATAAACTTTAGACGTAGCTGCATTGTGCAACATATATGCACCATCCGCTCCGCCTGTAGCTTCAGTTACATACCACAAATATTTGTCGAGATCTGCTTCAGCTGTGATTGAAGAAGGGTTACCATTCTGCTTAAGTTGTGCATTATCACCATTGTAATAAGCAAACTTGTGACTTCGAAGGTTCTTGATAACATAGTAGTGCTTCTCTGCATCAGTTGAAACCTTGAGAGATGCTACATCTGCCCACGCTCCCACACAAGGAAGAAGCATCGCCAGCATGAGTAAAATTTTCTTCATAAAATAGAGTTAAAGTGATTAATAATTTCGTCTGATTTTAATGTGTAGGTGTGTGAGGCACACCCAATAAGGCGCAAAAATAGTTATTTGTAGTAATTTGGCAAAACGTATAGTGCACTTTTTGCTATCTGAAGGTTGAATTTTACGTGTTGAGTCTGGGAGGGGAGAGTAAGTAGTAGTGAGTAAGTAGTAGGTAGTAGTGAGGGGAGGGGAGAGGTTCTCTTGGATTCTATTTGGTGGTTTTTGTATTTGATTGTGAAAAAAGTGCAAGTGCTTTGTTTTGAGGGCGTTTGTATTTTGTGTGGCGGTCAAAAGGCGCAGAAAAAGTGAGATACTGGCTTGTGGTTGGGGAATTTCGGAGTGTGGGTGGGGTGTGTCTTGAAAAATCGATTCTCAGCAATCGAGATGGGCTGTTTTAGCCCTTGGAGAACTCTTAATCTTTAACTTTTATTAAGAAGATTTAACACTCCGTCCGACCTCTGAAAAAATATTCGGCACCTTTTTTGAATTATTCGGCACCTATTTTTTACGATGTGCCGAGAAAATTGGGCGAAAACCCACGTTTTTCTGAAAAGGATTGGAAAAATGTATCCTGATAATCAGGTACTTAAAAAGGAGGTGCTACCCGATTGGGTAACACCTCCTTTTCTGCAATGCAAAGATAATACATTTAAGGGCGAAATGCAAATCGCCTTCTTCGGGGCATGAACTTGTTGTTGCGAAAAATCTTTACATTGGAGAAATGGTAAATAGTGAAGAGTGAGGGGGGAAGTAGTGAGTAGTGAGTAGGTAGTAGTGAGTAATACCATGCGGAATTATACTCGTTTATCTCGGTATCCTTCTTGTCTACTCGTACCTTGTTAACTTGTCAACTTAAAAGAGTAAAGATGCCATGCGGGGAAATTACTTGACCTGTACGGACGCACGGTTCGTGCGTCCTTAATGCATACAAAATTGCGATTGGGTGCTCGCGAAATTTTTCCATTGATGAGGACGCACGAACCGTGCGTCCGTACCTGCCAAGTGATTCCTCCGCATTGCATTGCGCTACTCACTACTCACTACTACCTGTTCTCTACCCAAAAGTATGAGCAAGTTCGCTATCCGTCATGACGGCATAGATGCGTTGCCCCGTGGGGGTGAAGGTGGAGGTGGGGAGGTCGAAGAGTCGGTCGAGGAGATCGGTACACTCTGCCTGTGTGAGGTATTGTCCGTAGGCGATGGAGGAGCGTTGGGAGAGCACGTTGGCGATGGTGTGCGTGATGCGCTCGTGAAGGTTCTCCGTAGTGATGTCTGCGTTGAGGAGTTCTACGAGCATTTGCTCGGGGTGGGCATTCTCTGTGCCTGCTGGTACGGCAAGGATGGAGTAGTCGCCTCCGCCGAGGGGACTGATTTCGAAACCTGCATTCTCCAGTTCTTCCTGTACGAGCGAGAGGGTGGCTACTTCCTTGGGCGAGAGTTGCACGAGCAGGGGCAGGAGGAGCATTTGAGAGATGCTGCGCTCTGTGGCAAACTGCTTCATGTATTGCTCGTAGAGGATGCGGATGTGGGCGCGGTGTTGGTCGACAATGAGCAGACCGTTGTGGGTTTGCGTAATGATGTAGCGCCCGCGCACCTGCATGACGTCTGTGCTTCCCTTTGTCCATAGGCTCTCGCTATCCAGTCCGAGAGCGGAGAGTAAAGAACTCTGTTCTTCCACAGGTGTCTCTTCTGCATCCTGCGTGGGGATAAGAGTGTCGTAAAGATTCTTCCACTCCTTGGGGGCAGAGGTGGGGGCACTCCATGTACGCTCGGGGCGCTCCTTGGTAGTGTTGAAGGGGTTGAACGTATCGTCCACCTCTATCGTGGGAGCGGTGAAGAAGGGGGAGGCCCCTTCTGTTTCAAAACTCCCCAAACTGGGGATGTCGGGGCGGTTTTCGGTGTCGAAATCGATGCTGGGCACGGCATTGTGGCGCCCAAGGGTTTCGCGCACGGCTGCCTGTAGAATCTGGAAGATGGCGGCATCGTCCTCAAACTTAATCTCCGTCTTCTGCGGGTGGACATTGACGTCCAGTTTCGCAGGGTCCACGGTGAGGTTGATGAAGAAGGGCACTTGGTCGCCCTCGGCTATCAAGCGGTCGAAGGCCGACATGATGCCCTTGGCGAAATAGGGGTGGCGCATGTAGCGACCGTTGGTGAGGAAGAACTGTGCACTCCCTTTCTTCTTTGCGCTAGAGGGAAGTCCCACAAAACCGTTGATGGTGACCAGGGAAGTCTCCACGGAAACGGGGATGAGGAGTTTTTCGTAGCGCTTTCCGAAGAGGTCGATGATGCGGCGGTGGAAGTTTTGCGGTTGCAGGTTATAGAGCAGACTATCGGCGTGGTGGAGCGAAAAGGCAATGTCGGGGTGAGCGAGGGTGATGCGCTCAAATTCCTGGAGGATGTTGTTGAGTTCCGTTTGGTTGGACTTCAAGAACTTGCGACGAGCAGGGATATTGAAAAAGAGGTTTTTCACCATGAAGTTTGCCCCCTGTGGGCACATCACTACGTCACTGCTGATGACCTTCGACCCTTCGATATGGATGCAGGTGCCACAGTCGTTGCCCGCGAGGCGCGTGCGGAGTTCCACCTGTGCCACAGCGGCAATTGAGGGGAGCGCCTCGCCACGGAACCCCATCGTCTGGAGCGTGAAGAGGTCCTCGGCGGTGCGAATCTTCGACGTGGCATGACGCTCAAAGGCCATGCGCGCATCTGTTTCGCTCATGCCCTTACCGTTGTCAATCACCTGAATCATCGTCTTTCCGGCATCGACAATATGTATTTGTATAGCTGTAGCCCCCGCATCAATAGCATTCTCTACCAATTCCTTGACCACACTGGCGGGGCGCTGAATGACCTCGCCGGCGGCAATCTGATTGGCTACGGAGTCGGGGAGCAGGTGGATGATGTCCATTTTTGAAAGGAGAAAGGAGAAAGGGTTGGGAAATGAGAAAGGAGAAAGGAGAAAGGAGAAAGATTTGCTAAATGAGAAATGAGAAAGGAGAAAGGAGAAAGCGCCATGCGGGGCGGTATTACAGTCCGCAAGGTCTTTCTCATTTCTCATTTCTCCTTTCTCCTTTAACAACTTGTTGTTTTATGCGCGCTTCAAAATATCCAAAAGATGGTCCCAAACAATCTTGACAGAAGGGATGTGGAGACGTTCTTCGGGAGAATGTACACCGCGGAGGGTAGGACCTACGCTGATCATGTCGAGTTGGGGGTACTTTTCACTGAAGAGGCCACATTCAAGACCGGCATGGATGGCGAGGATCTTGGGTTCCTTATTGTAAAGGGCACGGTAACTTTCAGTCGCGATGCGGAGGATTTCGCTCTTGGGATTCATCTTCCATCCGGGGTAACCTTCACCCGTTTCGCACTGTGCACCACCGAGCTCGAGGCACGCACGAACGACGGACGACATGTTTTCACGGCCGCTTGCTACAGAACTGCGCTGGCTTGTAGTCACCACAATCTTGCCTTCCTGCTTGCGGATGCTGGCAAGGTTCGTAGAAGTCTCAACAAGGCCTTCCATATCCTGACTCATGGCATACACACCGTTGTGAAGGGCATGGAGCGAGAGAAGCATGGGGCGCACTACGGCAGGCGAGATGCAGGTAGTTGCAGCGGGTTCGCTGGAGAGTTCCCAAAGCATGGCGGGTTCGGTTTGGGGGAACTCCTCTTCCAACGCTGCGCTATACACATTGAGGTCAATGCGCACCTGTTCCTTCATCTTCATGGGGACAGCACAGAGCGCCCAACCCTCGCGGGGGATGGCGTTGTGAAGGCCACCGCTCTGGATGTCGATAAGGCGGAGGTCCATCTTCTCCATTTCGTTGCAGAGGTAGCGCACGAGGAGTTTGTTGGCATTAGCGCGGTTCTTGTTAATATCATCTCCCGAGTGACCACCTGTGAGGTTCTTCACGCCCACCTTGAAGCAGAAGTAACCCGCGGGGAGTGCTTCTTCGGTGTAAGCAAAAGTAGCTTCTGTGCGTGCACCACCGGCACAACTTACAAAAATCTGACCTTCATCTTCAGAGTCGAGGTTGATGAGGTAATCGCCTGTAACAAAACCGGGTTCGAGTCCCATAGCACCCGTAAGTCCCGTTTCTTCATCGCGTGTGAAGAGGCATTCGAGGGGACCGTGAGCAATGTCGGTAGCCTGAAGAATGGCCATCTGCATCGCCACACCGATGCCGTCGTCAGCGCCGAGGGTAGTGCCCTTCGCCTTGAGCCATTCACCGTCGATGTAGGTTTGGATGGCGTCACTGTCAAAGTCGAAAACAGTGTCGTTGTTCTTCTCGCACACCATGTCGAAGTGGCTCTGAAGTACGACCGTCTTGCGACCTTCCATACCTGCTGTAGCAGGTTTCTTAATCAAGACGTTACCCGTCTTATCCACCGCTGTTTCGAGACCGAGATCCTTACCAAACTTTTCAAGAAAGGCAATCATCTTTTCCTCACGCTTGGAGGGGTGGGGCACTTGGCAAATGGCTTCAAAACAGTCAAATACCGCCTTGGGTTGCAATATGGGAGTGGTATTCATAATTTTGTGTTCGTTAAAATGTTTTAAAAATATGGTTATATAAATATTTCGTTATACCTTTGCGGACGATTTGAGTCGCAAATATACAAAGAATGTTTCAATTATTTCTTATCATCCTCGCAATTTGTGCCGTAGCCTTCTTGTTGCTTGCCATTAAGGTTTTAGTGGGTAAGAAGTTCGTGCACACCCACATCGATGGCAATCGCCACCTGAATAAGAAGGGGATACACTGCGTGCAGTCTATGGACCGCAAGATGCGTAAGGATAATCCTAATAGGGTGAAAGAACGTGAGGGAAAGTGAGTAGTTAGGAGTGAGTAGTGAGTAGTGAGTAGTGAGTAATGAGTAGTGAGTAATGAGTAATGAGTAATACCATGCGGGTTGAATTTGTGCCCTGTACTCTGTTCTCTGTACTCTGTACTCTGTACTCTGTTCTCTGTACTCTGTTCTCTGTACTCTGTAAGTTGTACTCTGTTCTCTGTACTCTGTTCTCTGTACTCTGTTCTCTCATCTCAACTCGTACCTCGTTTACTTGTCAACTAAAACTTTACAATAAACTATGAACGCAATTTCTAAATTTATTTCTCTTGCTGTGTGCGTACTTTTTGTAGCATGTAACGGCAACAATCAGACTGCTTGTCAGGATTGTAATGATTCTACGGCTGTGGCTCCCGCGATTACTGTGGCGTATGTAGATATGGACACGCTCCAGGCGCAGTATCAGTATTACCTCGACTGCCGTCAGGAACTTGAAACGACTTACAATGGTTTCCAGGCAACTATTGGTAAGAAGGCTGCTGCCCTCCAGAATAAGGCTGCGGAAATTCAGCGCAAGCTTCAAGAAGGTAAGTTCGTGAGCGAAACAGAATTTAATAATGCGCAGGCTGCTTTTGCGAAGCAACAGGCTGATGTAGAACAACTTCAGGCGAAGTATGCACAGCAGTTTGCAGAGAAGGAGCAGGAGTTTAACAAGGCTCTTGAAGATAGCATTCAGAGTTTCTTGGCAGACTATAACAAGGAACACCAGTTTACGCTTATCCTTACACGTGCCGTGGTGCTCAATAACAACCCTCAACTTGATATCACTGCTGACATTGTGAAGGGTTTGAATGAACGTTACAATCAGGGTAAGTAAGGTAACTGCTTGAATATAGGAATATGGGAATGCCATGCGGAGCAATTGTCGCTGGCATTTTTCTTTACTGATATATGGACGCACGGTGTGCGTCCTTTTTTATTTATCAACGTGAACGACAGATTAAACGACTTACTGTGCAGGACGATATTCTGTGAAATCTGTTTAATCTGTTGATTTCCAATTTATCAACACGATTATACGGAGTGTACAGAATAACAATGGAACAAAATTCTGTGTAGTTCTGTGTGCAACGATTTTTGACATAAGAACAA
Organism: Alloprevotella sp.; assembly: GCA_045632685.1. GTDB lineage: Bacteria > Bacteroidota > Bacteroidia > Bacteroidales > Bacteroidaceae > Alloprevotella. Next base: position 12,847 of record JAZQXB010000041.1, read on the forward strand.
AAGGACATAACGCTCCGCGCCCTTTGCGCCTTTGCGTGAGAATTTTTCCGTGTAGATACGTGTAAATGCGTGGAGCCAATTCTGTGTCATTCCGTGAGTGTGAAAATAAAATATGTTCTTATGTCCTTCTGTCAAAAGAGTATCTGCGGAGCAAAAATCTGTGTCTGTGTGTGCGAAAATATTTTTGGCATGAGTACATAAGAACATAATGCTTTACCATTTTTTTTGTGCGCAAAAAATGTCCGTGTGAGATGCTTAAATGCAAAACAGATGTTCCAAAATGCGTATTTTTCTATAATTCATACATTTATTTATTAAAAAGTGGTATGTTTATTTGGTAAAAGTTAACAGAAAACCGTAACTTTGCGCCCGTTAAACCCCTATGCTTATGATTTTTACAACAATGAAGCGCTTGTTTGCTGGCTTTATTGTCTTTACCGCGACCGCTACAACGGTTGTCGGTCAAGATTTGATTGCAAAGCAAGCCCCCATCGACAGAAAACTTCAGGCAGTTGACTCTGTTTCTATGGTGTTGATGCTTGAAATAGAGGATGAGATTGACAACCTCTATAAGAGTTGGGATAATTCTTCCACCCACTGTTACTCTCGTGCTGATGTGCCCGATAGTCTTGAAATAGACCTTCGTGGTTTCGCAATGCCCACAACCAGTCGTAAGGTGACAAGTGGATTCGGTTATCGCCCTCGTTTCCGTCGTATGCACAAGGGTATTGATGTAAAAGTGCAGACTGGGGATACCATTTATGCTGCGTTTGACGGTAAGGTGCGTGTCGTGCGCTATGAGCGCCGTGGTTATGGTAAGTACATCGTTTTACGTCATGAAAACGGACTTGAAACCATCTACGCCCACCTCTCAAAGTATCTTTGTGATGTGAATGAAGAAGTTAAGGCTGGTCAACCCATCGGTTTGGGTGGTAATACAGGTCGTTCTTTCGGTTCGCACCTTCACTTTGAAACGCGTGTCATGGGTGAAGCTATCAATCCCGCGTTCCTTTTTGATTTTGCAAACCAGGACGTAACGGGCGATTCTTACATGTTCCGTAAGCAGAAATCGGATACGTACTTCACAGGACCTGGCACGAAAAACAGTGTGGCAAGTGCTGGCAAGCGCTACTACAAGGTGCGCAAGGGAGATAGTCTCTCACGCATCTCTTCACGCACAGGTACTTCTGTATCACAGTTGTGTAAAATCAATCGTATCTCAAAGAAGACCACGCTTCGACCTGGTCAGTTGCTTAGATTTTAATCCGAGTGAAATATTTGACAGAGGGTGTGTCGTTGGCGCATCCTCTGTTTTTTTGGTAGGTAGTGAGGAGTAGGTAGTGAGGAGGTAGTAAGTAGTAGGTAGTAAGTAGTAGTGAGTAATGAGTAATACCGTGCGGGACTATACTCGTTTATCTCGCTGACTATCTTGTCTACTCGTTCCTGGTTTACTTGTCAACTAAAGAACTGTAGTGAGTAATACCGTGCGGGGGAAGAAGTTGTGCTCTGTACTCTGTACTCTGTGCTCTGTTCTCTGTTCTCTCATCTCTACCCCCCCCCCTAATCCCTCAACTCTCTCGTCTACTCGTACCTGTTCAACTTGTTAACTAAAATCACAATGTCTTTTTCTTATAAATATATAATATGTGTGCTCGCGCTACTCTGTGTGGGTGAGGTGTGTGCGTTTACAAATGATAAGGATGTGGAGAAGCATCCGTTGCCCTCGCGTACGTCTATTCCTGATGCGTTGCCTGTTGTGCCTGTTTTTGGTGATGAGATGCCAGCTGTGGCGCCACTTCCGCAACTCTCTTCTAACTTCTATTTGGGACGTCGTTATCTTGAGGGGATTGATGTGAGCCGCTATCAAGGCATCATTAATTGGAAGGCGGTTGCTGAAAGTAAAGAGATTTGCTATGCATATATGAAGGCTACGGAGGGTGAGACGCTGGTGGATCGTATGTATCGCAGGAATATTGTAGAGGCGAGAAAGGCTGGACTACGTGTAGGGAGTTATCATTTCTACCGCCCGAACGTGTCGTGGAAGCGTCAGGTGAAAAATATGACGAAACATGTTATTGCTGACGAGCAGGACCTGGTGCCAATAGTAGATATTGAGGTAAGAGGTAGGGTGAGTCATGAGAAATTTATTCGTGATCTTAAGCAATTTGTTAAGGCTGTGGAGGAATATTATGGTTGTAAACCTTTGTTGTATACCTACCACAACTTCTACAACAAGCATCTCGTAGATTACTTTCACGGCTATCAGTGGATGATTGCCCGCTACCGCCCAGATGCTCCCACGCTTAATGATGGGACTGACTATATCATGTGGCAATACACCGCCTCTGGAGAGATAGAAGGCGTGCGCGGTGACGTAGACCGCAGCTGTATCATGGAAGGATTTAGAATTTATATGGTGGACTTGGAATAGTGAGTAGTGAGTAGTGAGTAATACCATGCGGAACTATGCTCGTTTATCTCGCTGACTATCTTGTCTACTTGTATCTGGTTAACTGAAAAGAGTAAAGATAAAAGAGTAAAGATAAAAGATCCATGCGGGACGCCACTCGTTTATCTCGGTGACCATCTTGTCTACTCGTACCTGGTTTACTTGTCAACTAAAGAACTGTAGTGAGTAATATCATGCGGGGTAGAGTTGTACTCTCAACTCTCATCTCTCAACTCTCATCTCTCTCTCATCTACTTGTTAACTAAAATAACTTAAACATAGTCTGCGAAAGTCGGCGACGTCTGCGTGAGACCATAACGTTCCGCACGGCATTCCGTGTATTCCGTGTCTGTGTGAAATAATTGCACGCAGATTACGCAGAACTTTGCGAAGCTTTGCGCCTTTGCGTGAGAAGAAAATAAGTGCCTTTTGTTCTTATGTCAAAAAAAATATCACATTTTTCAGAAAAACCTTTGTCAGTTCGGAAATATGTGCTACCTTTGCACTCGCAAACGAGAAAGAACACAGTTCGCTTCCGATTTGCATCAGGACATGAGGTTCATCCTCTAAGCCTATTGCCTCTTTAGCTCAGTTGGCCAGAGCACGTGATTTGTAATCTCGGGGTCGTTGGTTCGAATCCGACAAGAGGCTCAAAAAGGATTGAAGACTTAAGTTTTCAATCCTTTTTTTGTACTTAATTTTAGCTAATAATATAGCAGTTATTTGCGAGGCCTTTGGTTGTCCACAAATAATCCTAACCCCAAAGATTTTTGTGCTCTTAATATTTTAGCCACTAATGGACACTAATTTACACTAATGCCTTGCGGGGTATATATGATCGGATGGGTATTAGTGAAAATTAGTGTTCATTAGTGGCTCCAAATAAAACAAACGAGTCTTTGTGGATAACACCTATATTATACTATTGGTGTCCGGTGAATTTTATCTCTTTATTTTAGAGAACACGAATTGCACGAATAACACGAAACCTTGCGGAGTGTTACCTTGCTTATCGCATACGAATTGCACGAATACCATCCGGATGGCATTCGTGTTATTCGCCTCTGATTAAGAAATATTCATCCCGCATGGAGATTCGTGTTATTCGTGAAATTCGTGTTCTCTTAAACATAGAAATTCTGTATTCTTTCGGTTGAAACTCTATAAGGGGCTTTGTATGAGTACAACTATCCATCAAACAAAGAGTTATCTATATTTACTGGACAGCAATACTTTCAAATGGCATTCCGCTCGTTTATCTCGGTGACCTTCTTGTCTACTCGTAGCTCGTCTACTCGTCAACTACCCCCCGAGACAAGCCTCACCCTTCAGGGGGAGGTTGGAGGGGACTTTAGGTTGGAGGGGCTTACTTCTTACAACTGCCCACTTTCAATTTGCAATACAATACGTTCCACTTCCTTATCCTCGCCTTCGGGATCGTAATGTTTATTAAGACTGTTGCCGAAGAGCAAGGCGATGCCTTGATAGACGTTCGCACGGGCGTGTCCCAGAAACGCCTTGGTGATGGCATAACCTGTATTGTTACATTCGCGGTCGACGAGTTTGACGAGCAAGCGACCTTGTGTGCGACTCAACTTCTTGAATTGCTTGCCGTATTGTTCGATAAGCCCTTTCTCCACACGCTTCAGATGTGCCTCGCGCTCGCTTTCGGGGAAATATTGTAACACCTCGTAGGTCTCAAGAATGGTTTGGCGCACCATCTTCGCCAAGGGATAAACGCGCTTCACGTTGCGCACCAAGCGATCATATTGTTGCTTGGCACGGTTGCTCTTGTGCTGTTTAGGCGGAAACTTATGCAGTGTGGGGAAGGTGACATGAGGAATTGTATCGCCGTTATACTCCACAGAATCTACGCGCACAGTAACCTGGGCTGCGGCAAAAACAATACCGCAACACCACATGATGATTACTATTATGCACTTCTGAATCCTCATACAGCGCAAATTTAGGAAGAAAATGTGGTTTATTTCGTCATAAAATAAGTAAACCCGCCATGACTTGGGAAAAATATCTTTACTTTTGCTTGTATAAACCGTTTGAGAGCACAGAGTACAACTGACAGAGTACAGAGTACAACTACCATGCGGAATTTATAATCGTTGATCTCGGTAACTTTCTCGTCTACTTGTACCTCGTTTACTTGTACCTCGTTTACTCGTACCTCGTCTACTCGTTTACTAAAAATCTCACTTACCATGGCAAAGAACAAGAATAAAGAAAAGGCACCGCGCCTTTCGAAGAAGGAGATCCATGAAGGATTGCTGACGTTGTTTGAAATGAATCCTGCCAAGGATTTAGATATAAAGCACATCTTCCGCCACCTGCAAGCCAAGACGCACGGCGCCAAGATGCTGGTAATGGACGTGATTGACGACCTCGTGTTCGACGACTACCTTGCACGTGCCGCAGAAGGGGTGTACCGCCGTGTACACCGCAGCAACGATATGGTAGGTACCTTCCGTCGCAAGCGCAATGGGCACAATATTTTCGTGCCCGACGATGGTGGAAAGGACATCCTCGTGTGCGAGCGAAATTCTATGCATGCCCTTGATGGCGACCGCGTAAGAGTGACCATGCTTGCCCGCCGCCACGGACATACTCGCGAAGCGCAGGTGACGGAAATCGTTGAGCGTGTGAAAGATACCTTTGTCGGCCAGCTCCAGGTGGAAAAGAATTACGCCTTCCTCATTACCGAAAGCCGCTCGTTGGCGACCGACATTTTCGTTCCCAAGACTGCACTCAAGGGCGGTAAGACAGGCGACAAGGCTTTGGTGCAAATTGTGGAGTGGCCCGAGGATTCAAAGAGTCCCGTGGGGAAGGTGATAGACATCCTTGGTAAGCAGGGCGAAAACAATGCCGAAATGCACGCCATCCTTGCCGAGTACGGGTTGCCTTACAAGTATCCCGCCAACGTAGAACGCGCTGCCGAGAAAATAGAACCCGGTATCACACCCGAAGAAGTGGCCCGCCGCCTCGACATGCGCGATGTCTTGACCGTAACGATCGACCCGAAGGACGCCAAAGACTTTGACGACGCCATTTCTATCCGTCCGCTTGAAAAGGGTGAGTGGGAAGTGGGCGTACATATCGCCGATGTCTCCCACTATGTGAAGGAGGGCGATATTATTGACCGCGAGGCAGAAAAGCGTGCCACGAGTGTGTACCTCGTTGATCGCACAATTCCTATGCTGCCTGAACGACTCTGTAATTTCATCTGCTCGCTCCGCCCCGACGAGGACAAATTGACGTATTCAGCCATCTTCCGCATGAATGAAAAGGGCGACGTGCTGAAATGGCGCCTTGCTCACACCGTTATTCGTTCCGACCGACGCTTTGCCTACGAAGAAGTGCAACAGATTTTTGAGCAAAACGGCGAGGCTTCCGAGCAAGATTACAACCTTCCCGGAGAACATCCCGAAATTACGGGTTCGTTTGAAAATCCTGTGGGGGAATATGCCCGCGAACTCCTTGTGCTCAACCGTCTTGCCAAGCAACTGCGCGCCAAGCGCTTTAAGAATGGTGCGATAGGCTTTGACCGTCCCGAGGTGCGCTTTGAAATTGACGAGAAGGGCACTCCCATTAGCACCTATATCAAGATTGCGAAGGACGCCAACAAACTCGTGGAAGAATTTATGCTGCTTGCCAACCGCTCGGTGGCGGAAAGCATCGCCCTTGTGCCGAAGGGCAAGACGCCCAAGGTGCTCCCCTACCGCATTCACGACGTTCCTGACCCCGAAAAGTTGGAAAAGCTCCAGAGCTTCATTGCGAAATTCGGCTATCACCTCCGCACGGAGGGTTCGAAGAAGGATGTGTCGATGAGCATCAACAAGTTGCTCGACGATGTGAAGGGTAAGAAGGAAGAAGGCGTTGTTGAACTCGTGGCACTCCGCGCCATGATGAAGGCAAAGTATTCTACGCACAACATTGGCCACTACGGTCTTATGTTCCAGCACTACACGCACTTCACTTCGCCCATCCGTCGCTACCCCGACACACTTGTTCACCGCCTCCTCACGCGCTATGAAGAGGGAGGCAGAAGTGTGAGCCAAACGAAGTATGAAAACCTTTGCGAACACTGCTCGCAGATGGAACAACTGGCTGCTGCTGCCGAACGCTCCTCTATCAAGTACAAGCAGGTGGAATTTATGAGCGCCCGCCTCGGACAGGAATTTGAGGGCAAGATTTCGGGTGTGACAGAGTTCGGTATCTACGTAGAGTTGGACGAAAATAATTGCGAGGGTATGGTGCCCTTGCGCGACTTGACGGGCGACTATTACGAATTTGACGAACGCAACTACTGCCTGGTCGGACGCCGCACCCGCCGCGTCTATGCCCTTGGCGACAAGGTGCGCATCCGCGTAGAGCGTGCCAACCTTGAGCGCAAGATTCTCGACTTCTCCCTTGTGGGCGAGGATGTTGATATCTTCTCAACCCCTGCGCCCAACGTGTTTGCGCCGAAGGGCAAGAAGAATAAGAAGAGAAGAAAATAACAAACGAGAGTTTTTTAGGTTATAAGGTAACCTCGTTTCAAGGTTATAAGACCTTATAGCGCGGATGCCTACCTCACAACCTTAAAACCTAAACCCTTAAAACCTTGAAAAGATGAACGTCTACATTATGTCGGGCTGTCCCGACTGCACCCAAATCAAAGAAATCGCGAAGACCGATGCGCGCTTCACGCTCATAGACATCGGCGAGAGTCCACTCAATTTGAAAGAATTTCTTCACCTGCGCGACACGCACCCCGCCTTTGACCGCGTGAAAGAGCGCGGCACGATTGGCATCCCCTGCTTTGTGCAGGAGGATGGCGACATAGTATTTTCTTTAAACCGCTTGAAGAATCCCCCCGTACTTGATGCTACAACCGATGATGTTCCCACAGGAGCAGCATGTAGTTTGGACGGAAAGGGGTGTTAAACGTATTCGTGTGAAATCCGAGTTGAACAATAAATCTTTGCTCAACTCGGATTTTTCTTTTACATTTTTGGAGTATAACCAGCTAAACAAAACTATTGCTTCTATATAACAAAAGAACATATTTTATTCTCACACGGAACACACAGAATTTTGCTCCGCTACTTTTAGACATAAGAACATAAGAACATATTTTGTTTTCACACAGAATCCACGGAATACACAGAATTTGCTCCACGGATTTACACGTATCTACACGGAAAAATTCTCACGCAAAGGCGCAAAGGGCGCGGAGCGTTATGTCCTTTTGTTCTTATGTCAAAATAAAATTTTCACACGGAAAGCACAGAAA
>JAZQXB010000042.1:0-6281 GCA_045632685.1 Alloprevotella sp.
CCAATTGGTGTTCTTCGCAGTAAGGAGTTCATTATAAACGGTTTGAAGTGCAGTCTTCTTTGCCGTCAATTCATCCGCAACAGCAGAGTTGTTTGCCAACGTTTCTGCCTCAATCTTTGCTGTGTAAGCAGCAATCAATTGTTCTTCAGTTACAACACCGGCATAGGGGTCAAGCGTAGCAACGTACTCACTTTCTTCTTCAGTAACTGTTCCACACTCATCAATCAATTCCGCCAACTGCGCAATCATCGCGCGGAGGTACTTCTTGGCGGTAGATTGCTGTGCTGCAGACCATGTGGGATAGTTTTCTTCGAAATAACTAATTTGAGGTGAGAGGGTGTTTACAAGTTCTTCGTGAGTTGCGAACTCCTGAGTGAGATAACCCTTAACAGTTACACATCTCTCTGTTATAGATACTACCATAGCATCTGTCAAGTCGCCCTGACCTTCAGTTTCGCATTCCTCAAGAAGGGTTTCTGCCCAACCAACATAAGTGTTGAGTTGCGCCTTATGATACCCAGCTTTATAATCATTCAAAGTAGCAATAGGAGTACTCAAAGCCTCCTTCGCTGCTTGATACTCGCTGACTGTAGAAACCTCACCGTTGTAAACCGCATTTGCTTGAACAAGTGCTTCGTAAGCAGCGATAAGCGTTGCCTTATCTACGTCACCCGCAGTTTCGAAATTCCAAATAACAGTGTATTCACCACCTTCCTGTGTGATGCTTGACGCACATGCATTGATAGCAGTCTGTGCCGCATCAATAGCCGTCTTAAGGTCTGCCTTCGCAGTACTGTTCTTTGCTGTTTGAACTACTTCAATCTGCGCCGTCAGTTCAGCTATTTCAGCATTAACATCTTCCTGCGTAGCTTTAGTGTTGTCCATTACTCCCTGTGCATTTTCGATAGCGCGGTAAAGTTCGCGGAGCATGTTCTTATTCACACTACCCGCATTTGACTCGTTGAGGGTAACATCAAGAACATCACCGTTAGGAGTAACAGTACCACATTCATTCAGTCTCGTTGTTGCTGTCTCAATCAAACTTGCTAACTCTGACTTATCAACAACAGTCTTTGCTGCTTTCAACGCATCATACTGCACCTGCAAATCAGCAATCGCTTTATCGAGTTGTGCTTCGGTAGTAGCAAAATCGAGAGTGCCTTGAGCTTCTGCCAATTTGTGGAATACATTTAAAAGAAGTTCTTCAGTCACTTCTCCCATGTTGGGTTTCACGGTTGCGGAATAGGTAGTAGGAGTGAGATATGAGAGGTCAAATTCATACATACCGAAGTAGTATTGCTCTCCATATTGACTACTTGCGGCAGGCCCTTGGGATTCTGTTACCTCAAATCGCAAGTAGCGGTAGTTTGAGCTAATCGTTTCCGATGTGTAGGTATGGCCAGAATTATAGGCGGGCAACCCGCTTGTGATGTGAGCTAAGACATTCGAGAATTCAATACCGTCATGACTACCATACACCTTCATTGCTGTAGGTGCAGGTGAGGGATCACGGGGGGTGTAGCTGAATGTAAACCCAGCTGTTGGCACACCCTCACCGAGGTCTATCTGGATATAGTGAGCTTCATGAATTTCAGTACCACTCCATCGTGTGTGGAAGTAGTTATATCCTTCAACACTTCCATCAACAAGTGCCGCAATACCGCCACCGTCAGAAACCCCACCACCAGTGTTCTGGTCAGCATTCGTAGATACATAGAATCCTGCAGCGGGATTTTCCGTTTGAAGTGCAGCATCAATAGTTACTCCAGGGGTGCTGTTGATGGTTCCGCAGGTGCCCATCAACTCTTCCGCTGCCGTAATCAACTCTTCAAGTTGAACCTTCTTCGCATTAACATCGCCATTACGTACCGTGTTGTATGCTTCCAAAAGGGCTTCATACTTTGATTGCAAGGCTGTCTTCGCATCATTGATCGTATTGATATTAGTCTCTACCTTCGTCACTATAAAGTTAGCGCGTCCACAAAGTTCAGCTGCAGAGATAATGTCTGCTTCAAGTTCGGTGTAAGGAGTATAAACCTCTTTAACGATGGGACAAAGCTGAGTGAAACTTAACTCAGCCAAACCAAAGTAATAGAACTTACCCAACTTATTGCCTGTAGCGTCAGTAACTTTCAAGCGGAGGTAGCGATATCCACCTTCTAACGCATTAGAAGTATAATTCGTAGCATTTGTTTCAGGAAGGCCGCTCAAGGTTGCGATTTCAGTGTAAGAACTATTGTCGTTAGAACCCTCTACCACAATTGTCTTGGGGGCATCCACATTATGGGCTGTTGTGGGGAGCGTGGTGTAGTTGATTACGAAATATTCCAAGTTATGATTTTCTCCCAAATCAAATACAAGGTTATGCTCCTCATTTGTTGGAGTACCCTGCCAATTCGTGTGGAAGAAAGTTCCAGGATTTCCATCAGTCAAGAGTTCGGTGCCTTGTCCCGCTTCAGGAGTGTTAGAGGTAACGGTGCAAGCACTCATGTCATATTCCCCTATGCCCGTTGCCACTGCCATTTCATCGATGAGCGCCTTTGTTTTAGTCGCAAGCGCCTCCAATTCAAGGCGTGCTTCCACCGTAGCATCCGTTTCCACCGCAGTAATATACCATTGGGTGGCCTTACTGTCAGCTCCCCAACCTACAATCTTATTTTCTTGTGATTGAGAGCAATGAAGTCCTTCCCCCCCAACAAAAGCAAATACACCGTCCTCAATCTTCTCAAGGCGGTAAGCATAAGCTTGAGATTTAGTAGTTTTATCGGCACTCAATGCTTCACCATTCTCTACATTTCCAGGATATTTAGAAGTCGCCTTGTTCTTCAGATAGTAGGTGTTGGTAGCCGAAGCCGTTTCAAGATACCATAGTTGCTTGTCATCAGCTTCGTTCGTTTCTGCTCCGAGCATGGCATCATTATTGTCAACCGCCATGCTGAGATTATTATAGGCCCTATTTACGAGACGGTAAACATAACCATCCACGATATTGACGCGTGCATATTCGTCAGCAAGAACCTTGGTGTATTCCTTGTAAAGCAACTCGTATACAGTAGCGTAAGCACCCGCATTCTTCCCGTCATAAACGATTTTTGCTTGATTGTAAGCCGTTTGGAGTTGGGCGAGCTTATCTGTCTTGTAATACCCTACCTTTTTGTTGTTATTATCTGTAAAGTCAAGAATGGCTTTTGCTGCGTTAAGAGTTTGAGCCAACACCAGTTCTTTTTCCGCAGTGTTGTCCGCGTCCATGATGCTTGTGGCAACATAGGTAGTATTATCCCCCTTGACAATTTCAATGGTGGCTTTGCCTGCAGCAATAGCTGAGGCCGCAGCGGCAGAAATTTCAAAACTCTTTTTGTTTGAGAAGGCCATGATTTCGCCCTTCTCGTTGAATACAGCAAAACCTACTCCTCCCGTACCGTTCATGGTAACGGTGGTACCTGAAAGACTGTAACTGTAGTTGGCTGTAGTGTTGTTAAAGTTGCTGTAATTACCAACTTGTGCACATATTGTTGTTTCGGGATTAAGCGTAAGGTGTTCCACTCCATCCTTGTGGCTCAAAATGTTTTCACCCGTAGCATCGTTGATGAAGAGTACTGCAGTATTTACCTTCCAACCCTTCGTTTTAGCCTGTTCCTTCACCTCTGCAATCGCCGCGTCTATTTGTTTCTGCGACATATTAAATACAGAGACGTTGTAACTATCATCAACAAATGCATTGTTGAGGGGTTTGAAGAAACCATGTGCACGGAAGAACTCCGTGAGGTCTTCGCCTGCCGCTTCACACACCTTTTTGTAGAGGTGAAGTTGTGCATTCGCCCCATCTACAACACCCGCATTGTTATCTCTTTGGGGGTCTTGACGGAGCATTTCAAAGAGGCGGGGGTAGAACTTGGGGTTGTGACCAAGTACGTGGTAATACAAGAAGAGCTTGTAATACATTTGCGACATGCCCCAAATGCTATTGCTGAGGTAGTGGCCTGATTCGTTGTTGAAATTTTTCAATACGGCTTCAAGCGAACCTTCCGTGCCATTCACACGCGAAGTAAGTTCACCGTGAACCCAAAGAACTACATTGGAAAAGAGGTTGTTACTCCCCTCCATTTCCCCACGCATGTTAATCAAGTTCTGATGCTGGTGACCCATCTCATGTGCAGGTCCCCAATGCGACCCAGCGTCTGTGGGGATAGATTTAATCACCACATCCATCGTTGCGTAATGATAGGCACTATAATCGCCTGTGGCATACATGGTGTTGTGGTCTACCCCCCATGCTAACCCGTGGATGTTGTAATAATCACCATAACCGCTGGGGAAGTCACTGTCGTTGCCAATGTATTCAATAACATGGTCATGTTCTGAATAGGGTGACTTAGGAGCTGCTGCATTAGAAACATCTTCGTGCAGAAGTCCCAAAAGCATGCGCTCCCACTTCATGATGTTGTCCCACTCGCGAATCACGTCTTCAACCAAAACTTGGTCATTAAGGTAAGAACCAAGTCCCTTATTGCCCTTCGTGTCCGCATCCTTAAGCGGGAACTGAAGGGTCACGTACTGACCAAGGACGAGCAACTCCTTTTGGTTCGCACGCGCTTCAAGGTATTCCCAGTTATCGTTCTTATCAGCGGGATAGAGCGTATCACCCATCTTGTTCCAATACCCATTGAGGTATCCCCCCTCAATGTGTATTTTAAGGGGGCTATATCCTGTGAGAGCACGCTTCTTGGCTTTATGCCCCCTTTTGCCATCTGTGGTGTCAAACACTTCTACCACATAGTTGATGCAATAGTTGCTCTTGTCTGCAGTACAAGTAATAATGTTCAATCCAGGCTGTAAGGGAGTACCATGGTTGAGATCGGTACTCAATCTCTCGCCATCAACGAAGTAATCAAGATAGAGCGAGGCGCCCTCCTCGATTTCACCTTCCACCATTACGTAGAGCACGTCACCGTTGTTGGCAAAGATACCCGTGGGGTTATTCAGATTCGTGTGCCAGTTTATGGTCAGCGCCTCACTGGCATTCATGATGTCGTTGTAAGGTTCGTAAAGCTGCACACGATACTTCTGGGCATAGTCCGAGTCCCATGCCGACTTCGTGCCGTCATAGTTATTTTCCGTCCAAGTCTGGCTGTACACCTTCTTCGCCATGTTGCGCAAGGTTTCGGGCAACTTGAGGTAATCGATGTCTGCAGTAAGGGCTGCTTCATCGGCAAACTGCTTCTTCAATATGGTGCACGCTGCGTCGCTAAACAGATTGCGCAATGCACCAGGTACATCGGTTTCATTATAAATGACTTTTTCTGTGATGTACCAACGAGAAGCTGTCATACCTGCACTCCAACATTGAATCTTTTCATTACCATAGTATAAGTAATGATAGTCACTAGTCGCGTTTGTTGCACGCATTGTATAAGTGCCATCACCTACAGCGGTACATGAAAATTTACAACTTTCGTCAACAGCGTCTACAGTTGTCCAATAAGCATTATAAGAACTATTAGGGCTCTTCAAATACTTACCGTTAGAAAGATTTCTCAAAGTAAAAACACCTGTAGATACTTCGTCGGCTTCCCACAACTGCTTATTGTCATCAAGATTTGTGGTCGTAACATTCAGATAATCGGAATCTGTAATAGTCATTGACTGATTTTTGGACGCATTTTTAAAATTGTAGACGCCTCCATCATTGAATTGTGCCCACGCACTGCCAACTCCCCATGTAGAGCATAGGAGAGAGAGAAGCATGAGACTTCTAAGCATGAAATGTTTCATGTGGGTTTGATTAAATAGATTTATGAATGAATTTTTATTGTTATTACACACCAAATGCTTGCGCTTACATGGGGGGTAAGCACAAGATACCACTTTTTGCTGTGCAAAGTTACTGATTTTTCGGTAGATAGCATAAAGAAATAATCCAAGTTTCCAACCAAGCGCACCTGACTATTGATCTTACTTCCATTTTGATAAATCAGAGTTGCAGAATTGCCCAACAGGCAGCGGTCAACGGACTTCACGGTTTCAATGTCTCACGCAGCACAGGATGTCACAGAATTTTGTGTTTGACAGAAGTATTGAATTGGCGCCCCCAAAACGAGAGCAAAAATAACAATTGACAATCGTATAGCAGTTGCCCCAATACCACAGACCCCTCCGCCCTTTGGGCATTTGACCTCGCAACCTCGGTCTTCCTCCTCCTCGTAAGGCATAGTATAAACAAGTTTATCCTCTGCTCTTACTTCGAGCGTCGGTTCCCCTAACTTTGGACTACTCACTACTCA
>JAZQXB010000043.1:0-72408 GCA_045632685.1 Alloprevotella sp.
CTCTCATTTTGGGGGCGCCAATTCAATACTTCTATATAACAAACTTATAAACAGTTGAAATACAGACGTTTGGAGAATTGTTATTTTTGCTCTCATTTTGGGGCTGCCAATTCAATACTTCTATATAACAAACTTATAAATAGTTGAAATACAGACGTTTGAGAAATTGTTATTTTTACTCTCGTTTTGGGGACCCCAATTCAATACTTCTATATAACAAACTTATAAACAGTTGAAATACAGGCGTTTGAAAAAAGTTATTTTTGCTCTCATTTTGGGGACCCCAATTCAATACTTCTATATAACAAACTTATAAACAGTTGAAATACAGGCGTTTGAAAAATTGTTATTTTTACTCTCATTTTGGGGGCGCCAATTCAATACTTCTGTCTAAAAATCTGCGCAGCACAATTCTGTGTCTGTGTGCGATATTTTTTATACCGGCTGCGTAATCACTGCGATAAATTAGTTATGTATGCCCCTTGCTCTGCTATATCATAAACAGGGATGCTGCATACTACCGCCTCCTCTTTATACTGCTGTTTGCGATGAACTCCCATAGAGGCATCAAGGATGAGCATGGAGGGAGCATAATAATTGAGCACGCTTGAGAGCGGAGCGACACTGCCGCGTTGCAACAACAGGGCGTCTACGGGCAAGGGCGTAGTGGGGGCGACTGAAGGCAATGGGGCATCTTGGTAATACCCCACACGCGCCAGGCGGAAGTCTCCTGCTTGCATAACTCCCTTCCTTACCTTTATACCGCCCAAGAGAGTATCCGAATGGAGGTAATGAGGAGCACCCCAACCTTGATTATTCCAATAAGAATCAGAGATATAAGCCAAGGCTTGAGATGTGCGAATGCTGTCTGCCGTCCACAAGTAATGTGCTTCGGGTGTGGGCACTACATGCACCGCCATGGCGTTGCGCGTATTATAAATAATGAGTTGGGGAGTATGCGCTATCGCCCTCCGCTCATGAAGCGCCCACATTTCTACCGCTCCGCACACGAAGAGTACGCACCCATAGCCCAGCAACATCCACTTGCGCCGACGGAAGTGAACGATGCCCCAAAGTGTAAGGGGTATCAAACTATAGAGCAGCACGACGGTAGGGAGCGTCAAGGGAATCTGAAAGGATGCAAAGGGCAGGTTTGCTACGCATTGTAACCCAGCGTTCATTACATCCAATGTGAAGTTCAGCACGTCTCCGAAAATGTTTGATACCCATGGGAAGAGGAAAAACAGCAAAGCCAATGTAAGCACCAACCCTGCAAGCGGAACAACCCAAAGGGAAAGGAGCAGGGCATAGGTTGGGAAGGTGTGGAAGTAGTATAACACCAAGGGGAGCGTTCCTATTTGTGCGGCGAGGCTGACACGAAGCAAGTCTTGCACGGCATTTATCGCCCACCATTTTAGGCGACACAAGGGAGAAAGTCCTTCTACAACAGGTTTGAAACGCGGGAGGCGTGGTACGACAATAAGGATGGAGGCCACCGCCATAAACGAGAGTTGAAAACCTACGTCAAAAAGGGATTGTGGCGACCATAGCAGGAGGAGTAAGGCTGCGAGGGAGAGGTTGTGTAAAGAGATGCGGTCGCGCCGGAGCAACACGCTGATTTGCAGCAAAGTGAGCATCACAGCGGCACGCACCAAGGACAGGGGCGCTCCGACCATTAAGACGAATCCCCAAAGCGCAAAGAGGAACACCAGTTGAACGACTCCACCGACATAACGCACCGAGAGCAGAGGGCGCAGGAGGAGGAGGTTGAAAAGGGCAAAGAGTATGCTCAAGTGTAATCCCGAAAGGGCAAGGATATGACTCGCCCCCGTTTCAGAATAAAGCGCCCGAGTTTCTTTAGAAATCAACTGCTTATCTCCCAATGTCATGGCGGATGCAACCTCTAAAGATTGCCCCTCAAGATGCCTGCTCAAGCGTTGGAGCAACTGCGTTCGGAGTGCTGTAAGGTAGAGCTCCAGACCATTGCTTTCGGCAGGTTTGAGGATGCGCCAACTTCCCGTATCGCAAAAGGCAGTGCCTGAAATACCTTGGCGGTGAAGGTATTTCGCATAATCAAATTCGCCAGGATTACCCGCATTTTTAGGAGCTTTAAACTGGGCGGAAAGTAATAAGTAATCTGAAGTTGAGGGAATGACTGTTGTGCTATCTTTCAAGAGGGTCAGCTGCACACGGTGCCCCTCTACCTCAGCAACTAACTGATAACTCTTAGATTTCTCTTTAATATCAGAGAGATGAGTAGCCACACACACCTGTTCTTCCCCACTCCATGCCACTTGCAAAGCATTACGCTCATGCGCAAGCAACGTAGCTCCCAAAAACAGGAATGCGGCGGCCTGTGAAAAACAAAATATGCGCCTTCCTCGCCACGTAAAAAGGGACACGAGAAAGGCGCACAGCGCACCAATAAATAGGGGGAGCACCCATCCTGACACATACTCATAGCAAATGTCGGCAAGGAAAATGCCGACGATAAAACAAACTATGAGACGGGGAAGGAGCATTATTTTTTTGGGGGGGTAACCTCCGATTTGTCTAATTAGAGCGCGAGTGCGTAAATTATTCAAACACAAAATAGGGAGTCAGGCGCTCAAAATCTTGAGGCGTAAATTCAGGATAAAGTTGCAAATCTTTCCACGAACGGAGCTGACCATATTTGCGGATGTGGGTGGTGATAACCTTTACTTGTTCGTAACTCAAATAGGGATGTCGCACAAGGGTTTTGAAGTCACTTTTATTGATTGAAATTCTGTTAACTTCTGCATTCTCATCAACAGTAAACCATTCCTCAATACGTTCAGGAAGTCCCTCAATATCTTTGAGTTGCGCAACACTCACAAAACCACCAAGGCGCTGGCGATAACTCACAATTGCACGAGAATACCCTACTCAGATACCTGGAATTTTACGCAAAGTAAGGGTATCTACGGTGTTTAAATCAAGCACGGTGAGTTCAGCAAACTTTTCGGGACGCAATTGGCGAAGCGAATCTTGTCGCGCACGATCTTTCTCCGTAAAATAAACATCTTTTACTGGTGGCGGAATCTGAATGTAAGGACGCAAGCGCTGATATTCTTCCTCCGAGAGTCCGTAGAGACGCTTAAAGTCATCAGCATCCTTCCAACGACCTCCAGCTCTACGATATGCCAACAAGTTCTTCACTTGCCACGATTTCAACCCCACCTTTATAAGCGTGGCGCTGTCAGCCGTATTAGGA
Source organism: Alloprevotella sp. (assembly GCA_045632685.1). Lineage (GTDB taxonomy): Bacteria > Bacteroidota > Bacteroidia > Bacteroidales > Bacteroidaceae > Alloprevotella. The sequence continues at coordinate 3,236 of JAZQXB010000043.1, forward strand.
TTGAAGGGGAAGGGGGTGGAAAGGGCAGTGCGCTCAGCCTCACGTTGCCGTTTCCGCTCCTTTGTAGTTTCAGCAAATGCTTCTAATTCAACCGCATCTTCAGGAGATAATTGCACCGAAGTCCTCACCCTTTCACTCATCCCCACATAGAGCATTCCGCCACTCACACAGAGCAGCAGAAAAAGGAGAAGCAGGAGTCCTCGCTTCTCTGAACGGGAAAGAAAAAGACGAGACATCGGTATGCGATTGTTAATTAACCCGTTATTTGGTTTGCGTGTATCCTTCTTTCTTCAACAATTCTACCAACTGCTGGCGCACATCTCCTTGGATCACGATTTCCCCATCTTTAGCGGTGCCGCCCGTTGAGAGTTTTGTTTTCAGAAGTTTCCCCAACTGCTTGAGGTCGTCTTCTGTACCCACAAATCCCGTCACGAGGGTCACAGTCTTACCTTTTCTGCCCGCACGCTCCATGCGCACACGCAATTTTTGTTGGGCAGCAGGAAGGGTTTCTGCTTCTTCAATGCAGTCATCCTCCGTAGTAAATTGATAGTCGGGGTTGGTGGAATAAACCATACCCAGACGTGATTTCCAATCTGACATAGTTATTTGTTTTTAAGTAGACGAGTAAACGAGGTTCGAGTAGACGAGAAAGACACCAAGATAAGCGTATGGTACACTCCGCAGGGCATCTTTACTCTTTTTAGTTAACAAGTTAACGAGGTACGAGTAGACGAGAAGGATACCAAGATAAACGTATGGTACACTCCGCAGGGCATCTTTACTCTTTATAGTTAACAAGTTAACGAGGTACGAGTAGACGTGATGGATACCGAGATAAACGTATGGTACACTCCGCAGGGCATCTTTACTCTTTTTAGTTAACAAGTTAACAAGGTACGAGTAGACGAGATAGATACCGAGATAAACGTATGGTACACTCCGCAGGGCATCTTTACTCTTTACTCTTTTATCTTTACTCTATTTTTTTTGCGCTGGCGCAAAAACTCTAAACTTTCCTGATAAACAACGGGTTTCAGAAGGTGCATCCATGCCCAATAGTGTGCTCCTGCGATTAGGAGTTTCACGATAAGGCGCAAAATCATGTGCTCCACCAATGCTCCGAGGAGGTGGGCGCTCAGGGTTGTTATGAGGGCTATAACAAAGAAAGGGAACACGTCCAACACCACGTATTTTAATGGTAAGCGCAGTAGTTTGCGCACTCCGCTCCACCATACAAAAATCCACATAATGTTCAACCCTGCAATAGCATAAAGCATGTGTTCTACCCCATAGGGATATAGACCGACTACGGCACTTAATTGCAACAAGAGGAACGCAGTGGTGATACACAAGTAGCGCGTTGAATTTCCCTTACTGATAAGGAGTTGCGCAAAGAGTTGCCCTAATGGCAAGAAGGGTGCAGCAAAGCAAATTACTTGAAGCAGGGGTACGCAGGGCAACCACTTGTCCCCAATTGCCAAGGGGATAAATTCGGGCGCAATGAGCCCGAGTCCCCAGAGGGCGGGAAAGGCCAAAAACGAGGTGAAGCGAAGCATCTTACGGAATACTCGCACCTGGCGGTCGGCATCGTCGGTGATTTTTACCAACACGGGTTGCACCACATTGGAGATCATTCCCGTCAACATGTTTGTACCCATCAACGACCACTTATTGGCTTGCGAATACTGCCCCACCACATTGCCACGGGGGAAGAAGTGTCCCAACAACGCCTGAAGCACCTGCGCATTGAGTGTGGTAAGCAGGTTCGTCAGTAGGATTTTACAACTAAACTTAAAGAGCGAAAAGGCTGGACGCAAGTCAAACTCAAAGGTGGGCCGCCAGGGAGAGAAATACCAGTAGAAAAAGGAGATGCTCACCTTATATCCCATATCCATCGCCACAAGACTCCAATAGCCCGCTCCCATAAAAGCAGATGTAAGACCTATTGCAGAGGATATAAGCGAGGAAGACACCTGGGAAATGGTACGTTCGCGCACCATGAGATGCTTATAAAGGTATGCCCAGTGTGCGGTGTTGAAACTAATGACCACAAATCCCAAGAAGATTACACGCGCAACAAGCGTTAATTCAGGGGTGTGATTAAACGCAGCAATAAGCGGTGCGCAGAAAAAAAGGACGGTGTAAACCACGACACTGATACAAACACTCAACCAAAATACGGCATTAAAATCGCGGTGTTCGGCGTCTCTCTTGTTACACAAAGCCATTGAAAACCCACTTTCTTGAAGGTTCTGGGCTAACACGGAAAACACGGTCAGCATCGCCACCATGCCATAATCAGACACTTCAAGTCTGCGCGCCAACAATACTCCCACAAGTAGCATCACCACTTGCTGCGTCCCATTACTAAGCATGGCCCAAAAGAAGTTTTTGGCAGTATTTTCTTTTAAATTTTCAGACATCCTTGATAATACGCTTATTATATTCTCAACTTTCTCAAACTTAAATTAAGTCCGGTTATGAGATTGCTAGGTCGATACGCTTTAAGGTTTTGAGAACTATCACAATTATTAATATAGACAATTGGTAAGTAAACCGAATAGTAAATGGTAAACAGCAAACCTTAACCTTATAACCTTAAAACCTCATAACCTTATAACCTTTAACCTTACTAAAAAGTTGAGCACTTACGAAACTTAACACTATATATATTGTGTAGAGTACAAAGGTAGTGCTTTATCACGATTAAGGGAAGAGGAAATCCGTATTTTTAAGGACAGCAAAAGACTTACAACCTTCCAGAGATTACACAACACCCCGGGTTTTATAAATTTCCACTGATTTTTAGAAGCTACAAATGCCCTTCACACACTCAAAAAAAGAGGTTTCAAGCCGTTAATTAGCTTGAAACCTCTCATTTATTTCATTGCAGGGATGAAAATTTCATAAGTTCCATCGTCATAAAACACTCTAATTTCCTTAACTCGACGTTCTGGTTTGTCAACATTTTTCGCATTTTGCAAGTCGTTGTAAGTCGGAAAACGATTTTGAGAGGCAAAATCGGGAACATCCATCTGGGGTGTATTCCTGAAATTTGCGGACGGATCAATACTTCCAACTTGTGGGGCACTTGCCACTGCTGGAGATGTTTTTTGAAGCGGTGCAACATTTGCTGGGGTAGAAACGGAACCTTCAGGGAAGGTAAGACCTGCATCTCCTAAATCTAAAATTCCGCCATCATCAGTCCCAACCGCATCTAACGTAGGCGAAGAATTTTCAGCATCTGCCATCTCACCTTCACCAAAAAGTAGCCAATTCATACTCACCTCAGGAAAGGCTTTGTGAACTGCAAACGCATGGGTTATGGTTGGGTTTGTACGACCAATAAAAATGTTTGAAATTGATGCTGGAGAGACGCCTAATTTTGCCGCAAAATCTTGTTGCGAAAGATTCGCTTTTTGCATCACTTCTCTAATTCTGTTCTTCATAAAAAAAGTTCTGTTTTATAAAACTCGAGTCCAAAACTTGAAACCAGCGACGCGATTTTTAAGCGAGATAAAATGTCATTTTTTTCGCCGATTCCGTGACCCCAATTTTTCCCAATATTTCGTCCTCTTATGACAAAGCGACCCCAAAATAGAGGGAAATACTCATTTTTCTTAGACTTTACAAAGTTAAACCTTTCTTGCGACACCACCAACATTTGTAAAAATAAATTTTGAAATTAATAATTCACAAATTGTAATTTGAAAGTTCACAGTGCAAAATCTTAATCGGCGCCATAAGTATTCACATTTAAATATTGTAAATAAAGACGTTGAAACCGCCCTACAATTCAATCTAACTAAATAATATATATAATTGAGTTACATTTACTTAAAAACGAATATTTTAACCAAATATAAAGAGGGCTTTACTGATTTTGTATATTTTACAAGGTTTTACACCACAAAAATCACACTAAACACCCATAAAACATTGGTTTTATGTCACTTACACACTAAAACACAAGTTGTATATTTATAATTTCAGTTATTCAAATTCGCCTTTTGTAAATCACAAGATTAAATTTACATTCAAATATTGCTCAATTATCTGAATTGTTTAGTGTGAATTTGTGAATTTATATTTCGCAATATAGATTATATAAATTCATAAATTGCATTATCTAAATGTTAAAATTCTTTAAACACACCTATTCACCTTCTAAAATAGGGAAAATCAAGCGCGATTTACTTATTTTCGTCCAACTGTCGAGAAAAATTTACCCACAAAAATCTCAAGAAACGGAAATCAAACTAACTTATTGGTTTTCAATAAATAAACGCTAATTTATATAATTTTGAAAAATGCGCAGAAAAATGAGAGAATTACGGTTTTTCGGGTCCTTAAAAACGAAAACTCTACTTACAATACACAAAACCGACCATTATACCCCACCCTTGAATTTGCTAAATATTGCGATTTACATTTTTACATTTGTATTCTTAAAAACACACAAAAAACAGACTTAAATTTTCACGCTTTTGAAGAGTCAATTTCGTGAAAATTTAAGTCTGTTTTTTAATCTAAAATTTAAGATTTTCGGTTCCAGGTCGATTCCTTTTTTGTGTTATTTCTCCCCCACTTTAATGAAGAATGAAATGGATGAGTTCGCTAAAAAGTTCCTCACTTGACGCTCCCCCATTTCCTATTCCTTTACAACGAGCATCTGTCTCACGGATCTTAGAAATAATGTTCATCACCTTCACCCCTGAATAGACTTTCATCGCTGGAAGATAATTTCGAGTCACTTGCCAATCGCGAACTCCCAACCAACTTGCAATACCAGCGGGACTTTTTTCGGGAGCATAATACGCCAACATGAGTTGTGAGAAATATCGAAAGAGCATCGTCAAGGTTGAAGGCAAATAAAAATTACGCTCATCTTTAGCCATGACCATAGCAATTTTCGTTGCCTGAGAAACGTCTTTTTTCGACAAAGCGTCCTGCAGTTCGAAAATATTGAATTCTCGGCTAACACCCACCGTGGCCAAAATCTGCGCTTTTGTCACCAAAGTTTGCCCTTGGGGAAGCCCCACACAGAGTTTTTCCAATTCGTTTACCACTTTAGACAGCTTCGTTCCCACCAAATCTGCCACCATACATGCCGCCTCTTGCTCTATAGCAATTCCCTTACGCTTCAAATAAGCAACGACAAATCCAGGAATGCGGTCAGCATACAGATATTTCGACTCAAACAGGACACCATGCTTTTCAATCAGCGACGGCAATTTCTTTCTACGATCAAGCGATCCATTCTTATGACAAATAATAAGCACCGTTGTGGGTTGCATCTGCGCGAAGTAGAGTTCCAACTTATCCAGTTGCTTCATATTCTGTGCCTCTTTCAAACACACCACCAAACGTTCCGCCCCCATAGGGAAACCGCGCGTAGCACTCACCACGTCATCTGCAGTGGCCTCCGTACCATAAAAGGTAAAAAGGTTAAACGCTTGCTCGTCGGAAGTAAGTAACTTATCTATGAGTAAATCGCAGATTCTATCTATGTAGTAATCCTCCTCGCCCATCAAGCAATAAACGGGATGAAACTTCCCGCTCATTATCTCGCGAACTACATCTTCATAGCCAGGAGTTGTTTGTTTTGTTGTTGCCATAGTTAGTTATTATGGTTGCGCATGAGCGCAACTACGTAGGTTTTGAGGTTGTAAGGGGATGAAAGAAGCGTTGCGACAGTGTCGCAACGAAGCGAACCTGGTGCAAACATGGAGCGAACATGGGGGGCGCGAGGACTACCAATCGTACTTCAAGTGTCTTACCGTCTTACGCTCGCCCATAATCAGGCGCATCGCTTCTATTCCTACGCGCACGTGGGCAGCCGCAAAGTTCTGCGTCACATGATTGTCACTCTCCTCCGTCTTTACTCCTTCGGGTTCCATGGGATTATCGCTCACGAGGAGCAATGCCCCTGTGGGAATATGATTGTAGAAACCACAGGAGAACAGCGTAGCCGTTTCCATATCTACCGCCATAGCACGCGTGTCGCGCAAGTATTGCTTGAAGCGCTCATCATGTTCCCACACGCGGCGGTTGGTAGTATAGACCGTGCCCGTCCAGTAATCATACTGATTATCGCGCAACGCCGTAGACACCGCACGTTGCAACATAAAGGCCGGAAGTGCAGGAACCTCGGGAGGGAAATAATCGTTAGAAGTACCTTCACCACGAATACCCGCCAGCGGAAGGATGTAATCCCCCAAAGCCGTTTTCCCAGAAATGCCACCGCACTTCCCCAAGAACAAGCACGCCTTGGGCTTTACCGAAGCCAACAGGTCCATGATCAACGCGGCATTCGGACTCCCGATGCCAAAGTTAATCATCGTAATACCGTCGGCCGTAACCGCACGCATATTGGCGCCAAAGCCCACAGGTTCTACCCCACACTGCTCACAAAACATATCCACATAATTGTTGAAGTTTGTCAGCAGTATGTATTCACCAAAAGCTTCGAGCGGCATCTTGGTGTAGCGTTGCAACCAGTTGCCTACAATTTCACCTTTTGTTTTCATAGAATTTTGTAACTTTGGGGCATTAAGCCATACTACCTTGCAAAAATACACAAATGATTCCATTAAACCTGCCCCCCTTTGACATAAAATTAAAGAAGGACGCCGAGGGCGATATTCTCGTCCACGACTTTTTGCGCCGCAAATGGCTCAAACTCACTCCCGAGGAATGGGTGCGCCAACACTTTACCCACTACCTTGTGGAGCAGAAGCACTATCCGGCAGGTTTATTGGCAAACGAGGTGGGCATAAACATCAACGGCAACATCCGCCGTTGCGACACCGTGCTCTACGACCGTCAAGGCATGCGCCCTCGCGTCATCGTAGAATACAAGGCGCCACATGTCAACATCACGCAGGAGGTGTTTCACCAAATATCTTCTTACAACAGCGTGCTCCGCGCCGACTACCTCATCGTTTCCAACGGTCTGCACCACTACTGCTGTAAGTTAGATTATGAGAAAAATTCCATGCGCTACCTCAAGGAGGTGCCCGATTTTACGGAATTGTAGATTAACTCAGCTCTTGTTAGGGGTTAAAAAGAAATCGTTCTACGCCCCACGTCTCACACAAAAACGCAGAGGTCGCAAAGATTTGTTTGAGAAGTGATATTATAAAAAACAGGAGTCGCTTGAAGAAGGCGACTCCTGTTATATATATAAAATGACTTGGCGACTGCTATACTATCACCCCATCTATTACTTCTTTTCCTTAAAGATAAAGGTGAAGAGCACCAAGACCACGAGCGCATAGGCAGCGAAGATAAACCATGAGGTGCGCCACCCTTCAATCATCAGAAGGCCTGACGCGGTGTTGTTATAGACATAGTGGTTGACTACTTCCTGCGCCGCAAGTGTGCCGAGCGTAGCCCCAAGTCCGTTGGTCATAATCATAAACAAACCTTGTGCTGAACTGCGGATGTCGGTCGTCGTGTTTTGGTCCACATAAAGGGCACCCGAGATATTGAAGAAGTCAAATGCCACGCCGTAAACAATCATAGAGAGGATAAACATCCACACACCTGCGCCAGGGTCTCCAAGTCCGAACAATCCGAAGCGCAATACCCACCCCAACATGGCGATCATCATGACGCGCTTAATGCCGAAACGCTTGAGGGCAAAAGGAATTAAGAGGATGCAGAGCGTTTCGCTCACCTGTGAAAGACTGATCAGTGCGTTGGCATTCTGTGCACCAAAGGTATCGGCAAATTCAGGGATGTCTTTGAAAGAGGTGATGAAGGGATTGGCATAACCGTTCGTGATTTGCAAACTCACCCCAAGCAACATGGAGAAGATGAAGAACACTGCCATCTTGCGTTGCTTAAACAAGCGGAAGGCATCAAGCCCAAGCGCTTCAACAATGCTGCGCTTCTCGCCCGACCTTGCACCGACGGGACACGCGGGGAGCGTTTGCGAATAGAGTCCTAAAAGCAACCCTAATCCGCCCGATAGTAAGAACTGTTGGGGCGTTTGTTGGAAGCCCAAGAAGTTCACGGCAAGCATCGTGCAAATAAAACCGATAGTGCCGAACACGCGGATGGGCGGGAAGGCTTTCACCGTATCCAACCCGTTGCTCGTCAATGCGTTAAACGCCACAGAGTTGCTCAAAGCTAGCGTGGGCATGTAGAAGGCTACACTGATAGCGTAGAGCGTAAATAATTGTCCGAGTTCTACATTTGCGCCTGCACTCAAAGCATAAGAACCTGCTGCCAACATAAATCCGCCAGCTACCAAGTGGCACAACCCTAACAGGCGCTGCGCGGGAATCCAGCGGTCTGCCACAATGCCCATAAGTCCGGGCATGAAAATCGACACAATCCCCTGCACGGCATAAAACCATCCGATATTGGGGCCCATACCATTTGAAGCAAGATACGCTCCCATGGAAGTGAGGTAAGCTCCCCAAACGGCAAATTCAAGGAAGTTCATCGCCACGAGGCGCGACTTCAAACCAAAGTTATTCATAGTTTATTTTGTAAAATTCCTAAGCGCAAAAATACAAAGAGATATTTGAATGACCGAAAGAGAGGCGATGTTTTTTAACTACACAATATTTATATATTAAGCCCTTACACATAGATATAATTTTGTAACTTTGTGGGAATTTTGCAACAAACAAGATTTGTTGCGCCACTCACCATGATGAATATAGAAAAGAAACTTGCATTTGACGATGTCCGAACGCTGCTCAAAGGGCGTTGTATCTCCTCACTCGGCACCGAGTGGGTGGATAAGTTCGTGACCTTCTCAAGCGACTATAATAAAGTTACGCACAACCTGAACCTCGCCTCTGAATTTCAGCGTTTTGTGGAAACCGAGGACGACATTTACGAGGAAAACTTCTTTGACGTCCGCCAAGCGCTGTTGCGCATGCGCCCCGAACGCACCCATTTGGAGGAGGTTGATTTGTTTGACTTAAAGCGCTCACTCATCACCGTGCATGCCTTGGTGGATTTTTTCACCAAGGGGAATGACGACGCCAAGGAGGGCGAAGAAGTTGAGCACACCTATCCCACCCTTGCCGCTTTGGCAAGCGATGTGCAGAGTTTTCCGCACATCATTCAACGCATTGATAATGTGCTGAATAAATACGGCAAGGTGAAGGATACCGCCTCCAAGGAGTTGCTGATGATTCGCCACTCCATTGAGGTAAACACCCGCACGTTGAGTCACTCCTTGCGTGGCATCATTCAGCAGGCACAACAGGAGGGTTACATTGAGCGCGACGTGTCGCCCACACTCCGCGACGGTCGCTTGGTTATCCCTGTTTCGCCCAGCGTAAAGCGCAAGATTCGCGGTATTGTTCATGACGAATCGGCTACGGGTAAGACGGTGTTTATCGAACCCGCAACCGTAGTTGAAGCGAACAATAAGATTCGCGAACTCAAAGCACAGGAGCGTCGCGAGATTATTCGCATTTTGCAAGAACTCTCGGCAGAAATTCGCCCGCATATCAATGCTATTTTGCATTCCCAACACTTCCTCGCACAGATTGATTACCTGCGCGCGGTGGTGAGTTTTGCCGACTCCTTTGGCTGTATCGTGCCCCGCATTCAGGAAGAACCGACGATTGATTTGAGTCAAGCGTATCACCCTCTCCTTCAACAGTCGTTGCAGCGCCACGGCAAGAAGATGCAACCCCTTGACATCACATTGCGCAACGGTCGCATTTTGCTCATCTCTGGACCTAATGCTGGAGGTAAGTCGGTATGTTTAAAGACGGTAGGACTCTTGCAATACATGGTGCAGTGCGGTCTTCCCATTCCTGTGAGAGAGAACTCCACACTCGGCATTTTCTCAGAAATATTTATCGACATCGGCGACGAGCAAAGCATTGAAAATGATTTAAGTACCTACTCTTCTCACCTGCTCAACATGAAGGTGATGATGAAGGGGGCAAGCAGCAAGAGTCTGTTGCTCATCGACGAATTTGGAGGCGGTACAGAACCCCAAATTGGCGGAGCTTTGGCTGAAGGAATTCTCCACCGCTTCGTAAAAACGGGCACGTGGGGGATTATTACCACCCACTACCAGAATTTGAAGCACTATGCCGAGCAAGAACCCGCCGTAATCAACGGCGCCATGCTTTACGACCGTGCACAGATGCAGCCGCTCTTCATTCTTCAGGTAGGTAATCCTGGTAGTTCTTTTGCCGTAGAAATTGCCCGTAAGATTGGTATTCCCGAAGACGTAGTTGCCTATGCGTCAGAACTTGTAGGTAAGGATTACATCATGAGCGACAAATATTTGCAGGACATTGTGCGCGACAAGATGTATTGGGAAAAGAAGCGCCAGACAATTCGTTCACGCGAAAAGCAGTTGGAGGAAACCGTTGCCCGCTACGAAGAGGAAATGCAGCAGTTCCAGCAGCAGCGCAAGTCGGTAATGGCGCAGGCCAAGGAGGAGGCGCAGCAACTTCTCAAGGACACGAATGCCAAGATTGAGAATACCATTCGCGAAATCCGCGAAACGCAAGCCGAGAAAGAACGTACCCGCGAAATTCGCCAGGAACTTTCCGAATTCCGTGAGGCACTCGCGCAAACCTCTGACGAAGAGAGCATTATTGCCCGCAAGATTGAGAAAATCAAGCGCCGTCAGGAGCGTAAGCAAGCAAAGCAGGAGCAAGGAAAGGACACTCTTTCACAAGCAACTCCCGCAGCTTCACCTACAACAGAGCAATTACAAGCGCTTAGTACGACCACTCCAAAACTCCACCTTGAAGCGGGACAATATGTGCGCATCAAGGGACAATCTGCTGTGGGTCGCGTAGAAAGCGCACAGGGCAAGAATGTCAAGGTGCTCTTCGGAAGTATGTACACCTCCCTCCCCATCAACCGCTTGGAACTTGCCGAAAAACCGAAGGAGGACAACACCATGAAGGCTGCTACCTTTGTAAGCAAGGAAACGCGTGATGCCATGCAGGAAAAGCAACTTAACTTCAAGCAGGACATTGACTTGCGCGGTATGCGCGTAGATGAGGCACTGACTGCGGTAGCTTATTTCATTGACGATGCTATTCAGGTGGGACAAGCCCGCGTGCGCATCCTCCATGGCACAGGAACTGGAGCACTTCGCCAAGTGGTGCGCCAATACCTCAGCACGGCAACGGGCGTCATGCGTTATCACGACGAGCACGTCCAGTTTGGTGGCGCAGGCATTACTGTGGTGGAACTCATTTAAGCAGTTTTTGGAACGCATCCCTCTTCTCGTTAAAAAGATGGGGAGATAGCAGAAACAAACTGGGAGATAAAACAAAATATCTGGGAGATAGTTTCATTTATCTCCCAGATATTTTTTGTTCAGTCGGTTGCGCTACGTAGCAACAGACTTTTGTATGTCATGACGCACCGATATTACGCCTCTTCTTCCAATTCAGTGCTGAAAATCATGGTTGTAGCACCGATGGTGATAATATCGCCCGACTCCAAGCGCACTTGTTCCTTGAGTCCAACAAGTGTATTGTGCACAAACGTACCTGTATTAGAAGGTGCATCGCGCACGGTGAAGACGAGTTCGCCATTCTTTTTCTCACGCACGTTTACAATGCAGTGCGTAGTATCTACGCTGGGGTCAACGGTCTTGATGGGGGTATTCGCCTTGGTTCCCTTCACCCCTCTGCCCACAACATTATCACCCAGATAAAGGGGGAGCACTTGCTTAAAGTGGAAGGCATTTTCAATCACCGTAAGCCATCCCAATACGGGCGCTTCTTCCTCCTGCTCTTCCTCAACGGGTTTCGGCATGGGGATGCGCAATTTGAATTGCTTGTGACATTCGGGGCACTCAAACACCAAGCTGCGACCGGGTTCGTATTGCGTCTCATCAAAAAGGATCGCCTCATCACACTTTGGGCAACGTATTCTCTTCATATTTCGTAAATTACTTTGAATTCTACTAATCATTACCATCTGCAGGGAGAAATCCCAAAGGCATCTCCACCCTCCGACTTTTAACAAAGCGAAAGGCTGCATCAAAAGGATTTATTTGACACAGCCTTAAGACTTTAATCTATTTTTTCAACACCCACGCTTGCTCAAAACCGCTACGCTCCTTGCGGTACTCACGCAGCGCTTCTACTGCTACATCCGCCGTAGGATAACCTCCAACAATAACACGCAGGATGTCGTTTTTTACAAATATCTCTACCCCACTAACACCCGATGCTTGAAGTTGTTCAACCAAAGCTTCAGCATTCTTACGGGGTATGCAACTACAAACCACCAATGTGTAGCGCCCTGTAGTTTTGGACTCCTCAACCGCTTCAGTTACGTTGGGAGCTGGTGTTTCTACCTTGGGGGCAACAGGTTCTTCAAGCGCATCTATAGGTTCAAGCACTTCACTTTCCGCAGCCACTTCTGTTTCATCCGCAAAAGTTGTTGCTGGAACAAGCAAAGGTTGGGGTTTTGACTCTGTTGTTCCAAAGAGTTGCGCACTGAAAAGTGCAGCTTGCTTCACACCATCTTCCACCGTATTGCTTACGGGCACAGACCAAGTGAAGAAGCACACGAGCATCACCACAGCAGCCGCCACATAGTTCACCACCTCGCGACTCACACGAATGGTATAATGGGTAGCCGAGCGCTCAATGATTTTAGCGGATTGCATCACAGGTTCGGGAGCAAATTCCTTTTCTGGAGCAACCACTTCTTCCTCCTTATGCATCATGAAAGCATCCAATCCGTAAAGTTCGGGCGAAACAACCCCTGCCTCACAAGGTTGGAATTCATACATTCCGCTTAAGGTAAGTGTAAACACCCCAATGCCACCCAATTCAAACGAACCCGTAGCATGGAGTTCTGCCTTCACCTCAGCCACAGCAGCTGCAATTTGCTGCAAAGCCTCAAGATAACCGATACCGTAAGCATTCATATACGACTGCGCTAAAAGCCCATCGTTCAACTTCAAGCATCCGTTAAAACCCACACTACGGTAGGGAGGTAAGAACAAACCTTCATCCTCAACAAAGCGCGCAGAAACCTGCTGCGTAACGAATCCGCCGAAGTCGGGGACGATTACGCAGTCGTGCTTCAAAAGCAAACTTTCGATATGTCGAACTAATGCTATCACGCTACAATAGTTAAAGGAATGATTATCAACGTATAGAGTTATTCCACCCTTGAAAAGGGGAATTCTTGTTGCAAATTTACTAAAATTTGTTTAATCCGGCAACCCCAATATCCCCCTTTTTCTTCACAAAATTTTACAGAAATTCGTAACCCTACAGACTGACAGCACTTTAACTTTTCCACTTCTTTATATGAAAAAGAAAGCCCCTCCTCGCTCCAATAATTTTCACCATGAACCTTTCGCCATACGTTTTTTTTTGATAAGTTTGCATGAGAAACTACACATATAATATATAGACATGTCCCCCCTTTACGACTTGATTACCATTGTTGGCCCTACAGCATCGGGCAAAACGAAATTTGCCACTGCCTTGGCACAACTTATTGACGCTGAAATCATCAGCGCCGACTCGCGTCAGGTATATCGCCGTATGGACTTGGGAACGGGTAAGGATTTGGCGGATTATACTGCGGCAGACGGCACACTGATCCCTTACCATCTAATAGATATTGCCGAACCTGGAACGAAATATAATGTTTTTGAGTTTCAGCGCGACTTCCTTGCGGCATACGAGGACATCCGTAATCGCGGTAAGCGCGTCATTGTCTGCGGAGGCACTGGTCTTTATGTAGAAAGTATTCTACGCGCCTACCGTCTTAGTCCCGTGCCGCAGAATGAGGACCTCCGAAAGCAATTGGAGGGCAAAACGCTTGAGGAACTTACTGCCATTCTCAAGACGTATAAGGCACAACTCCACAACACGACGGATGTGGATACCGCCCAGCGCGCCATCCGCGCCATTGAGATTGAGGAGTATTACAAAAACGAGCCCAAGGAGGAACGCCCCTTCCCCACATTGAGCAGCCTCACACTGGGAATTGACGTAGACCGCGAGGTACGCCGCGAGCGCATCAGCAACCGCCTGCGCCAACGCCTTGAAGAAGGAATGCTCGACGAAATTCGCGCCTTGCTTGACGAAGGCATTTCGGCAGAAGACCTTATATATTACGGATTGGAATACAAATTCTTGACGCAACACGTGATTGGCGAACTCTCATTTGAAGAAATGTACCGCCAACTCGAAATCGCCATCCACCAATTTGCCAAACGTCAAATGACGTGGTTCAGGGGTATGGAGAAGCGGGGAACGCCCATACGCTGGGTGAGCAACACGCCAGAAAGCATTCATGCCATCGCTGAGGAAATATTAAAATCTTAACTCACCTTTCGCAAACTTCAGTTGAGTCAGATTAAGAGGTTGTTAGGTCGCTACGCAAATTAGGAGTAAGGAGTGAGGAGTGAGGAGAGAGGAGTGAGTAGCAACCCGGCAATGTGCGCATCTCGCGGTTCGTTCACCTTTCACCTCTCATCTCTCCCAGCTTCCGGATGGTCGTCCGTAGACTGTAGTCCGTTGTCTGTAGTCGGCGTAGCCTCTCAACTCTCCCCCTCAACTCTCAACTCTAAACTCTCATCTCTCATCTTTCATCTTAAAACTCCCCCATTTTATGAAGGTTCGCATTCTACATATTCTCCTAATCCCCACCCTTCTTATGTGGGCCATCTCCTCCTGTTCTAAATTAGAAGATGAAGAGACTGATCAGCCTTCAACAGAACAACCAGACGGACCACATGGCGACTACGATGGAGAAGCACAAGGAGATACGCTTACTGTCATACAGACCCTACAGCAAATGCCTGGAGAATTTGTCATCGCAAAGGGATATATCGTAGGATATATTGATGGCACCACCATGGGGAAGGCGAAGTTTGAGGCTCCTTCTCAAAAAGCAAACACGAACATTATCATTGCGGATAGTCCTACCGAAAATGACTACAAACGATGCCTCCCCATTCAACTCAAGACCGGCACGAATGAGGCTATTGAATTTAACCTCTTGTATTTCCCCGACCAATTGGGAAAGGCAATTGCTGTGGAAGGTGAACTCACCACTTACTTTAAAGTGAATGGTTTTAAACACCCCAACTTCTGGATTACCGAACTCACGGAAGACGAGACTATTTCTCCTCCAGAAGAAGAACCTACCCCAGACCCCGAACCAACTCCCGACCCTGCTCCCGTGAGCGATACTCCCACCCTTGACCATACCCCTCAAACCAACATTTATGGCAGGTAATTCAAATTGCTTTTCCAAATGGGGCATTATCTATTGTCCCAATCCTTCCTACCGCTGCAAGCGCCGTTGGAAAAAGATACTTCAGACGTTGCAGACTTCAGGACAACCTTTCGACTTCGTACAAAGCGAGGGCGAGGGTTCTACGATGCGTCTTGCTGCCATGATGACGCAAAATGGATATAAGACCATTATCATTATTGGCGGAGACGCGGCACTCAATGAGGCAATTAACGGCATCATGCATACTCCTTCTCCTTCAGGAACGCATCCTACCCTTGGCATCATCCCCAATGGATATGCCAATGACTTTGCACATTATTGGGACTTCAATACGGATGACATTGAAAGCACCATCGCCCGATTACAACGCGGCAACAAACGACGCATCGATGTGGGGGTATTAGCGGAAAACAGCGCCACCGACAACCTTCACTATTTCCTGAATTGCCTCAACATTGGGGTTGCAGCCAATATCATTCACCTTAAGCGTACGAACCGCAACTTCTGGATCTCACGCATGCTGGCAGATGCCTTTTCCGCCTTGCAGCTAATCTTTAAGCGCAAAAGGTTTCGCTTGAAATTCAAGGTAAATTTCGAAACACACGAAAAGGAACTTACAACGATTTGCATCGGTTCCGCACACGGTTACGGACAAACTCCCAGTGCCGTACCCTACAACGGAATGCTTGACATCACCGCTGTAGCCCAAGCCCCATTCACCAAGACGCTCAACGGACTATGGTTACTCTTCACCAACCGTTTCTTGTCCTACAACAACATAAAATTCTGGCGCACTAGAGGCATTGAAATTTTAGAAACCAACAATGCCCCCATTGCCCTCGACGGACGCATCCACACCTGTGAAAGCACACATATCAAAATAGAGATTTTACCAGAAGAAATAGAGTTTTTAGTGTAACGAACTGCATTTGTTAACCGCACCCAAATTTTCACGCCAAACCTAACAATTAAATTTTCGGGGCATGAAAATATAAATTTGGCAATAACATAGGAAACATCCCCCAAAGTACGTTTGCTTTATTTGGAGCCACTAATGGGCACTAATGGGCACTAATAGCCATCAGGTCTTAAATTCACCGCAAGGCATTAGTGTAAATTAGTGCCCATTGGTGGCTAAACTAATAAGAGCACAAAATATTGGGGACTAGGATTAATTTGTTGCCTATATTGTTGCCATATTTTTTAGCGATAATATAGGAGTTAACCCAAGAACTTTAACAGACCCCCTCCGCAACTAAAGTTGCTCGTCCCCCTTCATTTCCCCCGTTATCGGGGGACGGAAATCCCTAACTTTGGGGGACAATTTAGTTAGTCTGCCTCGTTTGGGTTTCTAATTAGGAATAGCAAGCGAATGGGAGTATATAAATTCCTCCCCAAAGTTAGGGGAACCGACGCTCGAAGTAAGGGCAGAGGATAAACTTGTTTATACTATGCCTTACGAGGAGGAGGAAGACCGAGTCTGCGAGGTCAAATGCCCAAAGGGCGGAGGGGGCTGTAGTAAAGGGTAAACATCTATATTATTGCCATATTTTTTTCTCGGCATGAAAATATTTTTTTTCGGCATGAAAATGTTTTTTCTCGGCATGAAAATAAATTACTAAGGCACGGTATCAAAATACCAGGCGTGGAAATAAAATTTCCAAGGCGTGGAAATAAAATTACCAGGCATGGAAATAAAATTACCAGGCGTGGAAATAAAATTACCAAGTGGCTTGGTAATTTTCTGTAGGTTTAATCTACAAAACGAGTGACCATTCCCGTTTTCACAACGAGAATGGTCACTCTTTATTTAGGGTTCCTCTTTGTCGTATTTATTTCAACCGCCGTAAAGAATCCTTTGCATATTCTATCTCTTTCTTCCAACCTTCAATGCGGCGAGCATGCGTCGCTGCCGCATCAATCTTGTTTTTACGATATCCAGCTTTTGAAGAAGGACTAGACGCGCTCTTTATTAAATATGCATAACGTTCATTGTCGCGCTTCTTGTCCTGCTTTTCTCGGTCAATCCTGGCACGCAATTCAACAATCTTTTTCTTGTAATATTCTTTGCTCATAATAGTTACAATGAAATAGTTAACAAGTACCTACATTATACTTTAACTTAAGTTTAAGAAGATCCAATAACTTTGCGAAATCAGAGGCCTTTGGTTCGTGAAATTCGTGAGATTCGTGTTCTCTTAAATCTGCCTCAATAAATCAGTGTTTCACGCACGACTACTTGACTTCAACCAAACCTTTAGAACATCTCATGCCCAAAGAAGGTTATGCCGAGATCGATGCCTAAGTAAGTCTTAAATACAAACTGTAATAAAGTTAAAATTGCAGCCAACAACAAGAGTCCAAGGGCAATCTTATTTCCCAACGACATTGAGTTATTTTTCTTAGCCATAATGATTCAATATTATTTCCATTCTCCCTTCTTACACTTATTTTTCTCGCATTCAGCATTGAATGCAGCAAGAGTCTTTTCATCGGTACTTCCCGAAGTATAGTAACGACTACCATCGCCTTCGGTATAACAAATTTGGCAATAGAGTCCAAATACGGTATCAAACTCTTTCTCCAACGACTTTATTTTCTTGTTACCTGAAATTGAAATATCGCCGCCAGAATCAGCACGACGCACCGAAGCCAAAGTCTTATCACCGGGGATTGCAGTTATTGTCTCGCCTTTCTTTACCTGCTCACGAGCATAACTGTAATATATACCCAAACGCAAGTAAGGGAATTTCTTGTTAAACTCCTTGCGTAAAGTATCAATTTTTTTATTCCCTGTCACAGAAAGCTCTGTTGTAGAGGTTGTTGATTTACTTGCAGTCGTTGTTTTCTTAGCTGCTGTTGTTTTTGTTGCAGTAGTTTTAGCCGCAGGTTTTGCTGCGGTTGTTTTCTTCGCTGTAGCGGTCTTTGTTGTTGTTTTCTTTACTACCATCGTATTATATTTATAAGGTTCTACTTTATCTTTTGTCCAACTATATATGTATTAGTCATTGGTGGAAATATTTTTTAAATAGGTAATAAATTCAAAGTTTCCCCTATTTAGATATCCCATTCCGTATCGGAATTGGTCAAAGCCTTCTGCACCTCATTTATATCAGAGAGGTTTTTAAAGGGACTTGACGCTGCTAATGTGTTTATACTGGTAAGAATCATTGAGAGTTGGTCATTATCACCATTCTTCAAAGCCATATCTAAGCACTTGAACTGTTCTGCAAACAATGTCGCTCGTTCATCAAATGTTTTGTCAAGATAGGTTTGCATCACATCACGCACTGCATTTACTTTGGCAACTGCAAAATCTCTCATCGCTCTAATCTCTTCTCTCTTGGTCTCTTGCTCCTCTGAATAGCGGAGGGTATCAGTAACGACATCCGACAAAGATTCCAATGCCCCTACGACATCTTGTGGCGTCATCTTTCCTGCACCTACAAATTTGACAGATGCCTCAAGTTTAGAAAGATTATCATGGAATGAATCATCCTTCTCTACCTCTTGTCTATACGCCTTTAAATCTGTAGGTGTTTTAACAATCTGCACTTCGTTACCAACAGTTTGAGCCACAACAGGAAATTCCGTCTCCTCTTTCTTATCGACATTGACAACACCCGAAGAAGTTTCTACGTTCTGTTTCTGTTGACCTTTTAAAGACTTAGCCAATGAAATAGCAGTCTCACCATAATCATTGTAAAGTTCCTTTCCTTTTTTTACGATTGACAACAATCCAAATACTGCGTTCTTCTTACTCATAACTCTGAATTTAATATTTTCTGTGTCTTAGCCACCATCACTCCTGCCTGTTGGCTGATATTTCCTTCTTCATCCAAAACTGGTGTTATTGCTAACTCGCTTACAGATTTAGCCATTAAAGCACACTGCTGAAAACACTTCACATGTTCTGAATTACTATTATCAAAAACTGGGATAATGCGTTCAAGTTTGTCCAACTCGCATTTACAGCGTTCCGCAAGGTCTATTGTAACTTCGTACAATTCGTTAATTCGTTTCTTTACACCTGCCAATACCACCCAATTTGCCTGCATCTGTTCAGCCCACAGTTTCACTTCTGCAAGATACGCTTCAGCTTCTGTATTTTTCTTGGAATAGAAATGCGAAGCAAGAGTCCCTACAGCCACCACGGCCAGTCCAACTGTAGCCGTTGCTGTAATAGCCCCTAATACGACAGTACCAGCAGCCATTCCACCGCCACCTGCAGAGATTGCACCGCCACCTAACCAAGCCAAAACCGCATTATGTGCAGCAGCTCCCGACAAAGCAGATATAGCAGTCCCTGTACTTGCAGAAGCCACCGCTGTGACTGCTGCAGTAACAGCCACTGGGGTTCCCATAAGTCCCACTGTGGCAAAACCTCCTCCGACAGCCAAACTTCTCAATGCATCAGAAGCCCCCATATCTATGGATTCCATCTCTTTGATTTCTTCCGTTCTAATATCAATTTCAGTTAAGAACTCATATTCTTTACCCTTTGCCCTCTGATTCATCTGCTCCAAACAATGGAGGAAGCGCCCTACGGTATCCTTCAACGATTCCAATTTATACTTTCCGAACGCTTCAAGAATCTCATTCAAATCTTCTCTAATAGCCTCATTAGTGGTTTCTGTCTCCGCCTTAAGCAGATCTGCTTCTTCTCGAGTCTCAATAGATTTCCTTCTATCTTCAACTGCTTGAATCCCACTTATAACTTTTAAAGTTTTTTGAGACACCTCTTTACATTGAGTTACCTTCTCACTATTCCAGAAATCAGTAGTCTTTTGAACAACGTCTGATTCCTTAACACTATCAACAAAAGATGCCACTTCCTCTCGAATATGCATTACCTCTTCACTATTCCAAAATTCTGTGGTTTTTTGTGTAACATCTGAAGAAGTTGCCTTCACCTTGTCTATTTTCTTCACGACCTCCTCACGGAATTTTATAGCCTCTTCGCTATTCCATACTTCTGCAACATTATCAGAAGTTTCCTTTGCGAATTCTGCAACATTATCAGAAGCGTCTTTAGCGAATTCCACGACATTATCAGAGACCTGCTTTACTTTGTCTTTCAAAGATTTCCAATCCAATAGAGCCATATAAAAAACCTTTTTTAAGTATCAATACCCACACTTTTTCTGCTTGAGTGAAGCATCATAGGCAACCTCCTCACCTACTCCAAAGTGCTTATTCAGCATGTCTGCCACAGTCTTTGCCATAGCAATTCTGCGCATATCCCATAGGCATGCGCTCCATGCAATGCGACAGATAATATTGTTTTGAGCGCCACGCCCCTCTTTGTATTTACGAGCAAACAGGTTGGGAGATGTCGATGCGTGATAGCGTTGGTGGTCAGACTCCAGACCAAATTCCGCAGAGAGTTTTGCACTTATCTCTTGATAGAATTCACGGTAAGCCCCTATATCCTTTACCACAAGGCCTTCCTCTTCAAAATGCTCTACTCCCTTCGCTCCTCCGGCAGAGAAATGGAAGTAGGTAGGATAAGACGGTTCGTTAGCGCCACTCGCCACTAAAGTTGTAAAGGTCCAGGAACCATCTTTAGAAGTCAATTGTTCAAGGTCATTCATATACTCTTCCAAATTCTCTTCATGGGTAGAGCGATCGGGGAAAATATAATAAGACTTATAGGGGCGCATCTCGCCACACTCTCGACTGATATAATTAAATCCACCTATCAAAGCGAGATAATAGGAGAAGTTTCCTATTGCTGGTTCTATAAAACTTCCGGGAGAAACTATCGTTACCTTTGATCCTCTATCAATACAATAGCCATACGAGCGATTCTTGGGGAAATGCGCAATAGCTAATTTATCTTGCGGGTGTTCCTCAATGGTTTGCGTAACGGCTAAATTTATCAAACGAAACTCCTTTGAACCTTCCACAGCATCAAAGATGTCATCCACTTTCATCCCTAAACGCGCCTGCATGTCACAAATGGATATATGTTGGGGCACAATCTGAAAACCTGTAGGGCGGTCCAACTTTCGTTCAAAGGCATTCTTCAGTTTCTCAATATTTTTAGCAACAACCGCCTTATGAAGTTCAGCCTCCATTGCTTCAGAGAACCCCGCACCGATCAAACCTGCGGGTACGGCAAAAAGTGCAATACCCAATATGCCAATAATACATGCAATGATTCTGCCTACACCCGTAATTGGTGGAGTATCTGCAAAACCACCTGGATCGCCAATGTATTGCGCAAATGCCCACACTACAGACTTCATCCCGTTGTCATACACTTCGGGTTGCGCCGCATGTTCATAAAAGAACAACACAAAGGAGAGCATCAAAGTCACTACCACCAGGAATTGCAAAGAGATAAACATTTCCTTCGACTTTGAAAGTATCGCTTGTTGCAACAACTTAAATGAACGCATGTAGCGGAACACACGCAGCAAGCGCAACACGCGCAACGACTTCAGTACCGCATAAGGCAGAGGGAAGAACAGCGCCACATAAAAGGAGTAGGTAGAAACCACATCTATCAATCCATAAAAAGTAAAGCAATACTTTACCCTTCCCCAGAAACCTTTAAATCTTGCGTCTAACTCGTCTGCAGTCCAAATACGTAACGTCACCTCTATTGTAAAGGCAATGACTGTTACTATATCTACAATATGCAACACCACTTCACAAGTTGGCGACACATTAAATGTAGAGACGAACACAGCAAGTGTGCTCAAAATAATCAATCCAATGATGACGTAGTCTAAAATATTGCCCCACTGTTCTGTGCCTAAATCATTATCAAAGACACGGGCAAGTTTCTTCTTAAGACCTTTCATAAATTATAACTATTTAGTCAACATAATCTTGCATTCCAAAATCCTTACCCTCCTGTCTTTCCAACATTTCATAGGGCACCTTGTATTCACGCTCGGGTTCTATCGCATCATGAATACTCTTTGCCAAGTCTTGCGTAACCGCTAAATAGCGATTATCAAACATCCACACGAAACACTCTACTCGCAAGGTAAACACATTATCTGCATTAATGAAGCGACCAACATTCCGTTTACCTATTGCATACCATTCATTCTTATCACAATGATAATTGTACTTGTCACGCATTGTCTCCTCCACCTTTTTATATAACAAGTCAAATGTGGTATAGTCCTTTACCAAACTTGAAGCATCGTTATAACTGTCATCTTTCTTAGTTGAGTTATAACAGAAGTGGAATTGATGTGGACGACTTTTGGTGCCTGTTGCTCCTAATATAGGAATCACCCAACTATTTGGACGAGCAGCCAACCGAGATACGTCATCAAGGAACTGTTTCAGGTTGGGACACTCCGTGTGGTTAGGTATATTGTAATAAGAGGTAGGGTTATCAGGATCTGTTTCTATTTCTTTTGCCACATAATTAAATCCCCCGAGTTTAGCTATATGATACGCCAACCAACTTGTCGGAGGTTCTGCATGTCCTGAAGTACTTACAATCGTAACTCTTGAACCTCTGTCAATACAACAGCCATAAGGGGTATTCTTCTTATAATTAATCAACACCATTTTACTTTCAGGATGGTCAGCAGCATTAGCTGCATTCACGATGTCATATAGATGAAAGCATTTTGACTCTTTTACTGCCTCAAGTATGTCATCCCCACTGATGTATTTACGCGTTGTTATCGTATTCACTTCTTTATAACGGGGCACGACAAACAACTGCGTATGGTGTTGGTCCTTCTCAAATTTAAAGGAACGGATGATGCTCCTGATATTCGTCTGAATTTTCTTATTCAGTTTCAAATCATCCATAGCTTCAGAAAAACCAGCCCCCACAAGCCCCGCAGGAACTGCAAAAATTGCGATACCCAACAAACCTATTATGCAAGCAATAATTCTACCCACCCCCGTAATTGGTGGAGTATCTGCAAAACCACCTGGATCGCCAATGTATTGCGCAAATGCCCACACTACGGACTTCATCCCGTTGTCATACACCTCGGGTTGTGCTGCATGCTCAGAGAAGTACAACACAAACGAGAGCATCAATGTCACCACCACCAGGAACTGCAAGGAGATGAACATTTCCTTAGACTTTGAGAGCAGTGCCTGCTGCAACAATCGGAATGAGCGCATGTAGCGGAACACACGCAGCAAGCGCAACACGCGCAATGACTTCAATACCGCATAAGGCAGAGGGAAGAACAATGCCACATAGAAGGAGTAAGTAGAAACCACATCTATCAATCCGTAAAAGGTACAGCAATACTTCACCCTTCCCAAAAATCCCTTATAGCGTGCATCCATCTCATCCGCCGCCCAGATACGGAGCGTCACCTCTATAGTAAACGCAATGACCGTTACTATATCTATAATATGTAGCACCAATTCACAAGCTGGCGACACATTAAATGTAGAGACGAACACAGCAAGTGTGCTCAAAATAATCAACCCAATGATGACGTAGTCTAAAATATTGCCCCACTGTTCTGTGCCTAAATCATTATCAAAGATACGGGCAAGTTTCTTCTTAAATTCAGCAATCTTACTCATAAGTAACAATAGGTTTAACCGAGTTTTTCTGTTTCTAAGGTATATTCTACCCATGCACGAACAAAAGCATAGGCCTTTCTAAGATGTAGGACATTGGTATATTCATCTGATTTGTGGGCATTGTAATATCCACAACTAATGTTACAGCAAGGCACGCTCAACCCACGCATCTTTAGTTCTACAACATCCGTCTTACCTCCATCTACACATTCATATTCATACTGTTGTAATAAATGAGCGGGCGGAAAACTTGCGTCACACAGTTTAACATCACCTTTGCCATTGATGACAACTTCCGAGCATCCCTTTCTGTCAACAGCCAATACATAGAGCACATTGTCAAAGTGGTGAAGCGAACAAAAACTTGAACCTCGGCAGCCTGCCAAATCTCCTTTCTTCTCTTCTTCAACAAAGAGTGCCACCTTCAGCACAGGCAACTCGTGCAGTAGATTGATAATAATCCACAGTCCATTTTTATCGTCCGCACCTATCCCCATCATTTTACCATGTTCATCTTCACCAAAGATGCCACTTGCTTCTTCAACTATCCTATAGGGAGACTGTTCATGCACCTCATCCAAATGAGCGGTTACACATGGATACTTTCGTGCCTCACCCTTCGTGATAAAGAGATTACCAATCTCATCTTCTTCTACCACCAAAGGCACATCCGCCAACTGCTCCAATACAAAAGCCTTAATACACCCTTCGCGGCCTGACTTACTATTGATATTATATAATGCTTTTAATAGTTCCATCTTAATATTATTGCAAATCCCATCCAATCACCTCCTGCACCACCCGTGCCATCTCACGCAGTTCCACCCCTGCACCATCGGGGGCATCAGTTTGTCCTTTAAACAAAGGCAGATGCACAAAAATGGCTTTCATATTGGGGGTATGTTCACACAAGCGGAGCGCCTCATAATACAAGCGGTTGCACACAAACAATCCGCAAGAATTAGACACCACCACAGGTAACCCCTGTTCAACCATGAATGCACAAAGTTTCTTGATGGGCAACTTTGTAAACAGGGCAGCAGGTTCATTGGGATAAATCGGTGCTTCATCGGGCACCATGCCGTCATTATCCGCCGACTTGGCATCCATTAAGTTAATAGCAATGCGTTCCAACCTGACTTTTTCACTCAAAGCAGCCTGACCCAACATCACAATAAGGTCGGGATGCGTCTCCTCCACCGCCTCGTGCAATGCTGACGCCACGCGTTCAAAACTCACGGGCAGCATCCGCAAAAAGAGTTCTACTTCCTGAACACCTTGGGCAACCACTTGCTGTGCGGTTGCCCAAGACGAATTTTCTACATATTTACCAAAGGGGGCAAAACCCGTAACAAGAACTCTATACATTTAATCTATACTATACTTAATACGATAATATACTGTATTCGGAACAACCGCCTCAACCTCAACCCATAAATAATTGGTATATCTCATGCGTTCATTCTCAAAACCTAAATATATAGTTTTAGCACCTTTAGTGGGAATTCTTCCATTGCAGGACTGGGTACCGATAGTGGAATAATCCACATCATAATTGAGTTTTGACGCGGGTTTAGTGCCATCTTGGAATTGTTTAGCTTGAGTCTGATTGCGGAACACATACATGTTGCAATAGGCATCTTCCTCACGAATCGGTCGGTTGTCGTCTAACAACGTATTGAGAAGTCCATTACTCGAATGCTTTTCATACAAAGGTAATCCCAAGAATTTGATTCGTTTGTAACTACGAGTAAGGTTGTCATGAAACTGTCCATCATCCGACCTATCTTGCTCGCTTGTATCAATACGCATGGAGTAAAGTATGTCAGTAGCACCTGCTGGCACCTGCACAGCAATCAGTCCCTTAGAGTTTCCCGAAAATGCCGCCTTCAACTGTCCGCGCAATGTAAATTTACGAGGTTCTTCGAAACACTTCTTCATTAACAACCCAGGTACTCCTTTAGCGCCAAAATCCCCCTTTACACATTCTACTTGTTCCTGCTCAATTTCTGTGGGGGTTCCTAAGCGAGACATATCCGTAATTTTATACTTCACAGCTAAGTCCAAATACTGCGCCTTTGTAGGAATAACTTCTACAATATAGATGGCAGTATTCTTAATTTCCATGCTGTACACCACTGAAGTCTTCGCAATAAAACTTTTTAGCGTTGTACGACTACTTACATTGCTTATCCTCAACGTAAACGGTTGCTGTGAGGTTGCAGTAATATCAAGTGTCTCACCTTTTTTCAAATACACTGGATAAGTCTGTCCGTCCTCAATCAATTGGTCAGAAAGATTAAATGCTGTAATTTCAAAACCATTGACCGTCTCACTACATTTACTGGTTATTTGCTCTCGTAAGTTTTTCACACGCCCCTTCAATGCTTCGCAGGCGTTAACCTGTTCCGGAGTCAGTTCCATAGGGTTGTAGTCATAATACAGATCTTGGGTAAGTGCATAAATATCCTTCAAATTGTCTGCAGAAAATGTGCTCCAATCTTCTGTTTTCACCACCTTCTCTAATTCCTGAACACGATTCAAGACCATGTTATACTCATCCAACAAAGCCTTGTTGCCACCACCTGTGCAACCACAAAGCAATGGCAACATGAGAACGACGAAAAATAACTTTTTCATTTCTTTTTACCTATGATAGTTTTCAGCACAGTTCCCCCAATCTTACGCTCTAATCCTTGCTTGGTAAGAGGGATCCCTGTTTTCTTTGCAACCTTTTGCTTAACAGCAGTAATGCCTATAGCTCGCTTCAATGAAAACGATAAACCTGGAATCTTCATAATCAATTACGACTTTATATGAATTAACAAACCGCCCATTGCAAGTAAAACAATTCCTATAAGAATTTGCCACCAAATAAAAGGTTGTTCCTTACATCGTTTGTCTTTTGCCCCCGAGCGCGTCTGTTTTATAAGGGGTGTTCCACAAGCAATACTCACAGCACCAAGTGCGATTAATTTTCCCCCGATTTGCCCTTCATACAGAACACAACAAACGAGTATGACAAGCATCGTAAGGAAATAGCGAATATTTCCCAAAATAAATCCGAACATGATATTTGTATTATATTTTTTTACTCTTCCCTGTTTTTCGAGAAATAACTTTTTTCATTTCTTTTTACCTACGATAGTTTGCAGCCCATTGCAAGTAAAACAATACCTATTACAATTATAACTTTAGTTCTGATTCAATTCCACAACTGAGAAACCGAATGTCTGGAACAAACTTTCGAGACGCTTCTTTCCGGCCTCCTTTGCCTTGTTGAGAATACCCGCATCATTAGCCTTTGCCAACAACTGAACACGGTAGTTGGTCTGTAATGCAGTGACCTCTTCGTGAGACCACCTACCCTCCTCTATTTTTTCTGACATAAGAACATAAACTTCTGCCCTTTTTGTTCTTATGTCTTTACACTGAAAAGATAAAGGGGCGGCCAACAGAGTTTTAACCTTTGTGGCTGCCCCTTTTATTGATTACTTACCTGCAGCAACGAGAGTGATGTCGTTGTCAGCCAATGCAGTGTCATTAGCATTTGCAACCTGTACACCGATACCGTAAAGTTCAGCAATCTTCTTTTCGAAGTTACCAACGCGGAGGTTACCACCTACTGTGAGTTCGCCACCTGTCTTACCTTCAGCACGGAGTGAAGCCAAAGTTGCGTTGTCATCAGCCATAGCGCCCTTACAAGTTACGCTCTTATACACGCGCAATGTGCTACCAAAGTTCTTCTTGAAGTTGTCCTTCAAAGTCTTGACCTTCATGCGGCCATCCAACTTAAATTCTGCCATAATTTTAAGGGTTTAAAATGGTTAATAAAAAAGTTAGTTTTTCTTTTCATTCAGAAAGTCAATGAGTTTAGAACCAAACTGACGCGTATTCCAATTTGGATCATATTCAAAACCTTCTTTTTCTGCGATTTCGCGAAGCGCACCTTTTACATTATCGTAAATGCGATACACTTCAATACTTCCAGAGTCTAATACAGACACGATGTATTCGCCTGAAATAACAGATTTCTTTGCCATTGTTACATTTTTTAAATTATTACTATACAATAATAAAACATCACATCGTTGACATCACGATTATGCCATTTAATGCTATACTCTTTTTCTACTTCAAAATTAGGATGTGTTTTAGCACAAGTACTACTAGAATTCTGCCAATGTTTTTGTTTTGAACAAACCTCACCTTCAACCATATTAAACAAACGATTGTTTGATGTTGGTTTGCTTTTTTGAGTATAAAGAGGGTCGTTAGTAAGGAACACCGCCAAACCGCCTTTTACTCTATCAAAACGATTTTGCACCAATTCCACTCGGCGAACATCTTTCCAGAAGTCATACATACCTAAGTCTTGGGCACCTTGGTTCTTCATCACAATAACTTTATCATCAATATTCTCATCGAACCGAGTGATTCTTTGCTCAACTTTCTTAGTCTTGTATTTCAGTTCAACAGGACAATATTCTCCATATTTTTTTACTACAATGTCCAAGCGGAGTTCCGATTGCCAAATATACTTATATTTACCATCTGCATTTTTACCCAATTCTTTCCAAGGAACATAATACTCTACATCAACATCATCGTAAGAATTCGTGGAGTTTCTCAACCAGGTGGCAAGGTGCATCTGAAAGTCCCGCTCAT
The DNA here is from genome assembly GCA_045632685.1 of Alloprevotella sp. GTDB lineage: Bacteria > Bacteroidota > Bacteroidia > Bacteroidales > Bacteroidaceae > Alloprevotella. The sequence goes on from JAZQXB010000043.1 coordinate 31,661, forward strand.
TAAAGAGCAATTCTTTATTGCTATTCAAAAAAGCAATAACATCCTGTTGTACTAATTCTATAAGTGCTGACATAATCAATACTCTCCGCGAGCCGCCTGTCCAAGAGTAATGCCGTTGGGCACCAACTTCGTACCCTTTTCGTCCTTAATCTGTACGGTAACACCGAAATTTTGGTCAAAGAGTTTTTCGGCATCACCCACCTTCATGCTCGCCTTAATCTTAAGGCCGTCAGCATTGGTCTTTACGTCCTTTGTAGTCTTCTTGTTCAACGCTGCCAAAGTCAAGTCGCCATCAGCAATTTGAACACCTTTGTAGAACACCAAAGTAAGGTTGAATGCGTTCTTGAAGTCAGCAGAAATAGTTTTCAACTTTTTTTGGGGAGCCACTGTAAACTCCGCGTTCTTGAATTTATCAAGAAAATTGTTAATCAGTCCCATAGGTTAGTAAGGTTGAGAGGTTATGAGGTTGAGAGGTTATGATCCATCTGGGCACCAAGAGTTTTCTACACCCCCTCACCGCTTTGCGGTCCCCTCCCCCTATAAACAGGGGGAGAGCGCCATTCGGATCATATAGCTTTCAAACTCATAACCTAACTCAAATTAAAATACAATTTCGAGTTCGGGTTCGTCCTTTACAAGGTCAGCCAACATTAATACGGCACGCGCTTCGTTTACGCCCAAAGCAGAAGCGATAGACAAGATATTGTCTACTTCTTCTTCGCAAAGCACACCGTCTACTGTTGCAATTTGCAATACAGCCTGGAGCACGAGTTCTGCTTCTTCTTCATCTACCTCTGCAGCCTTCTGAAGCAACACTTCGTTTACCTTTTCTTCGTCCAAAGCACTGATGGCTTCCACTTCAGCATTTACAGCTGCGAGCAACTCATTTACATCAAGTTCGAAAGCTTCTGCAATTTCTTCTACAGAGATCTTTTCGGCTTCATCATATTCGCCATCTGCCCAGATTGTGGTTGCCAAGATGGTCGCGAGGTTCTTGATATTAGTCTTCATAATTACTTAAACAATCTTTTGATACGGTTAGTTAAACTGTTCTTAGCCTTGCGAGCCTTAGCCATTCTCTCAGCAATAGCCTTGCCTTCCTTGGTACGCTTATCTACAGTACCGTCCTTGGTCTTCTTGACCGTTGTTTTCTTTACTGCCATAATATTTTTATGTTAAGTAGACCTATGTTATTCAAAAACAACAAATTCTGTACGACGATTCACTTCAGGATTGTTAACATCGAGAGGTTCGCTTGAACCCTTGCCTTCTGCGTCAAGACGCTCTGTAGCAATACCGCGTGCTACGAGGAAATCAACGGCAGCCTGCGCACGAGCTTCAGACAATTTTTGATTCAAGTTAGCATCACCTTCTGCTGAAGTGTGTCCTACAATCTTTACCTTGAGCGTGGGGTTCTTGTCCATCAACTTTGCAAGGTCGTGCAACACGAATTTCGCATCTTCATTCAATTCTGCCTTGCCCTGTTCAAACTGAGTTGCGTTGAAATTCTTTTCAATTTCTTCAAGTTGCTGAACATAAACGGTGTCGTGAACAATAACTTCCTTTTCTATCACCTTTTCAATCTCAACTACTTCGGGTTGACGAGTTGCAAAGAAAGCGATTGCACCAAGAACCAAAATTGCGAGGAGAATCCACAACCAGAGCAAAGACTTTTTCTTTTCAGGTACGGGGGGAACATAACCATTCAAGTATTCAAGGCGGAAACCACCCTTCTTACCAAAGCCCTTTTCAGCAGCTTCAAACTGTGCGATTTCAATATCGTAAAGCTTTGCATGACTTACCAAGCGTTCAAAACTTGGTTTTGTCCACATCTTTACTACAGACACCTTCTTGCCGTCACCCATTGTTAGCAACTCTTCTTCTGCCTTGAAGTAACCATCCCAATTAGCTTCGGTACCCTTTTCTTCAGCGTAGATAAAGATTTCCTTCGTACCCTTGTCGGGATTCAATTCATTGGGGAAAGCCTTACGCAAATCTTCCAAAGTTGCCTGAGGATACATTACCATGTAAGCATGCGCGATGCCTAAAGCCGTACGGTTTTGAGCTTTACCGTAAACTCTTACTTTACTTGCCATTACTGATTTATATTATCTATGAATAAAATAGAAATTAGTCTTATCAAACTCCACACCATAAAAACCTGAAGCGAACTACCTTTTAGACAGACCTACTACAGAATTTACTCTTTCAAGTTCAACGCATTAACCCAACATTTCCACTTATTTTTCAAGTTCTAACGTTAGTATATAAACTTCAAAAATTACTCATTTGCATCAGTACTGCACATACAAAAAAAGCGCAGACTAATTACTTAATCTCCGCTGATAGGTCCTAGGAAAACCTTTGATAGAAGAAAAAGCAACAGTCCACGCCTATAACCATACACCTACTGACGTAGGTATACGAATATACAGACATGCGACAATGCTTGTCTTTTCTATCTTGTATGAATTTCCTAGGTTCATCAGCGAAAAGAGCAAACACACTCGCGTGTTTATCGATTTTGTAACGCAAAGGTAACAAAATAATCAAAACAACAAGCGGATTGTCGTGACTTTTTGGACTGTTGCGTCGGCAAAGGTATAAATAAAATGCTTACAGAAAAGAGACTTTATATTGTCTTTTATTGTCTATTCACTCTGTCTCAGGGTAAGTACGATAAGGTAATTTATTGGCTATCAACGAATCGTAAAAACTATGATGCTTTGAAGGTGTAACCATTAGATATGAGGGTTTATCCCCCAACTGCATGTCAGCCAGTTCTTTACAATAGTTTCCAAATATAAATTGATAGCGAGAGTTTACCAACATCTTTAAATCTGGGTCGTCTACCTTATTTATCACACTATCCAGACTTTCACGACAACGCTCCATCATCACCATCATGTGCATGTTAGCAAATTCAAAATAGGGACTTTGCTCAATAGCGACTTTAGAGGTTTCGCAAATGCTGGTGATGCTGCGCTCCATTTGCGTGATTATCCGCTCTTGATGGTCACGCTGTTCCTGCTCCTTCACCTTTGTTTGAATGAGCAGGAAGGTGGGCAATAAACATACCACCAACAAAAGGAGGGAGAGTAAAATTCGGAGGGGCAGATGTCGATTGCGCCAAGCTTTCTTGAGTTGCTCGACGTTGGCATAACGCCGTTCGGGCATTTTCTTCACACATCGTCTTGCTATAAAGGAATTGCCCAACATTTCACGCATCACTACCCCAATCGAATAGATGTCACTACGCGCATCTGTCACTCCCGATTGATTTAACAACTCAGGAGAGGCATATTGAGGCGTACACCCTAACGTGCGCAAGGCATACTGCGCATCATTATCTGCCAAACCGAAATCCAAGAGTTTCAAGGTATTGTCCGCACGGGTGATGATAATGTTTTCGGGTTTGATATCGTTATGAACAATGCCGCGCTTATGCAGATACCCTACGGCAGAAAGGAGTTCCGCAAAAATACGATTGCGCTCCTTTCTCGAAGGTCGCTCTTTGAGGTATTCACTCAACGTGCGCCCCTCGACATATTCCATTACAAGACCGAGACCAAAGGGAAAACCTTCCTCTAATGTATATATGTGTACAAGGTGGGGATGATCGCAATCAATAGACACCTCATACTCACGCTGCAGGATTTTGGTCTGCAACGCCGTATTGTCTTTTGTTGCCTTTATCGCAAAGCGCTTTCCTGCCTTGTAAGCGAGATATAAGGAGGTATGAGCATTGGTTCTCAACAACTTAAATTCATGAAAACCCGGTTGTGCCTCATTCACTTGTTGCACTTTATCAAAGATTTCGCTTTCTTCCATCACAAACTTATTTTTGGGACTCAAAGATAATGATTAATTTTGTAACGCTATGGTCATCAAAAGAAATATACCTCAAATTAGTGCGCTGCGCCAACATGTAGAGCGGCGCTTTGGCAAAAAGTTGGCAGTGCATGCTGACTTTCAAGCACTGACTGCTGCTATTGAAGCAGCGTTACGACTTCACATTTCCGAAACCACTCTGGAACGCGTGTGGGGCTATTCCACACGCGGTTATGACACAGTATCCCTACACACACTCGACGTATTGGCCGCGTATGCGGAAGGTTGTAGTTGGGAAGACTTTTGCAAGTTGTTGCAGGAGGGTACAAACTGTGAATCTGATTATTTCAACACAGAACATATTGATAGCCGTGAACTTACAGAGGGTGACCGCTTACGAATTGGTTGGTTGCCCGATCGTATTTGTGAAATCCGCTATTTAGGCGAAAACAGATTCCAGGCAGAGCGCTGCGAAAACTCAAAATTACAAGCTGGTGACACCTTCTCATGCCTGCAATTCACGTTAGGACACCCCTTAACCATGACCGACCTTTGCCGAAACAACAGCCTGATCGGTCCGACATACGTAGTGGGACAGAAGAACGGGTTAACGACATTGGTGAAAATCGGGGAATGATATAGGGGAAAGCAATAATATTGGTGTTACTTGCGTGACCTTTGGTTGTCCACAAAAGTTCGTTTGTTTTATTTGAAGCCACTAATGAACACTAATGGGCACTAATAACCATCCGGCATTAGTGTAAATTGGTGTCCATTAGTGGCTTAAAAAATACATGTAAATACGCGCCAATACGTGGAGACTTTTCTGTGTTTTCCGTGGATTTCTGTGTGAAAAAACGTCTCACGCAAAGGCGCAAAGGGGCGCGGAGCTATTTGTTCTTATGTTAAATATATTATCGCACACGGAATACACGGAAGGACACAGAATTTTTGACAGAAGGACATAAGGACATATTTTTGTCACAGATACTTTGCGATACTTTGCGACTTTGCGTGAGACGACTCCACTCCGCAAGGCATTTGTGTAAATTAGTGCCCATTAGTGGCTAAAAAACATACGCGCAGATACGTGAAGATACGTGGAGACTATTCTGTGTATTCCGTGGATTTCTGTGTGAAACAATAAACCACTCCGCAAGGCATTAGTGTAAATTAGTATCCATTAGTGGTTCAAAAAATACGTGAAGATACGAGCCAATCCGTGGAGACTTTTCTGTGTGTTCCGTGGATTGCTTTCCCCTCACAAGTTCGGACAGCGACTTTCAGTTCTGTGTGAAAAAACGTCTCACGCAAAGGCGCAAAGGGTGCGAAGCAATATGTTCTTATGTTCATCTGTCAAAAAACTTCCAACTCCGCATTAGTGTAAATTCGTGCCCATTCGTGGCTAAAAAAATACGAGAAGATACGCGCCAATACGTGGAGACTTTTCTGTGTTTTCCGTGGATTCTGTGTGAAACAAAAACCACTCCGCAAGGCATTAGTGTAGATTAGTGCCCATTAGTGGCTTAAATAATAAGAGCACAACTTCTTTGGAGTAAGGATTATTTGTGGACATCAGCTATATCGTTACCTAAAAAAGTGGAGACAACCTCGTAGCCGAGTGTTGTCTCCACTTTTTTTACTTGATATACAGTACGGAATGTTAGTCTTCTTCCTCCAGCAGATACTCGTTGATGAGTTCGAGGAGGACCTCGCCGTAGCGTTCTATGACGGCCTTACCTACGCCTGGGAGTTTTTTAAGTTCTGCAACGGTGCGTGGCTGCATATTTGTCATGGATACGAGTGCGCGTTGCGAGAAGACTACGTAGGCAGGCATCGAGAGTTCGCGCGCCTTCTCCGCACGCCAAGCGCGAAGCACGTTGAAGAGGCGGGGATGCAGAATATCCTGGGGAACGTCCGTAAGTTTCTCTTCCTTCTCCTGCTTCTTACGCGCCGTCTTGCTGGACTTCGCTGGAGCATCTGCATCTCCCTTATCGGCAATATCAAGTAGGATATCTGCCTTACGGCGGAGGTAGGCAGAGAGCGAGAAGGGACCACTTTGCACGTAGTTGAGCAGCTGTGTCTTTACGCGCAGGGCTTCACGAAGCGTATCGATTGAAGTCTCGGCACGTTCCTTCACACGCTTGCTGTCCGTAGGCAAGGACAAGTCGCTCGCTTGCTTGATGAGGGGCAACAGTTTGTCAAGGAAATATGAAGTAGCAGCAGTTATGCGCTCTTGCAACTTGGGAGACTCTGCGGGGTTCTCCTCCGTTCGCACAAGGTAATCCACCTGCGTGCAAAACTTTTTAGCCACGGCATCAACGGCATTTCTCAACTCGGGTTCCAAAGACTTGAAGCGGGCGATGAGTTCGGGGTAAAGTTTGGAAAAATGCTCCTCCATCACGCGCAGTAAGTCGGCATAGGCGTAGAGTACGGGGGTGAAGTTGTAGAGTTCTTCAAGCGTAGCGTAAAGGAAGTTGCGCTGTGCTTCTTGCAACTGATTTTCAGAAGGTTCACGAGCTGCCATTTGCTGGGTGTAACCCTGCACTTGATAATCCGTGATGATGGCATGTGCGGGAATGGGAGCACTCAACACGAGTCCTTCAAACGTCTTGCAACGGCTCAACGCCACATAAGTTTGTCCTGCAGCAAAGGCTTGCTTGGCATTGATAATGGCACGTTCGAAGGTAAGTCCCTGACTCTTATGAATCGTTATTGCCCAAGCGAGTCGCAAGGGGATTTGCGAGAAAGTGCCAATGACCTGTTCGGAAATCTCTTTCGTTTCTTCATCCAGCACGTACTTACAGTTCTGCCACACGTCCGCCACCACTTTGAGTTCTACGTCAGTATCCATCGGGCGCACCATAATACTATTTTCGTCAATACCGATTATGGTACCAATCATGCCGTTATAGTAACGCTTATCGCGGTCGTTCTTAACAAACATTACCTGTGCTCCAATCTTTAATACGAGCACCTTATCCGTGGGGTACGACATTTCAGGGAATTCCCCCTCTATTTTAGCATCAAAGATGAACTGCTTTCCCTCGAGCGCCTCCATCTCACGCTGATTTATCGTATCAGCCTGACTATTATGGGAGGTCAGGCGTATATACCCTTCTTTCTTGGGAGGATCAAAGTTTGGAATACAACGCGAATTAAGATGCGCTAACGCTTCAGACGTCATGCGATTCTCACGCACCATATTGAGCAGATTCAAGAATTCAGGGTCACTTTGGCGATAGACCTTCTTAAGTTCTATCGTATAATAATCCAGTTGCTGAAGCGCCTTGCTACTGAAAAAGTAAGGAGAGTCGTAATACTTACCCAACAAGTCCCAATCTTCTTGTCTCACAACGGGTGCCAACTGTTGGAGGTCGCCAATCAGCAGAAGTTGCACCCCGCCAAAGGGTTTGTAGCGATGGCGGTAGCGTCGCAATACACTGTCTATAGCGTCGAGCACATCCGCGCGCACCATACTCACCTCGTCAATCACCAGCACATCAATACTGCGCAGAAGGCGAATCTTTCCCTTGGGAAAGGAGAAGCGGCGCTGGTTGTTGTTAAAAGTTGTCTCGGGGATATAGGGAGCAAAGGGAAGTTGAAACATGGAGTGCAACGTCACTCCCCCCGCATTGATCGCCGCAATCCCCGTAGAAGCACAGACAACAACACGCTTGGGCAACTGCTCACGCAACTGACGGAGAAAGGTAGTCTTCCCCGTCCCTGCCTTACCTGTAAGAAAAAGACTTACATTGGTATTGGCAATTGCTTGCCACGCTTTATTAAGTTCAATGTTTTGCATTTTTAGTAAACAAGTATAGAGTATAGAGTACAGAGAACAGAGTACAACTGGTAGAGTACAGAGTACAGAGAACAGAGAACAGAGAACAGAGAACAGAGAACAGAGTACAACTACCATCCGGGGAAATTCTCCGTTATCTGTGTCCGTTGACCGAAGACTGTTGTCGGTTGTCCATTGTCTGTTGTCCGTTAATCCCACTTCGTGGTCTTTTCCTCCTTCGCACCTCGGCAATTCAAGTAAACTTGATTGCGCTCGGTTTGGCGTCGGTTGTCCGTTGTCTGTTGACCATTGTCCGTTGACTGGCGAAGCCCCCCCCTTACTTCAACTGCGCCTTTACAGCCGCCAGCGCTTTCTGCCAGTCGGTATCAAGAGAGAAAGGTGTGAGTTCTGTGCCTTCCTTAATGTAAGCGTAAATAGTTTCTTCGTCAGTATCTCCGAATAGCGGATTTGAAACGGTAGCATCAAGGAAAATCATGACTTTCTTCGCACGCTCCTCGGGAGTTTCCTTGTTGCTCTTCACCAGTTCAGACTGATAAAGAGTCATAAATTCAGAGAGATAATAGGCTTGTACGTCCAGGAAACGGTCGGTCACTTCAGGCATTGTTTCAAAAGCCTTCTGGCGCAAGTAAGTCAACTGACTCACCTTAAATTGTGCGATCCTTGCTTTAGTCACACCACTCGCAGGATTGTTCAGAACTTGTTCCGCATTTTGGTAGACGATTTTATAAATTTCCTGGGCAGTTGCACCCATCGTAAAAAGGGCAAAAATGAGGGTTATCAAGAATGCTTTCATAGGTGAATAAAAATAGTTTTTCTAAAGATTATAGTAATGAATTGAAGTCTCACATACGCTCAACTTCTAAAGTTTTGAGGAGTATGAGGTTTTAAGGTTGCGCTACTTTCTCACTCGGTCTGCATTCTGCTTCACAAAAGCCGCCCAAGAATGCGCCCCACTTGTAGTTGTTTCGGGACGAGAACTTTGCAAGTGATGGCAGTAAGCCACTGCAAGGGCATCGGTTGCATCAAGGAATCCCACGGGGTCCTCTTTAATATTGAGCATGCGCTTAATCATTGCCGCCACCTGCTCCTTGCTTGCTTGTCCGTTACCCGTGATAGACATTTTTATTTTCATCGGAGCATACTCCTGAATCGGAATTTGTCGACTTATCGCTGCGGCAATAGCCACACCCTGGGCACGACCCAATTTGAGCATGCTCTGCACATTCTTACCAAAGAAGGGGGCCTCAATCGCCAACTCATCGGGGTGAAAAGCATCGATAATCCCCATCACACGCTCGTAAATACGTCCCAACTTTAAGTAACCATCCGCACACTTACGCATGTCAATAACGCCCATCGCCATCATCTCCACCTTCTTGCCACAGACGCGCACCAAACCATACCCCAGCAGGTTCGTACCAGGGTCGATTCCCAAAATAATTTTCTCTTTGGGAGGCAAAACGGAAGGTCGAGTTGTTGTTTTCATCTTTATCTTCCGCAAATTTACAAAAGAATAACCACCCATCTTCTTAATACGCGAATATTTTTCGCTGACATAGCGCTTATTCACAGATTAAATCTTACATTTGCAAACGACAACACTAATCACACTTTGAACAATGAAGAAAATTTTCACACTATTCTTCGCACTGTTTTGCATAGGTTGTGCAAACGGTTTTGCGCAAGCGGAAATAAAATTTGAGAAGACTGCACATAATTTTGGCACCTTCAAGGAAAGCGAAATACAAAAGACGGTGTTCAAATTTACCAATACAGGAAACGAACCCCTGGTTATTCATCAAGCCATTACCTCATGCGGATGCACTGTGGCAAAGTATACCTTAACACCCGTTGAACCAGGCAAAACAGGTGAGGTGGAAGTGGTTTACAATGGCAAGGGAAAACTCTTTGGTCACTTCCGTAAGTCTATCACTGTACGCTCAAATGCAAAAACACCCATAACACGTATTTCTATTGAAGGTACGATGAATGAGGAAGAAGCGAAAAGTGAATAACCCCAAAAGGTGAAGAAGAGAATCGTTTACTCGTCTACTTATCCACTCCCACTCGTCTACTTGTCTACTTGTCTACTTGTCTACTAACTACGCACACACATTATGATGACACATAACCACCTCGTTATTATGGCTGGCGGTATTGGAAGCCGCTTTTGGCCGATGAGCAGTCCTGAAAAACCCAAGCAATTCTTGGACGTTTTAGGTTGCGGAAAGACCTTGCTTCAACTTACAGTTGAACGCTTTGAAGGTATCATCCCTGCTGAAAATGTATGGATTGTTACTTCTGCCGACTATGAGGCGCTCGTCAAGGAACAGTTACCCCAGGTTCCTTCAAATAACATATTGTTAGAACCTTGCCGTCGTAACACCGCCCCCTGCATTTGCTACGCAAGTTGGCGTATTAAGAAGCGCGACCCCCGTGCGAATGTTGTTGTGGCACCCTCCGACCACACCATTGCGGATGTCTCCACCTTCCGACAGGCCATTAACGACTGCCTTGAATTTGCTGCCGAAACTGATGCCATCATCACACTTGGTATTAAGCCCACACGCCCCGAAACTGGATATGGTTACATCAAGGGAGACCTTAGTTATGCTTCTTCGCGCCGTAAGAATATCTATCGCGTAGACGGATTTAAGGAAAAACCCTCATTGGAGGTCGCACAGGAATACATTAAGCAGAGTGGATACCTTTGGAATGCAGGCATCTTCATTTGGAGCGTTAGCACCATCGTTAATGCCTTCCGCGTGTATCATCCCGAGATTTCTCGCACGTTTGAGAAGTTACTCCCCATTTACGACACCGCTGAAGAGCAGGAACGCATCAACGAACTCTTCCCCACTTGCGAAAACATCTCTGTGGACTATGCCATCATGGAGCGTGCCGAGGAAATTTTCGTTTACCCTGGCGACTTCGGTTGGAGCGACCTCGGTTCGTGGGGTTCTCTACGCGAACAAGTGCCACAAGATAAGTACGGAAATGCTTGTATTGGCGAAAACATCGACACTTACGAAACACACAACTGTATCATCCACACTACGGGCGAAAAGAAGGTTGTCGTTCAAGGTCTTGACGGTTACATCGTTGTAGAAAAAGAGGGCACCCTCATGATTTGCAAACTCTCTGAAGAGCAACGCATTAAATTGTTTCACTAAGTAAACGTAAAAGAGTACAGATAACAGAGTACAGAGTACAATTACCATGCGGTAGATTTATCCAACTGGCAACTGTTATCTGTACTCTGTTATCTGTACTCTATTTATGTTCTCCCCCCTCCTACCCTGGTATCAGCAAAATGGGCGCGACCTTCCTTGGCGTCGCACGAAGGATCCTTATAAGATTTGGCTTTCTGAAATCATCCTACAGCAGACGCGTGTAGAGCAAGGGATGGATTATTACTTGCGCTTCACCGAGGCTTACCCCACGGTGGAGCAGTTGGCTCATGCCGAGGAGGACGCGGTCTTACGCCTTTGGCAAGGTCTTGGCTACTACAGTCGTGCCCGCAACCTTCACCAAGCAGCAAAGCAAATCGTGGAGATGGGAGGATTTCCCAACTCCTACTCACAGATTAGGAGTCTTAAAGGGGTTGGCGATTACACCGCTGCTGCCATCGCTTCATTTGCCTACGACCTTCCGCATGCGGTGGTTGACGGCAACGTCTACCGCGTACTTTCCCGTGTATTTGCCATCAATACTCCTATTGATAGCACCGAGGGGAAACGCCAATTTGCCAGTCTTGCCCAAGAACTACTTCCCCCGAATCATGCCGCACTTCACAACCAAGCCATAATGGATCTGGGAGCACTCGTCTGCACACCACGCGCTCCGCAATGTACCAACTGCCCACTCAATAACGTCTGCATGGCACACGCAGAGTGCACCCCCGAGGATTTCCCCGTAAAGGCGAAGCGCACACAAGTGCGCACACGCTTTCTGACCTATCTCATTGTAACAGACGGCACACATTTACTTTTACGCAAACGCCCCAAAGGAGATATCTGGCAAGGACTTTACGAACCCGTACTGATTGAAACGGAAGAACCCTTATCAGCCTCCGACTTATTAAGCAACCCCCTCCTTCAATCCTTCCACACCGCCGACGTCACGCTCTCCCCTATCGTGGCTGATATCAGTCACAAATTGAGTCATCAAAACTTACGCACCTGGGCATACGTTCTAAAATCTGCACAACCTATCACGCCAAACACGCTTCCTGGATATCTATGTGTTGCCCTCAATGATCTTGATCGTTATGCCCTACCGCGCCTTGCCACACGTATTTTAGACACTTATTCCGCCACGCTAAAATAATGGGGAAATATAGGTGTTACTTGCGTGACCTTTGGTTGTCCACGAAAGTTCGTTTGATTTATTTGGAGCCACTAATAATCAAAGTATTGCTGTCCAGTGAATATTATTACCTTAAACCTTACAACTTAAGGGCGTTGTGTCATAATGAGCGAACTGCTTCGTTGCCCCTCAATTTCGGATTTGGTCATGTACGTCAGTACACTCCCTTCATCCTCAATTTCAGCGTCTTACATTTTACTCACTCTTACACAACTTAAGAGGGTGTGCCAAATATATTTGGCACACCCTCTTAAGTTTTTCTTTACAGGAAACCGAAATTAGTTCTGTGTTTCAGTAGCAGGTGCTACGGGAGTTTCTGTAGCCACAGGTGCAGTTACATCAAGCGCAGGAGCAGCTGCGGGAAGCGTAGGAAGAGCAACCTTCATTTCCGTTACGATAGCGTCTGCATTTTGTTCTGCAGGTGTACAGAAATGTGTAACAACGCTCAAGATAACGAGCGCTGCTGCAAGTCCCCAAGTTGTATTTTCTACAAAGTTTGTAGTCTTGTGTACACCCATAATAGAGTTACCTGCGGCCATATTAGAGGTAAGACCACCACCCTTTGACTCTTGAATGAGCACGATGAGCGTAAGCAAAATAGCTGCCACTACAGCCAAAATTACGAGTACTGAATACATTGTTTTAGTTATTTAGTTTTGTTATTTATTATCTGTAACTTGCGCAAGAAACGCAATTGGTCTGCAAAGTAACTACTTTTTTTCGGATAATTCAAATTTAAGCGCGTAATAATTTCAATTGCCTTGTCATAATTACCCTGTTTGATATAAATTTTCGCCAAAGTTTCCGTAAAATATTCCTCTTCAGCACCTAAAACTTCTGAATCGGAAAGGTCGGGCGTATATTCAGGATTCTCTTGCAACACGATACGCTCCGTACCACGACCAAGATAATCATCAATGCGGGCATCATCTCCCGTGACATCCGTATCTGGAACGATATCATCCATTGCAAGCAAGAAGGCCGCGTAATCCGTTGTAGCATCTGCTGCCGTAAGTTTACGGGGTTTATCTACCGCGGTTTCTGTCGTTGTTGCCAGGAACGAGTCAATCAAACTTTGCGTACGGTCGACTGTTTCCGAGGGACTTTCCTGCTCTTGAGGTACAGCAACAGCAGGTCGCACCTCATAATTGTTTCCCTCTACCATATCAAAAAGCACCTTACGATTGGGGATAAAGAGGGCTGCACGACGCAGTTCGTCGCCAAAGGTTGCGTCATGGAGAAGGAAGAGATTCTGCAAATAAAGCAAACGAGCAACCTGATGGTAGGGCGCAACAGCCACATACTCGCGTAATTTATGCAACGTCTCTTTATTCAGTTGTTCGGGATGTTCTATAAGATTCTTAAGATCCACAATTGTGAAGATAAAAAGGGAAAGTTTTTTTGAAAGGGAGAACCAACACCTTACAAGAAGGAAGCCAAGACCACAAAGAGGGATTAAAGGAAAAAGACGACTGGACTCTAAAGACCTTAAATCCCCTAATGAGCATATCAAACCTTAAGGTTTCGCCTACACCTCTAACTACCAATCTGCCACCGTAGCATTGAAGATTTGCTCCGCAATGTCACGCGCCATTTCCGTCACGAGTTCTTCCTGTACAGCAGCCAACTGCTGGTTTGCATCATATTGGGTGGTTGCCGAGAACTGCTTTTCCCACGCAACATTAGCTTTCTTATTTTCGAAACGAATATTCACCGTCATCTTCAACTGCACCTGAGATGAATATCCATCGGCTGAAACTGCCTTATTATATTGGTCATACCCTACAATTTCACCAGCAATATGAAGGTCACCATTACGCTTTACAAATTCAAGGCGCGTTTGGTTGGCATAGAGGTCCTGCAGTTTGTTATTAAAGATGGCCTCCATAGGCGCCCAACCATAGGGCGCACGATTGGCAATATTGTCAATCTGCATAGTCTTGATGATGTTATAATCAATGGAAGTTCCCGTAAATTTATAACTCACCTTACATGCCGTAAAAAGAAGCACCACGAACAAAAAACTTATTGCGCAAATGCTGTATTTATTCCAAGTCATAATCTTTAATTTTTCTGTAAAGTGTGCGCTCCGAAATATTCAACATTTCCGCAGCCTTCTTTCGGTGATGATGACATTCCTCAAGGGTCTTACGAATCAGTTCACGCTCCATCTCGTTGATTGTCGTTGAGGTGGTCGCCACTTTTTCATTTACAGGTTCCTCTGCCCACTCTTCAGCGTCACACATTTCTACACCTTCTGCATCAATAACTTCTCCCTTCATAGTCAAGGAAGCAGTCCCCGCGCGCTGCTCGTTTTTTGTAGGTAAATAAGTTGACGGCAAAGCCTTTGTATTATATGCCCGTTTGAGTTCATCCACCTCACTGCGCAGTTGCAACAACATGTTTAAAATAAACGCACGGTCTTTTTCATATTGTCCTCCCGAAGAGGGTTCTTCTTTTTTCACCACCTCCAACTCACCTCGGTGATTTTCGCGACGCAAGTAACGCGACAGGATTTCAGGGGTAATCGTACGTTCCTCTGCCGTAATGCTCATGTTGGTTACGATATTACGCAATTCACGCACGTTACCCGGCCATGAATACGCCAACAGCAGTTGCTCACTCTCGGGGGTAAGTCTCACAGGCGGTATCTGGTGGGTTTCAAACATGTTCAAGGCGAACATTCTGAAGAGCATCAAGATATCCTCACCACGATGGCGCAGAGGTGGAACATCAATAGTTACGCAGTTCAAACGATAGTACAAGTCCTGTCGGAAGCGTCCATCAGCAATTGCCTTTTCAAGGTTTACATTGGTCGCCGCCACGATACGCACATTTGTCTTTCGAGGTTGACTGGCGCCTACGGGGATATACTCTCCCGTCTCCAACACGCGCAGCAAGCGCGCCTGTGTTGCAGCAGGCAGTTCACCGACTTCATCCATGAAAAGCGTACCTCCGTCAGCCGTTTCAAAATACCCCTTGCGCTCACCGACAGCACCCGTATAAGCGCCCTCTACGTGACCAAACAATTCCGAGTCAATGGTTCCTTCAGGTATCGCTCCACAGTTTATGGCTATGTAATTTTTCTTCTTCCGACTGCTATGATCGTGGATGATGCGAGGAAAAATTTCCTTACCCACCCCGTTCTCGCCAATAATCAAAACGGAAAGGTCCACGGGGGCAATCTTCAGCGCTGTGTCCAACGCACGATTGAGTTCATCGCAGTTTCCCACGATGTTATACCGTTGCTTTATGTCTTGCACTGGACTCTTCGCCATAAACTTTTTTGCTTTGTATGGAACTGCAAAGTTACGTAAAAACACCGACATAGCGACTGCCACACTCCAAAAATTCTTCAATTCAAAGCACACGGGTTGTTGAAGAGGTATTCTCTAAATTCGCCATTGTTAATCATCGGTAATGATATAGCAGTTGACCCAATATAAGAAGAATCATCATACCCCCTCCCCTCCTGCGGAGGTACTCCCCCTATCTTAAGGGGAGAGCGCCATGCAGAGTACTCCTATACTATTTATACCAAGTGAAAGCGAGATTGTTCACATCTGTTGAGTCGTTTTAAGGAAGTATCAAAATCTTCTCTCCCCTTAAGATAGGGGGAGTACCGCCCTTGGGCGGGGAGGGGGTATGATAGTCTTTACGGGTCAACTCCTATATTATAACCTAATCATCTGCAGGAGTTTATAAAACCCACCTAAAATCTTTTCATAGAAAAAACAACTCTGGGAAGAACTATTTTGGCATCCTTGCAAGTCCATGTAAAAATAAAATTGTAAATTTGCACCGCATTTTTGCACAACATAATTGGTTTTCCCTTATGAAGATAAAGGAAGTAGCAGAAGCCCTTGAACGGTTTGCACCTCTGCCCCTGCAAGAAAGCTACGATAATGCTGGCTTGCAGATTGGATTAACAGACGCAGACGCCTCAGGGGTATTATTGTGTCTTGACGTGACGGAAGAAATCATCGAAGAGGCTGAGCGTGAGGGATGTAACCTCATCATCGCCCATCATCCGTTGCTTTTCCGCGGTCTCAAATGCATAGCCGACCGCAACATCGTGGAGCGCTGCGTGCGCCGCGCTATTTTGGCCGGCATCACTATCTATGCCGCACATACCAACCTGGACAACGCCGAAGGCGGTGTAAACTTCGCCATCGCCGAACGATTAGGACTCCAGCAAGTACGTTTCTTGCAACCCCTCCCTAACGGACAAGGCGGCAGCGGAATTATTGGTGAACTTCCGCAAGAACTCAATCCCATGGAATTTCTCCTCCAGGTAAAGAAGGTATTCCATGTTGACGCTTTACAACACAACGCCCTCCCCACACGCCCCATTAAGCGAGTTGCTCTCTGCGGAGGATCTGGCGACTTCTTACTTAGCGATGCCATAAGCAACCGCGCAGACGCCTTCCTCACAGGTGAAATGGGATACCACCAATTCTTTGGTTACGACAACCAAATCCTTATCGCCGCTTTAGGGCACTATCAAAGCGAGCAGTTCACGGTGCAACTCATGGCGCGCATCCTGCGCACATCCAACCCCGACTTGCGCATCGTTGAGACAAAGGTCAACACCAACCCGATACACTACCTGTAGTTGTTGAAAAAGATAGGAAACCATTCTCCTCTAAAGACTCTAAAGACCCTAAAGACCCTAAAGACTTTAAAGACCTTAAAGTCCTTACCCCCTCACAACCTAAAAACCTCACAACCTAAAAACCTCATAACCTCAAATAAATATGGCAGCAAAGAAAGACATTACGGATATCTCCGTAGAGCAGAAGCTCAAAAATCTTTATCAGTTGCAAACATTGCTTTCTGAAAGCGACAAGTTAAAGGCGCTCCGTGGCGAACTTCCCCTTGAAGTAGAAGACCTTGATGCCGAAATCGAAGGTCTCACTCACCGCCTTGAGAAGTACAACTCTGAAATCGAACGTCATAAGGCTGACATCAGCACGATGAACGAGCAGATTCGTGAGGCACAGGAAGCAATGAAGCGCTACGAAGAGCAGCAGGAAAATGTAAGCAACAACCGCGAATTCGACATCCTCACGAAGGAAATTGAATTCCAGGGTCTTGAAATCATGCTTCTCGAAAAGAAGATTAACGAAGCACAGCGCGCAATTGACACTAAGCAGCGCGATATGAACCAGTGTGCTGAAACGCTTCGCAGTCGCCGTGACGACCTCGACATCAAGAAGTCTGAACTTGACGAAATCATTTCTGAAACTAAGGCTGAAGAAGAAAAGATCCGCGAGAAAACAAAGAACCTCGAACTCTGCATCGAACCTCGTCTCCTCACTTCATTCAAGCGCATCCGTAAGAGCAGCCGCAATGGTCTTGGTATCGTTTACGTACAGCGTGATGCTTGCGGTGGTTGCTTCAACAAGATTCCGCCCCAGCGCCAACTCGACATCCGCATGCGCAAGAAAATCATCGTTTGCGAATACTGCGGACGCATCATGATTGACCCCGAACTCGCTGGCGTAAAGATTGACCGTCCTACAACAGACGAAAAACCCAAGCGCCGTACACGCAAGAAAAAAGAAGAGGCTTAATCCGCCCCTCTATCATACAAAAGAAGAGTCCCATCACACCGACGAGACTCTTCTTTTTTAGTTATAATAAAATCTAAAATTACAGGCAAAAACTATCTACACCCTTTGTTCACTACACAACGAGACCGTCGTTGTGCCCCTAAAGCCTAAAGGCCTCAACGCCTCAATTTTCCCCCTCAATACTTATAAATAGCCGTCGCAGCCTGTCCACGATAGGTAAACACGCACAATTCGGTATCGCCCGTTGTTGCTGAAACAGAGTAGGTATAGTCAATAGCGAAATCATTAGCGGTTCCCTTGGGATCATCCACCACTACACGCTTCACCAAATTTTTCGAAGCCTTACCCAGCATACCGCCATAATAGAGATGCTCAAAACCAAAACATCCCATCTGCAAAGAAAGCGTTACAGGCAGCAATCCATTCTTATTCAACGTGGTAGAGGGAGTGAGGGTTATAATGGTAGGATTACCGTTATTTTCCACATATTCAATACGTACAAGGTTACCAGCGCTATATTTCAGTTTACCAGAAGCGCTTGACACATTACCTCCAAAATTCATATCACGAACGGTCTTATCCCACGCCGTAAGATACCCATTCGTATACACGAAATTATACACGTCCTTACTTACCGTGAGTTGCACGATATTACCATCGGCATCCATAATCGCCTCCATTTGAGGTCCCTTAGGATTATTAATAAGCACTGTTTCAGGGGTGTACGAGAGATAACTACTATACACATTTTCGGTATCTCCTACAAGATTTCCTTCAGCCGCAACCAAATACTTATCATTATAATTGAGTTTCCAGTCATATACATAGGGCAATGAACCTTCATGCGTAATACTGCGCACACGACTGCTGCCTTCAGCAGGAAGTTCCAGTTCTATCGAAGGTTCGTAATCATCACTGGAACAAGAATAGAGCGCAAAAGCGAGAGTAGCTAATAAAGGAAAACGAAATTTCATAACTTTAAATTTGTTGATTCATCGGGCAAATATACATTTAAATTACCACTCCTCAAACTTGAGACGTATTTTTTTAATCACAGAAAAGGAAAGGTGAACGGGAAACGAGAACGGCGAGCGGTTAAAGGGGAATGGTTAAGCGAGAACTGACCTTAAAGACTCTAAAGACCTTGCAGTACCCAAAGGTCAACCACATCATTTTCCCAAAAAGTCCACCCATAATTATAGAAAAATCTGTAAATTTGCGTTCTAAACTTTATCCTTATGGAAAACTATATTGTCTCGGCACGCAAATACCGCCCTACGGCTTTTGGCACAGTCGTTGGCCAGCAAGCGCTGACTACCACACTGAAGAATGCCATTACTACAGGAAAATTGGGTCACGCCTACCTTTTCTGTGGTCCTCGCGGTGTCGGTAAAACTACGTGTGCCCGAATCTTTGCAAAGACGATCAATTGCCTCTCTCCCAATAGCAATATGGAAGCCTGCGGCACATGCGAAAGTTGTAGAGCTTTTGATGAAGGTCGCTCATTCAACATCCACGAACTCGACGCTGCGTCTAACAATGGGGTGAATGAAATGCGCGACTTGACCGAACAAGTGCTTATTCCGCCTCAGATTGGGAAATACAAGGTGTTCATCATCGACGAGGTGCACATGCTTTCAACATCTGCCTTCAACGCCTTCCTGAAAACCCTTGAGGAACCTCCTGCACACGCCATCTTTATCCTCGCCACTACGGAGAAACACAAGATTCTGCCCACCATCATCAGCCGTTGTCAGGTTTACGATTTCAACCGCATGGAGGTGAGCGATATTGTCAACCACCTCAAGAACGTAGCTGCGGCTGAAGGTATCACCTACGAGGAAGAAGCATTAGGCGTCATCGCTCAAAAGGCAGATGGAGGTATGCGTGATGCGCTTTCCATCTTTGACCAAATAGTAAGTTTTACCGAAGGCAACATCACCTACGAACAGGTAATCAAGAATCTCAACGTTCTTGATTTTGAAAGCTTCTACAAGGTCGTTGACCTCATTATTGAGAAGAAGATTCCCGAACTCATGCTCACCCTCAACAGCATTTTACAAAGAGGATTCAGTGCTCAGCACTTCATGGGCGGATTGGCATCTCACTTCCGCGAACTTCTCGTAGCCAGCGACGAACGCACTCTTCCGCTTATAGAAGCCTCCGACAGCGTCCGACAGCGCTATGGTGAACAAGCGAAACGCTGCAAACCAGCATTCATTTACAGAGCACTCAAAATCTGTAATGACTGCGACATGAACTACCGCACGAGCCGCAATAAGCGCCTCCTGGTGGAAATCGCACTCATCGAATTA
Source organism: Alloprevotella sp. (assembly GCA_045632685.1). Taxonomy (GTDB): domain Bacteria; phylum Bacteroidota; class Bacteroidia; order Bacteroidales; family Bacteroidaceae; genus Alloprevotella. Next base: position 51,556 of record JAZQXB010000043.1, read on the forward strand.
GCACAAGCAACGGAAGAAGGTTCTGGGGTTCGCCCCAAGACTGCTCTACGACCCATCTTTAAGGCAACGGCACCACGTGCCGCTGCTCCATCAAAGCCCCAACAAGCGCCAAACCAACAATTACAGACTACAACCGTGGTCGTGCCGCCCCAAACGGCAATGCCCACAACGTCTGCAGCTCCCACAACGGCGACACCCCCCACGAAGAGAAAACCGCAAACATTCTCCCTTCGCACAGGACCGAATCCTACGCAAGCAACAGTTCAACAGGCTTCACAACAGTCCACACCTCAAGCACCTGTTGTCACGGAGGTGCGCCCCTTCAGCCAACACGACCTGGGACACGTCTGGCGCTATTTCTTAAATTGCCTCCCACGCGAACAAATCTCAACGGCAGGTCGCTTAAAACACATCGAGCCCAAACTCGTGAAGGAATGGACGGGACACATCGTCTTTGAAAGTCAACCCGTTGCCGATTGCTTCTTGAAAATCAAACCTCAGATGCTCCAATTCATGCGCACCCATTTGCGCAATGCTGAAGTAGACCTCACCTATGAAGTTGAAGCTCTCTCCGTACCCACAAGAGCAAAAACGCCCCGCGAGCACTGGGTCGACCTCCTCGAGAAAAACAGACTGGTACAAAGACTAAAAACCGCCCTCGGCCTCGAATATTATTAGTCCTCTGGAAAATCTAGTCCATCTAGAGCATCTAGAACATCTAGAGCATCTAGAAAATCTATACCATCTAGAACATCCAGAACACTAACCTCATCAAAAATTTACTCACCCAACACATAACAATTTAACACTATGCACAAGTACATTACAGTGGCTTACAGCCTTTACACAGATAACGCTGAAGGTGTTCACGAACTCGTAGAACAGGCTCCCGTGGAGCATCCCTTCCAGTTTATTACCGAACTCGGTGTGGCGCTCGAAGCGTTTGAAGCAAAACTCAAGGACCTCAACGCAGGTGATGAGTTTGATTTCACCCTCAGCGTGGACGAAGCTTACGGTCCCTACGAACAGGAACACGTTATCGAACTTCCCAAGTCTACCTTCATGCTTAACGGCCGTTTCCAGAAGGACGTTATTTTCGAAGGCGCCGTAATCCCCCTCGTAAATGCCGACGGCAATCGCTTCCAGGGTCTTGTTTTGGAAGTGAAGGAAGAAGTAGTAATCATCGACCTTAACCACCCTCTCGCAGGCAAGGAACTCCACTTCAAGGGCAGCGTAGTTACTTCTCGCGAAGCCACTGATGCCGAAGTTACCAGCCTCATCAAGATGATGTCTGGCGAAGGCGGGTGTGGTTGTGGCTGTGGCTGCGAAGGCGATTGCGAAGGTGGTTGCAGCAGCGAAGGTTGCGGTTGCGGCGACCACGACCACGGTTGCGGTTGTAAGCACTAATTGATAAGGTTGTAAGGTTATGAGGTTTTGAGGTTTTGAGGTTTTGAGGCTATAAGGTTACGAGGTTATAAGGTTGTAAAGATGCGGATTCTAAAGACCTTAAAGACCCTAAAGACCTTAAAGACCTTAAAGACCCTAAAGACCCTAAAGACCTTAAAGACCCTAAAGACCCTAAAGACCCTAAGGACCTTAAAGACCCTAAAGACCCCTTAAAACTTCCCCAATGAACACTTTCGGCAAGCGTTTCCGCCTTACGACTTTCGGTGAAAGTCACGGTGCTGCCATCGGAGGCGTTATAGATGGCTTCCCCTCGGGCATTGCGATTGACCTCGACTTTATTCAAGCCGAGTTAGATCGTCGTCGCCCTGGGCAAAGCCTATTGACTACGGCACGCAAGGAGGGTGACAAGGTTGAAATCCTTTCTGGTGTCTTCGAAGGTCGCTCTACAGGTTGTCCCATTGGTTTTATTGTGCGCAATGAAAACCAGCATTCTTCTGATTATGACAACCTGCGCAACCTTTTCCGCCCTTCACACGCCGATTTCACCTACCAGCAGAAATATGGTGTGCGCGACCACCGAGGCGGTGGGCGTTCGTCTGCTCGCGAAACCATTTCGCGCGTTGTTGGCGGTGCTTTTGCCAAACTCGTGCTGCGAAATTTCGGCATACAAGTAACAGCCTATACCTCACAAGTAGGTCACATCGCTTTGAGCGAACCCTACACAGCCTATGATTTTGCTGAAATAGAAAAGAACCCCGTACGCTGTCCCGACCCCGAAAAGGCAGAAGAAATGGCTACGCTGATTCAACAGGTAAAGGGCGAAGGCGACACCATCGGTGGGATCATCACGGGAGTTATTCAAGGATGCCCCGTCGGACTTGGTGAACCCGCCTTTGGAAAACTCCATGCTGACCTCGGCGCCGCTATGTTGTCGATTAATGCCGTGAAAGGGTTTGAATATGGTTCTGGTTTTGCCGGAGCATGTATGCGGGGTAGCGAACACAACGACATCTTCGTTCCCACCCCCAGCGGAGGAATTACTACGAAGACAAATCACAGCGGCGGAATTCAAGGAGGTATTTCCAACGGACAGGACATTTACTTCCGTGTTGCTTTCAAACCCGTTGCTACCTTATTGCGCGAACAGACGACGGTAGACCTTGATGGGAACCCCACTTCCGTAACCGCACGCGGTCGCCACGATGCTTGTGTTTTACCTCGTGCAGTTCCCATCGTTGAAGCCATGGCAGCAATGGTCATTCTCGACCATATTATGCTAAGCAACATATTCAAATGTTAAATGTTTGATAATTTTACAAAATAAAAGGGCAGAAAGTTTGCTATGAACTTTTTGCCCTTTATTTTTGTTGTGTTGTCGAGAGATAACGACCACTATTTTTTACAAAATAGTTTAGTTAAGTCTAGTTTAGTTTTTGTGTTGGTTAACGGCAGCAGCAATTTTGCTGGCTGCCGTTAATTTGCATTTATACTATTGAGAACGGTTAACAGAGAAAAAAGAACGGTTAACAGAGAAAGATGGAACGGTTAACAAGAAAGATTAAAGCAGAAAAATTACCCCCCCTTCATCCCCCGTCCTCTTCACAGCGACATTGTCGCTGTGCCCTCCTTCTCCCTCCTTCTCCCCTTCTCCCCCTCCTTCTCCCTCCCCCCACTACTACTCATTATTTATATACCCCCATGAAGCGCCTCTCAACTACCTTTTACACCCTCGCCTTTGGGTTACTCCTCGCAGGGTGTAACCCCAGCAACCATGAGTTCACGGGTGTAGAACAAGCAAGCAAGGATTTCGCCACTCGTCGCACCACTATTGCCGACAGCACCTACTTCTCGGTATTCACCCCCTCGCTCAACGTCACTCAGCGACAGGCATTGGAATTTCTATATGCCTATATGCCGTTGCCCGACATTATTGACTACTCTGGTGATTTCCACCTCATGAATGTCAACTACGCCCTCCGTGCACGTGAGGAAATGCCCTGGGGAAAGCAGGTTCCCGACCGTGAGTTTCTCCACTTTGTGCTTCCCGTTCGTGTGAACAATGAGAATATGGACGAGAGTCGCCGTGTGTTTTATGAAGAACTCAAAGAGCGTGTCTGCACACTCTCCATGCACGATGCAGTGCTTGAAGTCAATCACTGGTGTCACGAGAAGGTGACTTATACACCCTCTGACGCACGCACCAGTTCGCCCCTCTCCTCCGTGCGCACCGCCTACGGCCGTTGTGGCGAAGAATCCACCTTTACCGTTGCCGCACTCCGCGCTGTGGGCATCCCAGCCCGTCAGGTTTATACTCCCCGTTGGGCACACACCGACAGCAATCATGCGTGGGTAGAAGCATGGGTAGACGGCAGGTGGCGCTTCTTGGGGGCTTGCGAACCCGAGGCTGTGCTTGACCTCGGTTGGTTTAATGCCCCCGCCTCACGCGGAATGCTCATGCATACGAAGGTTTTCGGCAATTACGAAGGTCCTGAAGAAGTAGTGGGACGCACTGCATGTTACACCGAAATCAATGTCACCGAAGGGTATGCTCCTACTGCCACTGCCGTTGTGCGCGTCCAGGATGCTGAAGGTAATCCCGTAGAAACGGAAGTTGAATTTAAGATTTACAACTACTCTGAATTTTATACCGCTGCCAAGAAGTCCACAAACGAAGAAGGTATCGCCACCCTCACTACGGGTAAGGGCGATATGTTGGCATGGGCGGCAAAGGACGGCAAGTATGGTTTTGCCAAAGTTCGTGTAGACAGCGAAGCCGACACCGTTGACGTCGTTCTCGACAAAGGTCCTGGTTATACTGCCATGTTGGAGATGGACATCGTTCCTCCCACAGAGCGCAACACGGTTCCAGAACAGACTGCCGAACAAATCGAACAGAACAAATGTCGCTTTGCGCAGGAAGACTCCATCCGCAATGCCTATATCGCCACCTTTATCACTACCGATACGGTTGCGAGTCTTGCGCAAGCATGGAATCTTGACAGCGCAGCACTGCAAACCGTTATGAAGGAATCTCGTGGCAACTATCAAGCCTTGCGCGACTTCTTAACACAAACTCCTGAAGCCGAGCGCCCCCTGGCGTTGCGTCTGCTTCAAGTTATCGCTCCCAAGGACCGCCGTGATGTTCCCACAGACGTGCTTCACGACCACCTGAAATTCACCCCGCGCGATACAGATGACGAAGCGCTTTTTGAGGCATACATTCTTAATCCCAGAATAAGCAATGAATTACTTACGCCCTACAAGCAGTTCTTCGCAGAAGCACTTGACAGCATTACCGTAGCTGGTTATAAGTCACAACCCTCACTATGGGCAGATTGGTGTCGCGAAAATATTGCCATTGATAACGTTTGGAATCCTCAAGCACTTTGCATGTCCCCTGCAGGCGTCTGGAACATTCGCCAAACAGACCGTCATTCGCGCGACATCTTCTTCGTGGCGGCAGCACGCAGCATGGGAATCCCTGCACGCATCGACCCCGTAACGGGTAAAACCCAATACTGGAACGAAAAGGCGTGGCAAGACGCCCATTTAGACGCAGCTGACACAACCGAAACAGCAGTATCTGCGCCTCAAGGCATACTTCAAGCGACCTACAAGCCAACGCCTTACCTTGACAATCCCAAGTACGAGACGCACTTCACCCTCTCGAAAATTGAGAACGGTCGCCTCGTGTTGCAAAACTACGACTACAACGAAACTTGGGCTTCCTTGCTCAAAAAAGGGTTGACATTAGACGCCGGAGACTACCTTATGGTCAGCGGTACACGCATGGCGGACGGTAGCGTACTCGCCCATCTGAATTTTGTGAGCGTACCTGAAAAGGGTAAGGTTAGAACCGAACTCATTCAGCGCCATAATGAAGAAGGGCTCCAAGTAATTGGTGATTTCAACTCCGAAAATCGCTTCTACGACCTTGAGGCGCAAACTGAGCGTTCACTGCTCTCTGCCACAGGACGCGGTTATTACATCCTTGCGCTAATTGCGCCCAACAGCGAACCCACCAACCACTTCCTGCGCGATATTGCACCTTACAAGGAAGTCTTTGAACAATGGGGACAAAAGATGGTATTGCTCTTTGCCGACGCCTCTGAAGCGGAACGCTTCCAAAAGGGCGACTTCGCCAACCTCCCCAACACCATCGTTTGGGGCACTGACATCAACCAAGCAAACTTCAACGAAGTATGCACGAACATGAAACTCACCAACCCCACCCGCCCCATCATCATCGTAGCAGACACCTTCAACAGAATCGTGTTCATCTCCCAAGGCTACTCCATCGGACTCGGTGAACAACTTTCTAAAGTTATTAACAAACTCTAAAGCCTCCCCAGTCCTTAAAGTCCTTAAAGACCCTAAAGACCCTAAAGAATTTTAGGACCTTATAACCTCCCCCCTCAAAACCTCGAACAATGACTTCCCTCCTCAAAACCCTCACCTGCTCAGCACTCCTTGCCACAGCAGCCCTCACGCCCACTTTTGCCCAAGAGGCGACTTACGCCCCTACGCCCGAAAACCTTCAGGCACGTCAGGAATTTGCCGACAACCGCTTTGGTATTTTCCTCCACTGGGGTATTTACAGTATGTTCGCTCAAGGCGAATGGTACATGCACAACGCCAACATCCATCACGACGAATATGCCAAGGCAGCCTCTGGCTTTTACCCTGCCAATTTTGATGCCAAGGCATGGGTGAGTGCCATTAAGGATGCTGGAGCAAAGTATATCTGCTTCACCTCTCGCCACCACGATAGTTTCTCTATGTGGGACACGAAGGAAAGCGATTACAACATCGTTGACGCCACACCTTTCAAGCGCGACGTATTGAAGGAACTCGCCGACGAATGTCATGCGCAAGGCATCAAGTTGCACCTTTACTATTCTCACCTCGACTGGACACGCGACGAGTATCCCGGTGGTCGCACGGGGAAAGGCACGGGGCGCGACCCCAAAAAGGTGGATTGGAAGGCGTATTACAAATTTATGAACAACCAGCTCACCGAACTTCTCACGAACTACGGCGAAATCGGTGCCATCTGGTTTGACGGAGTGTGGGACCACGACGAAGACTCCATCCCCTTCGATTGGGAATTGGAAGAACAATACGCCCTCATCCACAAGCTCCAACCCGCTTGTCTTGTGGGCAACAACCACCACTCTACTCCTGTTGCGGGTGAAGACATCCAGATTTTCGAGCGTGACCTTCCCGGAGAAAATAAAGCCGGACTTTCAGGACAGGAAGTGAGCCGTCTCCCCCTCGAAACCTGTCAGACGATGAACGGCATGTGGGGCTATAAAGTTATCGACCAGAACTACAAGAGTGTTGAAACACTGATTCAATACCTTGTAGGAGCAGCGGGCAAGGGTGCCAACCTTCTTATGAACATTGGTCCGCAGGCCAACGGTGAGCTCCCCGCAGCGGCTTTGGAACGCCTCAAAGGCATGGGAGAATGGCTCCGCGCAAATGGCGAAACCGTTTACGGCACTACCGCTGGCGACATCCCCACACAGGAATGGGGCGTAACCACGCGCAAGGGCGACCGCCTCTTCATCCACATCTTTGACCTCAAGGAAAAGCAACTCACCCTCCCCCTCACCTGCAAGGTTAAGAAAGCCTTCACCTACGAAGGCAAGACTCCCGTGAAGTTTAAGCAAGACAAACAGGGAACAGTGACCCTCACCTTTGACGAAGTGCCCACAGGAGTAGACTTTATTGTAGAAATGATAACGAAGTAGGTAGTTAGGTTTTAAGGTTTTGAGGAAGTAAGGTTGTGAGAACCCCTAAAGACCTTAAAGACCTTAAAGACCCTAAAGACCTTAAAGACCTCATAACCTTAAAACCTCACCCAATGATCTTAGAAGTATGCGTAGGCAGTCTGCAAAGTGCAATTGCAGCAAAACAAGGAGGCGCAGCGCGCATTGAACTCTGTGCGGCGCTTGAAATAGGTGGCATTACGCCCTCCGCAGGATTGATGGAAGCGGCACGTGCCGTTGAAGGACTGAAAATGCACGTGCTGATTCGTCCCCGTGGAGGCGACTTCCTCTACGATAAAGGCGAAGTCGATTGTATGATTCACGATATCCGCCTCGCTAAGCAGTACGGCGCTGACGGCATTGTGATTGGTGCGCTCCAGGCAAACGGTTCAATCGATACCGAAGCCTGTCGCCGCATGATAGATGCCGCCGAGGGAATGCAAATCACCTTCCACCGCGCCTTTGACATGTGTGCCGACCCACTTCATGCCCTTGAAACGATTCACGACCTCGGTTGCCACCGCCTCCTAACCTCCGGTTGCGCCCCCACTGCTCTTGAGGGACTTCCCCTGCTTCGCCAACTCACAGCGATGCAAACAGGAGTCATCATCATGCCTGGTTGCGGAGTGAAGAGCACGAACGTTGCCGAAATCATCCGAGGATGCGGCGCCACAGAAGTACACGCCTCAGCGCGCAAGTCCTTTGCAAGCGCCATGACCTACCGTCCCGAGAGCGTCAAGATGGGCAACCCCGACCAAGACGAATTTGCCCGCAGCGAGACCGACGAACAAGAAGTGCGCGCCATCGTAGCACAACTTGAAACCGTTAAGGACCAAAGACTTTAAAGACTTTAAAGACTTTAGAGACTAAGACCTTACTAAAGAAAGGAGAAACCACCCAGGACTACCGTCCCGCATGGTTTCTCCTTTTTCCTTTCAAAAGTCTCCACGTATTCGCACGTATCTTCTCGTAATTTTTTGAGTCACGAATGGCACACGAATTGCTAATGACTGATGGGCTCACACGGAATCCACGGAACAACACAGAATGCCGTGCGGAGTGGAATTGTCTCACGCAGACGGCGCAGACATCCGCAGAACATGCGAAGCAAAGTTTCTGTGGTTTTCCGTGATTTCCGTGTGGACTTACACCAACGTATCAGTGTCCCTTCCCTATGGCGTGTGCCCAGGAGGTGGAGCGGTAGGTTTCGTTGTGGTTGCCGAAGTCGCAGCGGGAGGCGTTGGTGGCATATTCCTTTTGGGGGAAGAACATGGAGATGCCGCAACAGTCGGAGGTGATGTTGTGATAGTCGTTGTTGCGGGGACCTACCCAATACTTGTGTGTGGCGGCGTAAAAGGCTGTGGCGCGCGTGATGGCTTCGTCTACGGAGGCAAACTGCGCATCGGTGAGCAGGTGACGCAGGGCGGAGCGCATGTCGTAGTAGTGGGGGCGGTAGTAATAGTTGTAGCTATAGACGTGGTAGGCGTGGGCGGAGGTGAGGTCGGGGTAGGTCGTGAAATCTACGTCCGCCAATGCCGTGCGCACAACCTCTGCAAGGGCATCCATTTCGCTGGTCTTAATTGCTGAGATGACGATGCCAAAGTCGTCGTATGCTTGTGCCAACTCGTTGGAGGTGACATCCTCGTAATAGGTCTTGGCAATGTCTGTAGGGTTGGGGGAGAAGAATCCGCGCTCTAACAGGTGGGTGTAATACGCCCCAGCTGCGGCAATGGAGATGGGTGAGGCGATGAGGTAGTCGGTGACGTCGCGGAGTTCGTAAGCGACCTCAACGCACTGCATGAGGCAGGCATCGAAGAAGATGTAGGTGAGGTGGAGTCCGCTGTCGTGAATGGCTTTCGCCATATCGGCGATGTTCATCTGGGCGCCGAGTGTTATGCCGTCTCCGCTGGTGTCTGAATACATATTTCCGTGTTCGCCCACGTCTATTCCGAAGGAGAGGGGAGATATGGTGGGGGGAGCGTTGAAGGCTGAGCGGGTGTAGTTTGTATTGCTGGAGGGAACCCACCCGTCTGCGTGCGACCACATGCAGAGTCCGTATTCTTGGGCGGGGAAGTGCTCCTTGACACGTGTGAGCACTTCCTTGAATGTTGTGGGACTGGCGGAGTTAGCATCGTAACCCCATTGGAGCACTAATTCTGGGTCGGCATCGGCACGGAAGCGGTAGAGGCGGGGGTGGGAGGCGTCGTCGACGAAGACGAGCAGGCGGTCGTCGTCGCTGATGAAGTGTTTGCCCGCAACGAGTTCTAAGGAGTCTTCCGTCCAAGCGCTTTTGTAATACCTTGAACTGTATCCCAAACTGTTTTGTGCGGCACAGTACATGAGTACAGTGCGACGAGCGGACTCTTCAGGGGCATCAGGAAGCACTGCCTCCGACTTGTCGTCGTGGCAGGAGAGGAGGAGAAGGAGGAGAAGGAGGAGGATGGGCATGGGGGAGTTAATTTAGAGAGTAGTTAGGAGTGAGTAGTGAGTAGTCCGTGCGGGACGAAATAGACATTGGAGAGGTAATTCCCTGAAGGGGATAAAGTGCATAGCCCAATGGCAAGCGACTTGAGGAGCGGCGTCTTGGGGTAGGTAGGTCCGCAAGGTTATTCCTCACTCCTCACTAATTCACTCCTTGTACCTGTTTAACTTGTCAACTCAAAAGTTGTGGCACAAAGTTACACCATTCCCGTTTCATAGGGCAGAAACTTTGGGGAAATCTTGCAGATGTGAGAGTTTCTTTGTTACTTTGCGAGAAGGAAAACAGTATATACTATGAAAAAACAAATTTTATTCTCGCTTGGTATTGCCCTATTAGCCTTTGTTTCTTGTGGTAAGCAGACGCAGGCGCCTGTTCAAGAAGAAGAGGTGTTTAAAGTTAAAACTGAGGAGAAACAAGCGGCGCCCATTGCTGAAAAGGTGGGGGTGCGTGATTATGTAGATACGATTGCTGGACGAGTATATCAAATGACCATAGAGCGTCGTCCCGATGATTCGCTTCCCGTGGTGACTGATGTGTTGGGAACGATGTTTTACGACAATGTGGTGTTCCTGTCTGTGAAATGTGATAGCACAGAGGTGTATAGCCATACGTTCAGAAAACAACAATTTATGGAATACTTGACGGAGGAAGACCGTGAGTATGGTACACTTGCCGGAATGACCTATTACAAGGAGCAATCAAATGGCAACAAACTCGTGTTTGGCTCGCAAGTCTGCATGCCCGGTATGGACGGCGGCGCCTTGCTGAAGTTAGAACTCTCCATTGGCAACTGGGACCTCAAGATTATGCGCGACGAAACGGCAGATGTGGAGGTGGATCCTTTGCAGTTTGAGGAGGAGGGAGTTTAGGAAAAATGAGAAACCATGTGGGACGGTAGTCCTGGGTGGTTTCTCATTTCTTTTTGGGGTAAGCTGCCACGAATGAGCAAATTTGCACTCTAATGCCGTGCGGGACAGAGAGCAAGTAGTAGGTTGTAAGTAGTAGGTTGTAGTCCATGCGGGACAGATAGCGAACGTAGAGACGTCATATTATGGCGTCTCATTAGCATGCGGGAAATTCACTTGACCTGTAGGGACACGCACGGTTCGTGCGTCCTCAATGCTGGAAGTTTGCACATGTTTTTTTGACATAAGAACACAAGAACATATTACCATGCGGGGTGGGAAATGGTCTCACACAGAACTGAAAGTCGCAGTCCGAACTTGTGAGGGGAAAGCAATCCACGGAATACACAGAATTGGCTCCACGTATTTACACGTATCTACACGGAAAAATTCTCACGCAAAGGCGCAAAGGGCGCGGAGCGTTATGTACTTTTGTTCTTTTGTCAAAAATCGTTGCACGCAGACATCGCAGAACTGCGCAGACGCTTTGCGCCCCTTTGCGTCTTTGCGTGAGACCATCCCACCCCGCATGGTTCACTACTACTTACTACCTACTACTTACTACATAGTTATCCCCCCCGCACGGACTACTCACTACTCACTCCTAACTACATTCTACCTCTCTCCTCACTAATCACTACTCACAACATCCCGCCCTCCTCCCCATTGAAAGAACACCAATATAAAAAGGAGTTGTGTCGATTGACACAACGCCCTTTCATTTATACCACAAAGCTTAATGCTTATTACTCCCAGGGAGCACTGTTGAAACCATACTGCTTCTTTTGAGTACCCTGGTCTGAACCATACTCACCACCACCTTCCTCTATTTCACTATCAGATCCACCAACGTTAAAATTCGGACTATTAGCCAACATGGACTCTGATTCCATATTGTACACCTCAAAGTTAGGAGCTACATATACTTTCTTTTGCATATACATCTAATTTAAATTATTTATAAAATCATTTTATCATAAAGTTCTGAGCGAACGAAGCACTGCATGCGGAAGCGTTGAAATGCTTCGCTACGCTCAAGATTTTTTTGTTTACCTTTCACAAGGGAAAACTATATCACGAAGGAACTTACTTGATAAATACTTTCTTACCATTAACGATGTACACACCGCTTCCGGGGTTCAACACACGGCGACCGCTGAGGTCGTAGTACACAGGAGTTTCCATGCCTTCCACCAATGAAGCGTCAATGTCTGTAGTCGTACCATCAAGCAGACGGAGGCTGAGGCGAGCAGGAGCCTTAGCAGCGCCACCTTCCGAAGTCACTACGAAGAACGCACGATAAGGACGGTAGGTAAGTTTCTGCGTTACCTTAAGGAATTTCTCTTCACCAAGACTGTAGTAGTAGAATGCACTATTGGGATAGTTCTTCGTTTCCACATAGAAGTTCACAAAGGAACCTAATGCATCACATGTACCAGCCGTGTGCTTCGAGGGATCATACTTATCCTTGGTTTTGATAGTTACTGCACCATCACACTCAAAGACATCAGTACCACCAGGTTCCTGACCCTCCTTCAAGTTATAGAGATAAGCTTCGTTAGCAGTCAACTCTGTCACCTGAGAGAAAGTCAAACTCGTTGCATCACCACCCTTGAGCGCATAGAAATTGTACTTAGTCATAATACTATTATTTGCCTTAATATCGAAAGGTAAGCAGATAGTACCATACACATTAGCACTCGCAAGAGCAGCGCGCGTGTACTTTGCAGTCTCATAGGTATTGTTGTTTGCAGACACAAAGTCAACTGCATAAGTTTTTCCATCATTAGCATCAGAGTCATCCTCCAAAGAGAGATGATACGTCGCCTTCATATTCCCTTCGTGATTTTCTACATGCAGAATTGCAGGGTTAGAATGGAAGGTGATATGCGCTTCCACATCGTGCAAAGCACCAGGATTCACTCGAGTTACAGTATAGGGAACTTCAAAGTGACGGACTCCATCAAGAACTTCACCACCTCCTTCGGGGAATCGCAACACATGCTGCTTCGTACTATTGTACAACACACCATGTTCACAACCATGGAAACTTTCACTGCCTTCTTCTACATGGATTGCGGTCAAATTTGTACAACCTACGAACAATCCTTGGTTAGACTTCTTTTCGAACTTTACATTGACATTGAATCCTTCAGGTAATGAAGACCATACAGTAGCAAAGTCATTCAATTCTGCGTCATCGCTAACCGAAATGTCCATATACTGCGGTTCGCTGGTATAGGTAATTTCACCATTTTCATTTACCTTATAGAACACAGCCTTTACTGTAGCAGTACCTGCTCCATCGTTATCAAGAGTCAATTTAATCTTGTCAGCAGCAAAGAGTTGCCCCTGAGCATCCGTAGCTTTGAACTTATAACGGTCGTCCGCATTATCATACTTGAAGATAAGTGTAGCATGGTCTTTCTGCAAATACAATTGCATTGAACCGTCATCGTAATGATCAGCAAGTGTTGCCGATTTGGTAGCCAACAAGCAAGAACCAAACTGATTGAAGTTACCAGCACCTTCAGCGATATCAACATCTACAGTCATTACCCATGTAGATGCACCCAATACCGTGTTCTGAAGAGGATGCGCAGTTCCTTCTTTTTGGTCTCCTACATAAGACTGCTCAAACATGAAGTCCAAAACTGAAGAACCAAGGTCGGTGAGTGTAGCAGGAAGGGTGATTTCCGTCAAATTTTCATTGCCGTACAAGAAGTCATCCGAAATACCAATTACATTCTTGTCCACACCATCAACTTCGTAAGTAGATTCAATTACCAACGCACCAGACTGCTCCACAAGGCAATCAGTAATAACGATACCCTTTCCTGATTTTCTAACCTTAAATTTCCAAGACTTACCCTCTTCTTCAGCAGGGATTTCAATAAACTTAAGTTCTAAGTCAATAGCAGTATCATCTATCTCTGCCTCAATCCAACAAGTATTGGCGTGAACAGTTGTACGAACCCTAATGGCATCATATCTGTCGCCGTTAATCAAGAATTTCTTAATTGGATCTTCTTCATTATAAGGCAACACATAATCAGTCAAAGTACCACGAAGCACAGAACCGTCCAATGAGGTCTTGGCATCAGCGTCATCTGAAGTTAATTGAAGTTGATATCTTCCAGGTTCAGCCTTAATAATAACGGCAGCTTTCGCCTTCAGAGTTTCCCCTGCTTCAGCAATCTTTTCCATTACATTGCCCTGTATCAACTTTTCATCTGAGAGGTCATTTATGTCATATGCCTCAACACCATCAGGCAATACCACATTGAAGGGAAGATACAATGTAGTGAAGCCCTCATCAGGAACTGTGATGGGATAAGATGTTACGGGTACAAAGCTGAAGTTTACGGCATTTGCTTTCACATCGTTACCAAAGATTTCAGGGTCACCTCCATAACTTCCTACATAAGCATAGTCATTGTCATTACCATTCACGCAACGGAGTCTATAGCTGTCAGCACCTTCAAGAACATATTGACCAGCAGTAGCTTTATCTTCTGAGAAAATGATGTGATCCCAATGTTCACGATTCACTGTTGTGGTGAGTGCAGTTACTCCCATGTACTTACCCTGTGCAGAAAGCGTATATCCGTTCTGAGAAGGAGTAATCAAGAAAATCTTTTCTGTTTCTGTAGGTGCAACTCCAGAAGCATGACCAATCATCTTATCGCCAGCAGAATACCAGGGCCAAACCATGTTCGATGCCATGTGGTTGCGAACAAAGACAGGTTGGTCATTATGCTTAACATAATAGTAACCATTCAAAGGAGCATTCACCTTGACAGTGAAATTTGAAAGTACGGTTCCATCAGACAATGTAAGCGTTGCTGTATATGTACCTTCTGCAGGCAGTGTCACATTTGTTATATCCGTAGCAGGACTATTAACAAGACTACCAGTAATAGTACCTGTTACACCAGCAGGCAAATTAAAGCAAGTTGTAAAGTCTGCTGTAGAACCTGAAATAACATTAAAAGTCTTACCAGTAAGGTCTGTTGTGAGCGTGCGGTAAGCATAGTAAGTAGTGCCATCGTTGTACTTAACGGGGATGATATACTTAGCGAGCATAGACTTCGCAAGTTCTACAGTGTTACCTTCGGGTTCACGAGTGTACTTAGAAGTATGACCATCCTGATTTGCAGTAAGATCTACGTTACTAAAACCAGTCTGCCCCACATAGTGTTCCTTACCATGTGCCCAGTTCCATTCGAAGTATTCATACTGACCACCATTACAGTTGTTATCGAAGTAGTACTTCCAACGCTTGTAGTAATAGTCCTTCAAGAGACCCTGCCATGAACGGTATGAATAGTCGTTCAAGTTTGTACCGGGTGATGACCAAGTACTCAAGATTGTACGCGCATTGTTATATTCATACCAATCGGCAGTAGCTGTAGTTGCACCTGTTACTTCAGCAGCTGCTGCGCGAGCTTCCTGTGTCCACTTACCAAGACGGAAGTTGAGGTTCGTACCTCTGAACGCATCCATATCCAAGATGAGTTGGAGGAAGGCATCACGACGAGCAATATATGTAGCGCCACTTGTGCCTTCTGCATTCTTAGCCGCCTTAATACCGAGCAAGAGGTCGTAAGCATAGTCAGCCATTACACCACCACCAAATTCTACGAGGTCGTAGAGGTAGTTGCTCTTATAAACAGAACCATCAGCCAATTCGAGTTCGTCTTCTTGGTCGATGAGCTTGTAAACGGCATCAATCAACATCTGACGACGAGCGGGAGTATAAGTACCACCAGCATCAGCGAGTGTCTTACCCCATGAACTTGCCTTATTGGCATCAAGGTTAGGACGAGCCGCCCAAACGTCTTCTACAGGACCTTGGATACCGTCAGCACCATAGTTGAGGGGACCTTGACGAAGCAAGTTCCATGCTTCCTTCACTACTGCATTGTCCTTACCGTAACGCGCAACAGCATAGTTGTCTACCCATTCTGCCACGTTGGGCTTCACGCCATTCATCCAAGGAAGCTGGTAAATCAAGTCGTAAGTTACGGGCGTCTGCTCAATCGCTTCAGGAGCCGTACCGATACCCTTGATGCTTGCATACTTACCCTTAAACTTGAAGTAATTGTCTGTTACATTCTGCAAACGACCCATCAAACCAGAGCGACCGCCGAAGTTGGGGATTGCGCAGAATACGGCTTCTTGAGGTGCATAACCACTGTATCCATCAAATGCAGGTGAACCGTCAGAGAAGAGGTCAAGAACTACGAGCTTACCTGCAGGCACAGCATTGAGAGAAAGTTTTTGACTAGCGGTCCACTGCCACTGCTGGATTACCCATTGTGAACCAGGTTTAGCAGTTTCCATTGCATTATAAAGTGCCTGATAGTCTTCTGTAGTACCTTCACCACCACCTTCGTGGAAGGGGTCCATAGAGTAATACTGGCTTTCGCCCATTACTTCTTCAAGACAAGCATAGTAGTCAGCAGCAATTGCTGCATATTTATCAGCACCTATATTTACATTCAAAAGCAAGGGACGTACGAAATCGCCAGCCCATTTGCCACCATTAGCGCGAGTAGCATAGCCTGACTTTGATGCAAAGTTTGTGGGCACCATACCTGACCAACCGGGCAATACGGGCTGCATACCAAGAGCACGCTGTGCATCAAGAATCTGCTTAGCGAGATTCTTCTGACGAGCATACCAAGCATCATCCTGAACGCCACCAGCACCAGGCAAGTTATTATAACCGCTCTTTGAACCAGCAGCAGTACCACCCCAACCTTCAAGGTTGTTCATTGCCCACCATGCGATAAACGCAGGACCTGCAACGAAAGCCTTGGCTTCCGCATCGGTATAACCATACTTGCGGTTACCGCTTCCATCTTCCATAGTGAGGAACTTGCGCCATACTTCTTCCATACCTACGAGCTGGAGAGGCATATTGATACCATGGAGCGCCATCCAGTCGATTTCCTGTTGCCAACGCTTCCATGTCCATGAGGTCATAGAGTAACCGAAGGTACAAGTGTTCAAGTAGTAACGATACTTCGCATCTGAAGTGTGTGTTTCTTCAGTTGCAGGAAGAGGCAAGTTAGAAAGGTCTGCATAAGCTGCACCGCTTACAGTCTTTTCATTGAGTGAGTTCCATGCGATGTTGATCTTCGCAACATGGTTCAAGTACCAACCAATACCTGTAGTAATGGCACTGATTGTTGAACCCTGAATCAAAATCTTACCATCCTCTGCACCAAGCACGAATGTTTCTTGCTTTGAGTTCAACCAGGGAGTGTGCACAAACTTAAACTTATCAGCAGTACCTTCGCCACCAATACGATTTACGAGGTCTACGACAGCCTGAGGATTTTCTTCCTCGGAAACTTCATGATATTGGAGCGTCAAAGTGTTGGCAGCTCTATCTTCAATGATTTCCCAAGTCCAACCAGGAACTTCGGTCGCATCAAACTTAAGAAGGTCGAGTTCACCACCAAGGAATATACGATCTTCCTCGAAAGACTCACCATCATAAGTTACAGTGATATCCTTACCCTCGGGAGTTGTACCTACATGGAAGGTGTACTTGATATCAAATATTTGCATTGCGGCACTCTTAATGTTAATACCCGCGGGTAAACCATAAGAGAATACATCAATCTCAGGTAAACTGCCCAACAATTCGTCGGTTGCTTCAACACCCTGAGCATTCACAGTAGTAAATGTTATTTTACCCTTACCATCATATTCAACAACCAAAGAGAAGTCTCCTTGATATGTTACATTGTTAATAAGATGGTCTCCACCACCATAAACGGCGTCAAGCTTACCACCATTTGTTGCACTTTGCAAATACAATTGGAAGCCCTTATAACCTTGCTTTTCAGGGAAAGGATTACTACCAATGGCCAAGAGACTTGAACCCCACTTATTATATGAAGCGCCATCAGGATTTTCTACTTCCATAGTTAATCTCCAACCTGAACCCAAGGGAATCTTTGTCAATCCAGCTTCATGAATTTCGCTGACTTGGATAGTTCCTGTACCTCCAACGCCATTATCCCCATCACGAGTGCCTGAACCAGTAATGAAATTTACGTCGTCGAATTCATAAAGTTCAAATTGCAGAGCTGTACCCTTATCACAATAAAGAGGATTGCCTGCTGCTACAGCGCCTTCGTTAGCATTGATATATTTTTCTGCTGATTTTGCAATTGTAACAACACCATTTTCCATTACGATAGTCCAATCATATGAAGTATCGCAAATCATAGGATTCCAACCCTTACCAGGAACACCAATGTACTTACCATTAATGTTCTTCATCTTCCAAGTGCCAGAAGTGCTACCCGCTTCAAAATAAACAGCGCCAAAAGGTCTGGCTGAGAGGCTGATATTATTTGAACCTGAGGTACTGGGGTCGTCTATACCTAATGTTCTTGCATTAAGATACAACTCTTCACCCTTCACTTTCAAAGCATAAGCCTTACCCTCTTCGGGGGCAAAAATAGTCAGAGGTCCATCATCATCTGTACCTTCAAGTGTCACTGTAACCGTAGTTGCAGCGTTCACAGTTACCGTCCAAGCACCAGCACCGTTTTCGGTAGCACCTTCTACAGACTTGATGATCTTACCACCAAATGCGTCGCTATTCTCAATGGTATATACAGTACCGGGAGCAACGTAAGTATCTACCTTAAGGTTTTCAACCTCTTCACCATTGTACATGTATGTAATGGTAAGGGGATAGCACTCTTCAAGTATCCACTTATTGCAATTAGCACCAACATTGGTATAAATACCCGTACCGATGTTGGTATTCGTATCACTTCCAAGTCTTATCTTGTTACCATTTTTTTCCCCATCAGTGAGAGAAGTTCGTGAGATGGTAACCAAGCCATCAGTAGGTTCTGAAATCTCCCATACAGAGAAATCTGTTGTAGCATTCCAACCATGTGTATTCCCAATGAATTTAGTAGCATCATCTACACTTTGGAATGCAAACCCATTAGCCGAAGGTATCTTCTTAAAACACGAAGGTGTCGCTCGGAAAGAAATCTGACTTGTACCTCCAGAAGTAAGATTCAAATAGGTGCTAGTAGAACTCTTCAATGCATATACTCCGACGCTATTCATTGGGAATTCTACAATTCTAAATTTCATTCCCGAAGCCTTATCGCAATAAAGCGGTTTACCTGCCTCCTTAGTATCTACATTAATGAACTTACCATCAGCACGAGCAATAGCGTGTGATTCACCTGTGGGGTCGGTGAATGTCCACTCATAAGCGGTAGTACCAATAACTGCATTCCAATTTCTGCTACTTGCTTCCTGTGCATACTTGCCCGCCCCATTCTTCAATTTCCACGTACGGGGAGCACCACCAGCCTCCAAATAAATCGCGCAAGGAGTAGCATTGAGACTGATATTATTAGAACCAGCTGTATTGGGGTCATCAATATCCATTGTCTGGATATCAAGATACAACCCAGAAGTTTCTTCTTGCAAAGCATAGAGTTTACCAGGCGTGAGATTAAATGCCAAAATAGCATCCTTATATTCCGTAGCTACGGGAACCAAGGATAGCAACTCTGCATATCCTTTAGCTACGGCAATAAAGTCGTTACCTTCTGCAGCTGTGATTGCATCTTTCATGTTTGACAACTTCCCAAAATTAGTCAATTCTTCTGCTGCAACCAAAGTCTTTGCATTATTCAACATTGAGACACTCAAGGTCTTGAACTCATCAAAACGATTCACCAAATTGGTTTCAATATACCAACGCGAAGCAGGGTCATTATCATCATGATTTGACAAAAGACCATCGCTATGATTATTGAGGTGAAGCGTATGAGCACTGCACTTGAACTCAACCCTGTCTGTATTGATAAGTTCAAAACTATACTTAGCTATAGGTGCTTCAGATAGAGAACCATTTGAAGCAGGTGACCCTAAATAAAGTTCTTGTACTGCATTGTATAAATAGAATTCTCCACCGCCCGCATACTTGAGCGACCAAACAAAATTAGGCCAATTTGACAAAACATTAGTACCATGACCTTTCTCACGATTTGAACGAGTAGCCAAATAAGCATTAATACGCGAAGGTGAAGCTTGGTTGTTATCCGTATTACGGAAAGCCAAATAACCAAGATTATTATAAACACCTTCCATCACGGCATCAATCTCTGCCAAACTTGCGAGATTATCAGCATTGATTGCTTCAACAGCAGTCTTGGCGTCTCCGACTTCAGCGAAAGTACCAATCGTGGTCAACGCTGAGATTGCTGAAGTTTTGTAGGTTGCCACAAAATCAGGAATGGAAACTTCGACAAACATATACTGAGAACCAGTGCACCCAGTAGCATAAGCCCTAGAATCATTCCAATAGGAAAGATAGTTATCGCGATTGTTCCACCATTGGTTTTCAGAACCCCTCTGTTTTACAAAAGCATATCCATCTTGATTGTCAAGTTTCTTGATGTCGAACTTGTAAGTAACGCCATTCACATTACCTGCAACATCGTACATTTTCATACGACCACTACCATCAGAACCTGTAGACCCCAAAACTTTAGCGGTACCGCTC
The DNA here is from genome assembly GCA_045632685.1 of Alloprevotella sp. GTDB lineage: Bacteria > Bacteroidota > Bacteroidia > Bacteroidales > Bacteroidaceae > Alloprevotella. The sequence continues at coordinate 71,686 of JAZQXB010000043.1, forward strand.
GCATAGTTGTAGAACTGATAACCGTCGGTATCATTACCTACAACACACCACAAGCCATCAACACCAGCAGGCTTACCTGAGTTATTCAGCATAAGGTTAGCATTCGCGTCTGCATGTTGCAAACTGATGTAACCCTTACTGCCGTCGTTACACTGAATGGTATACCATTTAGTGTCAGCATTCCATTGACCATCAGCTGGTGCTGTAGAAGTCACTGGAATCTGAGCCCACGCCGTCCCGACTATCAGGAACAGCGAGGCCATTAGCAAAGCTAATTTTTTTCTCATAAGTGATTTAATAAAGTTAATAAAAAATTGTTTATAATTTCATTCTAACGCGCTGAATATGTGCACCTTTGCAACCCAAATCATAAACCTGGGTTCACATAGGCACACTATTTCGGAGCAAAGTTACGAAATTATATACATTAATTAGTAAAACAAATTGAATTTTAACATATTGAGGGAGGAGGGGAGGGAGGAGGGAGTAAGTAGTAAGTAGTAGGTAGGAGTGATGCCAAGTATGAAAAAATCGAAAAAAGTGAGATTTCTAACCCGCTTGGGGGGCATTTGGATTTCGTGGAAATATGTTGTATATTTGTATAGAGAAAAGGAGATACTCCCACAGCGGGGGTATCTCCTTCATTTTTGTCCGATTTTTTGGGTAAAAAAGGGTAAAATTACTCGGCACATGCGAAAAAATATGTGCCGAATAATTTAAAAT
>JAZQXB010000044.1:0-12076 GCA_045632685.1 Alloprevotella sp.
GACGCAGGAGTGAGTGTGGAGATAAGTTTACTTAATCTTTGCCGAGCGACAAGGAAGAAAACTCGCTTAAGCTTGCTTGAATTGCCGAGGTGCGACTTGCGAAGCTTGATGAGCGTCAGCGAATAAGGAGGAAAAGACCGCAAAGCGGGATTAAAGGAGAAAGACCATGCGGAGGAGGGACTTCTCCGCAAGGTTGTTGTGGCTTGTTATGGCTCGTTATTGCTTGTTATTGCCTTTTAAATTAAGACTGCAACAAGCTTAACCGACCATAACAAGCCACAACAAGTTAGTCACAATAAACAGGGCATAGCAGGTCACCCACCACTAATCAAAAACCTTAAAGGCATAGCCCTGCGACTGTAGCCACTCGATGGCACGGGGAAGGGCATAGAGAATCTTATCGTGGCTCTTCACGGAGTCGTGAAAGGTGATGATTGACCCCGGTCGGGCATAGCGGCGCACGTTGAGGAGCACGTCGCGACCATTTAAGTGAGTGGAGTAATCTCGCGTTACCAAGTCCCACATCACAACACGATAACCGCGGCGCTTCACGAGCATGTAATGATTGTGAAGCATCCAGCCGTGGGGAGGTCGGAAGAGGTCGGTTTGGAGTATCAAGTTCGCCTTGTCAACATTGGCTATAAAGCGCTCGGAACTGTGGCGCACGCCACCCCAATGGTTGTACGTGTGATTTCCAATGCGGTGGCCGCGCGCTTTGACCATTTCAAAAATCTCGGGATACTTGCGCGCATTCTCGCCCACCATAAAGAAGGTGGCTTTCACGCCATATTTATCGAGCACGTCAAGCACCCAAGGCGTTACCTCGGGTATGGGACCGTCGTCAAAAGTAAGATAGACGGCTTTCTCATTTTTATCCATGCGCCAAAGGGCACGCGGATACAGCCATCGCATGAAGCGGGCGGGTTGTTCGATAAACACGGGCGGGAGTGTGAAGTGTTTGAATGTTTAGTGGGGATAGTGACTATAGTTTTACGGGACTACAGCAACTATCCCCCTAAAAATAGGTTTATTCCTGACTAAAGTAATAATTGCCGATATTGAAGGCTTCAAGTTGTTCTGCTTGATTCAGGAATTCAATTTCTTCAGGACTGATATCCTGATTGGTATGGAGTATACTCATTGCCATATAGAAGGCTTCGGTAGCCTTGAGACACGCATTGTGGTAGTATTCAAGTGAGGCGCTTCCCAATGAAGAAAGCCAGCGGAGGTTGCTCATCGCAATGCCTGCCACTTCGTGTGCCACAGCATTGGCTTCTTCGGGGTTGCCCACCTTCATCCAAATAGAAGGCACATCGTAGTCGTCTTGTTCGTAGGGAACGGTAGAAGCGGGGAACTTTTCCTTGGCAAGTTCGAGCACCTCTCTCGCCTTGTCCGTCTTGCCCTCACGGAGCAACTGGTCGGCAAGTATAAGGAGCATGCGGCGGTGCGTGTAGCACATGCGCATCACGGTTTCATCGAGGTAGATGCCTTCCTTATTGACATTGCCATACGCAAAGCGCTTTGTCATGTTGTCGTACATCACATCGGCGTCAATAGTTCCCATTCTGCCGAAGTTAAACGGCGTAAGGCGGTAAGCAAGTCCCTCAAGGATGCAATTGTTTTCGAGGCGCGCATAATTGCTTTGACCCAACGTTACCGACATATACATGGGACGCTTCCAGTCATTGCGAGCGAGCATTTCGTAAACCATCATTTCGCTCTTCGTAAGCGAAGTCTTGCCCTTGATGCTGACCTGCATGTATTCGGGGAAGTCCTCGTAACCCGCAGGTACCTTCATGCCTTGTGCAAGGCAGTTTTCTTTGTTCACCTTGACCACGAACGAGTCGGTAGGCAACTCACCCTGCGTACGCACATAGTTGTCGATAAGGTAACTCAACTCATAGGGATTCACATCTGGGCGAATCTTTTTCAAGTTGTCGAGTTCCGCCTTACGTGCTGGATTCACCTTAAACCAATCGTGCCCCATATTGTCTACATATTCGTAGCGGTTCCAAGTAATGGGGAGACCGGGAGAATCCCATGCCTGGCGGCGCATCTGGTCAGTGTACCAGTCCGTCTGGAGGTACGAAAGGTTACAAACGCGAGCGTCTGTGCGGAGTCCTTCAGTGTCCTGGGCGTACCAGAGGGGGAAGGTGTCGTTGTCACCATTCGTAAAGATGATGGGATAACCCTTTTCGGGGAGCGTATTCAAATAGTTCATACCAAAGTCACGGCAGGCGTAACGGTCAGAACGGTCGTGGTCATCCCAAGTTTGGCTTACCATCTGAAGAGGTACGAGCACGCCGAAGGTACAAGCAATTCCTGTAGCCACCTTTGGCGAAATGTAGCGACGGAGCAAGTCTACGAGCGCCGCAACGCCAAGGCCAATCCACATGGCAAAGGCATAGAACGAACCAGCATAGGCATAGTCGCGCTCACGAGGTTGTCCGGGAGTTTGGTTCAGGTAAAGCACGATGGCAAGTCCCGTCATGAAGAACAAGAAGAAGACTACCCAGAATTGGCGAATGCCCATTTCGCTCTTAAATGCTTGCCAGAACATACCGAGCAGACCTAAAAGGAGGGGGAGGCAGAAGAAGACGTTGCGACCCTTGTTGTTTTTCAAATAGTCGGGGAGCAAATCCTGATTGCCATACATCAAGTTGTCGATGAACGAGATACCCGTAATCCAGTTACCCTTGTCCAAGTCGCCATTACTTTGCACGTCGTTTTGGCGACCCGCAAAGTTCCACATGAAGTAGCGCCAGTACATAAACTTCACCTGATAGTTCAAGAAGAACTTCCAGTTGTCTATCTGTGAAGGCATTTCGTAGGGGATGGTATAACCCTTGTAAGTCGTAGTCTTATACTCCTTCGTCACCCCTCCACACCAACTTTCATAACTATCGGCATACGCGGGAGAGTGCATACGGGGGAAGAACATCTTCGTGTCAGAGGCGTAAACGTATGAGTCGGTCACCTCAATTTCGTCGTAGCGGTCGGGTTCATTAGGGTTCACCTTCTCGTGGCGCTGGATGTGGTCTTTCTTCGCAATGTCTACGGGATTCACTGTATAGGGAGCGCCGAAGAAAATGGGGTGAGAACCGTATTGCTCACGGTTCAGGTAGCTACCCAAAGTGAAAACGTCTTCGGGAGACGACTGGTCCATGGGCGTATTCTGCGTTGAACGAATCACGATTACGGCATACGAAGAATAGCCTACCATCATCATCAACATGCAGAGCAACGACGTGTTCAAGAGGCGCTTGCGCATCAAATAATTACCGTCAGAAGTCTTCCAGCGGAGCAAGAAGAAGAGGACCGCGAGTAACACAATGCCCAATACCACAGAAATCCAACCCTTGCCAATAAAGGGAATACCGAGCAAGCCTACTGCCGCAAGGTAGAGTAGGTTGATCAGCGTGCGGTTGTTGCGTGTAGTGCTCCAAATCGCGGCGAGCACCACGCTGATAAGCACGAGGATGTAGAACACAAGGCCGCTGTTGAAACCCAACTTCAAGGTGTTGACGAAGAAGAGTTCAAACCAACCGCCAACCTTTACAATACCAGGAACAAGACCGTAAAGCACGAGGGCTACGAGTACAAAACTGATGCCCAAAGCGATGAGCGACTGCACACCATTGGCCATGGGCTTCTTCTTATAGAAGTAAACAAGTACAATAGCAGGGAGGCAGAGGAGGTTGAGCAAGTGCACACCGATTGAAAGTCCTGTGAGGTAGAAAATCAGCACCAACCAGCGGTCGCTACCGGGTTCATCAGCATGGTCTTCCCACTTGAGAATCAACCAGAACACGATGGCGGTCAAGAATGAAGAGTAAGCATACACTTCACCCTCAACGGCAGAAAACCAGAACGTATCACTCCACGTATAAGCCAAGGCACCACACACACCAGCCCCCATAATTGTAGCGAGTTGCGTGCCTGTCTCCACAATGCCGTCCTTACAAATCAATTTGCGCGTAAGGTGCGTAATGCTCCAGAAGAGGAAGAGGATACAGAAGGCGGAAAGCACTGCCGACATGATGTTTACGCAGAGCGCCACCTGTGAGGGGTCGCTGGCAAACTGACTGAAGAAGTTACCAGTCAGCATGAAGAAGGGCGCACCAGGGGGGTGACCCACTTCCATCTTGTAAGCCGTGGTGATAAACTCGGGGCAGTCCCAGAAACTGGCGGTGGGTTCCACCGTCATGCAGTAGGTAAATGCTGCAACGGCGAATACCAACCAGCCCATCACGTTGTTGACGAGATTGTACTGTTTCATATATAATAATTTAAATTTTATTGCGGGTACAATATTCCAATCTGCAAAGATACACATTTTATGTGGGGTAGAGGGAAGGATGGGGGAAAATAGTGAGTAGAGAGGAGTGAGTAGTTAGTAGAGAGTAGTGAGTAATACCATGCGGGACAATACTCGTTTATCTCGGTAACTTAAATTGTCCCCCGAAGTTAGGGGGACGAGCAACGGAGTTGCGGAGGGGGTCTGTTAAACTCGTACCTTGTTAACTTGTCAACTTAATAGTGAGTAGTGAGTAATACCAGTCGAGTGACTTCGCTGCATGGTATTACTCACTCCTCTCTCCTCTCTCCTCTCTCCTCACTACTACCTCCTCACTCCTCTCTCTACTTCCCTCCCTCCGAAATGTCAATATTTTTCGCACTATAAAATAGTGTCGCGGAAAAATCGGATTTGCATTTCGCTTAAAAATGTATTATCTTTGTGTTACAGAAAAGGAGGCTTTACCCAGGCGGGCAAAGCCTCCTTTTTAACTACCTGATTATCAGTACTCATTTTTCTGGACGTACTCAAAAAAACACCTGTTTTGGCAAAAATTATTCGGCACCTACGAAAAAATAGGTGCCGAATAATCTTTTCAAGGTGCCGAATAATTTTCCATTGCTCCCTTGTTGTGTTAAAAATACCTAATAATCCTTAAATCATCTTAACATAAAAAATCAAAATTCTAACAAAATAGTGAAGCCCAAATTCGTGAGAATTCAAAATTTTTGAGCGGTCGGGTAGGGGGTGGGGATTTATGGGTGTTTAAAGGTGGGTAGTAATAGGCAGTGAAAGGTGGTGGCAGGCAGTGACAGGCAGTAACAGGCAGTACAGGTCATAACAGGCTATAACAGGCCATAACAGGCCATAACAGGCCGTAACACCCCGAAGGCAATAACACCCCGCAAGGTTCTTTCTCATTTCTCCTTTTTCCTTTCTCCTTTCTCATTTCCCTTTCCAAAGCAAGAGCAATACAATGGGGACTCCGAGTAGGGGCGTGAGGGTGTTGATGGGAAGGAGGCCTGCCGAGGTCGTGATGTGTGCCAAGAGGTTGCAGAGTAGTGCGACGATGGCGCCACCCAGGAAGCAGGAGGGCATGAGTTTGCGGTGGTCCGAAGAGCGGTGGAGCCACCTTACGGCGTGGGGGACGGCAAGTCCGATAAAACTAATGGGGCCACAAAAGGCGGTGACGATAGCCGTGAGGAGTCCTACGACTCCCAAGAGGAGGGTGCGCGAAAGCGTGACGCGCACACCGAGGGAGGCAGCGTAGGCTTCGCCCAAAAGCAGGGCGTTGAGGGGTTTGAGCAATAGAAAAAGTGCGATGATTCCGCATAAAATAGTGATGGAGAAGAGCGGCAGACGGTCCATCCCTACGGCAGAGAAGGTGCCCATCCCCCAAACGACATAAGAGCGGATGCCCTCGGCACCGGCAAAGAAATTGAGGATGGAGATGAGCGAAGAAAGTACAAAACTAAACATGACCCCCGTTACCAACAAGTGGAGGCGACTGCGCATCAGGGCAGAGCAGAGGGTGAGCATTACAATCACCAGTGTAGCACCGATAAAGGCGAAGAGCAGTATCAGCAAGTAGCCTGAAACCGTCAGAGTTCCCGCAGTCAGTGCTCCGCCACAAAAGAGAATGGCTACCGCTACCCCCAAACTCGCCCCAGCATTGACGCCCAAAAGGGATGGGTCGGCAAGGGGGTTGGAAAATACCGTTTGCATCACCAATCCCGCCATCGCCAAACTGCCCCCAGCGAGGATACCCACCACTAATTCAGGAAGGCGCGATTCGCAAACGATAATCCGCACCGCTTCAGGCGCTTCATCTCCCATCAATGCCGCAATAACCTCGGACATGGGGATGCTTACGCTGCCAAACAATAGGTTGGCGGCGATAAGGACGAGGAGGAGGAAAAGGAGCATGGGGAGGAGAAAGGAGAAATGAGAAAGGAAAAAGGAGAAAGAACCGTGCGGGGTGTTACGGCTTGTTATGACCTGTTATAGCTTGTTATGGCCTGTTACTGCCTGTCACAGTCTGTCATACCCTGTTACTGCCTGTCAGGTATTCCCCTCACTCTAACGGCAAATAATAACTCGCCTCATAGGGTGCGCTGAAACAGTCTGGGTGGAAGAGGTGGATCAATTCCTTGAGGAGTATATCGGGATGGTAGGGAATGCGCTCGTAGAAGTCTGTGGTGAGGGTGTTGCAGAAGTAGATGGTACGTTTCTTCCAGGGACGGAACGAAGCATAGGTGGCGTGCTCGCTTTTAAGTTCTGCGTAGGTGAGGGGATGGTTTCTGGCCTGCTTAATCAACCAAAAATCTGCTTCTGCCGCCATGGTGAAGACCGATTCAAAATCAAGGGGCACGCTTCCGCTGCGCTCGTCATGCGCCAGTATATAGTCGGCGCCGGCATCCTTTAAGAGATTTCCCAAATAACTGCCCCCACCGGGCATGTACCAGGTGGAACCGTTCATCATATCGGTCATGATACGTGGACGCTGGGATACATTCTTAACCGAGTCGCACAGGGCAAGGTAGTGTTCTTCAACTTGTGAGAACAACTCCTTTGCCTGCTCCTCGCAATCGAAGAGAAGTCCGAAGAATCGCATCCATTCAGCGCGCCCCAGGGCAGTAGGTTCCATATAGTCGGCGCATTCTATAAGGGGTATCCCCACTTTTTCCAAAATGCCGTAATTGGCATGCTCCAAGGGTGAGGTGAAGACTGCTTCCGTACGGAGTGAAATGTAACGCTCCACGTCAGACTGCACGCTTGAACCCGCCTCGGCAATATATCCCTGTTCCAACAAGTGCTGCAACGCTGGTGTTTGCACATAATCTACGTCACAGAGTCCTGCAATGGCACTTGCGCTCCCTAATTCCAGGGTCAGAGCGGCATGTACGGCATTGTGCATTACCACACGGCGCAGGGGAGTGCGCAACACCGTGCCTTCGGGAACTGCGCTTGGCATTTGCGCATCCCGATCTACCAAGATGTAGCGGTGTAAATCTTTATCTGCTGTCCATGCGTCCTTAACGGTTACCAACACAAAACTATCGGTGCGCTCTATCTCCAATAATGAGGCATAGCGCAATGAATCGGACGTAAACTTCCATGAACCATCATCGCCAACGGAGGAGCAGGCGGTGAGGAGGAAGAGGAGAAGGGGAAGGAGGAGTTTCATGGAGTTAGTAGTGGGTAGTTAGTAGTGAGTAATACCTTGCGGGTGGGGAGTGCACTTGACCTGGGTATGATAGTATTTACGGGGCAACACCTATATTATTACGCATTAATACAGCGGGTGTCCACAAAAATTTTTGTGGACAACTCTTATTTCATTCCTGTTTTAGTAGTGCTTAAGTATAACTTGTTAACGTGAGATCCAGTGTTCGGGGTTGAGGGTGGTCTTTCCCTTGCGCACCTGGAACTGGAGGGTGGCATTGCCAGAATCGTCGGTGGCGACAGTGCCCAGAATTTGGTTGGTCTTGACCTTTTGGCCTTGCTTGATGCTTACCTGTGAGAGGTTGCAGTAGACCGTGAGGTACTTGCCGTGTGAAACAATCACGTTGTACATGCCACCGAGGTTGAAGAGTGCGGTCACTTCCCCTTCGAAGATGCTACGGGCTTTGGCACCGCGTTGTCCCGTAAGGTTGATGCCCTTATTGTCGAGGCTAACGTTCTTGAGACCTTCTACATTGTACTTACCATAGCGGTTGGAAATCATGTAACTTCCCGTAATGGGTGCTGCAAACTTACCCTTGTTGGCTTCGAAGTTGGACGACAACTTCCTATCTGCTGCCACATCCTTCTTGAGTTTGTCTGCCTTCTTCTGTTGTGCCGCTCCCTTTTGCTTTGCCAAGCGTTCGGCTTCCTTACGGCGGCGTTCAGCCTCTTCAATTTCCTTCTGGATGAGTTGGTCAATGCGCTTGTTCAAATCGTTCGCCTTTTTGCGCTGCTGGTCGAGTGTTGAGGAGAGTTGCTTCTGGCGCTTCTTGAGTTTATCAACCACAGCCTGGCGGTCCTTTTTGTTCTCCTCCATCTTCTTTTGCTGGGAGCGACCTTCTGCCAGGAGTTGTTCTTGCTTCTGCTTCTTATCCTGGAGTTGCTCCTGTTGCTTGCGCACCTTCTCCTCCTTTTCCTGGATGATGAGTCCCTGTGCGCGCTGGTACTTTGAGAACTCCGTCACATAGCGCAGGCGGCGGTACATCGTGCGGTAGTCTTCGGCAGAGAATACAAAGAGCCACTTCTCCTGTGTAATGCGGTTGCGGTGCATATAGAGGATGGCACGCTGATACTGTGACTTACATTGGGCAAGGTCAGCCATCAGGCGCGCTAATTCCTGTTCCAAAAGGCGAATGTCACGCTTCAGGCGCTTTACGTCGCGCTCAATTTCCTGCACATAGCGCTGCTGCTCACCAAGTTGTGCGTTGATGAGCATTAGACTGTTGAGTTGCGACTTCACATCGCTTTTGGCCACCTTGAGGAGCTTCTCGTTGTTGGCAATTTGTGACTTGAGAGACTGCTCTTCCTTCTTTAGATTTTCAATCTCTGCCGTAGTGACCTGCGCCGAGAGGGCGAGGGAGCAGCAGAAGGCGAGGAGAATCAGGATATGCTTCATTCCAGAGTAAGAATTGCGGGAGGATTAGTTGCCTAAAAGTTTGGATATCAATGAAACGAGGTCTTTCGACGCGATGGGTGTATAGCGTGAGGAGAGGGTTGTGGGCGTAGGTGCTGTGGCGTTGAAGTCAATGCGTGACAGCGAGAGGGTCATGCCCAGGTTGTTGCGTCCAGTAAGTCCAAAACTGATGAGTTGTGGAAACTGTGTGTTGTCAATGGTTGTGAAGTTGTTGTATGCACAGAAGGCACCACCATCGCTCTTTTTGGGGAGGATTGTAGTGCGTGTGAGTTGGTTGAGGTTCGTTTCCGTCCGAAACTCGTAGTTCACCAAGGGTGTTTCGGTGAGGGTGAAAATCGTTTCTCCCCCTTCGCGCTTGACGTTGAAGTCGGCATAATGCGCTGCTACGTCGGTAGTACCAGGGATGAAGAGTTCGTTCCAGAACAAAGCCTGGAGGGTGGTGAAATTGAGGTTTGCCTCCTTCAGTGCGTCTACTTCAGCATAGTTGCCACGCACATAGCGCTTGTTGGCACGGTCGACAAGGAGCACTTCCGTGGGGGTAAACTCAATGCGTCCCACCTCAAAACCAAGGAAAGTGAAGGAGAGTTGTATCAACTCGTTGCGCTTCATTTTCAGATTGCCGTTGACCGACACCTGCTTGTCACCCAAGGTGAGTTCCACATCCGTCTTTGCCGTAATGACCTGTGAGGGAACCGTTTTCGTGGAGAGTCCTTTTACGTAGGCCGCAGAACTCAACGGAGATTCCTTGCTGCTCACCACGGATGATGATTTACATCCCGTCAGGAGAAGAAGGGGAAAGAGGAGAAGGGGGAGGAGGGGTTTCATAGAGTGAGGAGTTAGTAGTGAGTAGAGAGTAGTTAGTAACACCATGCGGGACTGTATCAGTGAGTAGTTAGTAGTTAGTAGTTAGTAACACCATGCGGGACGGTACTCGTTTATCTCGGTGCCTACTTGTCTACTCGTACCTTGTTAACTGTCAACTAAAGAGTGAGTAGTGAGTAACACCATGCGGGACGACATTCGTTTATCTCGGTAACCATCTTGTCTACTCGTACCTCGTTAACTTGTCAACTAAAACGCGAGGGGGAGGTTGGAGGGGTAACAACTTACTCTTTTTCCAGGTCTTCGGCCTTCTTCCAGAATTTGCGGGCATTTTTGCGGTCGCCAATTTTCCAGTAGATGTCGCCAGCGTGTTTGTAGTAGGTGCTTGATTCTTCGTCCTCCTTGACTGCGGCGAGGGCCTGGTCGATGTAGATTTTTGCTTGGGTGTATTGCCCTAACTGGTAGAGCACCCATGCGTAGGTGTCGAGGTAGGTGGCATTATTGGGACTTAATTCGTTGGCACGGTGAGCCATGGTCAAGGCCTTATTGAGGTTGATTTCGTCCAACGACAGGAAGTAGGCGTAGTTGTTTAACACCAGAGCATTATCGGGGATGAGTGTCAGGGCGCTGTCATAGGCGGCATAGCATTCTTCCATCCTGCCCAAATCGTGGTAGATATCTCCCATTAAATTGTATAACTCCGATGCTAAAGAGTCGTCGGGATTTTCCATATAATAGGGTTCTCCTCGCTCCAGCGTCTTTATTGCGGCATCATAGTTTTCGTCGTACAGGTAGAAGATGGCAGGAAGGTGGTAGTAATCCAGATTCTTGGGGTCGTAGTATTGTCCCTCTTCGCAGAGGCGCAACAATTCAGCCGTGTTTTCGCTACGATAGCAGAGGTACATCCCGTGGCGTCGGATTTCGGTGTCTTCGGGGTGGTACTTTAGGGTGCGGTTGATGGCCTGGAGGATGCTATCGGGTGCGGCATTCATATAACTCAAAAGCACCACATGGGTGGCAGAGATTTCGCCTGTAGCATTTTCGCCGTAGTCCATATTGTCAAGGAAGGAGCGTACGTTGTTGAGGCGTAGACTATCTTCACTAACACAATATCTGATGTAGTTCGTAAGAATCTCCGTTCGGATGTTTTCTTCAATATGGTTGTTGCTGACCAGTCTTTTTACACTCTCAAAGAGTTTGTCAAGATCTTGGATGCGTGTGTAGTGGCAAATGAGGGCATACTGCGCCTGTTTGTTTGCTGGCGAATGTTCCAAGATTCCCTTATAGATATCTTCAGCAAGGTCTGGGCGATTGTAAACCTCTGCATAACAGTCTCCTTTGTAAATCTGGTATTCGTATTCGTTGGGGCGTTCGTTGATGACGGTATCCAGGAAGGTGAATAACCCTGTGGAGTCATGGGCTTCCACCAATACTCCTAACTTACCCCACACCACATCCTTGGTGCGTCCGCTTTGTCGCTCCATCTTGTTGTAGACCTCTAGGGCCTTCTTGTAGTTGCTTAAGTTCTTATAACTTTCCGCCAACTGGGTGAGTGTACCTTTCGTGGGGTGCAGTTCTGCAATGCGTTCGTAGTAAGTAAGCGCCTCTTCGTGTCGCCCTTCACGGTCGAACATGATGGCGAGGTTCTTCTGAATATCAACGCTGTTCGGGGCATAGTAAGCCGCGCGCTTCATGTTGTGTAGCGCCAACTGGCGCTGTGTAGAGTCATTGCGGCGTGCAAAATCATATTGCGCTCGCGACAAGAGCCATAATGCTTCGGCAGCGGTAGAGTCTATATCTATGGCGCGCTCCAGCAATACAACATAGGCATCATATTCACCATCCTCCATGCGCATGAGGGCCTCGTGGTAGAGCAAGTTAAACTGATGTTGCTGCGCAGGCGTTAGACACACTCGCGGGGGCAACACACTTTTGGAGTCTGTTGCCTTCTTGCTGGTGCTACAACCGATAGCGGCAAGTAGTAGTACAAGCAGGGGGAGGATTAGGTAGGAGCGCATTTTTTTTAGTGAGTAGTTAGGAGAGAGTAGTTAGGAGTGAGTAGAGAGTAGAGAGTAGTTAGGAGTGAGTAGTGAGTAGTTAGTAATACCTTGCGGGGTGTAGGGAAAACGGGGGGGGTAGTCCGCAGGTATTTCTCCTTTCTCCTTTAATCCCGCTTCGCGGTCTTTTCCTCCTTATTCGCTGACGCTCATCAAGCTTCGCAAGTCGCACCTCGGCAATTCAAGCAAGCTTAAGCGAGTTTTCTTCCTTGTCGCTCGGCAAAGATTAAGTAAACTTATCTCCACACTCACTCCTGCGTC
>JAZQXB010000045.1:0-1478 GCA_045632685.1 Alloprevotella sp.
CGCTATCCTCGGTGCTGCTATCCAGTTGAAGAAGGAAGGTGGCGATCCACATCCAGAAATCATGGTTCCATTGACAGGTATTTTGTACGAATTCGAAGCTCAGGAAAAGGTTATCCGCGAAACTGCTGCTGCTCTCTTCGCTGAAGAAGGTGTTGAAGTAGAATTCAAGGTAGGTACAATGATCGAAATCCCACGTGCTGCTTTGACTGCTAACCGTATCGCTAGCCGCGCTGAATACTTCTCATTCGGTACTAACGACTTGACTCAGATGACATTCGGTTACTCACGTGACGACATCGCTACATTCTTGCCAGTTTACTTGGAAAAGAAGATCTTGAAGGTTGACCCATTCCAGGTACTCGACCAGAACGGTGTAGGTCAGTTGGTTAACATGGCAGTTGAAAAGGGTCGCTCAGTACGTCCTGAATTGAAGTGTGGTATCTGTGGTGAACACGGTGGTGAACCCACTTCAGTTAAGTTCTGCCACAAGGTTGGTCTCAACTACGTATCTTGCTCACCCTTCCGCGTGCCCATCGCTCGCCTCGCTGCTGCTCAGGCTGCTGTGGAAGAAGCTAAGTAATTCCAATAATTACAGCATAAATTTAACCGCTCCCTCATGCTTGAGGGAGCGGTTATTTTTTTGGTAATAATATAGCAGTTGACCCCAATATAATAATCATCATACCCCCTCCCCGCTACGCGGTACTCCCCCTATCTTAAGAGGAGAGCGCCATTCGGAGCGTCCCTACAATTTACATCAAGTAAGAGTGCGATGTTTTAAACTATTGCTTCTATATAACAAACTCTTGTTTCAGGGGAGAAAACTCTATTGACTGATAATTTGTCTCACGCAGACTACGCAGACTTTCACAGAAGCGCACACACTTTGTTTGTGCTTGCCATCCGGATGGTAGCGCAAGCGTAGCGTACGCCTCTGCTCCGCATGGTTCTGTGTATTCCGTGTCTTCTGTGTGAGACCATTTCTCACCCCGCATGGCAATATGTTCTTATGTTCTTCTGTCAAAAAATTATTTTCACACAGAACACACGGAATACACAGAATTTTGCTTCGCATGGTCTGCAAAGCGTGAGATACATAAAACTATTTTCTATACGCCAAAAACATCATCCTGCTGTTATATCCTATTTTTGTTTGCTTTAGGCAATGGGAACTGTCTGGTAAAATTTGTCTCTTTATTTTAGAGAACACGAATTGCACGAATAACACGAATCCTTGCGGGGTGTTATCTTTGCTTATCGCATACGAATTGCACGAATACCGTCCGGATGGCATTCGTGTTATTCGCCTCTGATTAAGAAATATTCATCCCGCATGGAGATTGACTTGCGCGACCTGCGGTTCGTGTTATTCGTGAAATTGACTTGCGCGACCTACGGTTCGTGTTCTCTTAAACATAGAAATCCTCGTTTTTGGGGGTTGAATATCTATAAGGGGACTTGTATGAGTACAACAATCC
>JAZQXB010000046.1:0-9125 GCA_045632685.1 Alloprevotella sp.
CAATCAACTGACGCAGGAGTGAGTGTAAAGATAAGTTTACTTAATCTTTGCCGAGCGACAAGGAAGAAAACTTGCTTAAGTTTACTTGAATTGCCGAGGTGCGAAGGAGGAAAAGACCACGAAGTGGGATTAACAGACAACGGAGGGAGGGAAGATACCGTCGGAGGGGAGTTATACGCGATTCTCGGTAGTCTACACCTGGTTCTCGGTAGTCTAAAAGTCATCTAACCCCCACCCCCTACTCTTACATTCCGCAACTGGTTTGCACATTACTCTTGACAATTGTAAAGCAGAATGACCCATTTTGTAGATAGGTTTGTATAGCAACACACAACAAGGAAATGGGAAATCAGGGAGATTTTTACAAAGAAAACTCGTTTTTAGGCATTTTTTCTATCATTATGACAAAAAAACTTGCGAAAAAATGTACATCTGTAAAATTAATAACTAAATTTGCCCACCGAACAACAAATAACTAACAACTTACATTTTGTAACCTTTAAAACCATGGAGAAAATTGATGCTCTCGATAAGAAGATTCTCGAGATTATTTCTACAAATGCGCGTATTCCCTTTAAAGATGTAGCTGTTGAATGTGGTGTTTCGCGTGCCGCAATTCATCAGCGTGTGCAACGCCTTATTGAGACTGGAGTCATTATAGGTTCGGGCTATCATGTATGCCCCAAGAGTTTGGGATACAGCACATGCACGTATGTCGGTATCAAACTGGAGCGCGGCTCTATGTATAAAGAGGTGTCAGCACAGTTGAAAAACATTCCCGAAATTGTAGAATGTCACTTTACTACTGGTCCCTACACCCTTCTCGTAAAACTCTACTCTTCTGACAACGAGCACCTCATGACACTCTTAAACAATAAGATTCAAGAAATCAATGGGGTTATCTCTACCGAAACCTTAATCTCGCTGGAACAAAGCATCTCACGCGAAGTGCCCATCTCTATTCCTACGGACGAACAGTAAATAGCGTACAACGATTAGCATACGAGGGTACAACAACCATCCGAATAGTACCTTCATTACCCCCTACCCCGTTAACAATTGACTGTTAACAATTGACTGTTGACCATTGACTGTTGACCATTGACTGTTGACTGTTGACCGTTGACTATTGACCGTTGACTGTTGTCTGTTGACCGTTGACCGTTGACCATTGACTGTTGTCTGTTGACCATAATATCATAAAAAAGAAGACGGAATGAAACTTTGGGAAAAGTCCACGCAAGTGGCAGATGAAATAGACCGCTTTACAGTGGGACACGACCGTGAGTTAGACCTCTACCTCGCCAAATACGATGTGATGGGATCAATGGCTCATATCCGCATGCTCAATTCTATCGGACTTTTGGGGGATGACGAACTTCCTCAACTGCTTCAAGAATTGCGCGCCATCTATGATTTAGCGGCGCGTGGCGAGTTCGTAATCGAAGACGGCATTGAGGACGTGCACTCTCAAGTAGAACTGATGCTCACTCGCCGCCTTGGTGATATGGGTAAGAAGATTCATGCGGGACGCTCACGCAATGACCAAGTGTTGGTAGACCTCAAACTCTTTACGCGCGACAAGTTGCGCCAAGTAGCGGAGGCCGTCCGTGCACTCTTTGACAAGTTACAGATTCAAAGCGAACGCTATAAAAACATCCTCATGCCGGGTTATACCCACCTTCAGGTGGCGATGCCCAGTAGTTTCGGACTTTGGTTTGGCGCCTATGCTGAAAGCCTTACTGACGACATGCTCCTGCTCGAAGCGGCTTATCGCATGACCAACCGCAACCCTCTGGGTTCTGCCGCAGGTTATGGTTCTTCCTTCCCCCTCAACCGCACAATGACCACACAGTTGCTTGGGTTTGACTCCATGGATTACAATGTGGTGTATGCGCAGATGGGACGTGGAAAGAACGAGCGCAATGTTGCCTTTGCCCTTGCTGGCATTGCTGGCACCGTAGCGAAACTCGCCTTTGATGCATGCCTTTACAACTCGCAGAATTTTGGGTTTGTAAAACTCCCCGATGAGTGCACCACGGGATCGAGCATTATGCCCCACAAGAAAAATCCCGATGTTTTTGAACTCATACGTGCACGTTGCAACCGCCTACAGGCATTGCCTCAACAGATTGTGATGATGCAAAACAACTTGCCCAGTGGCTACTTCCGTGACTTGCAGGAAATCAAGGAGGTTTTCCTCCCCGCCTTTGACCAGTTGTTGGATTGCCTTGAAATGACCACTTACATCGTTGACCGCATGAAGGTAAACGAAGAAATCATTAGCGACCCACGCTACGATGCAATGTTCTCCGTAGAGGAGGTAAACCGTTTGGCGACAAACGGCATGCCCTTCCGCGATGCGTATAAGAAAGTAGGACTGGATATTGAAGCGGGACGCTTCTCGCCCGACAAAAATATCTCTCACACACACGAAGGTTCGATTGGCAACCTCTGCAACGACGAAATTGCAGCGTTGATGAACAGCATCTGTGATCGCTTTGGTTTCGACCGAGTAGCAGCGGCAGAACAAGATTTGCTAAACGTAAAATAATTAAAGGATAAAATAAAATTGATAGAAGAGGGTGTGTCGAAATGCAAAATTTCGGCACGCCCTCTTAAGTTGTGTAAGAGTGAGTTAAATGCAAGGCGCTGAAATTGAGGATAAAGGAAGTGTACTGACGTACATGACCAAATCCGAAATTGAGGGGGCAACGAAGCAGTTTGCTCATTATGACACAACGCCTCATTTGATAGATGGGTCAATTATGCCATCGTCGATCCAAAGAAAGCGCCGGATATGGCTGAAAGTATGGTGATGACAGCGCGTATAATTACACTCCAGATGTTTTTAGTGGGTATCGGTGAGGTATTTTCCATAAATAGATAAGGTTTTAAAGGTGAAATTATGAGGATGTAAGGAGTCATAGAGTCAACATCAATCAACCTTCGGGTGTTTAAGTGCCCTCATTCCAGAGGGTTACCATTTACTTAAACTATTTGAATATGAATAGGTTTGCATGCCGTATGTACTCCTCACACCCTCATCGTCACTATGACTTATAAAATGAGGTACTTGAGAAATTCAGGCATTACTTCTGCTGCTGGCGTGCCACGACCATACTGGGGTGGTTCAAACCCATCTCGTAGCGCAACTTTGAAGAGCAGACAAAACGCACACGGATGCCACGAATGTTTTCAGCAGAGAATTCTTCCTCCGTAGCAGCACCTGATGACGAAATGGTGGGGTGAAAAGAACCGAGGTCGCCCAATCTCACACTCTGACCATTGCGGAGGGCCTTATAAATGCGTTCTTCAAGAGCTGAAATCACGGCCTTCACATCATGTACGGTGAGGGTACAGTTATCACTCACCTCCTGCGCCAACTCCGCCAATCGCACGGGAGTAACAGGCACCAATGATGCGTGAAAAGCAAATTCTTTAGTTACGGGGTTCTTACGAGAAATCAAATTGTACTTCAACATAGTTTTAACGGTATTAGAAAGTTTGTAATTAATAGATTGGCAAAGACGTTAACATGTTCTCAACTGCGCAGTAGGTGATGTGTATCTCCTTGAGAAGCGTCCTTCCGTCGTTTGACAATGCAAAGTTACGCACCCCAAAATCAGCGCTTCACTTTTTTTGATTTTTTCAAAATCTCCCAACCTCACACATTCCCTTTGTTTAAAGGGGATGTAAGCATAAATTTTTTTTTTATTTTTTTGCAAACCTAAAAATTGAGACAAGAGAAATTCCCTTGGCAACGGCCAGAATTGCCCTTCAAAAAAACACAACAATCAAAACCCAACCCTGCGGAACACCCAAAATCCTGACAACACCTACATTATTACACAATTAAAAGTAGGTATTTCGCTTTGCTACCCGCCCGCAATTATGTACCTTTGCTTACATTGTCAACGGACAACGGACAACAGTCTATGGTCAACGGACAACGGACAACGGTCAACGGACAACGGACAACGGACAATGGTCAATGGTGAAAGACGTTAGAGACCCTAAAGACCTTAAACCCTAAAGACCCTAAAGACCCTAAAGACTCCCCCTCCTACAAACATTTAGAAAATCATGAACTATAAGTATTCCTGCCTCCTCGCTTTTTTATGCTCCATTTTCTCCATGGAGGTCGTGGGAGGTGTAATAAATGACTCTTTGCAATACCGCGTAGAGGTTTCCGCCACTACTGCCGTAGAGGGCGCTGCCCCCATGTGGCTCGTGAGCAACAAATACGGACTTTCTTCGCTTCAGGATGCCTCGGGGTATATGCGCCTTGGCGTTGCGCAACCGGCATTTCATTTCACCAGTTCCAAAAACTGGAAGTTAGGTTACGGAATAGATTTGGTAGCGCCCATAAACCATGCTACGGAGAATGCCGTTACGGGAAAGCAACGCACTAACTTCATTATTCAACAGTTGTATGCTGATTTGGATTTCAAGTGGTTGCGCCTCTCCGTTGGAGCCAAGGAGCGCCCTATGGAGTTAAAGCATCAGCGTTTGAGCAGTGGCAGCCAGACCTTTGGCATTAACGCGCGCCCCGTCCCTGGTGTGCGCCTGGAAATCCCCGAATATGTCAGTTTGACGGGTAAGAAGAATCCTTGGCTCGCCATCAAGGGACATTTCAGTTATGGCATAATGACCGACGGTGCATGGCAGGAGGCATACGTTTCCTCTAAGGGTCGCTGGGCAGATAAAGCGCTGCTCCACACCAAGGCGGGGTATATGCGCCTTGGAAATCCCGAGAAATTCCCCCTCGTTTTGGAAGGCGGTTTAGAAATGGCCACGCAGTTTGGCGGAACGATCTATAACCCCACGGGAAGAGCGGGACATTATGGTGAAAAACTCGAGATGGGCCAGGGTCCCAAAGACTTCATTGATGCCATCTTTGGTTTAGGAAGCGACGCTACAGACGGTAATTTCCTCAATGCCGCAGGCAACACCCTCGGCAGTTGGTTGTTCTCGCTTACTTATCAGGCAAAGGATTGGAGCGTGCGTGCCTATTACGACCACTTCTTCGAAGATCACTCCATGATGTTCTTCCAATATGGATGGTTGGATGGCATGATTGGGATAGAATGCAAGTTCCCCAAGAATAAGTTTGTCAACACTTTCGTCTACGAATACGTAAAGACGGACTACCAGGGAGGTCCCGTTTATCACGACCACACCCCCGAGATTTCCGACCAGATAAGTGGTCGCGACAATTACTATGTCCACAATCTTTATCAAGGTTGGCAACACTGGGGACAACCCATGGGAAATCCCCTGTTTACCTCTGCGCTCTACACGTCGGATGCCAACCTAACCATTCCCAGCAACCGCTTCACGGCGCATCATTTCGGACTTGAAGGTTCCCCCGCAGAAGGGTTAAATTACCGCTTGATGTTGAGTTATGCCACCCACCTCGGAACCTATTATTTGCCCTACCTCAATCGTAAGTATATGACGAGCGGACTCGCAGAAGTGGACTATAACTTCGCTCACTTCAGTTCGTTGAAAGACAAGGGATGGCAGGCGGCATTCGGATTGGGTTTTGACCGCGGAGCGCAAGTGGGCGACAACCTCGGTTTTACACTTTCGATTAAGAAGACAGGATTGTTGTTGAAGTAAATTTGAAAAAGCGTATGAGACATATTTTATGGTTGGTGTGCGTTCTTATGGCAGGATTATATTCTTGTGACAAACTCCCTAAGAATGATGATTTAGACGGGATGTGGCACTTACAACGCATCACTCATTTGAATGCCACCCCACAGGTTGAGGAAGACGTTGCCCCCTCACGCATCTATTGGAGTGTGCAACTTGACTTGTTGCAAATCAACTCCCCCCAGCAATTGATGTATCGTGATGAAGTTACGGGAAAGCAAACCTACAACGCCTATTGCCGATTTAACTATACAGGAACAACGCTAAATATCAATAAGATTTATTTGAGTTTTGATGTTAAAGACAGCTTGCTCTTGGACCCCACCACTCAAATCATGGAACCCTACGGCATTACGGGCTGCGCAGACAACTTTAATATCGAATCACTTGGTAGCAAACAAATGATTCTCGTTTCTGATACCAAGCGATTAGTGTTCCGCAGATTCTAAATGAAGTTGACAAGGCACAAGTAAACACAAAAAGATACAGAGGTAAACGACGAATCACACGGTTCTCTGTACTCTAAAATCCTCTCTCGTAAAAACAAAAAGACATGAAGGTTAGTCTTATTACGATAACATTCAATAGTGAACGCACCTTAGAAGACACCATCCAAAGTGTTATTGCTCAAGATTATCCAAATATTGAGTATATCATTATCGACGGTAAGAGTAAGGATGGTACGATGGCTATTGTCGATAAGTACCGTTCGCACATCTCCAAGGTGGTATGCGAACCCGACCGTGGACTTTATGACGCTATGAACAAGGGGTGGATGCATGCCACGGGCGACATCGTTGGGTATATCAATTCCGACGATTTTCTGGCATGTAATGATGCCGTGTCGGCTGTGGTCCGTGCGTTCCAGCAAGACCCCTCTTTAGATGCCGTTCATGCCGACCTTTACTATGTCGATGCTGTAGATACCAATCGCATTGTGCGTTACTGGAAGACTACCGATTATCAAACGGGCGCCTTCTCCAAAGGGTGGCACCCCGCACATCCCACCTTCTACGCACGCCGTGAGTGTTACGAGCGCCTCGGGGGATTCCGACTGGACCTTCCCCTATCGGCAGACTTTGAGTTGATGCTTCGCTTTATTGAAGTCAACAAACTCAAGACCCAACACTTGGACAAGGTCTTGGTACGTATGCGCATCGGGGGAGCGACGAGCAGAAACGTCATGAGCATTCTCCATGGTATCATCCAGTGTCGCCATTCATTCAAGGTAAATGGTGTGAAGGCACCGCTGTATTACCCCATGTTGCGCCTCCTCCCCAAGTTAAAGCAGTTCATTCGAAAATAGTTTCGTCACAACTATGACACACACAAACAAACCAAAGGTTGCCGTCCTTTTATCCACCTATAATGGTGAGAAGTATTTAAGGCAGCAATTGGACTCTATATACAATCAGGAAGGGGTAGACGTTACCCTCTTGGTGCGCGATGATGGTTCTTCCGACTCCACCATCAAGATGTTAGAGGAGGAACGTCAGGCGGGCAAACTCAATTGGTATACGGGCGAGAATCTCAAACCTGCCTATAGTTTTTGGCACCTCCTGACCGCTGCGCCCGAAGCTGATTTTTATGCCTTTGCCGATCAGGATGATTTTTGGATGAAGGACAAACTGGCTGTTGCATGCGAATCTTTGGAAACCGCTATCGGCGTTCCCTCGCTCTACTTTTGCCAAACGCAATTGGCCGACGAACACCTCAACCTGTTGCCCAATGTTCCCATCAGTCCCATACTTACCTATGGTGAAGCACTCATTCATCAGTTTGTCGGGGGCTGCACCATGGTGATGAACCACCTGATGCGGGAAATTTTGGTGCGCTACACCCCCAAATACCTGCAGATGCACGACTTCTGGGTCTACGATGTAGCCCTGGCGGTAGGCGCAAACGTAGTGTTCGACTCTACCCCCCACATGCTGTATCGCCAACACGGTAAGAATGCCGTGGGACAGTTGAACGACACCAAGTTTGTGTGGAAAAGTCGCTGGGAACGCTTCCGAAAGAACGAACACATCCGACTCAAAACCGCACAGGAGTTATGGGAAGGGTATCGCGACCTCATGTCGGACGAAAACAGAGCGCTCACCCAGCAAATCGTGAACTATAGAACGAGTCTTTCTGCAAAGTGGAACCTGCTGTGGGACAAGCGCCTCACCTGTTCAAAAAAATCCGTTACACTTTCAACGAAGGTGGCATTGCTGCTAAATTTATTCTGATGGAAAAACCTAAAATATCTATTGTCACCATCTGTTACAATAGTGCATCGACCATAGAAGAGACCATCCAAAGCGTATTGTCTCAAGACTACCCCCTCCTGGATTATGTGATTATTGATGGAGGTTCTACCGATAGCACCATGCAAATTGTGGAGAAATACCGTCCTCAATTGGGCTATGTATGTTCCGAAAAGGACCGCGGCATCAGTGATGCCTTCAACAAGGGCGTAGCCCACAGCGTTGGCGATGTGATCGGTATCATCAACAGCGACGACATCCTGCTCCCTGGTGCGTTAGCAGCCATTGCGGCAGCGTACGACGGGCAGACAGACGCCTACCGTGGTAATGTCATTGTCGCAAACAAAGAAACGGGGTTCAGAGGTCGCGAAATCCCCTCTATGACCTTCCCCCTGGCTCCCTTTGTAACTCATGTGGCACATCAGGGTACCTTTGTGAGTAAGAAGGCTTACGACAGATGGGGAACCTACGACATCAAGTTCCGCTACATGATGGATTACGACTTCATGACCCGCATCTACCGTGGTGGCGCACAGTTTAAGTATGTAGATTTTGACATTGCCGAATTCCGCCTGGGAGGTGTTTCTGAAACTCCAATCTCAAAAAAACGCTATGACATTGAGCATGTCGTGTTGAACAACGGCGGTAGCACCCTCCGTGCGCGCTACTTCTACTACTACATGTACACCTTTGACTTGTGTAAGCGCATCTTCACCAAGTGCTTTGGCCTCGACAGATTGAAGCGCTTGCATTACGCCAAGAATGGTGACTTGAAATAATCTTGATAATAATAAGGCTGTGACTTTATTATTAACCACGAATGGCACGAATAAACACGAACCGGAGGTCGCACAAGTAACTTCTATATTATTGCCATAACTATAGTTGCGAATCTTAAATTCTAACTATTGTTGTTTGGTAAAGTTTTTGTGAAGTAGCGGTCTGAGTCAAAGGTCGCTGACCAACGGGAAGCAAAGGCCAATAAGCACCCATACGGTCCCAGGGCACAGCCTTGGGACCGTATGTTTATAAGTGCTGTCCAGTAAAATTTGTCTCTTTATTTTAGAGAACACGAATTGCACGAATAAGCGAATCCTTGCGGGGTGTTATCTTTGCTTATCGCATACGAACCAAAGGTCGCGCAAGCAATTGCACGAACCGAAGGTCGCGCAAGTCAATACCATCCGGATGGCATTCGTGTTATTCGCCTCTGAT
>JAZQXB010000047.1:0-72283 GCA_045632685.1 Alloprevotella sp.
TACACCGTCTTTATTGACATCGCCTTTCACGTCTGCTTGCGCCCAAGCGCTACCGCCCATAAGCATAAAGAATGCTGCTACGAGGGCAAAAATCTTTACTTTCATAATTTGTAATTTGTGTTTAAGTTATTGAATAAATGAATTTTCCTTGAGGTAGGGATACGACAAAACTGTCCGCGCTATTAACGCAGACTTTAAGTTTCCCATACGTTTACCGTATGAGTTTGTAACTAATTGAATATTAAGAAATTGGGGGGGGGGTAACGGCGGCGAAAATGCGCAAAGAATCAGCGCGTTGCTCACTCAGCAACGCACGCATCACGAACGAAAGCGCATTAGATTTTGCCATTTACAGATTACAATAATTTCAATTCCTCGCAAAGATAGGGAATTTATTATTTATTTGCAAATGGGGAGACAGATTTTTTAGGGGGGGAGTTGTTTAGAGTACAAAGAACAGAGTACAGAGTACAACTAACCCTGCGGTGTGGTCAGAAGATTGTTTTAGACAGAAGTATTGAATTGGCGCCCCAAAACGAGAGCAAAAATAAAAATTTTCAAAAGCTTGTATTTCAACTATTTATAAGTTTGTTATATAGAAGCAATAAAATCAAAATGGCGTTGTGTCATAATGAGCAAACTGCTTCGTTGCCCCTCAATTTCGGATTTGGTCATGTACGTCAGTACACTCCCTTCATCCTCAATTTCAGCGCCTTGCATTTTACTCACTCTTACACAACTTAAGAGGGCGTGCCGAAATTTTGCATTTCGACACACCCTCATTTTTATCTTCTACTTTAATGTCCAAAATTAGCATGGATAAGCTTATGTATAAGCGTGCGACCGTCGGGTGTACCCGCAAAATCCATGAAGATGATTCCGTAGTTGGCTGGCGCATTCGTCATTCGTTGGGCGAGTTGGGCATTTACGATCGAGGCAAATGCTTGAGGGCCATCCTCGGGGAGGGCGGTGGCGCTGGCAAAGGTGAAGTGCCATTTGTGGGAATGCTTATCTGCATTCATGGATTGCTTCATGTGTGACCATGCAAGGGTGGATTTCTCTTCGGCGCTTGCAGCCGTGGGGAATTGGTAATGGTCTTCAACGGATGCTTCTACCTCATTACCGTGTCTGTCCTTTAGAGTGACCCGACTTGAGGTATTGTTTTGCCAACCGTGACATTGGGCGCCAGGGAAGTCGGTGAGTAGGTTGTCGCGATGGATCAAAATGATTTTTCTGCGACAAGTGCCGAGTGTGATGTCATTGGAGACTTGGGTTACGAAATACGGAGCGTTCTGGGGTGAGGCAAGGCTTTGCGTGAGCAGGTCAGTAAACGCGGTGTTGCTTCCACCTTCCTTTTTTACGAATACGATGAGCGTTTCTGAAGGGTGCTCTTTAAGAAAGTTGATGAAGGTAGGGAGCACCTCGGTTTCCCAATACATATCCTGAAACACGATGCTATGGTACACACCGAGGAGATTGTTGTCGCATGCCTTCAGGCGGATGTCAAATCCTCGGACACCCAGTTCAAGTTGTTCCTCTAAAGTAAGGTCCTGCGTTTGGAAAGCTTCTCCTCCCTCAAGTGCCCCGCTATCGTGAGTGGCCGGGATGGATAGGAGGCAGAGCGGGATGGAGTCGGGGAGTTGCTTCATCCATGCTATAGGAGTGATGTTTTGTGAATGATTGGGGAGGAAGATGAAGAAGGCAAAAAGGAGGGGGAATAGAAGGCGTAGCATAGGGTGGAAATCGATTTGTAATTGCTGCTTGTAGAAGAAGAAAAATCCGAATGGCGCTCTCACTATGAATCGTAAGAAAGTACACCATTCGGAAAGGTAAAGCATTGTATATTTAGCGTTTCATCGCACGGTCCATTTCTCGGCGGTCTTCTTTTTCCTTGATGGAAACGCGCTTGTCGTATTCCTTTTTACCACGACAGAGGGCGATAACGAGTTTTGCACGCCCGTTCTCGTCGATGTAGAGGCGGAGGGGGACAAGGGTGAAACCGGGTGATTTGGTTTCGTTCATGAGGTTGTAAATCTCCTTCTTGTTGAGCAGGAGTTTGCGGTCGCGACGGGTGAGGTGGTTGTTGTAACTTCCGAATTCGTATTCGGCGATGTACATATT
This sequence comes from Alloprevotella sp., assembly GCA_045632685.1. Taxonomy (GTDB): domain Bacteria; phylum Bacteroidota; class Bacteroidia; order Bacteroidales; family Bacteroidaceae; genus Alloprevotella. The sequence continues at coordinate 2,122 of JAZQXB010000047.1, forward strand.
TTTCACCCATACTTCGGCATTGTGGATGTAGCAAAATGTATCTACAAGTCCTGCCTTACCGATACGGATGCTCTTGATTTCCGTACCTGTAAGCACAATGCCCGCCGTGTAGCGGTCAATGATGTGATAGTCATATTCCGCACGGCGATTCTTGATATTTATATTGGTTTTAGGTTTGAGTTTTTTGGACATAACGGGGGAGGTTCTGAGGGTTAGGTTGTGAGGTTATGAGGGTTTAAGATAGGTTATAAGGTTATGAGGTTTTAAGGTGCCATTCGGTCTGTAAAACCTTTGCAACCTTATGAGGTTATGAGGACTATCCAGATGGTAGTTGTACTCTGTACTCTGTCAGTTTGTACTCTAAACCTGCATAGCCCTTAAAACCTAAAAGCGAAGCGCCCTTATAACCTTACAACCTTATTGAATTTCCACAAAATCACTGAGGTGGTCATCTACATAGCAGGCAATGCGTGCCGTGATGTTTTCCTCATCTTCTATGAAGGCATCGTCAAGGTTGTCGAAGGCGGGATATTGCTCAAAGAGCGCCATGAATTCCTCGTCGGTACAATCACGGGTGAGTTCCTCTTTGTGCTCGTCGTAAAGTTCCTTAGCCTTGTAGATGAGTTTTGAGAAGTCCTTAAGTCCCCAAAGGCGCATGGCCTTGGCAAAGGGATTGTCGAAGAAGAAGGGACCATAACCATTGTGAATGAGTTGGATAAACCCGCCGTCCATGAGTTCTTCGTGGAGAATGGTATATCCCCAAAGGGTAATTTGGTCGCCGTTAAGTTTCTGGAAGGCTTCCATATTGAGTTCGCCGCCCACACTATCCTTAATAGCGTCGGCAATGCACTTCACGAAGGCGTCCATGCCCTTTTGTGCGGCGATGCGGAGTTGTTCGTCTTTGATTGTAACCATAGGGGAAATGAGAAATGAGAAATGAGAAATGAGAAAGAGGCTTGCGCACCTTATGACCCGCATGGTCTTTCTCCTTTTTCCTTTAATCCAGCTCGCAGTCTTTACCTCCTTCGCACCTCGGCAATTCAAGCAAGCTTGATTGCACTCGGTTTGGCGTCGGTTCTGCTTTCTTCTTTAATAATGTTATAGAGAAATGAGAAAGAGGTTTGCACACCTTATGACCCGCATGGTCTTTCTCCTTTCTCCTTTTTCCTTTCTCCTTTAATAATGTATTTTTCATTGCGCCACTCCGTAAACGCGAGTTCCTCGGTGAGTGGGTAGTGGCAGAGGTATTGTCCTTCGGAGAATTCTACGACTTGGCGCTTCAGCAAAGTGCCGTCAGGCAATTCCACTTGGGCGTAGGCAATGCGTTTCATAATAGGAAGGTTATGAGAAAGTTAGTAGTGAGTAGTTAGTAGTGAGTAGACCATGCGGAACATCACTCGTTTATCTCGCTGACCATCTTGTCTACTTGTACCTTGTTTGCTCGTCAACTATAAATCGTTTATCTCGCTGACCATCTTGTCTACTCGTACCTCGTTAACTTGTTTTCTAAAAGGTTATGAGGTTTTAAGGAACCATCCGGTCTGTATAGCCTTACAACCTTATGAGGTTATGAGAACTATCCGGGTGGTAGTTGTACTCTGTACTCTGTCAGTTGTACTCTAACCTTATAACCTAACGACCTTATCATTGTCGATTTCCGAGGTGGAATTGTTTTTGTTGTACGGGTTGAGGTTCTACTTCGCGGAAGGGTTTGCGCGGGCGCTTGTCGCTATTGCGTACACTATCCGTGATGTGATTGCGGCGCTGCATTTTTAGCGAGTCGGCTTGGAGTGGAAGTGTTGCTTCGCGTCGTGGGGTTGTGCTATGATAGCGGATGAGGGAGATGTCGGAGATGACGAGGAGTTTGGGTTCCGAAGTCCAAGGCGTATGTTGGTAAATCATCCCACGGATGCCCTCAATCTTCTTTTTGCCGATGCGTATGACTACCTGTTGGGGACCACTTGCCGAGAAGTGTTGCGTAGAGGTCACTACGCTATCGCCCTCATAATGAATGGCAAGCACGGCGGTGCCTTGGCGTTGACCTTCTTTGTAAAGCCACCCAGTGGAGAAATTGAGTTCCAATTTATCACCTTCGGCAAGGAGCGTGTCGGTGGGTTGCACAAAGGTGGCGTAATTACCCAGTGCGGCACTCAACAGGTAGCGCTCGGGCCCCTGCCAAATGTTGGCGGTGTCGCCCTCCGCGGTGTACTTCGTTTCCGCAAAGTCGCCTACTAAAAAATTCATGCGCTTCTCGATATTCTTGTAAATATCATGGAGTTCCATGGTGTGGCGATGGTAGTAGCGGAGGGAGTTGTTGAATTGCTCCTCCGTAATATCATGCTTCTTAAATACCGCTTCGGCATACACACGAATGCGGAAGTCTGCACTATCTCCGCTCTGATTGACCAAAGATTGCGCCAAATGATAGTCAAAAAGCACATCTTCCATATCGTCAGCACTCAATACGGCATTGGCATCGCCCTTGTTGGAGCATGCCGTAAAGGTGAGGAGTAGGAGAGCGGTGAGGAGGGGGAAGAGCGTACGCATAAAAGTGAGGAGTTAGGAGTTAGAAGTTAGGAGTGAGGTACTCACTTTCACTCATTATTTTCCTTTGACTTCTTAAAACTAAAATTCAAATACTTGCTATAAAAGCAGAGTGCTAAAACAAAGGCTATGGAGATGGCGGCATCGGCTACGTTGAAGATGGCACCGAAGAAGACGTCGCCACCAACGAGAGGCACCCAGTCGGGCCATTCAAAGAGGGGGAAGTAGAACATATCTACCACCTTCCCAGAAAGAAACTCGCCGTAACCTTCGCCAAAGGGCACCAAGTGGGCGGGACCCTGTGCAAAGTAGGTGGGCAGACTCTCGGTAAAAATCAGTCCGTAGAAGAAATTATCGACCAGGTTCCCTAAAGCACCCGCAATGAGCATTGACACCACTACGATGAGTCCTTTGGGGTATTTCTTATCCTTTACAATCTTGTAAAGCAAGTAGATAAATAGGGCGGTGGCGGCAATTCTAAAGAGTGCTAAAAACATGGTACCCACAAAACTCATACCGAAGGCCATGCCTTTATTTTCGGTAAAGAGAATGTGAAACCACGAGGTGACCTCCACCTTTTCGTAGAGACACATCGAGGTTTTTACGGCAAACTTTGTTGCTTGGTCAATAATGATAATGAGGGGGATGGTAATTGCCGGAATAAGGGCGCGCATAGGCGATAAGGGTTAATGGATAACGGTCAACGGTCAATAGTCAACAGACAACGGACAACGGACAACAGACAACAGATACCACCCGCATGGTGTGTGACCGTTGTCTGTTGACTATTGACCGTTGTCTGTTGATAACTGTTGATCGTTGCTTGTTTACTTACCCTGCTGTTGCTTTGCTTCAATAGAAAGCGTAGCGTGGGGTACGGCGCGGAGGCGTTCCTTGGGAATGAGTTTTCCCGTTACGCGACACACACCATACGTCTTGTTTTCAATGCGCACGAGTGCCGCTTGAAGTCCCTGAATGAACTTCAACTGGCGTTGAGCCATCAGTTGGAGTTCTTCAGTAGATTGCGTCTGACTGCCTTCTTCGAGCGCCTTGTAAGTGGGCATTGTATCTACGACGTCATTGCCATGAGGATTCTTGATACTTTCCATCATGTCGTCGTAATCACGTTGAGCAAGGGCAATTTTCTTTTCAATAATTTCGCGAAACTCCTGGAGTTCTTCGTCAGAGTATCTGGGGCGGTTGTTATCCATGGTGAGAATTAAAAATGAAAAATGAGAAATCAGAAATGAGAAAGCGGCTGGCGCATCTTGCGCTCTGCACGGTCTTTCCCTATTTGCTTCCTCTTTAATATTTATAATGGGTTAGCATTGGGAAGTTAGCGTTGAGGTTGGGGAGGTGTTTAGCAGTGTCTCCCCTCCTCATACTAACTGAAAAGATTTTATTTCTTAGTAATCGTTACGTTAACCTTGAAGTCTTCGAAGTCGAACTCTACGCCGCCGTTGTCGGCAATTTCAAGTGCGTCAGCGAGCACCTGTGCGCAGATGTATTCGCGGTAGGCTTCGATAGCAGGGGTAAGTTGCTCGTTGGGTTGAACGGTGATGTAGATGCGGTCAGTGATTTCAAAACCACTTTCCTTACGGAAATTCTGAATGCGCTTCACTACTTCACGTGCCCAACCTTCCTTACGAAGTTCGTCGGTGATGGTGAGGTCGAGCGCCACGGTGAGTGCACCTTCGTTTGTCACGGTCCAACCGGGCATATCTTCAGAAATGATTTCTACATCTTCACGCTCAATGACGATGGGAGTTGCTTCCACTTCGAGTGAGAGTTGACCCTGTTCGAGTTGTGCAATCTGTTCCTTCGTAAGCGCTTCACAAGCAGCAGCTACGGCCTTCATCATCTTGCCGAACTTTTTACCCATGATGCGGAAGTTACACTTCACCTTCTTTTCGAGCATGTCGCCTTCTACGAATTCAAGCTGCTTCACGTTCACCTCGTCAAGGATGAGTTGCTTCACCGCTTCGAGGTTCGCCTTCATAGTAGCATCGTTCACGGGAATAGAAATACGCTGGAGGGGTTGACGCACGATGATGCGTTCCTTCTTACGCAATGAAAGTACCATTGAAGTCACCTTCTGTGCGAGTTGCATCTGCTGTTCAAGGTTCTTGTCAATGAGTGCTTCATCAGCCTTGGGGAAGAGTGCGAGATGCACACTTTCTGCCTTTTCGCTTACTACCGCCGTAAGGTCGCGATAGAGGCGGTCGGCATAGTAGGGAGCGATGGGCGCCATGAGGTGACTCACGGTGAGGAGGCATTCGTAGAGTGTCTGATAAGCAGAAATCTTATCCTCTGTCATTTCGCCTGCCCAGAAGCGTTTACGGTTCAAGCGCACATACCAGTTAGAGAGGTTGTCCGCCACGAAGGTCTCAATCAAGCGACCCGCACGCGTGGGTTCGTATTCCTCATAAGCCGCCGTAACACCCTGGATGAGCGTTTGGAGTTCGGAGAGAATCCAACGGTCGATTTCGGGACGTTGCGCATAAGGCACTTGTGCCGCACTATTGTCGAAACCATCCACGTTAGCGTACATCGCAAAGAAGCTATAACTCTGGAAGAGCTTTGCGAAGAAACTACGTGCCACTTCCTTCACACCATCCTTGTCAAACTTGAGGTTGTCCCAAGGTGCAGAGTTGGTAATCATGTACCAACGTACGGGGTCAGAACCAAATTCCTTAATGCATTCGAAGGGGTCGATACCGTTGCCCAAACGCTTTGACATCTTCTGACCGAACTTGTCGAGCACAAGACCGTTAGAGATTACCGCCTTGAAGGCCACGTTGTCAAACACCATTGTGGCGATAGCGTGGAGCGTATAGAACCAACCACGTGTCTGGTCAACACCTTCAGCAATGAAGTCAGCGGGATAGCAAGTGCGATTGTCGAGCGCTTCCTTGTTTTCGAAGGGATAGTGAATCTGCGCGTAAGGCATAGCACCAGAGTCAAACCAAACGTCAATGAGGTCGAGTTCGCGAGTGAGCACCTTACCCGTTTCGCTCACGAGCTTGATGTTATCTACATAGGGGCGGTGCAAGTCGATGAGGTCGTAGTTGGCCTTGTCGTAATTGCCTGGCACGAAGCCCTTCGCCTTCAAGGGATTTTCGGTCATCACGCCAGCCGCAACTGCCTTTTCAATTTCGTTGTAGAGTTCTTCTACCGAACCGATGCAAATCTCTTCGCGGCTTTCGGCATTGCGCCAAATGGGAAGGGGAGTACCCCAATAGCGTGAGCGGCTGAGGTTCCAGTCATTCAAGTTTTCCAACCATTTACCGAAGCGACCAGTACCCGTAGATTCGGGCTTCCAAAGAATGGTCTTATTGAGTTCCATCATGCGCTCCTTAACGGCGCTTGAACGGATAAACCAAGAGTCGAGGGGGTAGTAAAGCACGGGCTTGTCCGTACGCCAGCAGTGGGGATAGTTGTGGACGTGCTTTTCAATCTTAAACGCCGAACCCTCCTGCTTCATTTCCATACAGATGACGATGTTGAGGTCTTCCGCCTTTTCAGCGGCTGCCGCGTCATACTTACCGCCTACGTTAAATTCGGGAGCGTAAGCGTTCTTCACATAGTCACCAGCGTGGTGTGCATAAGAAGCGTCGAGGCATGCTGCCTTGAATTCAGGAGCGAGTTCTGCTTCTACATAATACTTACCTGTGAGGTCCACCATGGGGCGTGTTTCACCCTTTGTGTTGATCATGAAGAGCGAGGGGATCTGTGCGTCGCGTGCCACCTTGGCGTCGTCGGCACCGAAGGTAGGAGCAATGTGTACGATACCCGTACCGTCGTCCGTCGTAACGTAGTCACCAGCAATGACGCGGAATGCCAATTCTGAAAGTTCTACGAACTGGTCAGCACCTACGGCAAATACCTTCTCGGGATGTGCCTGTGCGTATTCGTTTACGAAGTCCGCCGCCAAGTGACCCATCTTTTCCAAGGGTTTTACCCAAGGCATGAGTTGCTTGTAATGCATGCCCACGAGATCTGCCCCCTTCAGTTCAGCAATGATTTCATAGGGAATCACCTTGTCGCCTGCCTTATAGTCGGCAAGTGCGAGTTCAGCACCTTCAGCCTTCAAGTAAGCGTTCAAACGGCTCTTTGCCATTACCGCCGTCACGGGGGTTGCCGTGTAGGGGTTGTAGGTCTTTACCACCACATAGTCGATAGCGGGGCCTACGCAAAGCGCCGTGTTTGAGGGGAGGGTCCAGGGGGTTGTGGTCCATGCCAAGAACACGGGAGTGCCCCAAGCGCTCCATGCTTCGGGAGCGTCGGTGATTTCAAATTGTGCCGTAACGGTTGTATCCTTCACGTCGCGGTAACAACCGGGTTGGTTCAATTCGTGGCTTGAAAGACCTGTACCCGCACCGGGAGAGTAGGGCTGAATGGTGTAACCCTTATAGAGGAGGTCCTTATTGTAGAGTTGCTTCAAGAGCCACCAAAGTGTTTCAATGTAGGAGTTTTCATACGTGATGTAGGGATGCTCCATGTCCACCCAATAGCCCATCAAGTGACTGAGGTCTGCCCACTCCTCGGTAAACATCATTACGTTGCGACGGCATTGTGCGTTATAGTCCTCAATGCTGATGCTCTTACCGATGTCTTCCTTTGTGATGCCGAGTTCCTTTTCCACACCGAGTTCTACGGGAAGTCCATGAGTATCCCAACCTGCCTTACGCTTCACGAGGAAACCTTGCATGGTCTTGTAGCGGCAGAACACGTCCTTAATTGTACGTGCCATAACGTGGTGGATACCGGGGTGTCCGTTAGCCGAGGGAGGACCTTCGAAGAAAACGTATTCCTTCTGCCCTTCGCGCTCCGACATAGACTTATGGAAGAGGTCCTGCTTGTCCCATTCGGCAAGCACCTCACGATTCACCTCAAAGAGGTTGAGTCCTTGGCGTTCTTGAAATTTCATAGTCAGTATAACCTTCTTTACATTTTGCTTGGCAAACAAGAGAGAATAGCGCTCTGCTGCTCTGCAAAAATAGGAAGTGGATAATTTAGTTTTTAGTTTCTATTTTCTTTTAAGGCGCAAATATACAAATTATTATTGAAGCGACAAGCGAGTGAGGGAGTTTTTATATAATATGTGGTAAACGGTTGGTGGAACGGTTGTAAATAAAACAACGGACAACAGTTCAAACCCATATGATAAGACTGTTGTCCGTTGTCTCTTAACTACTGTCTGTTGTTAGTTGTCAAATATTCACTCCAACTCTAACATATCAATGCTTCCTCCAGGCATAAATTGGTTGAGGTCAACGGCGGTGGGGATGCCTGGGAGTTTTGCGCGCTGGGTAAATTGCCAGATGATGTAGGGCGAACTGACCGTTGGAGGGGTGTTGCTATAGCAGGCTATCCAGAGTGGGTGATGGGGGAGTCGATTGTATAGACGCTTGTTGTAGAAATGTTGCCCCGTGTAAATGACAGGCTTCTGTCCGTAAACTTTCTCGAAAAGTCGGGAAAGGAGGTTGACACTATCCGCGAGTTGTTGGGACGACCAATTTTTGCATTCTTCCACATCGATCATGGGAACGAGGTCTTGCTTCTTGGGGTCTACATGACTCATGAAATTGAGAAATTGGAGCCACACACTACTCGTGGTGCGCATAAAGTGGTAACTCCCCACCTTCATGCCACGACGGCGCGCCTGTTTGAGGTTATGAGCATAGCGGGGATCTTGATACGTGCCACCCTCGGTGGCTTTGATGTAAACGAACTGGAGGTTCTTTTGGCGTGCCACCTTTTTCCAATTTATCCGCCCCTGATGGTGGGAAATATCAATGCCGTCGCCGTAGGTCATGGTGGGGGAAGAGGTGCGGCAGGAGGAGAGGAGAATGAGAGAGCAGAACGCAGAAAGGAGTACGGAGAAATAACCCTTCGGGATGAAGCGAACGTGTGGGAAGAGAGGATGAGATGACATGTGTATAAAATGTAGAGTAAACTTTTGTAAGTGCTTGTATATAATTATTATAAAGAAATTATGAAATGCTCAAAAGCTCCACTTCAAAGATAAGCGTAGAACCACCCGGGATAGGTCCAGACGAGCGCTTGCCGTAGCCCATTTCAGCGGGGATGTAAATCTCCCACTTATCGCCCGCATGCATCTTGCTCAAGGCTATTTGCCACCCCTCAATAATCTCGTTTAAGCGGAAGGCTTCGGGGTAACCACGGTCGTAACTATTATCAAATTCACGCCCGTTCGTGAGCGTGCCACGATAGTGCACACAAACGATGCTACGCAGGGTGGGGCAGATGGTGCCAGTGCCTTCAGCAATGACTTTATAGAGTATGCCTTTGGGGAGCGACTTTACGCCCTCTTCTTGTGCTTTCGCGGTGAGAAATTCTTGGTTGGCGCGGAGGTAATCTTGTTTTTTTGACATAGTTTTTTAGAGTATAGTTAACAGAGTACAGCGTACAACTGCCATGCGGATGAATTTTAGAGTAAAGATGAAAGAATACTGGTACAACTACCATGAGCAACTGGATTCAGATGGCGATGCGCCAAACTGACTGCTGGATAAATTCAAGTGACTACAGTCCGTACGGAGTTGTACGCTGTACGCTGTTAGTTGTACGTTCGTCTTCACGTTGTTAAAATTACCGCAAACTTACAGATTTTTCCACAGATTCTTTCCCTACGCGCGGATATATTTGTACTTTTGCACTCAATATTATAAAAATACAATGTATAACGACGCGTTCACCCCTTGTGTGTGAACCGATAAAACCTTTATTGCGATGACTAAGCAACAACTTATTGACAACATCCGTGCGAAGAAGTCTTTCCTTTGCGTAGGTTTGGACACTGACTTGAAGAAGATGCCCAAGCACCTCTTGGACGCTGAAGACCCCATCTTCGAATTTAACAAGGCGATTATCGACGCTACCGCTCCCTACACGGTGGCTTACAAACCCAACTTGGCGTTCTACGAATGCTTTGGCCTTCAGGGTTGGATTGCCTTTGAAAAGACGGTGAATTATATCAAGCAGAACTACCCCGACCAATTCATCATTGCTGACGCTAAGCGCGGTGATATTGGCAACACTTCAGCGATGTATGCACGTTGCTTCTTTGAAGAAATGGACATCGATTCGCTCACCGTGGCGCCTTACATGGGTGAAGACTCTGTAACTCCCTTCCTCCAGTACGAAGGCAAGTGGGTGATTCTCTTGGCTTTGACAAGCAATAAGGGTTCTCACGACTTCCAACTCATGCAGGACACAGAAGGCGAACGCCTCTTCGAAAAGGTGTTGCGCACGTCTCAGCAATGGGCGAATGACGAGCAGATGATGTACGTCGTAGGTGCTACGCAGGGCAAACTCTTCGAAGACATCCGTAAGATTGTGCCCAACCACTTCCTCCTCGTTCCCGGTGTAGGTGCACAGGGCGGTTCGCTCGAAGAAGTGTGCAAGTACGGCATGACAAAGGATTGCGGATTGCTCGTCAACTCAAGTCGTGGCATTATCTATGCTGACACTACCGAACGCTTTGCGGAGGTAGCTGGCGAAAAGGCACGCGAACTCCAACAGGAAATGGCGGCGATTCTTGAGAAAAGTAATTTTTAATAGTTGACGAGTTTTTAGGTACGAGTAAACGAGATATAATCAGAGTTAAACGCTTGTAAGTTGGAACGTCATGTCCGCTCTTTCCTTGATTAATAGACATGATACCCAATCGTTTAACTTACAAACCATCTCGTCTACTCGTACCTCGTTTACTCGTCTACTAACCACACAATAATCTATGCAAGAAAAAGAGATTTACAAAGGGCTCTCTGAAGCCGAAGTGGCAGAGAGTCGCGCCAAGCACGGCGCAAATATTTTGACGCCTCCCGCCAAGGAGTCGCTTTGGGTGAAGTTCCTCGGTAAGTTTGCCGACCCCCTCATCCGCATTCTTATCGTGGCGGCGGTAGTGTCGGTAGGTATTTCCTTCTACGAATTCTTCGGTCATGAAGGAACGGGTATGGAAGTGTTCCTCGAACCCATCGGTATCATCGTGGCAATTCTCCTTGCCACAGGACTTTCTTTCTACTTCGAAATGAAGGCCGACAAGGAATTTGAATTGCTCAATCAGGTGAACGACGACGAACCCGTGCAGGTCATCCGTGGTGGCAACACTACGGAGGTGGCAAAGAAGGATATCGTGGTGGGCGACATCATCGTGCTCTCAACGGGTAATGAAGTTCCCGCAGATGCCGAATTGCTCGAAGCGTCGGCAATGGCGCTCAACGAATCAACGCTCACGGGCGAACCCCTTTGCCGAAAGACTATCCTCAAGGAGGAATTTGATGAAGAAGCCACCTTCCCCTCTAACCACGTGATGCGTGGCACAACGGTGATGGAAGGTCACGGCGTGGCGCGCGTGTTTGCCGTGGGTGACCATACGGAGAACGGTAAGGTGTTTGTGGCTGCACAAATTGACAATAGCGTGAAGACGCCCCTCAATGAGCAACTTGACGGACTCGCAAATAAGATTTCAAAAATCAGTTACACCTTTGCGGGTATCATCCTTATCGCACGCCTTGCGGCCTTCCCTTGGGGTGGAGAATTTGACACAATGCTTTTCCTCAGCCACATGCTCGAAACGCTCATGGTGGCGGTGACGCTCGTTGTAGCAGCTGTGCCCGAAGGTCTTCCTATGGCGGTGACGTTGAGTCTTGCTTACAGCATGCGCCGCATGTTGAAGACCAATAACTTGGTGCGTAAGATGCATGCGTGTGAAACGATGGGTGCAACGACCGTGATTTGTACCGACAAGACGGGTACGCTCACGCAAAACCTCATGCAGATTCACGAAACGCGCTTCTTCGGTCTTTCTGAAGAACAACGATTGGGCACCGATGAAATGTCGGAAATCATTGCCGAAGGCATTGCCGTGAACTCTACCGCAACGCTCGACCTTACGGGCGAAAAGCCCCGTGCACTCGGTAATCCTACGGAAGGCGCACTCATCCTTTGGCTCCGTGCTCAGGGTGTTGACTTTATGAAGATGCGTTCCGATGCCGAGTACATTGCCGAATTGCCCTTCTCTACGGAGCGCAAGTATATGGCTACCGTGGTGCATTCTTCAAAGTTGAATAAGAAGGTGCTTTACGTAAAGGGTGCTCCCGAATATGTCTTCGCTTTGTGTAAGCAGAGCCTTGGCAATGTGACGAAGGAGACGCTTGACGCCATGCTTCTCAACTATCAGAACCTCGCGATGCGTACGCTTGGTTTTGCTTACCAGGTGTTGGAAGAGGGCGATGCTACCTTTAATGATAAGGTGGTGGAAGCTAAGAACCTCACCTTCCTCGGTGTTGTAGCGATTGCCGACCCCGTTCGTAGCGACGTTCCTGCGGCCGTAGGCGATTGCTTGAGCGCAGGTATCAACGTGACTATTGTGACGGGTGACACTCCCGGTACGGCGCGCGAAATTGGTCGCCAAATTGGTATTTGGACAGAAAAGTCAACCGAACGCAACCTCATCACAGGTCCTGAATTTGCCGAACTCACCGATGCCGAACTCGAAGAGCGCATCCTCGACCTCCGCATTATTGCACGTGCACGTCCCATGGATAAGAAGCGCCTCGTAGAAACCCTTCAGCGCCTCGGTCAAGTGGTTGCCGTTACGGGTGATGGTACAAACGATGCTCCCGCGCTTAAGGCGGCTCACGTAGGTCTCTCTATGGGTGACGGCACCAGCGTGGCCAAGGAAGCCAGTGATATTACGATTGTCGATAATTCGTTTGCCAGCATTACACGTGCCGTGATGTGGGGACGCTCGCTTTATCGCAACATCCAGCGCTTCATTCTCTTCCAAATGACGGTCACTATGGCGGCATGTTTCATCGTGCTCATCAGTGCCCTTCTCGGTATGGAAACACCCCTCACCGTGACGCAGATGCTTTGGGTGAACCTCATCATGGACACCTTTGCGGCTATGGCACTCGCTTCGCTTCCGCCCTCAATGACGGTGATGAAGGATGCACCCCGCAAGCGCGAAGACTTTATTATTGACAAGGCCATGTGGGCAAATATCCTCTCTGTAGGACTCATCTTTACGGTGCTCATTTTGGGATTGGCTTATGTGACAAACACGTACGATATTAAGTCGCTTGCCGATTTGTTGAACCTTTCAGCACTTGCGCCCCAATCAGGCGTTTCGCCCTACGAACGCAGCTTGATGTTCACCCTCTTCGTGATGTTCCAATTCTGGAATATGTTTAATGCTCGCGCTTACCTCACGGGTGCTTCAGCGCTCCACTTCAAGGGTTGCAACTCATTCGTAAGCATCGCCGCGGTGATCGTACTCGGACAAGTTGCTATCGTTACGCTCGGAGGCTCTATGTTCAATGTATCGCCCCTCTCTCTTGAAGACTGGCTCATCTGCATCCTCGGCACCTCTATCGTGCTTTGGATTGGCGAAATCTTCCGTTTGTTCAAGAAGTAAGAACGTAATACATACAATTAAAGCGAGTAGACAAATTGAATGTCTGCTCGCTTTTTTGCTATGATGATGTAGGAACGTAGTAAAATTTAGGCAGTAATATAGCAGTTGACCCAAATCTAGATTTAAAAAACTTACGACAGAGGATTTAACCATCCGAAATGCCCTCTTACGGGGTCAATGCATGCATAAATTCTATATGGGTCAACTACTATATTATTGCCAAAATTTATCTCTTAAACATAGAAATTCTTGTATTCTTTCGGTTGAATATCTATAAGGGGCTTGTATGAGTACAATAATCCATCAAACAAAGAGTTATCTGGTTTTTACCGGACACCAATATTAAAAACACTCACACCTCCACCGCCCAATCTTCAATTGTGCCTGTCTCGGATGAGAAACTTACGCCGATGCGGTAGAGGGGGCGTGAGTCGGTGGCGTAGGGTAGGGCATAGCCTTTGTCGTTAATTTGTGCCAATGCTTCGGTTGCTGTGCCGTCAAGTTTGAACTCAAAGATGTAGACGTAGTTGGGCACCTCTATGATGCAATCTACACGTCCCTCGCTTTGTTGCTTTTCGGTGTAGATGGTGTAGCAACTCATCATGCGCATGATGAGATAGAAGGTGTAGTGGAAATAGCGCTCACGCTCGCGCTCGTTTTCCTTGCGTCGCATGCTATAAGGGATGTCGGCAAGGAAACTTGTGAGGTGTTTTCGGAAACGGTCAAGATTGGCGCTCTTGAGTGCCATAACCAGTTCTCTGACCATGCTTCCCGTGTCGTCCTTCGTTTGTAAGTAATTGTTGGCCACGAGGGTCACGAAACCCTTTCTTACTTCGTTATTGGGGAAGTCGAGCAAGAAGGTGTTCATCGATAGGTCGCAATCCTTAATCGTGAGATACCCACTTTGGTAAATCATTGGAAGGGGTTTTTCTACGTCTGCCTTGTAATCAATAAATTCGCTGGGGTCGTAGTATTTTCCCGTGAGTTCGTCTAAATCTTCATGCGTATGATTTAACAGGCGTATGAGGTAGGAGGGAGTGCCGCTTCTAAACCAATAATCATCCACGCGAGACGAAGCAAAAGCGTTGAGGAGGCTGAAGGGATTGTAGATATCAGTCAGTTCGTCGCTAAAGTGATAGCCATCGTATTGTTTCTTTAAGAATTGCTTCATCTCTGCCTCCGTATTTTTATAGCGTGAAGCCAATTCCTTGATGCTTTCATCAAAAATCGTGTATAATTCCTCCTCAGTGATGCCACACAACGCCTCATATCTGCGGTCCATGCTGATGTCGGCGGGTTGGTTAAATCCGCTAAACACACTTACTTGTGAGAACTTTGTCACACCCGTGAGCAATACGAATTGCAAATCTTCATCAGCAACTTTGAATACGGAGTAGAAGCCTTTCAAGATTTCGCGGTTTACATCCTCAATGGGGCGACGCTCTCCGTCTACTTCTACCGTATATTTAGTGTCGAGCACGTCAAGGATAGGCTTGTCATATTCGTCAATAAGCACCACGACGCGGCGCCCGAATTGCTTGTGCGCTTGCTTCATCACGTAGGCAAATCTGTCGCCCAACGATTGGCATACGGGCGCTTTGCCATACTCTTGTTCCCACGTAGCTATCTGCCCTTCAAGTTTCAGCGCCAAAGCATTGCCTTGCGTAAAATTCTCTCCGTTGAAGTCAATATGAAACACGGGATACTCTGCCCACTCCCGTTCAAGCTCATCAATGGCGAGCCCGCGGAAAAGGTCCTTCTTGCCCTGAAAGTAAGCCTTCAGGGTTGACACCAAGAGGCTCTTGCCAAAGCGGCGAGGGCGTGACAGAAAGTAGATGGTGCCCTTGGTCACAAGGTCGTACACCAATGCCGTTTTGTCGACATAGATGTAACCCTCTTCTCTGATTTTTGCAAAATTCTGTATTCCTATTGGATATTTCATAATGGCTTCAAAATTCTATTTTCGCAAAGGTACTATAAAATTGATAAACTTGCAAATGCTTGGTGCGGAGATTTTTGAAAGACTGGGGATTGTAATTATTTAAAAAGTCCTAACCCGTATGGTGGGTATGCACCTTAAAACTAAATCTCACATAGTGCAAATTAAGTCTCGTTTGATTTATCCTAATTGAGGAATAATTTTTTGAATGTGAGGTTTATTTTGAGATAGGTGGTTGGACCTCAATTCTTCTTTGTGATAAAAAAACAGAAGGCGCATCCACCAGGATGCTCCTTTATTATAAGTAATGATGTATTAGTCCCATTCAAGGATAACCTTACCACACTGACCTGATTCCATGATGTCGAAACCCTTTTGGAAGTCAGCGATGGGGAACTTGTGTGTGATAACGGGAGTGAGGTCGAGGCCTGAGATGAGCATCTGCTCCATCTTGTACCAAGTTTCCCACATTTCGCGGCCGTAGATACCCTTAATGGTGAGAGCCTTGAAGATGATTTCGCTCCAGTCAACTGTAGTTGTGGGAGGAAGAATACCGAGCTGAGCAATCTTTGAACCGTTGTACATGTTGCTCACCATGTCGCGGAACGCGATGGGAGAACCTGACATTTCAAGACCTACGTCGAAACCACGGATACCGAGTTGTTCCATTGCACCGGCAACGGTTTCACCCTTTGAAGCGTTCACGGTGTGTGTAGCACCCATCTTCTTCGCAATTTCAAGGCGATAGTCGCTGAGGTCAGTCACCACGATGTTCTTCGCACCCGCAAACTTAGCGATAGCCGTTGCCATTGTACCGATAAGACCAGCACCTGTAATCAATACGTCTTCGCCGAGGAGGGGGAAAGAAAGGGCAGTGTGAGTAGCATTACCGAAGGGGTCCATGATAGCCGCCATATCGTCAGAGATACGATCGTCGAGCTTTACCACGTTGCTTTCGGGGATGCAGAGGTATTCCGCAAATGCACCATCACGGTTTACGCCTACGCCGATGCTGTTTTCACAAATGTGTTGCAAACCACGGCGGCAGTTACGGCAATGACCACAAGCGATGTGACCTTCACCTGTTACGCGGTCGCCCACCTTAATATTACGCACTCCGGGACCTACTTCGGCAACAACGCCTACGTATTCGTGACCAATGGTCATGGGAGTCTTAATTGTCTTCTGGCTCCATTCGTCCCACTTGTAGATGTGCAAGTCAGTACCGCAAATAGCAGTCTTCTTAATCTTGATGAGAACGTCGTTCACGCCAACTTCGGGCATGGGAACTTCTTCCAACCAAATACCCTTCTGGGCTTCTTTCTTGACTAAAGCTTTCATTGTCTTATTTTAGTTAAAAAGGTAAATCATATTTTCAAAAGCAAAATTACAGATTTTCTTTTTTTGAAGGTATAAATCCGCCAATTTTTTTACAGACTTTTTATTTCATGCAAAGAAAAAGGAGACGGCACGGGGTGTGTCGCCTCCTCATGATGCTACCGCAATGAAGATTTGTTTTTACTCTTGATATGAACGCATGAGGGCGGTAGCGGAAAATAGTGAGTAGTTAGGAGTGAGTAGTGAGGAGTTTCTCCATGTGGGGTGTATTCTTGCACCCCATCACCACTTCGTGGTCCCCTTCCCCTATAAACAGGGGAAGAGCGCCATCCGGATGGTAGTTGTACTCTGTACTCTGTACTCTAAAAAAGTTGTACTCTGTTCTCTGTACTCTAACTCTAAATATTACTTCCCTCCCAAATTCAAACGATAAATCGCATGGAGCATGACGTAGCTGAGGAAGCATTCGGTGCGGCTGAAGGTGCGCGAGATGGCGCTGAGGTGGCTGAATTCCGAGGTGCGTTGCTTCAGCAGGTCGGTGACTTCGAGTTGGAGGGTGAGCGACTTATCCTTCAGGAAGGTTTGCGAGACGGAGGCGTTGATAATCCATTGGTCGTGGTTGAGCATGGGGTCGGAGAAGCCCGTGCGGGTGTAGAAGATGCACTGAGAATTTATCTTCATGCCGAAGGGGAGGTCCACTTGTGGCGAGAGGATGACTTCGTAGGTATGTCCGTCTTGGTTGTACTGGGGCGTTTCCTTGTAGCGGGTGTAGCGCCCTTCGTACATCCCGTTGAGCGACACGCTCCAAATGTCCTTGCGATAGCGAAGTCCGAGGCGTGCGGTGGTGTTAACATTGTTGATGCTGGAAAGTCCGAGGTCGTTGCCCATGGCGCCTACAAAACCCGTAGAGTGGTCGTAACTCATGTAGAGGCTTGAGGTGAGTGTCCAGTGGCGCGCCGTGTCGAGCGGTTGCTCTGTGCCTACGGAACCCCACGTGTGGTAACCGCCATTCACGTTCTTCTTGTTGTAACGTGTGAAGCCCGTTGCGGGGTCAATCTGCATGGTGGTCACTACGTCGTTAGACGATTGGCTGAATCCACCCCACACATTGTAGGAGTCGCCACGCTTCGTGTTGAAGAAGCGGCTGGAGAAGTAAAGGTAGTTATACCATCCCGTCTTCAAGTCGGGATTGTTCACCGTTTCCGACATGGGGTCGCTCGTGTTGCTAATGGGGAGCAGTTCCTGGAGGGTGGGGCGGAAGGTAGAACCTTGATAATTGAGTTGAATGTAGTTTTGAGCGTCAAACTTATACTTCAATGTCCCGAAGAGGTTCCAATGCGCCGATGTGCGGGTGGGGGCAAAGAAGTCCTTACCCTTCTGATAATACAGATTCTCATTATTGAGCGTTACCAACGGAGAAATCGCCATGTCCACCTTATCCCATTGCCCCTGAAGGCGCAAAACTACGCGGTGCGCATTGTTGTAAAGGTCGGAGAACGTGGAGTTTTCCACATTGCGCACAAACTCTAACGAATCGCCAGGAGTGGGGCGGAAACCTACGGGCACGTTGGGGTTGGCGTAGTAATCATAGCGGTCAAGCTGGTAAAGGTCGTGGCGGTTGTCTTTCTTCTCGTGCGTGTAATTATAAGTTGCCTTGAGTTTCAGGTGTTTGCTCAAGGGTTCGCTATAACTCACTTCGCCCGACAAGTAATAATTATCGCTGGGACCATACGTGAATTGGCGGTTGGTCAATTCGGGGCGCGGAGCGTCGGGGCGGAAGTAGCGGTAATGTTGCAAGGCGTCGCTTTCGTTGTCCGTAGTGTTGTAATTCCCCACAACGTAAAAGTCGATGGTGCGTCCTGCCTTTTGGAACACGTGCGTATAGTTGCCGTAGAAGCCCATACGGTGGTTGTTATACGTGCCCAATCCCGCACTGCGTTGTGCATTCACCGCTTGCTGGCGGAGCGCTTCGGGAACGTCGTTTCCCATAAGGCTACCCGCCAAGTTGCCATTGTCGGTGGGCGCTTCGTGATAGGTGGATGAGAAGGATTGGCTCTTACTATCGTTGGCGTTATACGAATAGTTGGCGCGCAAGAAGATGCGGTTGAGCGAGTCGATGTTATACGTGAGCGTGGCATTCGCATCTCCACCTACGCGATGCGCCTTTTGCTCGGCGTGGGCAAAGCTGTATTGCGACTTTCCGCCTCCGAGGAAGGTTTCGTTGTTGTTGTCGGTGATGGTCGTTTGGTCGTTGTGCGAGAGATAGATGTTAGCGTTCATGCGCAAGTTGCCCGCTTCCTTATTGCCCTTGCCGTTGTCCCACTGAAGCATGGCGCCCGCCTTGCGATAGGTGTAGATGCCGTTGAGTCCGCCCCAATACGACCAGTTACCGTTTTCGTCCACACTCTGATTTTGGCTGACGTTGTTCACTTGCCCATAGATGGCGGTGCGACGGCGGTCGGTGAAGTTCGTGGTAAACACCTTGCCGATGTAGCGGTCGTGAGTGCCAGCGCCGAGGTCAATGTTTGCCATCCACGACGACTTATATTCCTCCTTAATCGTGAGGTCAACCACGGTAGCCTTGTCCGTGTCGAGTTCGCCACGAAACTCCTTCTCCTCGTCCGTCTTCTCATACATCTTCACGTCCTTCACGGCGTCGGTAGGCATGTTGGCAAGCGCCGTACTCACATCGCCGAAGAAGGGTTTGCCGTCCACGAGAATCTGACTCACCGTCTTGCCCTGAAAGGTGAGGTTGCCGTCTTTGTCAATGGAAATGCCGGGCAACTCCTTCATCATTGCGGCGAGCGAAGCGTTGGGCGGGAGGCGCAAGGCTTTGGTGTTAAACAGGAGGGTGTCGGCCTTGACGGTCATCATGCGCGAGAGGGCAGTGACTTGTGCTTCGTCGAGTTGGTAAGATTGTGCCGTAAGGGTGAGTTTGCCAAGGTCGATAGCGTTTTTCTTGGTGGTCAACTCCACATTGTGATAGAGCGTTTCGAAACCCACCATTTCAGCGCAGACAATGTATTTGCCCGCCTTCTTGGCTTTGAGCAGAAAGGCGCCGTGCTCGTTGGTTGTGGCGTGAGATTCGCGTACGGAGTCGGTGGTGAGCAGTTGCACTTTCACCGTGGGAAGTGCGTCCTTCGTACCTTCTTCAACGATGGTGCCCTTCACGCTGAACTTGAAGGTTTGCGCCTGTGCCGAGAGGGCGAAGAGCGCAATGAGGAGGGGGAATAAGTGTTTCATGAAAATTATGCGTTAAGTGTTTCTAATTATATAACGATCGAGAGGCTTTTTTGTGACAGATTTTTTAGGGAAATTTTATATTTTTTTCACGATCGGGGTGTAAGCTGGTGATTTAGAGGGGCTGTAGGAGCAATGGTTGAGATATGAAAAACTATTCGGCACTTAATTCAAATTATGTCCGACTTAATTTTAACTAAGTCCGACTTAGTTTTTACTAAGTGGGATATAGTTTTGTGTCATACAATTTTTATAGTACATCAGTGGGGGAAAAAGGGGAACGGAGGTGTGAGGGACTTCCGCTCCCCAGATTTGTTGATGCGTATGCGTTTATTCTATGACCACGGTTTCCTTAAACGTGGCGATGTGTTGTTGTGCTTGAAGTGTAGCGACCTTGATTTGATACATATTTTGGCGTAGTGACCATCCGTTTGTACCCAGCACAGGGGTAGGAGAGGGACCGCCGTTGATGATGTCTATGGTGGTGCAATGCTCGGGCAAAGGCGGGAAGACGAGCACACGGCAATGCCATTCGCCAGGCACACCCTCAATCCAATACGTCTGTCCCAAGGGGTAGCCGAGGAGTCTGACGATGGGGTAAGTCTTGCCCGTTTGGCAATCGCGCAGGTGAAATCCGTTGGGCGTGTGATAATATTTGCTCGTGTAGTCTTGCTTGTCAACAATGGCGAGATAGGTGGCTTCGTGTGTGCACCACATCGCCAGGGCATTCGTGCCCGTGGAGTTGAGCAAGGGTGCCACGGTGTGGGAATGGGTATAGACGGCAAACGTCTTGGCATCGTGAGGTGCATAATGTTGTGCCGCCTTTTTGAGCGTGGCAAGGCGAATTTCAGGATGGGAGTCGTAGGTGAGCGTCGCCTTTTCTAATTGCTTCGTCATCGTTCGGTCGTAGTCCGTCATCTCCATCATGGAGAGAATACGCCCATCCGCATCGCGCTCCGTAATGATATAGTATTTCGGTTGGCAGGCGGTGAGGAGAAAGAGGAGGAGGGGGAGGAGAGGTTTCATGGGAATGTGGAGAGGTTGATGTTGAGATGAGTTTGCATTACTCCGCATGGTGCGCCCCAAAGGGGCAGTGAGTACATAACCCAGGGCAAGCGACCTTGGGAGCGACACCCTGGGTGGAGGTGTAGGAAGGGAGTTGCGCCCTGTAAGGGCAAAAGTAAAGGTGTGGTGTGAATGAATAGGACTTTTGCCCTTACAGGGCGTACCATTCGGGATGTCTGTTACCCAGGGTGTCGGTTCACTTCGTTTACCTTGCCCTGGGCTATGCACTTCTGCCTCTTCGAGGCGTTCCTTCATCTGTACATTTCCCTTTACTCCATAATCTGCGCCACCTTCAGCATTTCTCCGCTCTGCTTGTCGCGGGTCACTTGATAGAGTTCTATCCACTCAGTGGAGTCGGGGATGCGGGGGAAGACTACGGTCACTTCGATGGTTTCGCCCACCATATCCTTGACGTAGAAGTAGTGCCACGCATAGTCGGGGATGCAACGGCGTGCTTTGAAATGCACCCCTGTGGCGGAGTCAACGATATAACTATCGGGACCTCCGAAGCGCACGAGTTCGTTTTCGTTCCTGATTTTCTTGGCAAAGGTCAGGAAGGTTTCGTCGCCCTCGTGGCGGAGTTTGATACGGCGCTTGTCGTTAGGGTCGTGTTTGGGTAACTCTGCCACGTAGCGCCATCCGTTGGGCGCATAGGTAGGAGCGGCATAGGGGTTGTCCAATTCTTGACTTCTGTCGTGGGGAGTTTCCGCGTTGCTGGGTATTTCCTTATTTTCCTCTTGTTGAGGCGCGGGAGATGGAGCGGTTGGTGCTTGCGCAACATCTTGGAGCAACTTATCCACGTCTGCCAATCTGAGTGCGGTTTGCACCTGATTTTGTATGTGACTCGAAATCGCGGTTGCTTCTTCTTTTGAGCGCGCAGGGTATTTGATGAAAAGGCGTTGTGAATACATGCTATCGGGAGTCTCGCTAACGATGCTCGTAAACTCCGTGGAATCCCCATACCCTTGCACGATAAATAAGGGTTGCGTTATGGTTACTTGCGGTGGGGCAACGCTTTCTTCCACATAGCAGGTGTCCACGCCCATAACGTGAGTCTCTCTCATGACGTGCACAATCGTAGCAGGCTTTTGGGGTAAGGCAAAAGCGACCGTACCTCCCGCAAGTGCAAGCATCCACAAGGCGGTAAGGAGTTTGCCGAAGCGACTAATGCCTACGCGTTCCGTGCGCTTCATTTCCTTAATGCGACGGCGGATGAAGGAATTGTTGAAGCCGTTCGCAATGATGGTGCAATCCTCAGAGGCTTCGCTCACGAGGAGGCATTGGTAGGCGTATGCGTCCGTGCCTTGTTCGAGCACGAGGCGGTCGGCTTCAAATTCGTGAAGGTCGCGTAGCATTTTGCGCACCATCCAAAGCACGGGGTTGAACCACATGAGGCGTGTGAGCAACTCTATCGCCCAAACGTCAATGTAATGTCGGCAAGCGATGTGGGCTTGTTCGTGAAGGATAAAGAGGCGCTCTTCATCGGGAGTGCGCCCTATGGGTAAGAAGATGGTGCGTCCGAAGGAGAAGGGCGTTTGTATCCACGCGGCATGAAGGATGTTTTCCTCCGCACGCGCCTCCTCAAAAGAGTCTTTGCGCATTCTGAGGCGCAAGCGTACGAGGGGGATAATGATGATAAGGAGCAAGATGACCGACACCGTGGGAATGGCGATGCAGAGGGCGGTGCGTAAGGTGTCTGCCGTGAGTGTGAGGACTACTGGTGCGTCCTTCGCGGGTGCTTCCTCTTGACGTGTTTCCGTGGAGGGGATTACGGCACTTTGAGGTTGCTCGGGTAGTGACGAAACCGCTTCTTCCACTACCGCTTCGGGATGCAAGGCAAGGTAAGTCTCTGCTTCCTCCTGCGTCATCTTCATGACTTCAGGCATGTGCTTGCCTTCAACATAAGACTTCGCAAAGGATGCACCCACCTGCAACAAGCACACCATGGGGATGGCGAGCAAATAACTGCGCTGGAAGCGAAACGAGTGCTTCCTGGAGAGGAATATGAGGTAGAAAGCCACCAGCAAAACGGACATGAGCAACATGCTGGCGTAACCGTAGAGCAGGGGATAGAATGAACTTATCATGGAGCGGGAGAAATTCGTTGAATGGGTTTAATATCTCTTGTGTAATTCCGTTTACTTCTCGCCATTGATTTCTTCAAGAATTTCCTGAAGTTCTTCCTTGCTCAACTTCTCGCTCTTTACGA
Organism: Alloprevotella sp.; assembly: GCA_045632685.1. Taxonomy (GTDB): domain Bacteria; phylum Bacteroidota; class Bacteroidia; order Bacteroidales; family Bacteroidaceae; genus Alloprevotella. The sequence goes on from JAZQXB010000047.1 coordinate 24,904, forward strand.
AGAAGGAGAGGAAGTTGCGGAGCGAACCGTGGAAGAGGGTGTCGCGCGTTTCTTGCATAAAACCGTTGATGTATTCCTCGCGTGAGAGTAGGGGGCGGAACACGTGTGCCTTGCCGCGGCGCTCGGGAAAAACTACTTCCTTGCGCGTCAATACCTGCATCACGGTGAGTACCGTGGTGTAAGCAGGTTTCGGTTCGCCCATTTCCTCAATAATTTCGCTAACGGTGGCTTCGCCTTTCGCCCAAAGTATGTTCATCAATTGCAATTCTGCCTTCGTCAAATTCTTCTGTTTCATACGTCTGATAGTAGTGTTAGTTTATTTTCTACGGCAAATATAGTAGTAAAAAATCAATCCCAAAACTTTTCTACGATAAAAATAGTATTTGACTACTATATTTATAGTTTTTTAAGAGTTTCAAGATGAAAAGTAAGGCATATCCCCAAATAAAAAACATCCACATCACCATGTTTTTCGGCAATGTGGATGTCTAATTGTGTTATTTAATTAATGAGAAAATCTCTCTGTACTCTGTCCAGGGCGTTGCCCTTCGCTATGTAGATTATGCCTTTATAGGGCGTTTTCACTCCGCATGGTAGTTGTACTCTGTCATCTGTACTCTGTACTCTACAACTTTACTTCACCATCACCTTCTTTTGGTCAATAATGTTGATGCCCCTTTGTGGAGTGGTGAGGCGTTGGCCAGCGGTGTTGTAGATGTTGGGAGTTGTGGAGTTGGGATGAGCGGTAATGCCTTCGATGTGGGTAGGGTCGGGGAAGGCAATGGCGAGTGCGGAGGCTTGTGCGAGGTCACACTCTAACCAGCATTGGTTGGCAGGGAGGTTGGTAGTGCCGTCGAAGGTTTGGAATGCCTTTTCCGCAAGGATGAATTTCTTTGATTCACCGCTTTGCGAGAGCGTGCTCGCCACGTAGTTGCCCTTCAGCAAGGAGGCGGGGAGTGCACTCACTACTTCGCTATCCGACATGGTGATGACGAACTGATACGTACCCGCACTCCCATTAACGATGGCGGGAGTGCCGCTCTTGAGCGTTTCGCCAGGGTGGGCAAGGGCTTGCATGGTGCATGTGTAATTGCCCGCTTCGCCCGTCTTGATGTCGCTCAACGTGGCGTCGTAGGCAATGACACCCTCGGGAATCACTACGTTGAAAGGCAAGCACAATGCAGCCACGCCCCCTTCGGAGAGGGTTAGGGGAAAGGTCTCGACCTCCTCAATGGTGTAGGTGGCAAGCCCCGCCTTGGTCGCCTTGTCGTTGCCCGCCACACCGTGTTCGCGATACACGTTCATGTAGTTAATCCCCTCGCTGGTGCTTCTGATTTTATACACGTCGGCGGTAGAAGTCTCTTCAAAAAGGTAGATGCCCGCCTCGCTCTGATTGTCTGAGAACATAATGTGCCCCCACTTGGTGAGTTTGGGTTCCTGAAGCACCTTGCCCTGCATCGAGAGCGTAAACCCCATTCCCGAGGGCTGCACGATGAAGATTTCATCGCCCGCGGCGGTGGTGGAATAGTGGTCGGGCGAGATGAGTTTAAACCCCTCACTCCCGCTATTGTCGTGCGTCGTGTTGTAGCCGATAAACAGGGGATTGCCGTTGTAATTGATGTGGTACGCCCCGTGAAATTCGGGATTGATGATGACGGAGAAGAGGCGTATTGTGCCGTCAGCAAGCGCCACAACGCCCATATGCGAACCCTCGCTCACGTCCGCCTTAACGCTCACATTTCGGAGGTCTGTAGCATCCTCCTTCATAAAGTCGCCACTCACTACCGCACCTTCCAAAGCGCCGAAATAGGGTGTCAAGTCAATCGTTTCGCCCGCTTCGGCAATGATGGTGATAGCGTCGTATTTGCGGTTGCGAATCATTTCCAACTGACTCGTAAGGTTGTTCACCACCTCGGGATGCGCCGTAGCCTGATTCACGGTTTCGTCAAACTCACCATTCACGGAAGCAAAAATCTGCGGATTCGTAGAATAGCCTGTCTCAATCTTCGGACCCCACGGAATCATTGCCGCTCCGCCCTTGGGTTCGATAAACTTCCAACTTTCCGTGCGAAGCGTGAGGGTGTGGTTCTGCGCCATGCCCATGGCAAACGCACGTCCTTTTTCGTCATTGCCAAACCAAGTCGCCACTTCTCCAGGCATACCGTCCGCGGAGCGTGCTTCACCCTCGCTCGCGCCCGCAATGCGTGCCATCACGTCAAGGAAGTCAATTTGCGAAACGAGCGCACTCTTCACCGCCTGCTCCTTAATAACGGCGGGCCAATGCACGATGAAGGGCACGCGTGTGCCACCCTCATAGGCGCTATACTTACCGCCACGCAAACCGCCCGTAGGACTATGCTCGCCCACGAGTTCCTCCGCTTGATCTACATAACCGTCGTCAAGCACGGGACCATTATCGCTCGTGAGGATAATCACCGTATTTTCAAGCAAACCCTGCTCTTCGAGCGCACGTACAATCTCGCCCACGCTCCAGTCAAACTGAACGATGGCATCGCCACGCAAACCCATCTCGCTCTGCCCGCGGAAACGAGGGTGGGGGAAGCGAGGCACGTGGACATCGTTCGTGGCAAAGTACATGAAGAAGGGCTTCTCGCTATTCTCCTTAATGAAATCCACGGCATGCACCGTAATGCTGTCCGCAATGTTCTCATCCTTCCAAAGCGCCTTGCCGCCACCTTTCATGTAACCAATGCGCCCAATGCCATTCACGATAGAATTGTCGTGCCCGTGGCTCGACTTCAAGTTATAGCACAATTCAGGGTTAGCAGCTCCCGTAGGTTCTCCCTCAAAGTTCTTATTATAATTCACATAAATGGGCGCCGAAGGGTCATAATTCGCTACCGCACCGTTCTCAATGAACACACACGGCACACGGTCCGCCGTAGCCGCCATGATGTAAGAATAGTCAAACCCAATGTCCGCCAACGCAGGCGTGATGGGCGCATTCCAATTCTGCTTACCCGTTTCCGCACCAAGTCCGAGGTGCCACTTACCGAAGGCCGCCGTCCTGTAGCCCGCCTCCTTAAATACATCGGCCACCGTCGTCTGCTCGGGCGCAATAATCATGCCCGCATCACCCGCCGCCACGTCCGTACCCGCCTTGCGCCAAGGATACTGACCCGTGAGCAAGGAATAACGCGAAGGCGTACTCGTAGCCGCTACGGCATGCGCATTCGTAAAGCGCACCCCATTTTCCGACAAGCGGTTCACATTCGGCGTCCTCACACCCTTGGCGCCATAACATTCCAAGTCGCCAAAGCCCAAGTCATCCGCATAAATCATCACCACATTCGGGCGCATCTTCAAGTACGGCTCCACGTCCGCACGCTCCTGCGCCACCATTGGTTCCGCAAGCGCCGCCAGTGTTAATATTCCAACGTTAAATTTCTTCATATTAAAAGGGGATTTTTGTTATTGTAACTTACGCATTGTGCTGATTAATCAAATTGACCACCACCTTCACCATCACATCCTTCTCCTCCGTTCGGCTCTCAGCAATCATCAGTGTGAGCGCCACAAGGGTATTATCAGCAATGCGCTTGGTGCCGTCAGGGCGATAGAGAACTCCGTTGTTGTTTAAGAACCATAGAAACAAGGTGGCGGCAATGCGCTTATTGCCATCGCTGAAAGAGTGGTTCTTGGTTACGAGGTAGAGTAGCATAGCTGCCTTTTCTTCTACTGAGGGATATAGTTCTTCACCTCCAAAGGTTTGATATATCTGCCCGATGCTACTTTTGAAGGAATCGTCCTTCTCGTTGCCAAACCATTGACTGCCCCCAAATTTGGCGTGCAGGCGGCGTATTTCAGTCATGGCATTTTCATAAGTAGCGTGAAAGGGAGTTTCGGGCGTTGTGGTGCGCTCAATAGCGAGGCGTTCATAGTCGTAATTGTCGAGTGTGTCGAGGGCGTAGGTGTAGTCCACCACCACATCAAAGAGCGCCTGTCCGTCGGTCGTTTGAGTGATGTCTTGACTCTGAAGTGTGCGACCTACGACCTGCACCAATTGGCGAAGTTCGCCCAACTGATCACGACGCAGACGGTCGTTTACGGCATAACCTTTCAATAGATAGTCCTTCAGAATCTTGTTTGCCCATTTGCGGAACTGCACCCCGCGCTGACTCTTTACACGATAACCAACGGAGATGATGACGTCGAGGTTGTAAAATGCTGTTTCATAACGTTGTAGACCATCGTTACCCATATGTGCAAATTTTGCACATGTGCCTTCTTCTTCCAATTCACCCTCTTTATAGACATTGCGTATGTGTCGCCCAATTACAGTTCTGTCTTTCTGAAACAGCTCTGCCATCTGCGCCTGTGTGAGCCACACCGTTTCGTTCTCCATACGGACATCAACTTGTGTCTGCCCGTCCTCAGATTGATAGATTATTATCTCGTTGTTGTTCGTCATATGTTTAACACCTAAAACCCAATCTTCACATCAAAAAGATGTGGTTGTATTGTTTGATTGGGACAAAGGTACGAAATAAAGAAGAAATGAGAGCGGAGAAAGGAAAAATACCGTGCGGATGATCTTTCACCTCACACCGCCTCCCCGATAAACCTCCTCAATCACTCATACTTGTCGACGGGTGAGGATGCGTTGGTTGTAGTGGTTGCCAAGGTCGGTGAGGAATTTGTGTTCGTATTTTCTGTAATACTCTTTTTGAAAAAGATGTGAAATATTTCGTAATTTATTGGGTAATAGACTTCTATCATCTTAAGCAACATCAAATTTGATACAAAAAAATCATATACTGGGGTGTGAGTGCGTTATTTGAGAGTGAGTTGTGGTTTGATTAGAAATTTTAAATTCTCACGAAGTAGACATTTACTTTTTTGTCTCTTTTTGTAGCCCATCTATTAAGATTATTTAAGAAAGATTAAGGATTGTTAACATCGCGTTGGACCTACAAAAAATTATTCGGCACCTAATTTTTTTTATTCGGCACCTAATTTTTCGTATGTGCCGAATAATTTTTCCGATAATACTTGTTGATATTCGAGAGATAAGAAAAAAGCATGCTGATTATCAGGTACTTAAAAAGGAGGTCAACCCCGCTTGGGGAAGACCTCCTTTTCTGTACTACAAAGATAATACAATTTTAAGCGAAATGCAAATCACGTTTTTGGGCGGTCTCGTCATGATTTGCGAAAAATCTTTACAAATGAGGGTAGGGGAAATAGCGTTGTGGGGGTGAATACGATGTGCTCCTTTTTTCTTCTGTCTGAAAAAAGAATAAGAACGCACGAACTGTGTGTCCGTACCTATCAAGTGGAAATCCGTCATGATTTTCTGTTCTTTTGTGCTTCTGTCTTAAATCAAAATAAGGACGCACGAGCCGTGCGTCCCTACTTGACAAGTGTATTTCACCACAGTTGGCAGTTGTACTCTGTCCAGGGCGTTGCCCTTCACTATGTAGATTATGCCCTTACAGGGCGTTTTCATTCCGCAAGGCAGTTGTACTCTGTACTCTGTACTCTGTACTCTGTACTCTGTTCTCTATTCTTCCACTTTCGACCATTGTGTTGAGCGGTCGCAGTCTGCGACAATGACCTTTCCTTCTTGGTTGATGATGGACCATGATTTGCCCTTTTCTATCTTTGTGAGTCCTTCGGAGAAATCGGTAATCCAATCGTAGATGCAGGGGACGACGACTTCGCCCTTGCGGTTGATAGTTCCGTATTTCCCGTTTTGCTTTACACGGGCAAGACCTCCATTGAAGTCTCCAACTTCGCGGTATGTGCAGGGGATTGCTACTTCTCCTTTGGTGTTGATGTACCCCCATTTGCCGTTTTGCTTGACTCGGGCAAGTCCTTCGGAGAAGTTTTCTGCCTCTTCAAATGTGCGAGGTATGATTGCTTCTCCCTTGGTGTTGATGTATCCCCATTTGCCGTTTTGCTTTACGCAGGCAAGGCCTTCGGAGAACGTCCTTGCATTCTCATACGTGCAGCAAAAGACTTCTTCTTGCTTGGTGTTGATGAAACTATATCTCCCATTTAGCCACACAAGGGCGAGTCCTTCGGAGAAGGGATAAGCATACGTGTAGATGCAGGGAATAACCTCTTCGCCCTTGGCATTGACAAAACCATTTTTCCGATGCTGCTTGACAAGGGCATGTCCTTCTGCGAATGCGTCGCCTTCATCGTAAATGCAGGGAACGACCTTTTCGCCCTCTGTGTTGATAAACCCATATCTCCCATTTTGCTTTACGCAGGCAAGACCTTCGGAGAATTCTCCAGAATCATTCCTGCTCCAATCATACACGCAGGGGATAACTACCTCGCCTTTGGTGTTGATGTACCCCCATTTGCCGTTTTGCTTTACACGGGCAAGTCCTTCGGAGAAAGGTCCCACGCCTTCAAATTTCTTGTTAAACAGGCGGTTCCCCTTGCTATCTACAAAATATCCCTCGCCATGAGTGGTATTTACGGCTATGATAACTCTTGGTGCATGTTCTTCGCCTTGCTGGCTACTTTGCCCCCAAGCGCACACTACTGGCATCAGTATGCCGAGAAGAAGGAGTTGAATGCTTTTCATAAGGTATTCAGATTTTGGTGTATTCAGTATTGTTGGAGCAAAGGTATGAGTTTTTGGGGAGATATGAGAAAGGAGAAGGGGGATTTTTTAGAGAACAGAGTACAGCTTTTTTAGAGTACAGAGAACAGAGTACAGAGTACAGCTGCCTGCGGGGTGTATTTTACTCCTTATGTTCTTTTGTTCCTCTGTTCTTTTGTCTTAAAACTTCTGTTCTTCTGTTTGATTGTCTGAAAAACAAATAAGGACGCACGAACCGTGCGTCCCTACTTGTCAGGTGTATTTTATGCCGGATGGCAGTTGTACTCTGTACTCTGTACTCTGTACTCTCGATTAATATTCCTGCCAACTCTTGATTTGAATGTCTTCGAGCTTCATTGCGCAGAATGATTCGATGAATGCCTTTGCGAGGCGCGCGTTGGTGAGCAAGGGGATGTTGTGGTCGATTGCTCCGCGGCGGATCTTGTAGCCGTTGGTGAGTTCGCGCTTTGTGTGGTTCTTGGGCACGTTGACGATGAGGTCGAAGGCGTGAGCGGAAATCATGTCCATGATCTTGTTGTCGCCTTCTTCATCGGGCCATGACACTTCGATGGCTTCTACGCCGTTTTCCTTGAGGAACTTAGCAGTGCCCTTCGTAGCATAGAGCGTGTAGCCGTTTGCGGCGAGCATCTGTGAGGGTTCGAGAAGGTCAACCTTGCCGTGGGCTTCGCCTGAAGAGATGAGGATGTTCTTCTTGGGGATTGAGTAGCCCGTAGCGATGAGGGCGTTGAGGAGCGCTTCGTGGTAGTCGTCGCCAAGGCAACCTACTTCACCCGTTGAACTCATATCTACACCGAGTACGGGGTCGGCATTCTGAAGGCGTGCGAATGAGAACTGGCTGGCCTTTACGCCGATACGGTCGATATCGAAGGCGCTCTTGTCAGGACGGCTATAGGGAGCGTCGAGCATGATGCGCGTTGCGGTTTCGATGAAGTTGCGCTTGAGAATCTTACTTACGAAGGGGAATGAGCGGCTCGCACGGAGGTTACATTCGATGACCTTCACCTGGTTGCCCTTAGCAAGGAATTGCATGTTGAAGGGACCTGAGATGTTGAGTTCCTTAGCGATTTGGCGTGCAATCTTCTTGATTTGGCGCGCAGTAGCGAAGTAGATTTGCTGAGCGGGGAAGACGAGGGTTGCGTCGCCAGAGTGTACGCCAGCAAATTCAACGTGTTCAGAGATTGCGTATTCTACGACTTCACCATTCTGAGCTACGGCGTCGAATTCGATTTCCTTCGTTTCCTGCATGAACTGAGAAACGACTACGGGGAATTCCTTGCTGACTTCGGTAGCCATCTGGAGGAAGCGTTCGAGTTCTTCTTCATTGTGGCATACGTTCATCGCAGCACCTGAGAGCACGTAAGAGGGACGTACGAGCACGGGGAAACCTACTTCCTTCACGAATTCCTGAATGTCTTCGAGCGATGTGAGCGCACGCCAAGCAGGTTGGTCGATGCCGAGCTTGTCGAGCATTGCAGAGAACTTGTCGCGGTTTTCAGCGCGGTCGATATTCACGGGTGACGTACCGAGCACGGGCACTCCCTGGCGGTGGAGCTTCATAGCCAAGTTGTTGGGAATCTGACCACCTACAGAAACGATACTACCGCGGGGCTGTTCGAGGTCGATGACGTCGAGCACGCGTTCGAATGAGAGTTCGTCGAAGTAGAGGCGGTCGCACATGTCGTAGTCGGTTGACACGGTCTCGGGGTTGTAGTTAATCATGATTGACTTATACCCGAGGTTGCGCGCTGTCTGTACGGCATTTACCGAACACCAGTCGAATTCTACAGACGAACCGATGCGGTAAGCACCAGAACCGAGCACTACGACTGACTTTTCATTCTTATAATAGTTCACATCATACCCTTCTACGGCGTATGTCATGTAGAGGTAGTTGGTGAGTTCGGGATGCTCTGAAGCAACTGTGTTGATGCGCTTCACGGCGGGAGTGATGCCGAGCTTCTTACGATAGTCGCGCACTTCAAGCAATGCCTTTTCCATGCTTTCGTCAACCTTCAATACGAAGCGTGCAATCTGGAAGTCAGAGAAACCTGCTGCCTTCACTTCGCGGATGAGTTCGGCGGGCACGTCTTCGAGCTTGTTGTATGACTCGAGCTTGTGCTTGAGGTCAACGATATTCTTGAGGCGGCTGAGGAACCACTTGTCAATCTTTGTGAGTTCTTCAATGCGCTCTACGGTGTAACCTTCTTCAAGTGCCTGAGCGATGGCAAACACGCGGAGGTCAGTGGGGTTAGCGAGTTCTTCATCGAGGTTTTCGAATGATGTGTGGTTGTTGCCCACAAATCCGTGCATACCCTGACCGATCATGCGGAGGCCCTTCTGAATGATTTCTTCGAAGCTACGACCGATAGACATGATTTCACCTACTGACTTCATGCTTGAACCAATCAAGCGGCTTACGCCAGCAAACTTAGTCAAGTCCCAACGAGGAATCTTACAGATCATGTAGTCGAGTTCGGGCGCCTTGTAAGCAGAGTTGGGTGTGCCCATTTCGCCGATTTGGTCGAGCGTATAGCCGAGTGCAATCTTTGCGGCAACGAAGGCGAGGGGATAACCCGTAGCCTTAGAAGCGAGGGCTGAAGAGCGGCTCAAGCGAGCGTTTACTTCGATAACGCGGTAGTCGTTGGTTTCCGCATTGAAGGCATACTGGATGTTACATTCACCCACGATGCCGAGGTGGCGGATGGCCTTCACAGAGAGCGTCTTGAGCATTTCAACCTGCTCGTCGGTGAGTGAGCAAGTGGGGGCAACAACGATAGATTCACCCGTGTGGATGCCGAGGGGGTCGAAGTTTTCCATGCTTGCCACGGTGAAGCAGTGGTCGTTAGCATCGCGGATGACTTCAAATTCTACTTCCTTCCAACCCTTGAGGCTTTCTTCTACGAGCACCTGGGGAGCGAAGGTGAAGGCGCTTTCAGCGAGTTCCAAGAACTGCGCTTCGTCCTTACAAATACCCGAACCGAGACCGCCAAGCGCGTATGCCGAGCGAATCATGACGGGGAAGCCAATCTTGTGAGCCGCCTTGAGGGCTTCGTCCAAACTTTCGCATGCCTGGCTCACGGGAGTCTTCATTTCGATTTCGTCCAACTTCTTTACGAAGAGGTCGCGGTCTTCCGTGTACATGATGCAATCAACAGAAGTACCGAGCACTTCTACACCATATTCCTTGAGCGTGCCGTTGAGGTAGAGTTCCGTACCGCAGTTGAGGGCCGTCTGTCCACCGAATGCCAAGAGGATGCCGTCGGGGCGTTCCTTCTTGATGATTTCAGTAACGAAGTGTGCCGTAACAGGCAAGAAATACACCTTGTCCGCAATGCCTTCAGAGGTCTGAATCGTAGCAATGTTAGGATTGATGAGAACAGAACTGATGCCTTCTTCGCGAAGTGCCTTCAAGGCTTGAGAACCTGAATAGTCGAACTCACCTGCCTGGCCAATCTTGAGTGCGCCAGAACCGAGGACAAGAACCTTTTTGATGTCTTTTTTGTTCATCGCTGAATATGGTTTAATTGTAGAATAAAATCAGTGTGAATAGTGAATCCGTAAATCCGGACTTATTCAATATGCAAAGAAACTAAAAAAAAATAATATAGTGACGTTGCAGAGGGATTTTTTTGCAAGGGGAAGGGAGAAATTGAGAGGAGGAGTGGATGACCGGATGTCGCTCTCTCCCTGTTTATAGGGAGAACCGACGCACGAGGTAAGAGCAGAGGATAAACTTGTTTATACTTTGCCTTACGAGAAGGAGGAAGATGAGCGAAGCGAAATCAATCGGGACCACGAAGTGGTGAGAGGGTGCAAAAATGAAGTTAGGAGTGAATAGTTAGGAGTGATGCCATGCGGTGCATATTTAGCACCCCCTCACCGCCGAGGCGGTCCCCTCCCCCTATGAACAGGGGGAGAGCGCCGTGCGGGTGTTATCTACCCAAGGCGCACCTCGCACTTTGAACCAGCGGGTGGGGTAGTAGTTTTTTTCTCTTACCGTGACACGTGACGCGTGACAACAATAATGGCGCATTTTTTGCCCCTTCATGTTCTCCTCACTCCTTCATGGTGTCCTCACTCCGCACGGTAGTTGTACTCTGTCCAGGGCGTTGCCCTTCGCTATGTAGATTATGCCCTTACAGGGCGTTTTCACTCCTCGCGGTAGTTGTACTCTGTCCAGGGCGTTGCCCTTCGCTATGTAGATTATGCCCTTACAGGGCGTTTTACTCCGAAAGGCAACTGTACTCTGTCCAGGGCGTTTTTCACTCCGCACGGTAGTTGTACTCTGTACTCTGTTCTCTGTACTCTAAAAAAGTTGTACTCTGTATACGCTTTATCCCCATAAAAAAGGCTTCCGCAAGTATGAGTTGCAGAAGCCTTTGAGTATGTTAGGAATTACTTGTTTTCCATCATAGCCTTGAGAGCAGCGAGAGCGTCGTTGTCACCGAGGCTTGTAGAAGCAGCTTGGTTCTGGATAGCGGGAGCTTCTTCCTTCTTAGTGCGCTTAGCAGCAGCCTGAGCCTTCTTAGCTTCACGAGCTTCAGCCTTAGCTACATCTTCGAAAGTGCGGCTGTGAGAGAGGAATACGCGCTTGCTGTCCTTGTTGAATTCAAGAACCTTGAATGTCAATGTTTCACCAACCTGAGCCTGTGAACCATCTTCCTTAACGAGGTGCTTGGGAGTAGCGAAACCTTCGATGTCGTTAGCGAGCTTGATAACAGCACCCTTTTCGTGGATTTCTACGATAGTACCTTCGTGTTCAGTGCCATCAGCGAACTGAGCCTGAAGAGCTTCCCAAGGATTGTTTTCGAGCTGCTTGTGACCGAGGCTGAGACGACGGTTTTCCTTGTCGATGTCAAGAACTACAACGTCCATCTGAGCGCCAATCTGAGTGAATTCAGAGGGGTGCTTAACCTTCTTAGTCCATGAGAGGTCAGAAATGTGGATGAGACCATCAACGCCTTCTTCGAGTTCTACAAATACACCGAAGTTAGTGAAGTTGCGAACCTTAGCATTGTGCTGGCTACCTACGGGGTACTTAGCTTCGATTTCCATCCAGGGATCAGCCTTGAGCTGCTTGATACCGAGAGACATCTTGCGTTCGTTGCGGTCGAGTGTAAGGATTACAGCTTCAACATCGTCACCTACCTTCAAGAAGTCCTGAGCTGAACGGAGGTGCTGGCTCCAAGACATTTCAGAAACGTGGATGAGACCTTCAACGCCAGTAGCGATTTCTACGAATGCGCCGTAGTCAGCCATAACAACAACCTTACCAGTTACCTTGTCACCAACCTTGAGTTCTTCGCTGAGAGCATCCCAGGGGTGGGGAGTGAGCTGCTTAAGACCGAGAGCGATGCGCTTCTTAGCTTCATCGAAGTCGAGGATAACAACATTGAGCTTCTGATCGAGTTCAACGATTTCCTTAGGATCGTTTACGCGGCCCCAAGAGAGGTCTGTGATGTGTACGAGACCGTCAACACCGCCGAGGTCGATGAATACACCGTAAGAAGTGATGTTCTTAACAGTACCTTCGAGCACCTGACCCTTCTGGAGCTTAGAAATGATTTCCTGCTTCTGAGCTTCGAGTTCTGCTTCGATAAGAGCCTTGTGAGAAACAACAACGTTCTTGAATTCCTGGTTGATCTTAACGATCTGGAATTCCATTGTCTTACCAACGAATACATCGTAGTCGCGGATGGGCTTAACGTCGATCTGTGAACCGGGAAGGAACGCTTCGATACCGAATACGTCAACAATCATACCACCCTTAGTGCGGCACTTGATGTAACCCTTAACGATTTCCTTAGATTCGAGAGCAGCATTAACGCGATCCCAAGACTTAGAAGCACGAGCCTTATTGTGAGAAAGAATGAGCTGACCCTTTACACCTTCGAGGCTTTCAACATAAACTTCAACTGTATCACCTACAGCGAGTTCGGGGTTGTAACGGAATTCAGAAGCGTTGATGATACCATCGCTCTTGTAACCGATATTAACTACAACTTCGCGCTTGTTAATAGCCTTAACAACGCCGTCAACCACTTCGTTTTCGCTAACGCGACCGAGGGTTGTTTCGTAGGCAGCTGTGAGCTCTTCAACGCTCTTTTCACCTGCTACGTTACCGCTTTCGAAAGATTCCCAATCGAAATCAGCCAAGGGAGCTACATTCTTTAAATTTTCCATTTGTTTGTTTTGTTTTGAAATTAAACAAGTTAGACATTATGTTTCTTACTTGCTCCTCCACCTCGAAAGGTGAATTTGCAATTCGGGTGCAAAATTACAACTATTTATTTGAATGAGAAAATGTTTCAGTGTCTTATTTTCTGAAATACATGCATTTTCTGCTGATTTTGAAGGAGAGGGTTATAGAGTACAGATTACAGATTACAACTGCCTTGCGAGGTGAATGTCCGGATAGATATACGCGGAAGAATAATCCGCACAATAAAAGTGGTGATATTCAAACTTACCCCTATTATAATATTGTGTATTATCTCGAAAAATCGTAAATTTGTGGGTAGAACGTAAAACCTAAATTCTTTACAGACCATGTACACCCTTATTGCCGATAGCGGAAGTACAAAGACCGAGTGGGCGCTCTTGAATGAGCATCAGATGATTCGCACGCTCACAACGGAGGGGATGAACCCTTGTGTGATGGATGATGCTGCACTTGAGCGGGTGCTTACGGAGCAACTCTTGGTACGCTTGAGCGAACTCCGCCCGGAACGCATCTTCTTCTATGGTGCGGGCTGTAAGGATATGCACATTTTGCGTATGAAGCGCTTGCTCACGAAGGTGTTGGGGGCGACGGAAGTGTTTGTGGCGAGTGATATGCTCGGTGCGGCGCGTAGTGTGTGTGGTAAGCAAGCGGGAGTCGTGTGCATTATGGGCACGGGCAGTAACTCCTGCTTGTATGATGGTGAAAAGATATGTGCCAACGTCTCTCCCTTAGGCTATATCCTGGGCGACGAGGGTAGTGGCGCTTCGTTGGGAAAAATCCTTGTTGGCGAGGTGATGAAGGGCGATTTGGAGTATTTGCGCACCGCCCTGTTTGATGCTTTGGGCGTGGATGAAAGTACGCTGATTGAGCGTGTGTATCGCAAACCTCTTGCCAACCGCTTCTTGGCGAGTTTGACGCCTTTCCTTCACGACCATCTCGATGATGCGAAGGTGCGTAAAGTGGTGGTGGATGAATTTGCGCGCTTCTTCCATCGCAATGTGCGCCATTACGAACGCCCCGACTTAACCGTGAATTTCGCGGGAAGCATCGCTTGGTGGTTTGCCGAAGAACTCAAAGAGGCGGCATCCATCGCGGGGTATAAGATGGGGAAGATTATCCAAAAGCCCCTGGAGGGGTTGGTGGAGTTTCACCTTGGGTAGCAATTACAGGATGATTACAAGGATTTTATGTCGGTGAAACTTGAAACGGCAAGTCGATATAATCTGGATGGTATTTTAGAGAACACGAATTTCACGAATTTCACGAATTGAAGGTCGCATACCTTATCGATGGGCAGACTATTGTTTCTGCTTATCGCATCCGAATTACACGAATAACCGTCCGGATTTTTCTTACCGCATGGTGATTCGTGTAATTCGGATGCGATAAGCAAAGAAATTTCCCGCATGGGTTTCGTGTTATTCGTGAGATTCGTGTTCTAAAATAATGCGGTCTGAAAAGCGCTTTCTATACTTATGTTAGCAAACCTTTACAGGATAGGAATAATTATAAGTATTTGCATGAGGGGGAATGGCGAGTTAAAGGATTTTATTTTTGGTTAAAACAAAAAAAGGTGTCGCGTCAGTAGGGCGCGGCACCTTAATTGTATGAGTTTAAGAAGGGTGGGGGAAATGTTAGTTCATTTCATTCTCTTCCTTCATGTCAATTTCTTGTTTATCCTTGTCGTAAAATTTGTATTCGAGGAAGGAGAGTTGTTGGTTGGGAATGAGGTGCACTCCGAAACCGTATTTCAACTTCCAAAGTAATTTACGAGAAAGGAATCCTTTGTTGATGTATGCTTCTACAAATGGATGAATGTGGAGGTAGAACTTCTTTATTTTTAAGCGGTTGACCATCATGTCGATTTTGTTTTCAATCATATCGACAAAAAGGAGACTTGCTTTGATTTTACCTGTTCCACCACACGTAGGACACTCTTCTTCAACATTGATATTCATGGCGGGGCGTACGCGTTGTCGGGTGATTTGCATAAGCCCGAACTTTGAGAGTGGCAGGATGTTATGCTTCGCCCTGTCGTGTTGCATGTTTTCGCACATGCGCTCGTAGAGTTTTTGGCGATTTTCTGCCAATGCCATGTCAATGAAGTCCACCACGATGATACCGCCCATATCGCGCAAACGTAATTGGCGTGCCAATTCGTCGGCGGCTCCAAGGTTGACATCTAAGGCGTTCGCTTCTTGTCCGTCGGGGGACTTTGAGCGGTTGCCGCTATTGATATCTACAACATGTAGGGCTTCGGTTTGCTCAATAATCATATAGGCGCCGTGCTTGTAGGTGACGGTTCTGCCCAGAGATGATTTGATTTGTTTGGTGACTGAATAATTGTCAAAGATGGGTACCTGACCAGTGTACTTCTTTACGATGCCGGCACTCTCGGGAGAAATGAGCGTCACGTAATCTTTAACCTCGTTATAGACGTGCTCATCGTTGATGATGATGTTTTCGTAGGAGGGGTTAAAGAGGTCGCGAATCATTCCGACGGTGCGACTTGTTTCTTCAAATACGCATGCGGGGCATTGCTGTGCTTGACGTGCGCGCGCCACGGTATCTTCCCAGCGCTTCAGCAATACTTTTAATTCTTTTTCGAGTTCGTCAACGCGTTTACCTTCAGCAACGGTGCGGATGATGACACTAAAGTTCTTGGGTTTGATGGAGTGCATCAATTGTTTGAGGCGTGCGCGTTCACTATCGTTCTTGATTTTTGTAGAGACATTGATTTTGTCGGCAAAGGGAATAAGCACCAAGTAGCGTCCAGCAAAAGAGATTTCGCACGTGAGGCGAGGTCCTTTTGTGTTAATGGGTTCTTTGACCACTTGCACCAAGATTTCTTGTCCCTGCTTGAGGTGGTCTTGGATTTGACCTTCCTTTTCAAGAAGAGGACCTGCTTGGATGCGTGAGATTTGAGGGTTGTGCTTCCCAGTGCGCAGGATGTCAGTAAATTTTTCAAGCGCTCGGTAGTGTGTTCCAAGGTCGAGGTAATGGAGAAAGGCGTCTTTCTCGTGTCCCACATTCACGAAGCATGCATTGAGTCCTGGCATGATTTTACGAACCTTCGCCAGGTAGATGTTACCAACGGCAAAATTCTCTTCGCGACCCTCTTGTTGGAATTCCACAAGTTTTTGGTCTTCAAGAAGGGCGATAGAAATCTCTTTCGGTTGGACATCCACAATAACTTCGCTTTTCATTGTGTGTCGTTAGGTTTATTGATTGGTGACTTCGAGAGGGGAGGAGAGGGATATATTTTATAGAGGCTATAGAAGTAATAGAGGCTATAGATACTATATAATCTATAGAAACTATAAATGTCACCGCGATTTTCCCCTTTGTGAAGCGCCTATCATTTAATACAAGTAAGAACAAACCTGAACACCCGTAGAGATTATCAAGTTTGTTCTTAAATCCTTAGACAAGCAAATGTTTACTTGCTCTTATGTCTGTTCTTGCGTAATCTTTTTTTACGCTTGTGAGTAGACATTTTGTGTCTTTTTTTCTTCTTTCCGTTAGGCATAGTAGTAGTAGTTAAAATGAGTGAATATATTCCTTATTACTTAATATCCTCCATGAAAGTCTTTGCAGGCTTGAATGCGGGGATGTTGTGCTCGGGGATGATAATAGTCGTATTCTTAGAGATGTTACGAGCTGTCTTCTGAGCGCGCTTCTTCAAAATGAAGCTACCAAAACCGCGGAGATATACGTTTTCTCCTTCTGCGAGCGAGCCCTTTACGCTTGCCATGAAAGCTTCCACTGTAGTGAGGATTGTAGCTTTGTCGATACCAGTCTTCTGCTGGATATCGCTTACGATGTCTGCCTTAGTCATCTTTAGGTTCTTCTTTTATAGTTTGTTATAAGTCTAGATGCTTGTTTTGTTTAAGCGAGTGCAAAATTATACTTTTTACTTGATAAGAAGAAATCTTTTGCAGATTATTTTTTTAGTTTTCAACGAACTACGCTATTTGGACCTCAAAAAAGTGCTTTTTATTGCGCTACAGGTATCTTATTGATGCGATTGATGTGGCGTCCGCCTTCAAATTCTGTGTTCAAGAATTCGTCCATAATTTCCTTTGCGGTGTCCGTATCAATGTAGCGACCAGGCATTACGAGTACATTTGCATCGTTGTGGAGGCGTGTCATGTGAGCGATTTCGGGAATCCACACAAGAGCAGCACGAACGTGAGCGTGCTTGTTGAGCGTCATAGAGATACCTTCACCGCTACCGCAGATGGCAATACCCTTGCTTACCTCACCGTCCTTCATACCAAAGGCGAGGGCGTGAGCGAAGTCGGGGTAGTCGCATGATGCTTCGCTATCCGTGCCGTAATCCTTGTAAGCAATGCCCTTAGCGTCAAGATATTGCTTTACGTATTGCTTGAGTTCATAACCCGCGTGGTCACTTGCAAGTCCAATAATAGTAGTCATATTCTCTAAGGTTTTGAGGTTCGGAGGTTCTGAGGTTTTGAAGTTCTGAGGTTCAGAAGTCCGAGGATTATTCTGCCAAGAATTTCTTAATTTCTTCGCGCATGTTTGCGGGAGTGAAACCTAACTTTTCGTCGAGCACCTTGAAGGGAGCTGAGAAACCGAAGCTTTCAAGACCGTAAACCTTACCCTGTGCGCCCACAAGACCTTGGAATGTCACGGGGAGACCAGCGGTGAGGGCGAAAATCTTCTTGTCTGAAGGGAGAATCTGTTCTTGATATTCCTTGCTCTGACGACGGAAGAGACCTTCACTGGGGCAACTTACTACGCGAGCGGTGATGCCGTCTTCCTTCAAGAGGTAAGATGCTTCTGCCAATGTAGAAACTTCAGAACCGCTACCTACGAGGATTACGTCGGGATTTTCAGCTTCAACTACGTTGTAAGCACCGAAGCGCACCTGTGAGTAATCGGTAGTTGCGGGAAGGTCGTTGACATTCTGACGGCTGAAAATGAGTGCAGTAGGAGTGCTCATGTTTTCCATCGCAATGCGCCAGCATTCAGTTGTAGCGTGACCATCGCAAGGACGGAATACGCGCACTGAATCCAAACCGCTATGGTTGCGGAGCTTTTCCATGAGGCGGATTTGTGCTTCCTGTTCAACGGGTTCGTGAGTAGGACCGTCTTCGCCTACGCGGAATGCGTCGTGACTCCATACGAACTTCACGGGAAGTTCCATGAGGGCTGCCATACGGATGGCGGGCTTCATGTAGTCAGAGAATACGAAGAACGTACCCATAGCCGTGATGATACCGCCGTGGAGGGTCATACCGATACATACGCAAGCCATTGTCAATTCAGACACACCTGCCTGGAAGAAACCACCAGCGAAGTTGTCGCGTGTGATAACCGTTGTATGCTTCAAGAAACCGTCAGTCTTATCAGAGTTGCAGAGGTCAGCACTTGATACAATCATGTTCTTCACGTGCTTTGAGAGCATGCTCAAGCAAGTAGCAGAAGCATTACGTGTGGGCGCATTCTTTGCCTGCTCGATTTCGCCCCAGGGGAGTTCGGGGAGCTTGCCGGCAAACCAATCCTTGAGTTCTGCCGCCTTTTCAGCATTTGCAGAAGCCCATGCTTGCTCTTCAGCACGACGAGCGGCAACAATTTGCTTCAACTCTTCCTTGCGTGCGGCATAGAGTGCTGCTGATTCTTCCCAAATGTGGAAGGGATCTGCGGGATCAGCGCCGAGGTTCTTAACTGTATTTACATATGCGTCGCCACCGAGGGGAGCACCGTGAGTAGCGCAATTGCATTCATATGAACTATTATCTGCCTTGCGAGCACCCTTACCCATTACGCAATGACCGATAATGAGGGTGGGGCGCTTTTCTTCTTCGTTAGCGGCCTTGAGCGCAGCACGAATTTGGTCGGCATCATTACCGTCAATTTCGAGTACGTTCCAACCCCAAGCCTTGTACTTCGCACCTGTGTCTTCCGTGATTACGTCAGCGGTGGGTGTAGAAAGCTGGATGTCGTTAGCGTCGAAGAACATGATGAGGTTGTCCAAACCTAAGTGACCAGCCACACGACCTGCGCCCTGGCTCACTTCTTCCTGAACGCCACCGTCAGAGATGTAAGCGTAAATCTTTTCCTTCTTAAATCCGGGGTTGCCCGTGCGTGCATAAAGCGCCTTAGCGGCAATAGCAGCACCTACGGCATACGTATGACCTTGACCCAAGGGACCGCTGGTGTTTTCAATACCTCTGCTGAAGTTCTTTTCAGGGTGACCAGGAGTGGGAGAACCCCATTGACGGAAACTCTTCAATTCATCGATTGAGAAGTTGCCAATCATCGCCAACTGTGCGTAGAGCATGGGCGACATGTGACCGGGGTCGAGGAAGAAGCGGTCGCGACATTCCCAAGTGGGGCACTCGGGGTCGAAAGTGAGAAACTCAGAGTAAAGAACATTGATGAAATCGGCTCCACCCATAGCACCACCGGGGTGACCAGACTTTGCCTTTTCTACCATTGATACCGCCAACACTCTGATATTGTCGGCTACGCGGTTCATGAGTTCTTTTGAATGTTCCATTTTGTAACGTTGGAAATTTTGATAAATGCCCAAGGGCTGTTAGTTCATATTTTCGGCAAAAGTACGCTTTTATTTTAAGATGGCAAAGATAAAATCTGTAAGAAGTTAACCATCGTTAAAAAATATATGCCTTGTAACGCGCTAAAATCTACGATTGAGATGTGTAGTGCTAAAATTGAAGGTTTGCTTCCATCCAAGTGTAACTGATGAATTCGGCACTTTCTCTGTGTTATTGAGTAAAAAGTTTTCAATTTCGCGCACTTGTAAGTAACGTTTCAGCGGTTCATTATGACCTCAAGACACTTATTCGATGGTGTCCTGGTTATTATCTGTGGATTCTTGTTGCAATGTGTCGGTGATAAAGTCCTCCAGTGATAACTCGGTGGTCATTCCAATCTTTTGGCGAAAGCGGTGGCGAAGCATGAGTACGCTTCGTGGGGCTATCGCCAGGAGTTCAGAAATTTGCTTGTTGTCTTGTCTGAGAACGATAAGCATGGAGAGAAGTTCTTCACGGCGCGTGATGGAGGGAACTCTTTCGCGGAGGCGGGGGAGAAAGAGAGGATGAAGAATTTCGAAGCATTGGCGGAACTTGGATTCACCATCCGTTTGAAGTACGGTAGGGGTGAGGGTTTCAAGTTCTTGACGTTTGTCTTTGTCGTCAAGGAGGTCCTTGATTTCTTGTGCTCTGATTTCCTTCTCAACGTTCAATTGCTTGAGTCGCTCTACCAGCGAAGATAATTTTTCATCTGCTTGCTTCATTTGTATGACATGCTGTTTGCGTTGTTTTATGAAGAGCACCGCTATAACCGCAATGATGATTATAGTAACGGCAAGGCAGCATAGGAATAGAAGAAGTTGGTTTGTTTGTTGGAGCTGGACGAGTTTTAACTCTTGTTGTTCTTGCTCTACTTGTAAATTAACGATGCTCCTAATGATGTTGAGGTTCAGCTTCTTTTCCTTAAACGCGTGGCGCTCCTGAAGCATCAGTTGTGTGTATTGCTCAACTTTCTTATAATTCTTATTTTTAATATAATGGTTAAGAATCGGTTGGTAGTCGATACGGATATAGGTGGCAGCATCGCTTGGAGTGAGCAATACGAACAAACTATCCAACATGGGTTCGGCTAACCTCAAATCCCCGTTCTTCAAATAAGTCTGTGCTAATTGGTGGTAAGCCTTTGCACGAGTCAAGGAGGTGCCCTGACGGACAACTTCCTGTAATTCTTGGATACCTGTTGAGAGATTTTCGCCCCCGAGTTCGGTTAGGTGCGTGCCATGCAATAAATTGACATCTACCATGCCGCTATTGTAGGGTAGGGATTGGCAAAGTTGTCGTGCTCGTTCGGTATATACCGATACAGAATCTATTTCTCCCAATTGAAGCATCACCCACCCCTTATTAATATATGTTTGTGTTGATACCATGGGGTTTTTCGTGGTCATGGTATTCTCTACACATAGCGCTTCAGAAGCATACGAGTTGGCATATTCAGGGACATTCCAAAACAAGAAAAGGTCAATCAATGCGTGAAGACTATTGAGCACTCCCAGTTTGTCTCCCTTGCCTTCGGCTTCCTCTTTGCTTTGTTGAAAGAGGGTTAAGGCTTTGTTGAGATGTCCGTTTCGCTTGTAGAGTGCTCCTAACATGGCGGTCACCCATTGTTTTCCCGAAGTGTTTTTACACAAATCTGCTTGGCGTAAAGCCTCTTCGCACCAGTTGATAACTTCATTCTGATAGTTCGGATTGCTATAAAACACCGCCGCCGCATACGCATAATCGCGGAAATAGCACTCGGGAGTTGCTTGGTTAAGGGGGAGGGTTAGGGCTTTAAGCATGGTCTCTTCCGCCTCCTTCATGTTTTCTGTGCGCGACAAAGCGTACCCCAACACGGAGTAGTAATCTCTCAAGCATTGGTGTTGTAAAACCGGTGATGTCTTAAACACTTCCTGCAGGGCAATGACACACGCTTCAGGATCACCCTTGCTTTGGTAGGTGTTCATCAGTTGCATCAACGCCTCGGTGTAGAGCCTGTATTCTTGCTTGTCAAAATCCTTCTCATCTACGGGTTGCGTCAAAATCTTTTGAAAGGTAGCTATGGCATCGTCAAACTTGCCTTCGCGTTGTAAAGTTCTTGCTTGTTGGTAAAGACTTTCATTCGCGAAACAAGCACAGCATGTCCATGTCGCCAAGAGGCATAAAACGATTCTTTTGCTCCAAAAATGGGTACTCATTTTTTTTGTGGTTGTTTTGTGATATTGTGCAAAACTTATAAATCAAGACATTTGATAGGGACAAAATCTTGTAAACACACTGCTGATATTTGTTAATCTTTCGTGTTACATACTGCAAATTTATGTAAATTCTATGTGGTTAGTCATGTTTTGTCTGTTTACATTTATGTTTACATTTCCTACTTTTTGGTATAAATATCTGCAATATAGGTTAAAATGTAGGATTTTGATATTTTAAGGGGTAAAAATCTCAGAGTAAATTTGTAAAAAATATGAAAAGGATGGGTGAGATGTTGTAACAATCTACTCAAGAAGCGTAGTCGATGCTGTGAACGTATTGACGAGGAAAAGTTGTATAAACAGTCTTTATTATTCGTTAAATCGAGATACATCAATTCACTTAATAAAATAGTAATATGAAAAATTTGAAAATGTTCGTGATGGCTCTGATGGCCATTCTTATGAGTGTCTGTTTCGTTGCATGTGATTCTGATGATGACAACACTGCTACCCCCGTAAGTTTGAAGGGTAGATGGTATAGCAAAACAGAATCGCTCAGAGACCTTTTGATTATTAACGAAGACAACAGTGTTGTAGCTTATAGAGTTTACAACTATGAATCTCATGAAGACATTCATGGCGTTCTTACGGTAAATGGTACTAACTTGAGCATCTCTTTTGAAGACGGCAATCGTGTGTCTGGTACTTTCGCGATTACCGAAAACACGCTGAGCATCAATACTTCTAATGGCGTCTATACCTACTCAAGATTGGCTGATGAAACCAATTTGGTGGGTAATTGGAATTATTCTAACATTACGTTTAGCGCAAAACCCGTGAAGGATGAAATTGTGATTCCTGGTGGCACTATCAACGGACAAGTTGTGCCTCCCACAATCATGCAGACATCACAACTCAGTGGTGAATTTATTAAATATGCCGCACAACGTTATTTCCGTAATGTTGAATTTAAGAATGATGGTACATTTACCTACGATGTGTTGACGAACGGTGAAGATTATCCCATGACAAAGAATTATGCTATTGATGGGTTGTATTTGACCGTTAGTGGCGAAACAGCTGAGCATGAGATTGAATCAACATTTAAGGTGTTGCAGAGTAAAGACAAGAACACCGTTTACTTCGTGTTCGACAAAGAAGACGTAGCAAATATGTTCATCGGTTATGCCCTCATGTTGTTTGAAGGCGGTGTTGCTCCCGAAGTAACAGACGAAGCATTGGAAGATTATAAAAAAGCATTTACAGAAGCCTTTGATTATTATAGCGTAGAGTTCATCATCACTCGTGCGGAGTAAGTTCAAAGTTACTCGCCAGTCACTCACTCTCTTATGATAACAAGGGGAAAATCCCCCATGCTTATATCAACACTATTATTAACAACTTAAACTCATTAAATTATGAAGCGTACCTTCAAAGCTGCAGCTGCAGTACTTGCTTGCGCAATGGTAACAAGTTGTGCAACGGTGGTAACACCCGTTACAGTTACAACTAACCCCTTCGGCACAAAGTGTGGTGTTGCTGAAAGCACTATCTACTTGGGCACTTGGAGTTCTAAGGGCGAAGAAAACGGTATCGACAAGGCTGCTAAGCAGGCTGGTATCACAAAGATCTCTCACGTAGATTCTTACACAAAGAGCTACTTCTGGGGTATCGTAGTGAAGCAGACAACTAAGGTTTACGGCGAATAATCGTTAAACGCAAGTTCTGCTTTAATACTTAAGAACAAAGGGGTGTGATTTTGCCCCTCTGTTCTTTTGTCAATTTTTAGACGGAAGAAAAAGAGTATAAAAGTTTGTTAATGAAAAAGATCGTATTGTTTTTGATGACTGTGTGTTGATGAGTTGATGCAGGGATATATTCATGGATTTCAGTCATTTTGAGGTCCAAAAACCGTAAATTCCTTGGCGCAATGAGCCGATTAACGTATTTTTTCATGCTTAAAGTGATATAATATTTTAAGAATCACCAAACACAACACAAAATAAAGAATGTCTAAGAAGAAAAAGAAGAGTTCTGAGGAACTCAAACCCGTGAATGCTCCCTATGAAAAGTGTTTGAATTGCGGTGCGGAGTTGAAGGGTAAATATTGCTATGCCTGCGGTCAGGAGGCTATAGGAAAGGTGCCCAGCATCTGGAAGTTTATCATGGTGTATATCAACCATACGTTCGTGTGGGACCCTCGCTTCTTCCGCACGCTGAAACTCTTGGTGACGCAACCTGGACGCTTGACCAACGACTATTTTGAGGGAAGGCACCACTCGCAGGAGCACCCCATCAAGCTCAACATGTTCCTGCTTTTCGTGTTTATCACGATGTTCGTGTTCTTCTCAAGTCCTGATAAATTGAGTCATTCGGCGGAGGACCTTGCAAAGCATGAATTAGCGGCGCCAAGTTTCTTGATGGGCGCTTATGTTGAAGATGAGGCGAATGTGGAGAAAATAAAGACAAGTCCTCGAGATACCATTGTGTTGCACGCTCCTTTGGCGCTTGCCAAGGAACATGCTCTGGTGCTTACAAACCTCGAGACGATGAAGGATACGAAGGGCGAGGGTACTGACCAGTGGAAGGCTGTGGTGCCCCGTGTGCTGATTGATGACCGCATTCTTGTGAGCGATGCCGATGGTAGTTATCATTTTAATGCTGATGAGGTTACGAAGGTTGAAGGGGTTGCCCTGTTGACTTCCGTGTGGGAGCAGTTGGTGAAGATGTGCACGAAGTATTTCCCCATGATGGTGTTGTTTACAGCGCCCTTCATTGCCCTTTCTTTGCGCCTTGTGCAACGCAAGGACAGACGCCCCAACATTCACCACTTCGTCTTTGCCCTTCACTACACGGCAATTCTCGAACTGCTCTTTATCATCATTTACCTCCTTTACCTCACGGTTGCTCCTCCCGCAGATTTGCTCCTCTGGGGCTTGCACTTGGGTTCTTGCGCTTACCTTACGCTGACTTTCCGCCGTGTTTATGGCGTGACGTCGTGGTGGAAGGCGGTAGTGAAGTCCATCTTCTTGAACCTCAACTACTTCTTCATCCTCTTCTCGATTTTCATGGTGATGTGCATCGTGGCAATCGTCATTGTGGCAGTACAGCAGGTGTGACACCTTTTAACTATTCAGACAGATTATGAAACGCTTATCTTTATTGATTTTAGGCGGTTTGCTCTGCTGGAATATAGCAGAAGCACAGCGCCGTGTGGTTGACGTAATGGACGATACGCCCGTTTCGTCGGCAACGATATTTGATGCCCAAGGCAATGTGGCTGGTTTTACGACAAGCGAGGGCGACTTTTCTAAAATCTCCGACTCGGAATATCCCATTACGATACGCTGTATTGGTTATGAAAACATCATCCTGGAGCACCCCGTTGACACCGTGTTGCAGATGATTCCCGCAATTTACGAACTTGATGAGGCGGTCATTTCGGCTTCGCGTGATGTGATGAAGCAGACGTTTTACGTGCGCGAATACTTCACTATAAGTTCCGAGACAGACACCATCACTCACTTCCTGGAACACATGTGCGACCGCTACGTGCCCGCTTCGAAGAAGGTGAAGTTCAAAAAGAACGATTTGCGCTACCGCAACACGCGTAGTTATAAATATTATCAGGTAGACAACCGTGATAGCATTGCGCTGAGCAACAAACCCGACACGAAATCGCTCCTGGATTTAGTAGCCACCGAGGAGGTGGACGCCAGCGAGTCGTTTAAGGGACAAATGGGCGTAAATAGATATTATGAGAAGAAGGGCAAATCGGGTATCTTGCTTAGCAGAAAACAGAATGAGCGCACCTTTACGGAGTATAAAGACGGATTGGCGAGCAAGAAAGATCATACCATAAATTTACCGTGGTTGTTGAGGATGTTGGGTGTTTCGATGGAGGCGCATCAAGCCTACATGACACATGTTTATAAAGCCAACGATGCCTCGGTTTACCAACCCAAGGATTTGATTCAAGCAGGTGCGGTTGTAGAGTTGCTCGGCAAGGGTAAACTCCTACGCCAGATGGTCAACTCCGACGTTCCCGTGAAGATCAATTTCTCGATAGAATACTACGTCGTTTCGCGTGAATACATCTCAAAGGAGCAGGCGAAAGAAGAGTACAAGGCAAAAAATCTTAAAGTGCCCTTCGAAATTCCCGCCACCGTGCCCCAATTGAGCGAAGCAACACGCAAAATTATTAAGCGTGCGGAGCAGAAGTAAACCTCTTTTTCTGGCGTTTGCAAAAAGCATATCGATATACTTAAGAATGGTCATTATTCAGTTGAATAGTGGCCGTTTTTTCTTGGGGTGGGGCAGGCGGTTGAATCAAGTTGGATGAGGGATTGCTTCGTTTTAATGACGCTGAAGACGCAAATTTAGTGAAGCGACATATAACGTGGAGAAACTAAAAAGTCAGGCAAGTAACAGCTGTCTTTTGCTCTTCGGTAATACCATTTAATCCTCTCTGAATGATGCCCCCATTAACGCTCTCCTCAACGTCAGTGTGGCATCCCCAGCAGGGTGCTTCTCCATTCTTTCTCCTTTCCTAATACAAAGATACAACATGCGCGAGGCGAGTTGTCATTTATTGTCATTTAGCATTGCAAAAATGTATGAAAATGTGTGCTTAACCAATAGAAGTACAGTATGTTAGAAGTGCTGAAAAATTTTTCAAATAATCCCACTTACCTTCGCGTAGATGGGGAAAACGTCGCTCGTGAGTTTCCTTTCAAAAACAGTGTGATATGTAACAAAGGGAATGGATAACTTCTAACATAAAACAGGTAAAGTTGTAAAAATCAAGGGGGCTGTGCAGAGAAGAAAAAAGCACCCACGAAATGGGTGCTTTGGCAAATGTGATAGATGATTCAAATTTGAAAATTTTAATAGCGCTCAATTTTGACATTTGGGCAATTCCTAAAAGCATCTTCCTCCAATTCCGTGTTTTTGGATACTTTAACAAGGGTGAGGGAGGTGCAACCTATGAAAGCACCACCTCCTATTGATGTTACCGAGGGTGGAAGACTGATTTGGGTGAGGGAGGTGCAACCCCTGAAAGCACTCCTTCCTATTGATTTTACCGATGGTGGAAGGCTGATTTGGGTAAGGGAGGTGCAACCCCTGAAAGCCATCCATCCTATTGATGTTACTGAGGGTGGAAGGCTGATTTGGGTAAGTGATTCGCAACCCCTGAAAGCGCTTTCTCCTATTGATGTTACCGAGGGTGGAATGGTTATTTGGGTAAGGGAGGTGCAATCCCAGAAAGCACTATCTCCTATTGATGTTACCGAGGGTGGAAGGCTGATGTGGGTAAGGGAGGTGCAATTCAAGAAAGCACTATCTCCTATTGATGTTACCGAGGGTGGAAGGCTGATTTGGGTAAGGGAGGTGCAACTCAAGAAAGCGCACGCTCCTATTGATATTACCGAGGGTAGAAGGCTGATTTGGGTGAGGGAAGTACAATCCTGGAAAGCACGATCTTCTATCGATGTTACCGAGGGTGGAAGGCTGATTTGGGTAAGTGATTCGCAACCCCTGAAAGCGCTTTCTCCTATTGATGTAACCGAGGGTGGAATAATCGTATTCGAACACCCCCTGATCAATGTATTACTTTCAGTATGAATAATCGCATTGCAATCTTCCCTACTGTCGTACACCGGATTGTTTGAATCCACTTTTATACAAATTAAAGAAGAGCAACCCCAGAACGCATCACCTCCGATATGCGTCACAGATGAGGGGATAGAAAGGTTCTGGAGCGAAGAGCAATGGCTGAACGCCCAATTTCCGATATGCGTCACAGATGAGGGGATGGAAAGGTTCTGGAGAGAAGAGCAACCATAGAAAGTTTCCATTCCTATTGATGTTACCGAGGGTGGAATGCTGATTTGGGTAAGGGATTTGCAACCCAAGAAAGCACTATCTCCTATTGATGTTACCGAGGGTGGAATGCTGATTTGGGTGAGGGATTTGCAACCCAAGAAAGCACTATCTCCTATTGATGTTACCGAGGGTGGAAGGCTGATTTGGGTGAGGGAGGTGCAACCTATGAAAGCTTCCCTTCCTATTGATGTAACCGAGGGTGGAATGCTGATTTGGGTAAGGGAGGTGCAACCATGGAAAGCGTCGTCTCCTATTGATGTTACCGAGGGTGGAAGGCTGATTTGGGTAAGGGAGGCGCTACCCGAGAAAGCTTCTTCTCCTATTGATGTTACCGAGGGTGGAATAATCGTATTCGAACACCCCCTAATCAATGTATTACTTTCAGTATGAATAATCGCATTGTAACCTTCCCTACTGTCGTACACCGGATTATTTGAATCCACTTTTATACGAACTAAGGAAGAGCAACGTGAAAACGCACCATATCCAATATATGTCACAGATGAGGGGATGGAAAGGTTCTGGAGAGAAAAGCAACCGTTGAACGCCCAATACTCAATCCGCTTCACCCATTGAGGCAAATTCAGTTCTTTTAAGGAAGAACAACCACAAAACGCAGTCTGACCTATGTCCTCTAACCATTCGGGCAACTCCACGACTTCAAGGTTTTCGCATCCTCTAAAAGCATCCACCCCAATTCTTCGCACCCATTGAGGGATTACCACGCGCTTCAATTCTTTACAATTCTTGAATGCTTCGTCCTCAATCATCTCAATACCTTCGGGGAGGATTGCCACGCCATCTTTAATTTCATATTTTGCCATATTGTGTGCGAATTAACCGTTATAAATTCGTTTGTTAAGGGGTGATGCAGAAGCCTTAGTCCAGCTACCATCAAATCACACTTCAAAATTACTAAAATCTGCTTATATCTGTGCGATTTATCCATAAAATCACTTATTGATTGATGGCGCGCTCTCGGAGGGTGATGCCCTTGCATTACAGATTACAGATTACAGTTTTTTTATTTTGATACGTCAGAGACTTGAAAAATAGTACAAGAAATAAGTTATTATATATATAATAAAAATTTTTACTATGTCTTACGCAGAGGGGAGCATGTGAGTTTCAAAATAACTGTAATCTGTAATCTGTAATGCGAGGGTGGGGGATAGTTCCGCTTGAACTTCCGAGAGGGCATTCCACTTGGCAAGAACGGGCGTACGGCGCATGCGTTCTTGGTTTTTATGCGTTTTGCATTGATATTCAACGGAATATGCTGATTGGTGCACGATTTTGTGAGCGTGACACGTGACATGTCACGGCGATTTTGGAAAGGGTATGGGGTAGGTGCTTATAGTGTATATTAGGATGTATAGTATATTTAAATATACTATAAATTTATATTATAACTACTTCTTATAGCGTAACACCTGTACCCCTTGATTTTTTTGAAAGGATGCATGCCCGCACTTTTCGATTATTTACCTCGCCATTTTCTTTGTCACGTGTCACGTGTCACGGAAAGTATGTATGCTTTCACTTGGTATAGGTAGTGTAGAGTGGCTCCGCTTTTTCAATATTGCGTCAATTGCATATTTTTGCTTTTTTCTTTGTCACGTGTCACGTGTCACGCTTCACAAAATCATGCGTCCGCACCCCTCAAATGGGGACTTGCATGAACAAAAGTGGAAAATTTTGAAAAATTTTCCTGTGTTTGTAACGTGTTGAATGTCTATGAGTTAAGTGGCGATTTTTGCGCTTTTTTCGGATGCTAAATGACAATAAATGACAAATGGGGTGGGGCGTGTTGTATCTTTGCAAAAGGAAATGACAACGGACAACGGTGCACTTGTATTAGAGTACAGATAACAGAGTACAGAGTACAACTACCTTGCGGAATGCACCGCATGGCGAAAGTCCTTTTGATTTCACTACGCTCATCTTCCACCTTCTTGTAAGGTTCTCCCTCTATTTATGGGGGGGAACCAACGCACGAAGTAAGGGCAGGGGACAAACTTGTTTGAACTATGCACCATCCGGAGCGTCATCCCGCAAGGTAGTTGTACTCTGTTCTCTGTACTCTGTTCTCTGTTCTCTGTACTCTGTACTCTGTACTCTGTTCTCTGTACTCTGTACTCTGTACTCTGTTCTCTGTACTCTGTTCTCTGTACTCTAACTCCCACATATTTCTCCCTAACTCCCATATACTTTTCCCCACTTCCTCTTTTCTCCAAAATATCTCCCCAACCCCTATGAAACATCAAAATGTGAAAAAATCTAACCTGAAGGCTTCAGCATGTCTGTTTTTTCTGCTAACTTTGCACGGATAAAGTTTAACTCGTTGAAACAATAAACTAAAAACAGATATGATTAAAATTACTTTTCCTGACGGTAGCGTTCGTGAATACGAGAGCGGCGTTACTGGATTGCAGATTGCGGAAAGTATTTCAAGTCGTTTGGCACAAGACGTGATTGCTTGTGGCGTGAACGGTGAGACGGTTGAATTAAACCGCCCCATTCTTGAAGATGCTTCTATCAATCTCTACAAGTGGGATGATGCCGAAGGTAAGCATGCATTTTGGCACACTTCTGCGCACTTGATGGCGGAAGCAATCGGTGAAATTTGGCCCGGCACACAGTTTGGTATCGGTCCTGCTATTGAAAATGGTTTCTATTACGACGTGATGCCCCCTCAGGGCGTGAGCATCCGCGAAGAAGACTTTGCGAAGATTGAAAAGAAGATGCAGGAACTCGTGCAGAAGAAGGACGCACTCGTTCGTGAAGACATCTCAAAGGCCGACGCAATCAAGTTCTTCGCAGAGCGTGGTCAGACCTATAAGAACGAACTCATTGAAGAGCTCGAAGACGGTAAGATTACGACCTACACACAGGGCGCTTACACCGACCTTTGCCGCGGTCCTCACTTGATGACAACGGCGCCCATCAAGGCATTCAAGGTGATGAGCGTAAGTTCAGCCTACTGGCGTGGCGACGAAAAGCGCCCCCAGATGACACGCGTTTACGGCGTTTCTTTCCCCAAGAAGAAGATGCTCGACGAATACCTCCAACTTCTTGAAGAAGCCAAGCGTCGCGACCACCGCAAGATTGGTAAGGAAATGGAACTCTTCATGTTCTCTGACCTCGTAGGTAAGGGACTTCCCATGTGGATGCCCAAGGGTACTGCCCTCCGCCTCCGCCTCGAAGACTTCTTGAAGAAGATTCAGAAGAAGTTCGGCTATCAGCAGGTGATGACACCCCATATCGGTTCGAAGAGCCTCTACGTCACTTCAGGTCACTATGCAAAGTATGGTAAGGACTCGTTCCAACCCATCCACACTCCCGAAGAAGGCGAAGAGTACATCTTGAAGCCCATGAACTGCCCTCACCACTGCGCTATCTACGCATGGAAGCCCCGTTCATACAAGGAATTGCCCATCCGTATGGCAGAGTTCGGTACCGTTTACCGCTACGAACAGAGTGGTGAGCTCCACGGTTTGACACGCGTGCGCGGCTTTACTCAAGACGACGCTCATATCTTCTGTCGCCCCGACCAGGTGAAGGACGAATTCCTCCGCGTGATGGACATCATCATGATCATCTTCAAGGCATTGAAGTTTGACAAGTTTGAAGCGCAGATTTCACTCCGCGATAAGGTAAACCGCGAAAAGTATATCGGTTCGGAAGAAAACTGGGAACGCGCAGAATCAGCCATCATCGAGGCATGTCAGGAAAAGGGACTCCCCGCCGTTATTGAATACGGCGAAGCAGCCTTCTACGGTCCTAAGCTCGACTTCATGGTGAAGGACGCACTCGGACGTCGTTGGCAGTTGGGAACCATCCAGGTGGACTACAACTTGCCCGAACGCTTCGAACTCGAATACACGGGTGCTGACAACCTCAAGCACCGTCCCGTGATGATTCACCGTGCACCCTTCGGTTCGATGGAGCGCTTCACCGCCGTGCTCATTGAGCACACCGCAGGTCACTTCCCCTTGTGGTTGACCCCCGACCAAGTAGCCATCCTCCCCATCTCTGAAAAGTATAACGACTATGCAGAGCAGGTGCGCTTGGCGCTCGAAGCACAGGACGTTCGCGCCATCGTTGACGACCGTAACGAAAAGATCGGCCGTAAGATTCGCGATAACGAAATGAAGCACATTCCTTACCTCCTCGTAGTAGGTGAAAAGGAAGCAGCCGAAGGTCTCGTAGCCGTGCGTAAGCAGGGCGAAGGCGACCAGGGCAGCATGAGCATTGCTGACTTTGCGAAGAAGGTGAACGATGAAGTAGCAGAAATGCTCGCATTCTAATCACCATACATATATAATAATGAGTGTTGGGAATTAGGCGCCTGCTTAGTTCTCAACGCTTGTAAATAAAGGGTAGGGCGGAATTGTGAAAAAACTGAAGGAGAGGCGTGAAAAAATATAGTTAAAAGTTTTGTTGAGCGCCAAGGATTTCGTAATTTTGCACCCGATTACTGCCAAAGTGCAGAAGTAATAACCTGAAACATCAATCAATAAGTAAGATTTTTATTCTGAATGAAGAATGACAAAATGAAAGCGCAGCATCGCATCAACGGACAAATCCGTGCGCGTGAAGTGCGTATTGTAGGCGACGATATTGAGTCAGCAGTAGTGCCGACACGTGATGCGCTTCGCCTTGCAGAACAAAAGGGACTTGACCTCGTTGAAATCTCTCCCAACGCAGAGCCTCCAGTTTGTCGATTGATTGATTATTCAAAGTTCCTCTATCAGCAAAAGAAGAAGCAGAAGGAACTCAAGGCAAAGCAGGTGAAGGTGGAAATCAAGGAAATTCGCTTCGGACCTCAAACCGACGAACACGACTACAACTTCAAGCTCAAGCATGCCAAGGAATTCCTCATGGAAGGTGATAAAGTGAAGGCGCACGTATTCTTCCGCGGTCGCTCTATCCTCTTTAAGGAACAAGGTGAAGTGCTCCTCCTCCGTTTTGCAAACGACCTCGAAGAAGTGGGTAAGGTAGAAAGCATGCCAAAACTCGAAGGTAAGCGCATGATCATCTACATCGCTCCCAAGAGTGTGAAGAAGGCAAGCAAGCCCGTTGAACACGAAGAGGTAGAAGCTGAAAACGTGCAGAAGGCAGAAAAGAAAGCGCCCCAGCAAAAGGCAAAGAAGGAATTCACGCTCAGCGTAGAAGGTGAAGACTTCTAAACCTTTGTAAGGATTGCTCTCGCCCACACCTAAAGAAAAAGAAATGTAGCGCGTTAAGTTTGGTATCTCACTTAACCGCACACTATAGTAATCATTAAATATTTAAAAGAAAATGCCAAAAGTAAAGACTAATTCTGGTGCTAAGAAGCGTTTCGCTCTCACTGGAACGGGTAAGATTAAGAGACATCATGCCTTCCACAGTCACATCTTGACTAAGAAGACAAAGAAGCAGAAGCGTAACCTCGTAC
Organism: Alloprevotella sp.; assembly: GCA_045632685.1. GTDB lineage: Bacteria > Bacteroidota > Bacteroidia > Bacteroidales > Bacteroidaceae > Alloprevotella. Next base: position 57,812 of record JAZQXB010000047.1, read on the forward strand.
ACGACGCTATCGTTGACACAACAAACGTTAAGCAGGTTCGCGAACTCCTTTGCATGCGCTAATCCTCAAACAATTAGCACCCTTTTAATCTAAACAAACTAATTTCTAACCGAATGATTAGCAACGCAAGTCCGTTTAGTCGCAAAGCGATGTAGATTCGGCGCTAACATTCAAAAAGTACATTAACTATGCCAAGATCAGTAAATCACGTAGCTTCACGTGCTAAGAGAAAAAGAATTCTTAAGTTGACTCGCGGTTACTTCGGCGCTCGCAAGAACGTTTGGACAGTAGCAAAGAACACATGGGAAAAGGGTCTTACCTATGCTTTCCGTGACCGTCGTAATAAGAAGCGCAACTTCCGCGCTCTCTGGATTCAGCGTATCAACGCAGCAGCTCGTCTTGAAGGTATGTCATACTCTCAGCTCATGGGCGCGCTCCACAAGGCTGGTATCGAAATCAATCGTAAGGTCCTCGCTGACCTCGCAGTAAACAACCCCGCTGCGTTCAAGGCTATCGTTGCTAAGGTTAAGTAATCAACCGCAACACTCGTGATTCCTTCTCACTCTTGAGAATCAAATCACACCTCATACGAGTGGCACATAAGATGAACTCTCCCGTTCTCTTATGTGCCACTTTTTGTTTTGCTTGATAAAAATAGTTTGCACTCTGTTTGTGGGCAAATACAAAGTCCCAAGAGATGCTAAATAAAAGCAGGATACGCCTTTATTGGGTGTATCCTGCTTGTGTCTTATCGTTGAGTATCTCTACTTTGGCAATTGCCAATGTGCTCCGTTGGCGTCAGTGGGCATGCGCCAATCACCTCGGGGTGAGAGTGAGCAACTGCCCACTTTAGGACCGTCGGGCAGACAGCTGCGCTTGAACTGCTGCATGAAGAAGCGGCGGGTAAAGGTATTGAGCCAGTGGGTGATGGTAGCACTATCGTAAATGCCCTGGAAGGTTTGCTCGGCAATGAAGCGGATTTTTTCAGGGGTAAATCCGTTGCGCAGGGTGTGATAAAGGAAGAAGTCGTGGAGTTCGTATGGACCTACGAGGTCCTCTGTCTTTTGCTTTATACTACCGTCCGCTGCCGCAGGGATGAGTTCGGGAGAGATGGGCGTGTTGACCACGTCCAGAAGCGTGTTGCGCACTACTTCGTTTTCAGTAGCGAGTGCTTCATGGATGACTAAATGCTTTACAAGCGTCTTTGGAACAGAACCGTTAACGCCATACATGGACATGTGGTCGCCGTTGTAGGTTGCCCATCCGAGGGCGAGTTCTGAAAGGTCGCCTGTGCCAATGACCATAGCCCCTTTACTGTTGGCAAAGTCCATAAGGATTTGCGTGCGTTCGCGTGCCTGACTGTTTTCGTAAGTCACGTCGTGCTTTGCAGGGTCGTGGTGAATATCAGTAAAGTGTTGCATTACGGCATTGGCAATGGGGATTTCAAGGGTGGTAATCTCCAATTGCTTCATCATCTCTAATGCATTTTGGTAGGTACGGTCGGTAGTACCAAATCCTGGCATTGTGATGCCGTAGATGTTGCTTCTTGAGATTCCTAAAGCATCGAAAGCGCGTACCGTCACAAGCAGGGCAAGTGTGGAGTCGAGTCCGCCACTGATGCCAATCACTGCTGTGCTGCTATGTGTGTGCTGGAGGCGCTTCATGAGTCCTTCTACCTGAATATTGAAAATCTCCTCGCAACGCTCCTGGCGCTCCTGCTCATTCTCGGGAATAAAGGGTAGGGCGGCGTAGCGTCGTTCCAAGGTCGTGAGTGAGGGGGCATTGAAGGGAATTTCTGTATGAAGGGGGCAGATTCCGTTTGCAAGTGTTACGGCTTGCTTATAGAGGCTGTTCTCCAGGCGTGCATGGCGAAGACGCTCAATGTCGATTTCGCCAGTGATAAGTTGCTCCTTGTGGAGGAAGCGCTTTCCTTCCTTAATCATTTCGCCCTTTTCAGCAATAAAGGCTTTTCCGGAGAGGACAAGGTCTTGTGTGCTTTCTCCATACCCTGCTGATGCACAAATGATTGCACTGATATTGTTCTTGCTTTGGTTGAGCAATGCAGAACGAAGTTTCGCATGGCGTCCAGCGCTTTCGGGGAAGGCTGCTGGTGCAAAAATAACATCTGCTCCCGCCAGCATGAGTTGGGTAGCGGTAGAGAGCGGAGCGAGTGTGTCATTGCCAAAGGCGATGCCAAAAGTGAAATCAGGGGTTGTGAATAATTGGTTGGCAGAGAAGGGGACTTTGACTTCACCTATTTGAATGTAAGCATCTGTGGGTAATGTTACTCCCGAGGTAAACCATCGTGTTTCAGAAGCTTCTGCATGGTTGGCAAGATACGTTTTGGGTACCACTCCCCATACCTTTCCTTTTCCTATTACTATTGCGCAATTGTAGAGTTGTTGCTTATAAAGCAAAGGTGCTCCTAAAATAGCAAAAGTCGTGAGTGTTGAGGTGGCTTCTACGATGTTATGTAACGCTTGGTTTACTGCTTCAATAAGGGGACGCTGAAAGAATAGATCGTTGCATGTTGCTCCCGTTATGCTTAATTCGGGGAAGCATACGACGCCCACACGTTGCTCATCTGCTTTCTGTAGCAATGAGATGATATGTTGAGCATTTAGCGTGCAATTTGCAACAGTAACTTGGGGTACTGCTGCTGCTAATTTTATAAATCCAAACATGGTAGTGGAAGGTTAAAGGTTAACGGTGAGGGGGTGGAATGTTGCCTTATTTCTTTGCAAGCTTAATCATCAGTTCGTCCATTGACTTACGCTGTTTTTCTTTGGGCTCGTCAGCGGGATAACCAATGGGGATGATAACTACGGGTTCTAGATAATCGGGAATTTCAAACTGATTGAAGAGTTCTTCACGATTGAAGTTGCACACCCAACAAGTACCCAACCCTTGTTCGGCTGCAGCAAGGCAGATGTGCTCGGTTATAATTGCGACGTCAATGTCTCCGTGCGCCTTTAGGTCTTGCTTGCGTACCCATTCCTGCTCTTTGTTTTTGTAGATGATAATGCAGGTGTTTACCGTTTCAAACCACGAGCGGTTGTAACACTGCTTTACCGCATCCATCTCTTTTTTATTCGTAATCAGTTGTAATTTCCAAGGTTGAAAATTTACAGCAGAGGGTGCCAAGCGTGCGCACTGAAGGACGTAATCCAACTTTTCCTGCTCAATGGCAAGTGGGTGATATGAGCGTACGGAATAACGCTTTTGGCAAAGTTCAATAAAGTTCATAATTCAGAAAGGAAAAAGGAGAAAGGAGAAAACCAAGCCCGACCTTCTCGTGCAAGTAATTTCTCATTTCTCCTTTCTTGTTTTTTATATTTTATTTGTTGATTTCGCCCAACTGCAAGCAGAGTTCGTCAAGCTGCTTCTGATCCACAAATGAGGGGGCATCAAGCATGACGTCGCGACCAGAATTGTTCTTGGGGAACGCGATGCAGTCACGAATGCTATCAAGACCTGCAAAGAGGCTCACGAAGCGGTCAAGACCATAGGCCAAACCACCGTGAGGAGGTGCACCATACTTGAAGGCATTCATCAAGAAACCAAACTGCTCTTGTGCACGCTCGGGAGTGAATCCGAGGATTTCAAAGATCTTTGCCTGAAGCACAGCGTCGTGAATACGGATAGAACCGCCACCCACTTCTACACCGTTGCACACCATGTCGTAGGCATTCGCACATACTTCTGCGGGTGCTGTGTCGAGTTTTTCAATATCTTCGGGTTTGGGTGCTGTGAAGGGGTGGTGCATAGCCATGAGGCGACCTTCTTCTTCACTCCATTCAAACATGGGGAAGTCAACCACCCAAAGGAGGGCAAACTTATTTTTATCGCGCAAACCGAGGCGGTCGCCCATGAGGAGGCGGAGTTCGCAAAGTTGCTTGCGTGTGCGCATCGCATCATCACCACTGAGGATGAGGATGAGGTCGCCAGGTTTCGCGTCCATCTTCACCTTGAGGGCTTCGAGAACTTCGGGAGTGTAGAACTTATCTACCGAACTCTTCACGCTACCATCTTCGCCCACACGAGCATATACAAGCCCCTTGGCGCCAATCTGCTGACTCTTGACAAAGTTGGTGAGTTCGTCAAGCTGCTTGCGGGTATAAACGGCACAACCAGGTGCGCAGATACCGCCGATGTATTGAGCGTCGTTAAACACGGCAAACTCGCCAGTGCCCTTCATCACGTCCATCAATTCTACAAACTCCATGCCGAAGCGCATATCGGGTTTGTCAGAACCGAAGCGACGCATTGCATCTGCCCAGGGAAGGCGGAGGAAGGGAGTTTCACCCAAGTCAACACCACGCACTTCCTTGAAGAGGTACTTCGTGAGGGCTTCAAATGTATTGATAACGTCGTCTTGTTCAACGAACGACATTTCGCAGTCAATCTGTGTGAATTCGGGCTGACGGTCGGCACGGAGGTCTTCATCACGGAAGCACTTCACGATTTGGAAGTAGCGGTCAAAACCAGCCACCATCAACAATTGCTTCAACGTTTGCGGACTCTGGGGAAGGGCATAGAATTGACCGGGATTCATGCGTGAAGGCACGATGAAATCGCGTGCACCTTCGGGTGTAGAACCTACGAGCACGGGAGTTTCTACTTCCATAAAGCCGAGGCCGTCGAGGAAGTTACGCACGGCGATGCAGAACTTGTGGCGCAATTCAAGATTGCTACGTACGCAATCGCGGCGCAAATCGAGGTAGCGATACTTCATGCGAATGTCGTCGCCGCCGTCGGTGTTGTTTTCAATTGTGAAGGGAGGTGTTGCCGAAGCGTTGAGCACGTTGAGCGTATCAACGATAATTTCAATAGCGCCTGTGGGAATGTTTTCATTTTTTGAGAAGCGCTCATTTACGGCGCCCGTTACCTGAATAACATATTCACGTCCCAACTTATTAGCGCGTGCGCAAAGTTCGGCATTTGTTTCTTCGTTAAACACGAGTTGCGTAATGCCATAACGGTCGCGGAGGTCGACAAATGTCATACCGCCCATTTTGCGCAATCTTTGCACCCAACCAGAAAGGGTAACCACCTTTCCTGTATCCTGAATGCGGAGTTCACCGCAGTTGTGAGATCTGTACATTCGTTAATGATTTATGTGTGTTTATAATTTTCTAATATTTATATAATTTGTAATCTTCTGCAAATTTACATTATTACGAATAATAAGCAAAGCGAATTTTTGATTTTTACTTTTGTCTGAGTGTCGATGTGCCTTTTTAAGAAGAATAAAAAAATCCGCGATATTGGAACTTGACTACTAACAGTGTACTTGATGGGGTAAATCCTATAAAATTAAGTCTTTCCCATGACTCCTGTTCGGTTATTCTCATTTTTGGCATATTATTTGCATTTTTTTGTAAAAATGAAATTCATAACTTAAAGAACCGATATTATGAAAAAAGGACAAATTGGAATAACTACGGAGAATATTTTCCCCGTGATTAAGAAATTCTTGTATAGTGATCATGAGATTTTCCTTCGTGAAGTAGTTGCAAATGCCGTTGACGCTACGCAAAAGTTGAAGACTCTTAGCGCGCGTGGAGAGGTGAGTGGTGAACTCGGTGACTTGACTGTGCAAGTTAAGGTTGATGCCGAGGCAAAAACACTTACGATTAGTGACCGTGGTATTGGTATGACGGCCGAGGAGATTGAAAAGTACATCAATCAGATTGCCTTCTCGGGTGCTACAGACTTCCTTGAACGTTACAAGGATGATGCTAATGCTATTATTGGTCATTTCGGTCTCGGTTTCTACTCTACCTTTATGGTGAGCGAACGTGTGGATATCGTTACGCGTAGCTATCAGGAAGGTGCTCAAGCGGTGAAGTGGACTTGTGATGGTTCGCCAGAGTTTGAAATTACAGAGGTGGACAAGGCAGAGCGCGGCACTGACATCGTGCTTCACATTGCTGAAGATTGCAAGGAATTCCTTGAAGAAGCAACCATCAGCAAACTCCTCACAAAATATTGTCGTTTCTTGGCAGTCCCCGTAGCCTTTGGACACAAGAAGGAATGGAAGGAAGGCAAGCAGGTGGAAACTGACGAACTTAATGTCATCAATGACACTACACCCCTTTGGACAAAGACGCCCTCAACGCTCACGGATGAAGACTACAAGAAGTTCTACACCGACCTTTATCCCATGGCTGATGAACCTCTCTTCTGGATTCACCTCAATGTGGATTATCCCTTCAACCTCACAGGTGTACTTTACTTCCCAAAGATTAAGCAAAATATTGATTTACAACGCAATAAAATTCAACTTTATTGTAATCAAGTTTTCGTGACTGACCAAGTTGAGAATGTTGTTCCCGAATTCTTGACCTTGCTTCATGGGGTGATTGACTCTCCCGATATTCCCTTGAACGTAAGCCGTAGTTATTTGCAAAGCGATGCCAATGTGAAGAAGATTTCTTCGTACATCACCAAGAAGGTGGCCGACCGCTTGGCAAGCCTTTTCAAAAACAACCGCGAGGAGTTTGAACAGAAGTGGGCAGACCTCAAGCTCTTCATCCATTACGGCATGCTCTCGCAACCTGATTTTTACGAAAAGGCGCATAAGTTTGCACTCTTTGCCGATGTCGATGGCAAGCAATACACTTATGAAGAGTATAAGGAACTCATTAAGGACAATCAGACCGATAAGGAGGGCAACCTCATCTACCTTTATGCCAGCGATAAGGAGCAACATTTCTCACACATTGAGGCGGCAAAGGCAAAGGGGTATAACGTGCTCCTCATGGACGGTCAGCTCGATGCTCCAATGGTTTCAATGCTTGAGCAGAAGTTTGAAAAAGCGCGCCTCGTGCGTGTGGATGGCGATGTGATTAGCCGTTTGATTCAGAAGGAAGACGAGGCGGTAAATGCGCTTACGGAAGCACAAAGCAAGAAGCTTGCCACCGCCTTTGAGGCCATGGTGCCCAAGATGGAAAAGATGGAACTCCGTGTACAGACAGAAGCGCTCGCTGAAGACGATGCTCCTATCGTTGTCACACAAAGCGAATACATGCGTCGCATGAAGGAGATGGCACAGTTCCAGGGCGGTATGAGTTTCTATGGCGAAATGCCTGACATGTATAACGTGGTGCTTAACTCGAACCACCCCTTGGTGAAGAAAGTGATGGCAGAGGTGGAAAGCGCTACTGCTGAAAGTCTTAAACCCATTGATAACGAAATGCGTGGCCTTAACGCACGCCTTCAGGTGTTGGAACAAGAGCAGAAGGATAAGAAGTACGACGAAATCTCTGAGGCTGAGCGCAAAGACCTTCAGGAATGCCGTGACGCTATTGCCGCCGAAGAGGCAAAGCAAAAGGAAGTGCTTGCCGCCTTCGCTAACGGAAATGCCGTTATTCCCCAACTCATCGACTTGGCATTGCTCCAAAGCGGATTGTTGAAGGGTAGCGAACTCAACCGTTTTATCAAGCGCTCTATTGAGTTGATGAAGTAAGGGCGTTTGCTTTAAAGATCTTTATAAATAGAAAAGAGTCTGGACCATGGTCCAGACTCTTTCTTTTTTGCTGTGTTTATGATTTTAATCTTTGCTTTAGAAGCGTGCAGAGATTTGGAAATCAATAGTATTGAAGTGGTTATCGGCAGGTGAGGGGTTGCGATCAACGGTGTACGTGTAGTTGAGCTGCATCATGAGGTTCTTGCCGAAGTTGTAGTTGGCAGACATACACCAATCGGTCTTGAGCGTGTTCCATGAGCGTGTGTCATGGCGATAGCAGTCCCACTTACCATAGACCTTGAAATTCTTTGCTACGGGCACACCTACAGTTGCGTACCAACCTTCGCTGTGTTTGGGGGCATTGGCATTGTTGATGGCACCTCCGTAGCTGTACATGTATTCCGCACGAACCGTCCATTTGTCTTCATATTTCACACCGAATCCCATGCGCTTGCGGTCAATTTGGTCGTTGACGTTAGATTCGTTGGTGTAAGTGCCATTCCAGAGGAATCCGCCCATTTCGAGTTTCTTCAAAGGTCTCACCCAAAGACCTGCGATGTAGTCTTTTTCTTTATCCTTATCCTTGTGGTTGATGCCCTGACCATTGAATACGCCGAACTGATAGTGGAAGAGGTAGTGTCCCTTTTCGCCACCTACCTTGAGGAAGTCACCCTGGATTTGTGCACCGAGGTCACGTCCGCCACTACTATGCTCTCCACAACGGTCGTTCATGAGGAACTTGAGGGTTGCTTGTGAGTAAGCACCATGACCAATAGCGAGGGGCGACATGGGATTTTCAAAACCGAAACTACGCTTGAATTGTCCCACCTTTACGCGGAAGGCATCGTATTTTTGCCATTCTACAAAGGCGTCAAGAAGGCGCGCACCCTTGTCTACACCGGGAGCACCGCTCACTTCGCCCTGGAAGCGATAGAAGAAGTCTTTATAGACGTAACCTGAACCATAAATACGAAGGTAGCGCATGTCAAAACCGCCGTTGTCGGTGACGTTTGCCTTGTCGGTAATGCTGTACTTACCAGTAATAAATCCCCCAACCGTGATTGTGGGGTCTGCTTTTTTGATAGCTTCAGGCGCCTTCTGTGTAGCGAGACTAAAAGTTGTACCTTCCTTTTCTCCGGGGTGGAGGGTTTCGGCAAATGTTGCCAATGATGTGGTTGCGCAAAGCGCAAGGGTGAGGATTGATTTCATATATTATGAGTTATGAGGTTTTGAGGTTTTGAGGTCGTTAGGTTTTTAGGTTAAGTTTCTTTATGTTAAGGGGTTAAGAGGTCGGCAACCACAAACGTGCTTCCGCCAATAAAGATAACATCTTCGGGCGAGGCATTATTGCGAGCGGCCTGGTGTGCCTCTTTAACCGAGGCAAAGGTACTACCTTTTAAGTTAAAATTCGTTGCGATTTCCCATAATTTTTCAGCTGGGAGCGCACGATTGACCGATGCTTGCGTAAAATAGTAGTGCGCTTGCTTGGGGAGGAGGGCAACTACGTGGGTGATATCTTTGTCGTTCACCATGCCAAAAATGACGTGCAAGCGTTTCCCCTCATCGATAAATTTTTGTAGGCGAGGTGCGAGGTATTGCCATCCGCCAATATTGTGCCCCGTGTCGCAAATGGTGAGGGGGGAGGTAGAGAGGGTTTGCCAACGCCCCATAAGGTGGGTGAGGTCGCATACGTGAGCAAGTCCTTCACGGATGTGCTCTGGTGAGATGCTTAATTGCTTTTGAAGGATGTTGAGCGCCGTGCAAATGGTGCACAAGTTCTTCTCTTGGCAATCGCCTTTGAGTTGGAAGTCAATGCCTTGCACATTCTCAAGATGATCTTCCGCAAAGTAAAGAGGAGCGTCTTCTCGTTTCGCTACCTCAATGAACACGGGGTCGCTCTCCGCTCCATGTTCGCCAATGACGATGGGTGTGGAGTGCTTGATGATTCCTGCCTTTTCCGTAGCAATTTCCTTGAGCGTGGAACCGAGGAATTGCGTGTGGTCAAAGCTGATATTGGTAATCACGGAGAGTAGGGGACGGATGATGTTTGTGCAATCCAAACGCCCTCCGAGTCCCACCTCAATTACGGCAATGTCCACCTCTTGGTCGGCAAAATACTTGAATGCCAATGCCGTGGTGAGTTCAAAGAAGGAAGGGTAGAGGGGTTCGAAGAAGTGGCGATGGTTTTCTACAAAGTCTACCACATATTCCTCCTCCATCATTTCGCCATTCACGCGGATGCGCTCACGGAAATCAACCAGGTGGGGCGATGTGAAAAGGCCCACTTTATATCCTGCAGTTTGGAGTACCGCAGCAATGGAGTGGGAGGTAGAACCCTTACCGTTCGTACCTCCTACGTGAATCGTCTTAAACTTACGATGGGGATGATCAAAATATTCGTCAAGCGCTTTTGTGGTTGACAATCCCTCTTTATACGCGCCTGCCCCAATGTTTTGAAACAAAGGGGCAGATGCGTAAAGGTAATTTATGGTTTCTTGGTAAGTCATAAAGAAAAGGAGAAATGAGAAAGGATAAATGAGAAAGACCGTGCGGAAAATAATGCGCCAGCCATTCCTTTTTTTAGGAGAATGGAGAGAGGATAAAGGAGAATTTCCATGCGCTAGCCCTTTCTCCTTTTTCCTTTCTTATTTCTCCTTTAACTAAAGTATCCTCTGAAATTCTCGAAAATCTTGCGCTTGGATGAGGGTGACGCCTTGAGGTTGTCATTGTCCTTCATGCTTTCAAACGCCTTCTTTTCTTCCTTGCTCAATGTTTCGGGGATATAAACGCTAATGTTTACGATAAGGTCGCCCTTGCCATAACCATACCCCTGAACGGCGGGAAGTCCCTTTCCACGAAGGCGGAGCACGGTACCAGGTTGTGTACCAGGTTTGATATTGATGTTCGCCTTTCCGTCGATGGTGGGGATTTGTGCCGTGGTGCCGAGTGTGGCTTCCGATACGGTGAGGAGAAGGTTATAGATGAGGTCGTTCTCATCACGGAGAAATTCGGGATGCGCTTGTTCTTCGATAAACACCTGAATGTCTCCTGCCACTCCGCTATGACGTCCAGCATTACCTTTGCCACGAGCGGTGACTACCATACCGTCTTGTACACCAGCGGGGATTTCGATTTCTACGATTTCTTCGCCGGCTACAACACCCTCGCCATGACAATGTTTACATTGATTTTTGATGATGGTGCCTTCACCATGACAAGCGGGACAAACATCTTGTGTCTGCATCATGCCGAGCATGGTTTGCTTGGTGCGTACTACATAACCTGAACCTTGACATGTGGCACAGGTTTCGGGATGCGCTCCGTCGGCACAACCTGACCCTTGGCATGAAGAGCAGGTAACATCTTTCTTTACCTTAAACTTCTTGGTGACACCCGTGTTGATTTCTTCAAGCGAGAGGGAAACCTTCATGCGGAGGTCGCTACCCTTGAACTTGCGGGGTTGTTGACGGCGTCCGCCACCGAATCCGCCAAAACCACCACCAAAGTGTCCACCAAAGATGTCGCCAAATTGTGCAAAGATGTCATTGAGGTCCATGCCTCCCGCGCCGAATCCACCGAATCCGCCGAATCCACCTGCGCCATTCACACCCTCTGCTCCAAATTGGTCGTAGCGTGCACGCTTGTCGGGGTCGCGCAAGACGTCGTAAGCCTCGGCTGCCTTTTTAAACATCTCCTCCGCCTCCTTATTGTCAGGGTTGCGGTCGGGATGGTATTTTATGGCAACCTTCTTATATGCCTTTTTGATTTCTTCGGCTGAAGCATTGCGCTCCACACCTAGAATTTTGTAATAATCGTTTTCCATAGTGTTTCTATGTTATTGTCCCACAGCAACTTTTGCGTAGCGAATGACCTTTTCGTTAAGCATGTAACCTGCTTGAACGCAGTCAATAACCTTACCCTTGAGGTCGTCGGTGGGAGCGGGGATAAAGGCAATAGCTTCGTGAAGGTCGGTTGTAAATTCTGCCTCCTTCGTTTCGATACGCTTCAACCCCTGTTCGCTTAAAACGGTGTTCAACTTGTTGATGATGAGCGAAACTCCTTCGCGAAGTGAGGCTACATCTGCCGCATCGTTCATGTGTTGCATGGCGCGTTCAAGGTCGTCCAACACGGGGAGCAATGCCGTAATAGTCTTTTCTCCACCATTGAGAATTAAGTCAGCCTTTTCCTTGATAGTGCGTTTGCGGTAATTTTCAAACTCTGCCACTTTGTAGAGCATGGCATTGTTGAGTTTCTCAATCTTTGCTTCAGCTTCTGCCAACTTTTCTTCAACTGTCAATTCGCGAGGTTCTTCCGCAGGAGTTTCTTCCGTTTGTTCTGTAGTTGCTTCAGCAGGTTCCTGCGTAGAAGTTTCTTCTTGTGCGGTGGTATCAATTGTTTCTTCGTTTAGAAGTTCTTCTTTTTCAGTCATGATTTTAGTTTTTAGTTTTTTAGTAGACAAGTTAACAAGGTACGAGTAGACGAGAAGGTTACAAAGTTAAACGTTTGTATATCCCTCGCATGGTTGTTGCGAAACGTCCCGCATGGGAGTTGTACTCTGTACTCTGTTAGATGTACTCTATAATAAATTACTCCCCGTAAAGGCGCGCCTTGAGTTCCTTCACACGTTCGTCACGGATGTAGTCTTCGTAGTTCATGAGCTTGTCAATCGTGCCGTTGGGCGTAAGTTCGATGACGCGGTTAGCTACGGTGTTGATAAATTCGTGGTCGTGAGAAGCGAAGAGGATGTTACCCTTGTAGAGTTTCAAGTTGTTGTTAAATGCCTGGATACTTTCCATGTCCAAGTGGTTCGTGGGTGTGTCGAGAATCAAGCAGTTCGCATTGCGCAACTGCATACGCGCAATCATACAACGCATCTTTTCGCCCCCTGAGAGCACATTTACCTTCTTCAAAATGTCTTCGTCCTTGAAGAGCATGCGACCGAGGAATGCCTTGAAGTATACCTCGTTACCTTCTCCATATTGCATCAACCAGTCAAGCATGTTGAGGTCGGTATTGAAGAAGGCAGAGTTGTCAAGAGGGAGGTATGCGGTTGTGATAGTCACACCCCAGTTGTAAGTACCTTCATCTGCCTTACGGTTGCCGTTGATGATTTCAAAGAGGGCCGTCATGGCACGAGGGTCATGGCTGAGGAACACCACCTTTTCTTCCTTCTCCACCGTAAAGTTTACGTCGTTGAAGAGCACAGTGCCGTCATCAGCAACGGCTTTGAGCCCCTTCACTTCGAGAATCTGATTGCCCGGTTCACGTTCCATCTGGAAGATAATACCAGGGTATTTACGTGTAGAAGGCTTGATATCTTCCACATTGAGCTTTTCAAGCATCTTCTTACGAGAAGTTGTCTGACGACTCTTCGCCACATTGGCAGAGAAGCGACGGATAAATTCTTCCAATTCCTTCTTCTTTTCTTCCGCCTTCTGCTTCTGGTTTTGTGCCTGACGGAGTGCCAACTGACTTGACTGATACCAGAAAGAGTAGTTACCTGAGAAGAGCGTTACCTTGCCGAAGTCAATATCCACGGTGTGTGTACACACTTGGTCGAGGAAGTGACGGTCGTGACTCACAACGAGCACGGTGTGTTCAAAGTTGCCCAAGTAATCTTCCAACCATTCTACTGTTTCAAGGTCAAGGTCATTGGTAGGTTCGTCAAGGAGGAGGTTGTCGGGTTCGCCAAAGAGGGCTTGCGCCAACATTACGCGCACCTTTTCCTTACCCGAAAGGTCGCCCATCAATTTGCCATGAAGTGCTTCCTTGATACCAAGACCAGAGAGGAGGGTTGCTGCATCGTTTTCGGCAGTATAACCGCCCATTGTAGAGAACTTATCTTCTAATTCTGCAGCCAAAATACCATCCTCATCCGTAAATTCTTCCTTGCAATAGAGGGCATTGCGTTGTTGCATGATGTCCCACATTACGGTGTGACCCATAAGTACGGTGTCAAGAACGGTGTAACTGTCGTACTTAAAGTGGTCCTGAGAAAGTACAGACAGACGCTCGCCAGGGCCCAACTCAATTTTACCCTTCGTGGGGTCAAGTTCACCTGAAATAGCCTTGAGCAAAGTAGATTTACCCGCCCCATTTGCGCCAATGATGCCGTAAATATTTCCAGATGTGAACTTCATGTTAACGTCCTGATAGAGGACGCGTTTGCCAAATTGAATGGCGAGGTTTGAAACTGTAATCATTTCTCGTTTTTACTAATTTATATATGTGTAACTTATTTTTCAGCGCGCAAAGTTACGAAAAAAAAGCGGAACACGCAGAACCTCCGTCCCCCTTTTCCAAAACTAGTTATCCAAATAGTTGCACATTCTGTGCCATAAAAGGGAAATGAGTGGACTAATTTCTGAGAAATGAACGTAATAGTATTAGACAATAAGTGCTTTTTCATGGCAATAATATAGGTATTACTTGCGTGACCTTTGGTTGTTCACGAAAGTTCGTTTGTTTTATTGGGAACCACTAATGGGCACTAATTTACACTCTAATATCCATTCGGTCTTAAATACCCAGCAAGGCATATTTGTGTAGAGTGTCTATTGGTGGCTATACTAATAAGAGCACAAAATCTTTGGGACTATGATTGTTTGTGGACATCTGCTATATTGTTGCTGTTTCATAAATAAGTGAAACGCAGAAAAGTTTAGGAAAGTAAGCATCTTGTCTTTTTGATTTTGTGAATAAATTCAAAAGAACATACTCCTGTCCATTGAGTGATCTTTAGTTGTCTCGTCTTATGGTGTAGACGCTGAAGGTTATAGTCTGCTCCATGGCGCGCTTTCAACGTAAAAAATATGCTTGGGGGAACTCAAATATTCTTTCCTTTCAAATTCAGCATCAGAAACCTCAATAGTCTTGGGAACGGCAGAGCAAAATGCGAAAAATATTGACAAAATTGAATTGCTTTTTGTTCACTTTTTTGCATGCGTTTGCATTATTTATTCAGAAGAATAGAGCACACATTCAGCAATGTGGGACAAAAA
>JAZQXB010000048.1:0-25866 GCA_045632685.1 Alloprevotella sp.
TGACATCGAGATCGTAGGTATCAATGACCTTTGCCCCGTTGATTACTTGGCATACATGCTGAAGTATGACACTATGCACGGTCAGTTCCAGGGTACTATCGAGGCTGACGTTGAGAACAACCAGCTTATCGTTAACGGTAAGGCTATCCGCGTTACAGCTGAGCGTAACCCCGCTGATTTGAAGTGGAACGAGATCGAGGCTGAGTACGTAGTTGAGTCTACTGGACTTTTCCTTTCTCAGGACAAGGCTCAGGCTCACATCGAGGCTGGTGCTAAGTATGTTGTAATGTCTGCTCCTTCTAAGGACGCTACTCCTATGTTCGTTTGCGGTGTTAACTTTGACAAGTACGAGAAGGGTACTCAGTTCGTTTCTAACGCTTCTTGCACCACCAACTGTTTGGCTCCCGTTGCTAAGGTGTTGAACGATAAGTGGGGTATCAAGGACGGTTTGATGACTACAGTTCACTCTACAACTGCTACTCAGAAGACAGTTGACGGTCCTTCTCTCAAGGACTGGCGTGGTGGCCGCGCTGCTGCTGGCAACATCATCCCCTCTTCTACAGGTGCTGCTAAGGCTGTAGGTAAGGTTATCCCCGAACTCAACGGTAAGCTCACTGGTATGGCATTCCGCGTACCCACTCTCGACGTTTCTGTAGTTGACCTCACTGTAAACCTCGCTAAGCCCGCTACATACGCTGAAATTTGCGCAGCTATGGAAGAAGCTTCTAAGGGTGAACTCGCAGGCGTACTCGGTTACACTAACGAAGAAGTAGTTTCTGCTGACTTCCTCGGTGACGTTCGCACTTCTATCTTCGACGCTAAGGCTGGTATCCAGCTCACTGACACATTCGTGAAGGTAGTTTCTTGGTACGATAACGAAATCGGTTACTCTAACAAGGTTCTCGATCTCATCGCACACATGAAGAAGGTTAACGGTTAATAATTAACCTAACTGCATATGAGGTTCCATCATAGTGGAACCTCATTTTTTTATAATAATATAGGTGTTACTTGCGTGACCTTTGGTTGCCCCCGTTTGTTTTGATTTCTTCCACCTTATTAGAGTAGAGACACACAAACATGGGCACTCCAGTGTTTTTACCAATTTATTTGAGGATTTAGTTTTGTCAATATTTTTCGCACAAAAACACACGCGACGTAAAAAAGCTGATTTGCATTTCGCTTAAAAATGTATTATCTTTGCATTGCAGGAAAGGAGGTTTTATCCATACGGGTAAAACCTCCTTTTTAACTACCTGACTATCAGTGTGAAATTTTGGGGAGTTTTCTAAAAAAACACTGGTTTTGGCAAAAATTATTCGGCACCTTGTAAAAAATAGGTGCCGAATAATTTGTTTTAGGTGCCGAATAATTTTCTGCAGGTCTGTTGGAGTGTTAAATCTTCTTAACAAAAGTTAAAGTTTTGCCGACCTTCCAATCCTAAAAATGCACCTTTGACTTGTTGAGAATGCGTTATTTTCAACGCATGGAGTTTTGGACTTGAAATAACGCAACCACGGGGCATTATCTCACTTTTTCAACGCTTTTTCACCTTTTTGTTAAGACGCAACTTCCGAAGAATGAGCAACTTGCTTGATTTACCCCTAAAATTTCATTTTTGGTAAACTGTGGGAGTGACTATGCACGCATAAATTCCAGATGCGGAACAAAGGTAACGCAAGTAACTCCTATATTATTGTTAAAAATCAGAAGGCGTTGTGTCATAATGAGCAAACTGCTTCGTTGCCCCTCAATTTCGGATTTGTTCATGTACGTCAGTACACTCCCTTCATCCTCAATTTCAGCGCCTTGCATTTTACTAACTCTTACACAACTTAAGAGGGCGTGCCGAAATTTTGCATTTCGACACACCCTCTTCTGATTAAGGTTTGCCAGTCTCCTATATTAATGAAATATTTTTACTTTTCAATAAGTGCTACGGCGTAGGCTGAAATACCTTCTTCTCTACCCGTGAAACCAAGTTTTTCGGTGGTAGTGGCTTTGATGCTGACATCATCAGTTGAGATACCCATGAGTGGCGCAAGTGTTTCTTTCATCGCTTCTACATGAGGATTTATTTTGGGGCGTTCGGCGCATATCGTTGCATCGATATTACCAATTTTGTATCCTTTCGTTTTGAGGAGTTCGGTGGTACGTTTTAGAAGGATTTTGCTGTCAATGTTGTGGTATTCTTTACCTGTGTCTGGAAAATGATAACCAATATCTCGCATATTAGCAGCTCCAAGTAAAGCGTCGCAGATTGCATGAATTAGTACATCTGCATCACTATGTCCCAGAAGACCCAGCGTATGTTCAATCTTTATTCCGCCCAACCAAAGGTCACGGCCTTCAACCAGGCGGTGTACATCAAAGCCCATTCCTATTCTAATCATGTCGTTTATTTGTGCTTAAAATATTAGTAGTTTGGTTCTATTCATAAAGGCTACTGAATTCTCAATAGGGGAGGGTTTCAAAGTACTCCTTGCTTCCTCTCCCATGTTTTGAGCAGAATTAGGGGTTATCTGCCAAACATATCCTTTAAAGCATCTAGTTCAAAGGAGATGCTTACGCGCATGGTTTGATCAAGTGGATTCGAAGCTTCTGTTGCAATAGTGTATCCAGCGTCAATGTTGAGAACATTCATGCGGAAACCAGCACCAACTGCATAATACTTACGGTTACCCTGCATTTCGCTTTCGTGGTGGTATCCCGCGCGAAGGAAGAATTTGTCGTTGTAGCAATATTCAGCACCAACACTCCATTGTATCTCTTCTAATTCACCCTTAAATCCGCGTTCGCTATCACCAAAACTCTTGAAGATGCCTGAAATGGAGGAAACATCATAATAATCCTGCTTAAGTCGATCTTGGTAGTCTGCTTCCTCTTCTCCCTCTTGTTTAAGTGGCATTGAAGGAACCAAGAGTTTGTTAACATCTGCAGAAAAACTGATGCGGTTATATTCATCGATAGGCACGAGTAACGAAGCCCCTAAACGAAGGTTTGTTGGGATAAAGTACGAGTAGTCGTCGCCATAACTAATTTTCGAACCAATGTTAGAGATGTTCACCCCGAGTCCTAATTGGCATTCTCGCTGACCGATGAGTACATAACTTTGGTTGTATGCCGAGATGTCTGCGGCAAATGCAGACCCAGGTTTTACGTTGTCATCGTAGTGCCCCGAAAGGTCTGAATAAATGTAGCGGAGTGCAACACCCGCAGAGAATGTTTCAGATAGCATACGAGAATAGGCTATATCTACAGCCATTTCGTATGGTTTAATGGTCATATCTCCAGTCTCGGTAATAACTTCACCCAATGAAAAGTAACGTAATGACGCAGAAACTGCTTGATAATCGCCAATGCGATAATAACCGGCAGCGTTAAGAAGAGCAATATCGTTGGTGAGTTGTCGCAACCAAGGGGTATAGTTAATTGCAAGTCCTGAACGAGAAATGGTAAACGGATATTTCGCAGGGTTCCACGCTTGAGAGTTAACATCGGGGTCAGTTGCCGCACCAATATCCCCCATTGAAGCAGCTCGTGCATCTCCAGCAATGCTTTGAGATACTACAGCTGTCATTACAGGGTTGAATTGGTCCTTGATATCATCTTGAGCGCAGAGTGGTAGTGCACAACAAGTGGAAATAAGCAGTAGTTTAGATTTCATATTTTTATGAGTTTTCTATTAATAAGCATTTGTTTTTCAGAGTTATGAAAATGATTTGCTCTATTAATTCTGGATTTTTTGTTGTGAGGTTTTTGTTTTGCCGCTTCGCATATAAAGTGTGAAGAAGTTCTGGATATTTGAGGCGCGTTTGCTTAAATAATAATAATACGTTCCCCTTCCAACTCTTCAGTTCCATTCGGAGATGACACTTTGGCTCGGAAAATGTAAAGTCCCTTGGGTAGGGGTGTGCCAGAATTTGTAGTTAATCCCCATTGTTGTGTGGCGTATGTTGTATGAAGCATTTGTGACTTCTCCCACACTTTCTGACCGTTGGTAGTATAAACTTCAAATGTAATGCTACCATCAATATGCTGTTCATCAATATTTGCCACAAATTGGGTGAATGAACGAGCGGGATTCATGGTTGCATATAGTTTTTTACCTTGTTGTGGAGCATTACCAACAACAAAGTCAAGCGTAGTTGTTGAGGAATTGTTGTTGTGGTCCCATGCACGAAGTGAGAGTGTATGAAGTCCAGGTTCAAGGTTTTCTAATTGATAGGTAATCGTGCCTTCTTGATATGAACCAAAGTCATAGGTGAAGTAGTCATTGAGTACAATCAAGTTGTTTGTCTTTCCATCAATAATTAGTTCAAGGTCATGCCCCAGACTTGTGCCAGTCGCATTTATGCCAGATTCATCTGAAAGTTTAGCCACAAAGAGAGGGTGGGGATTTGTGATTCCACCATTGGGGAACTCCTCTTCGTTGAGATATAGGAATATTTTAGGTCCTATAGAATCATTGTTCTCACCTTCTTCAGTTCCATTAAGATGGAAATTTTCACAGTATCCTCGTGCTTCAACTTGTGCGTCGTTGCTAACTGCATATAGTGAAAGACGTCCGCTTTCATTGCTATAACTGATGTCGCGAGGTATAGGGATGAAAATTTTAAATCGTCCGTCCTTTATAGAATCGCTACCATTAAATACAATCTTTGTGCGTTCTGTGTACTTAAATGCCTCATCCGCTACATTACCATTATTTCGGCATGTTAATTCCTCTGTTTTGTCATAAAGGGTGGCTGTGAGTATTCCCTCAAAGTTTGTTAGTCCTTCAATATGCCCTTCAAACGAAGCAATTGAACCTGCTTTCAGTTTGATGCTTTCTTCTTCGTTTAGGGTGTGTCCATTAATTGCCTCAACTTTGATATGTTGAGTAGGTTGCATAAGTCGCAATGCGGGGTCACCAGCAATAATATATTTGAGTTTGTTGATGCTTCTGTCTTGCGCTGTTGTTATGAGTTTATTCTTTGCAATACGTATGGCATCCCCAAATGTGTTATAAGTACCATCGTTGTTTTGTTTTACAAGCGCTTCGCAGAATGCAATGTTAAGCGCATTGTTTTCTGTGGCATATACAGCACGCGAAGCGCACATGAAGGCTACAGCACCCCCTTGTGGTGCAAATAGTGCCATTCGCCCAAAGTCATTTTTCTCTTGGTCGTAGGGTAAAATTTCACATGAGGCAAGCACCCATAGAGGAAGTGCTTTTGACGTGACTTTGTTCCAATCACCAGATTCGAAGATGTAAGAGTGAGAGATTTGTGCCGGACTTCCATGTCCGCTATAGTTGAACATTAATGCTCCACGCTTGATTTCTTCTGTTAGAATTTCTGTTGCTTTTGGAAAACGATACCCTGTTGCGGTCATCTCACGTTCGTAAAAATCGGGATAGATGCGGCGGATGTTAAATTCATCTGCGCTCGCGTTGGTGATGATTTTTGCAGTACGTTCGGCATCATCCATGTGTGCATTCTTATCGCCGATGTCAGTACTTCGGGGTGCATCGCCAATCATTACTATGCGATTCTTCCAACTTCCTGTGTGTGTGTTTTGCATATAAGCGATAGATTTATCCACTAAAGTCTTAGCGTCTTTTTCCTTACTGCATACAAAACGTCCAATGCCTATGTCGATTTTTTCCGTTTTAAGATTGCTCCCTTCACCATCATCCAGTAAACCAAAGTAATCATCGCTGGCATAGGAGACAATGTCGCCGATCACATTTTCTGAAGACGTGTCATAGTAATCGTTGTCTTCATAGACCAATAGATAATCCTTGGGCGAGCGAGAACTCCACTCGGAGGTTACCATTCTGTTGTCATATGTGCCATCACCAAATAGCAAGAGGTAACGCAGCATTTCAGTTTCAGTATTGGCCTTATCATAAAGCATTTTCATGTAGCGACGAATCGCTGTAGCATCAGGTGTGCCAGAACTAAATTCATTGAATATTTGATTCTGGCGTACCACTTCAACATTTAATCTGCTATAAAGACGATGTGCTTCAGCTAAACGATGTGCTTCAGCATCAAACTTACCACTTTCGGGCACGATAATTACCATGTGTACGGAGTGGTGGGCATGCAAATTTTGGTTTTCTACATGTTCAACAAATGTTGGTTTATCGTATTGGGAGTTTGTGTTTACGACTACATATCTGTGTTTACCGTTTAGTGCGGTAGCTGTAAGTGTCGTCTCTTCCAGTTGGGTCGGACATTTGGATATTCTACCTGTGTTCTCATCAATGCGCCAAACTTGAGTAGCAGGTGTGGCATCATCAATTTGCAGTTTTATTGCGTTTGAACTTATAGGTGTTGGGACAAACGAGTAAGGTGTGCTATTGGCGGTAAGTTTGCGATTGTAGGTTAGGCTGATATAGTTTAGACGTGCGTCGTGTCCCTTTGTGGTTGTAAATTTAATCGGAGTCTCGTCACTTATGTGATTAAGCGTATAACTCTGTCGGCGATCAATGGCATGCTCATGACTACGACAGTTTCGTATTGTAAATCTTCCAAGTGTGCTTTCTCCGTAATTTATAAGAACTTCCGTGTTTGAAGTGATACTTGAAGCAGAGAATGATAATTCTACTGAAGCAGAGGAGTTTACAGCGTTTGGTGTAGGGAGAGTATAGGTCTTCGTATTTCCAGATGCAAAATTGTAGGCGTCATAAAACTGACGTCCACCTTGGTACCATGCGTAACTATCATTGTCATATACAACATGGTGAGGTATTTCGGAAATTACAACGTTTGTAGTGGGGCTATTGTCTTCTGTAAGTTGTAGAGGATTATCACTTTCTGTAATGAAGTAGTACGAATATTTTGAATAAGTGTTTATTTCGTGTTTCCAGCGTTTGTTGGCATTGTTCCAGGTTTTTCTAATGGTGCCATCAGCAAAGAACAACAGTTTTTCGTTTGTACGCCAAGTGGCGATTTCGTTGATATCATCGATGGTACCTAAACTTCCACTGAATAGAACTTTGTTTTGCGGTAGTCCACCATAACCGTAGACCTTGATACGATTGATATCACTAAACCCCCATTGCTTGATTTGATTTTGTGTGAGTTCGTATATGCCCTCTTTTGAAACAGAAATCTTCACCCATTTTCCTGTAGCCAATGCAGATGTATCAGCATAACGTTGTTGATGGGAAGAGGAGGTACGCAGTTTTACGCTTGATTGTTTAGGACGTGTGCTAACGCGTATGCTTGTGAGTCTTACATACTGCCCATCTTTTTTGATGAAGGGAATAAAACTGATATCAATGACTCCCTTCTTGCGCTCCATTCCGAATGTTGTTTGGATTTCTAATTGTTCAGGTAATTCGATTCCTACTTTTTTTAATGACTTTATCTCATTGTTTGTCAGTTTTTTAACCTCCGGATATTCGACTATTACTTCTGTGTTTTGGGGTGTCTCTCCATCTGCTAACCTAAGTTGTTTGCAAAACAAGGGTAACGCTTCTCCTACAGGATAATCCTGCGGGAGAAGTGTTTCAAACTCTTGTCCCCAAATATTGCTTGAGCATAAAAGTAAAACGAATATAGAGATAAATAACTTCATGTTAGAGGGTGAGTTCTTGGTGGGTAGATGTATTTCCTATTTTACGTTAAATCGTAATACATTCTCGTTTTCAATAAAACCTGTAATGCAATCGTTGATTTTAACTTCGTGAGGCGGTTGCGGGCATCCTGTAAATATGAGATCTCCCTGACGTAATGTGTAGTGTTTGCTGATTTCAGCGATTACCTTATCGAGGTGATTCTGCATGCCTCCAGAAAATCCCTGGATAATTTGTTGCTCGTTACAGTGTAATGAGAAACGGATATTTGAGGGTAGTGGACGAAAGTGTTGATTTACTCCAGATACTTCTTCTGAGTTTTTAAGTTCAGTATTTGAATAGAGAGGTACGAACTTTCCAATAGCAGCTGCGCCATCAAATCCTACGGCAAGGTCCCAAGGTTTGTGCTGTGCTGCAAGTTCCTTTCGTAATTGTTCTGCTGTGAATGTTGCGCCAATAGTTATAGCATCATAATATCTGTGAGCGAATCGTTCAGAAATAGAACGTCCTAATCGGCAAATGCGAGCGACCAAGTGACCTTGAACAGTGCACGGGTGTGCAAAGTCAGGAATAAAGAATGGTTTACTATCTTTGAGTAATGCTGTGTCTGGAAGTGTGTAGACACATAGTCCTTCATTATCTAACGAAAAATCCGGATAATTATTGTAAAGTATAATAAGTTTCATAGTGGGTGAGATTTGTATAATGCAAATATACTATTTTTGCTTGGATTACTGGTTTGAGCTATTTAAAAACTAATGGCGGTGGCATCTTAAAAATGTAAAAATCCCCCAAACTTTGATGGTTTGAGGGATTGAAAGATGTTAGGACTCATCCGGCACATTCTTCCTTTTCTACCAATTGGGGAAGAAGGATTTCAGAACCAATGTGTACGTTGTTGGGATCGGAGAATTGGTTGTAGCGGATGATGTATTTTACGTAGTCTTTGTGACCATATACCTTGCGGGCCAGTTTGAAGAGTGTGTCTCCTGGACGCATCGTGTGCTTTTTGAATGTTCCAATAATCAGGAAACTTCCTACTTCCACCTGGGGTTGACCTTCAGCAAGTTTTTCGGCGTCTGTTTTCTTGATGCCTCGAATCACGGAGAGGGTGTCAGCCCCTTCAGGGAGGATGGTTTGTGGAGTCTGTGTGGTGATCGTATCAAGTGAAAGTGAGTCAATAGGCACTACGACCTTTGAAGAATCCTGTTGTGACGTTGTTGGAGCTTCTTCATGAATTTGGGCGCTCAAAGGGATGATTCTATGATAACCAGCAATGTAACTTATGATGATGGTGAGCACCCAAAGTAAGGATATAAGTATCCAACGAGATTTTTTGGGGGTATGAGTTGTGTTCATTTCTTCTTCAGTAGATAAAATTGATGTTGAATTTGTTGCAGATGTAGGAGTGTCATCAGAGGTGTCTGACTCTGTTTCTTCTGAAACTAAAGATTGAGGTTCTTCTGTAACCTTAATTTCAGTAGAGGGTTGAATCGCCACTTCCTTTTCTTCTGCTACTCTATTAACTATTGTATCTTCTGAAGTAGGTTGGGGAGTTTCGCAAATAGTGGAAACTGGTTCGTGCGCTTCCTCTGTGTGAGGAGTGGTTGATGATGGAGTTTCTTCGACGATAGATTTATCTTCACCTTCATTCTCTGCCTCGCTCGTATCTTCCGTCTCCTCAATAATTTCTATAAGGTGATTAGTTGTTATTGCAACATCTTCAGTAGTGGAGGTGGGCTGTGGGGTAGGTTGACTTGTAGGAGTGTTATCCTGTTCAACGTCTGAAGAATGGACATTTTCAAGGAAGGAGGTCGTTTCTACCTCTATATGTTCCTCTGCTGTGTCGATTAAGATTTCAATTTCTTCTTGCGTTGTAGAGTCGGGAATGAGGGTAGTTTCAAAATGACTGAAGGGGCGATTGACGAGTTCCTTCAGGTTATTGTCGGGGATAAAGGACACCTTTGTATGCCCACTGATTTGAAAGCGTTCACCTGTGTTAATGTTTACGCTTTCTCGCTCGCTCACGCTAACCAGCTTAAATGTGCCAAATCCCTTAATCTTCACAAAACTATCGTTGCGGAGTCCCTCTTCAATCACTTCAAAGAACGCGCGAACAAAGGCCTCACTTTTCTTTTTAGTGATGCCTTGTTGGTGTGCGATGACTTCTATGAAATCGGAGGGAAGTAACTTCCTGCTCATGATTATTGGATTTTGTCTTTGAGCACGTTGCTCGATTTGAATGAAATGGCGAGTTTGGGAGGTACGAGGTGACGCTGTTTTGTGGTCGGGTTAACCATAATACGCTCTAACTTTTTTTTAACCTCAAAGTTCCCAAAACCTTGAACGCTGAACGTATCACCTTCATTGAGGTTGTCTGCGATAGCAAGTGCAAGTGCACCTGCCATTGTTTGTGCTTCCTTGGAAGTCATTTCAGCACGGGATGCCACTTCCGCGAAAAAGTCTTTGCTATTCATTGATGTAATGTGTGCGGTGAATGTTCTAAGTAATATGTAAAAAATAACCTGCTCCATTTTCGGTTAAGTGTTGTTATTTTAGGTTGTCTTTTTGTTGCCTTCCTCTTTGCTCATCAGTTACATAGTCAGCTATGCTCCTTCTTCACAAAAAGAAAATCAATCAAAAATACAACTGAAAATGAAGCAATTTATTCTTTATATATTACCAAATGAAGTTCCAGTGGTTCGTTGCCTATAAGTTATTGGGCGGCACTTAATGTTCCGTATAGGTCGTATTCTTCTGCAGCAGTGATTGTGACGTTGTAGAAGTTGCCGAATTGTAAATCGCCTTCATTCTGATGAATCAGCACTTCGCAATCCACCTCTGGCGAGTCATGTTCGGTGCGTCCGATGTAGTAATCGCCTTCCTTTCTGTCGACGACAACTTTATAAGAGTTGCCTACTTTTTCCGCACAGAGTTCGGCAGAAATGCCTTCTTGAAGTAGCATGAGTCGGTCAAGACGCTCTTGTTTCACCTCTTCGGGAACATCGTCTTCGTAGTTGTTAGCGGCGAATGTGCCTTCTTCTTCGCAATAGGCAAAGGCTCCCATACGATCAAAACGTACTTGGCGCGTGAATTCCATGAGTTCGTTAAAATCTTCTTCTGTCTCTCCAGGGAATCCCACCATAAGTGTAGTGCGGATGCAGATGCCTGGCACTTCTTGGCGAAGGGCTGTGAGGAGATCAAGTGTTTCTTGCTTCGTCGTATTACGGTGCATGCGGGTAAGCATGTTGTCGGAGATGTGCTGTAGAGCGATATCAATGTATTTGCACACATTCGCATTTTCGCGCATCACGCGGAGCAAATCCATAGGGAAGTGGGTGGGGTAGCCGTAATGCAGGCGAATCCATTCTACTCCAGGGATTTTTGCCATTCGCTCAATGAGCTCTGGAAGCATCTGCTTCTTGTAAAGATCTACGCCGTAGAAGGTAAGTTCCTGAGCAATGATGTTAAACTCTTTAACACCTTCGCTCACCAAGTGTGTTACCTCATCCAAAATTTCCTCCACCGGACGGCTGACGTGTGCACCCGTAATGATGGGGATGGCGCAGTAGGCACATTTGCGGTTGCAACCTTCGCTAATCTTTATGTAGGCATGATGTGGCGGGGTGGTGAGTACGCGGTGATTGCGTAACTCAGGATTGTAGGTTTCTCCCAAATCATGGAGTAACTCTGTCCAGTTGAATTTTCCGTAGAACTTATCTACCTGCGGAATTTCTTGCCCCAGTTCTTCCAAGTAGCGTTCACTTAAACAACCCATTACATAGACACGATTGAGCTCACCTTCTTCCTTCAAATTGCAGAGTTCCAAAATCATGTTGATGGACTCTTCCTTTGCATCGCCAATAAATCCGCAAGTGTTGACTACGGCAATATCTCCGTGTATGACATCAGGATTATGGTATAAGGTGTACCCAATGGTTTCAAATTGTTTCATAAGGTGCTCGGAATCTACGAGATTCTTTGAGCATCCCATTGTGATAATATCTATGGTGGGCATTTGTAATTGCTAACTGAATTTTATATTAAAGAGTGGTACCCTCGAAGAGTGACTCTACAAACTCTGTTCTGTTGAAGGGCTGAAGATCAGTCATCTTTTCTCCAAGTCCAATGTATTTTACGGGAACCTTGAGTTGGTGTGAGATACCGATGACTACACCTCCTTTTGCTGTGCCATCCAGTTTGGTGATGGCGAGTGAGGTGATATCTGTTGCTTTGGTGAATTGCTTGGCCTGTTCGTAGGCGTTCTGACCTGTAGAACCATCCAATACCAAGAGAACTTCGTCTGGCGCATAATCTACGACCTTCTTCATGACGTTCTTAATCTTGGTAAGTTCGTTCATAAGACCTATCTTATTATGAAGACGACCAGCGGTATCAATAATTACCACATCCGCATCATTTGCTACGGCAGACTTGATGGTATCAAAGGCAACACTTGCGGGGTCGCTACCCATTTGTTGTTTGATAACGGGAACTCCCACACGTTCGCCCCAAATGACTAACTGCTCTACGGCAGCAGCTCGGAAGGTGTCTGCTGCTCCAAGATATACCTTTTTGCCTGCTTGTTTGAACTGGTAGGCGAGTTTGCCGATTGTGGTAGTTTTGCCCACACCATTCACGCCAACCACCATGATGACATAGGGCTTGTGGTCTGTGGGGAGGTCAAAGTCTGTGCCGTCTTCGTTTCCGCTTTTTACAAGTAATTCGGCAATTTCCTCTTTAAGGAGATTATGTAATTCTTTAGTGCTTACATATTTGTCTCTTGCAACGCGTTCTTCAATTCGCTTGATAATTTCCAAAGTGGTTTCTACGCCAACATCTGAAGTGGCGAGCACTTCTTCGAGGTTATCAAGCACTTCATCATCAACGGTAGATTTTCCTGCTATAGCATGGGTGAGTTTTTCAAAGACACTTTTCTTGGTCTTTTCCAACCCTGCATCGAGAACTTCTTTCTTCTCCTTTTTACTGAAAAAATCGAATAATCCCATAATTGAGTTTTAGTTATTTTGTAGTGCAAAATTATGAAAAAGTTTTGACACTAAAGTTGTTGCAAACACAAAAAACTCCCCACAGAGTGAGGAGTTTATATGATTTGTTTTGAAACAAATACTGAATGATGATTAGTCCTTGAAGAAGTCCTTAACAGCTTCGTTGGGAACCATCTGTTCATCAAAGATGTAAGCGCCAGTCTTAGGGCTCTTTACCATCTTGATAACCTTTGTGTAAGAACGGCCGTCGTTCTGGCCAGTCTTAAGAGTTGCGACTACTTTCTTTGCCATGGCTTATTTCTTACTTGATTTCTTTGTGAATTGTCATACGCTTGAGGATGGGGTTGTACTTCTTCAACTCCATACGCTCGGGAGTGTTCTTACGGTTCTTCGTAGTGATATAACGAGAAGTTCCAGGAAGACCACTTTCTTTGTGTTCAGTGCATTCGAGAATCACCTGAACGCGGTTACCTTTTGCTTTCTTTGCCATAGTTATTAATCTTAGCCGATTACTTTAATTTCTTTCCAGTCGCAATATCCCTTGGCAACTGCGCTCTTAAGTGCAGCGTCAAGACCAACCTTATTGATAAGACGGAGACCTGCTGCAGCGATCTTAAGTGAGATCCAGCAGTCCTGTTCTACATAGTAGAATTTCTTAGTGAACAAGTTAACGTCAAAAGTGCGCTTTGTGCGACGCTTTGAGTGGCTAACGTTGTTGCCAATCATGGCTTTCTTTCCTGTAATTTGACAAATTTTAGACATTGCTATCTATTCTCTTTTAGGTTTCTTTTATGGTATTCTCTCAATACGGAGTGCAAAATTAGGGATTAATTTCCTAATTCGCAAATGTTTTGCGCTATTTTTTTTGTATAGTCCTTGATTTTTGAGAAATCAATTCGCTGAACTTGAAAAAATAGACTATTCTGTTTCAATTTCTTCTTCCTTTGGGCAATTTTCTTTGAGGTATTCAAGAAGCATGTGCACAGCTACGGAAGTTGCCGATGCTAAGTTTTTGTCTCTGCCGTTATCTTCCTCAATTTTCTTGGTGACAAGGTTTTCTTTATTACCAACCGCAATCCAAATAGTGCCAACGAGAACGCCACTACGTCCGCCGTCGGGACCGCCAGGACCTGCAAAACCGCTGATGGCTACAGCGAAATCGGTGTTGAAGAGTTCGTTAGCGCCAATAACCATTTGGCGAACAACTTCTTCAGAAACTGGAGTTTCCTTTTCGATAACCTCGGCATCTACCTTAAGTAGGTTGATCTTGAGTTCGTCAGCATAACAAATAAGTCCGCCCTTAAAATAGCTTGAACTACCAGGAACTGCTGTTATGGCAGAAGCAATACGTCCTGCGGTGCAACTCTCTGCGGTGGAGAGCGTCTTTCCGCATGACCACATGATATGATTTATTTCTTTTGATGTAAGTTTGAGGTCGAGTTCCATATCTAATTTTGTGTGGTTTGGTTGTACAGATTATACTGTTACTCGTGCGTAAGCGGGTTTTTCTATGGGGCAGAAATCACCGTCAAGATACTTGTAATATCCGTTTATTGCAATCATCCCTGCGTTGTCGGTCGTGTAACTGAACTTAGGAATATAGATGTTCCAAGTCTTATTTTGTCCGCGCACCTTAAATGCTTCACGAAGTCCTGTGTTGGCAGATACACCGCCCGAAAGGGCAACATGGTTGATGCCTGTTTCCTTGACCGCCAGTTGTAATTTCTTAATTAAGATGTCAACAATAGTTTTCTCTAATGATGCCGCAAGGTCATTGAGGTTATGCTCAATAAAATTGGGGTCTTCTTTTATTTTATCGCGAAGGAAGTAGAGGAAACTTGTTTTTAATCCGCTAAAGCTATAGTCTAATCCTGGGATGTTGGGTTTGCTGAATTGAAATGCTTTAGGATTGCCTTGTCGTGCCAATCTGTCAATAATCGGACCGCCAGGATATCCCAACCCCATGACTTTAGAACATTTGTCTATGGCTTCACCCGCCGCATCGTCAATCGTTTGCCCAAGGATTTCCATCTTGTTGTATGCCGAAACCTTGACAATCTGACTATTCCCTCCGCTCACAAGTAGGCAAAGGAAAGGATAGGGTGGGGGATTATGCACTTCGCCTTCTTCTTTTATAAAGTGTGCAAGGATGTGTCCGTGAAGGTGGTTGGCTTCAATAAGAGGAATGCCTAAACTGAGTGCTAATCCCTTTGCAAAACTTACGCCCACAAGCAAAGACCCCATGAGTCCTGGACCTAAAGTTACGGCAATAGCAGATAATTCTTCTTTTTTGACACCAGCTTTCTTTAGTGCTTGGTCAACAACGGGCACAATATTTACTTGGTGCGCTCTCGATGCTAATTCAGGCACAACACCTCCGTATGCTTCGTGAATGGCTTGACTGGCTGTGACATTGCTCAGAAGCACTCCATCTTTGATGACAGCAGCTGAAGTGTCGTCGCAAGACGATTCAATACCGAGTATAATAATGCTCATGATGCAAATCGTAATTTAGTGAGTAAGGATTTCAAGACCTTCTTCTGTAACAAGGAAGGTGTGTTCCCATTGTGCAGAAGGTTTCTCGTCTTCAGTAACGACTGTCCAACCGTCTTCTTCATCCACAAAGACTTCGTAGGTACCCATGTTAATCATGGGTTCAATGGTGAAGACCATACCAGGGACAAGAAGCATGCCCTTGGAGCGTGTGTTGTAATGATCTACCTCGGGTTCTTCGTGAAAGGCAAGACCAGTGCCGTGACCTGCTAAATCACGAACAACGGAATAACCGTTCTTACGTGCATGTTTTTCAATTGCCTTACCGATTTCGCCAACAAATCCCCAAGGTTTAGCGGCCTCCATGCCTATCTGAAGACATTCTTTTGCCACACGTACCAATTTTTCACATTCGGGAGAGGTTTTTCCGATGATAAACATTCTGCTGGCGTCAGCATAATACCCATTGTAAATCGTTGTAACATCTACATTTACTATGTCTCCCTCAAAGAATTCTTCCTCTTCAGAAGGGATGCCGTGGCACACCACCTCGTTGATGCTGATGCAACAACTCTTCGGGAAACTTTCGTAACCCAAACAAGCGGGAATAGCTCCTTTGCTGATGATGAAATCATGTATCATTTTGTCCAGCTCAGCGGTGGTCATCCCTTCCTTAATTTCTCGCTCTGCAAGGTCTAAGGCGGCAGTGTTAATGATTCCAGCTTGTCGGATACCCTCAATTTGTTCGGGAGTCTTGATAAGGTCTCTTGTCGGTACAAGTATCCCTTTATCTTGTAATTCTAATATGCGAGTATCTAGTGGTGTCAATGGTTGTCCTGCGGGAACAATCCATCTCTTCTTTTGCTTCTTTGCCATGTGTGTCTAATTTCTCGCAAAGGTACAATTTTATATTGTATTGTGAGAATGGCACGGGCAAAAATGCGATTTTAGAAATCTAAAATACGGACTTTAAGCGTAAGTGTATTTGATTTTTTGCACTTCCCCTTTGACATCAACAAATC
This sequence comes from Alloprevotella sp., assembly GCA_045632685.1. GTDB lineage: Bacteria > Bacteroidota > Bacteroidia > Bacteroidales > Bacteroidaceae > Alloprevotella. Next base: position 16,095 of record JAZQXB010000048.1, read on the forward strand.
TCTTCAGTCCCTCATAGGCGTAGTTAAGGGCATCGGTTAAACGCTCTTCGTTGCCATCATAGCCATTGATGAGCAGGAGAATGCGCTTTGTGTCAGCAGAGATCATGGTGCGCACGCTATCGCTTGTCGGTGTGGCAAATCCCCCCTCTTCATCGCGATAGACGGGAAGGTTTTCAATATTCAAAACGCCTCGCCCAATGCCTTCGTATGGTTCTCCCGGAGTGCCAATCCCCAAAGTGATGTCTGCTCCTTTAATCTTTTCAGCGTCAAGCATAGCGGTTGAATATCCGCAATAGAGTGAGACAAGATTCCCAAAATCTACAAGTTGGTCAATGCTGTATAAATCCTTGCCTTGTAAGATTCTGCGCGCCAATTGTTCGCAAGCGGGGCGATAACGACTGGGATCTTTACCTGCTTTTCGATATGCCTCGCGTGTGGCAGCAATACCACTTTGCTCCTTAATGGTGTCGGTTGTATAGTTGTTGCGAAGCACATTTGCAATGCGCTCTATTTCAGTCCAAAGTTCGGGAGTAGTTGCTGAATTTTTAACCTCCGCAAGGATGGCACCACCGATGAATTTGGGGCATACATCATGGAAGGTATTTGAAATGGTAATCTGCATCGGAATATTAGTGCTGATTATAGGTTGACAATTTATTGTAGGGCATTCTTGAAAGATTCAATCATCCCGATTTTTTCTTCTTCGGAAGCACCAGGAAAACAGGTGTTAATATGCGCCTCAAAGGCCTTTATCGCCAAAGTGCGCATCGTCATTCTTCCTGCCCTGACTCCACTTTGATAATTGTTTGAAGCGAGGGGAGAGCGGTTGAAATTGCCATCTGCCATATTGATAGGGTGTTAAAGTTGAGGTAAAGTCCTGCAAAACATGATTTTGCAGGACTATAAACTTGTGAGAATTTGTTGAAAATCGGGGACTATTTATCTACCCCTCGAATTGAGTAAAACTAAGTCCGAGTTAATAAAAACTAAGTCCGACTTATTTCAAATTAAGTCCCAATAAATTTCAACTGTTAGTGAGTTCGTATTGGGTGCCTTTGAATGGTATGTTTCAGTGTTAGAACCAAGCATTTTCATTACCCTCTGCTGACTGCCTTCACGCCCTTGACCGTGCGGAGTTTCTTGATGAGTTGGGTGAGCACCCCGCTGTCTTTCACCATTACGGTCAAGATGCCAGAGAAGAGACCGTCGTCGGTTGAGTCAATGCTGATCGAGCGTAGCATGATCTGTTGCTCTTTAGAGATGATGCTGGTGATGTTGTTGACGATGCCTAAATCATCATGGCCAACCACATGAAGTGTGATCGGATAGGTGCTTCCACCTTTTCCTGCCCATTGTGCACGCACAATACGGTAGGGGAATCGCTCCTTCAATGCTTCGGCATTTGGGCAGTTGTGACGATGGATTTTAATACCTCCGCCACTATTTACAAATCCAAAGACTTCGTCGCCATAGACAGGCGAACAGCATCGAGCCATCTGGAAATCAATACCCTTGAGGTTCTTATCGATGATGAGTACATCGGTGTCGGTTTCCGAGCGCTTGGTCTCAATATCTTGTATTAGGTTGAACTCATCAGCGCGGCGCAAAGGCGTGGTGCGTTCTAACTGCCCAGCTTCTCTTTTGGTGATTTCCACATAGCGCTCAAGCACTTCATTGACATCGCTACGGCCGTCGGTGAGTGACTTGTAGAAGTCGCTGGCTTCCTTAAACCCAAGTTTCTTGATGAGAATGTTGATGACACTTTCGTCCCAATCTAATTTCTTGTTTTTAAGTTTGCGCTCCAGAAGTTCTCGCGCCATAACGGCTTCTTTTGCTTGTAAATCCCTTACGCTTGCCTTGATTTTTGCTCGCGCATGAGCGGTGGCTGCAAAATTCAACCATTCAAGTTTAGGCATCTGTGAGTTTTGGGTGAGCACTTCCACCGTTGTGCCACTTTCCAACTGATGGCGGATGGGCACTGCTTTGCCATTGATACGCCCCCCCACACAATGGTCGCCCACTCGGGAGTGGATGTGGTAGGCAAAGTCAATGAGTGTTGCTCCAGCACCTAATTTATAAAGGTCACCCTTGGGAGAGAACACGTAAACGTCTTGTTTGCCATTTACGGCAAGATTCTCAGTAAGGAGTTGGTCATTGCCCGTTTCAAGTGCCGTGCGGATATTTGCCAACCACGATTCCATACCATTTCCAGAGGCTTTCACCCCCTTGTAGCGCCAGTGCGCCGCGAGTCCATGCTCGGCAATTTCGTCCATACGCTCGGTGCGGATTTGCACTTCTACCCATTTGTCCTGCGGACCTCTTACGGTGATGTGCAGACTTTCATAACCGTTACTTTTGGGGACAGTCAACCAGTCGCGCAAGCGCTTTAGACTACTTTCATACTTGGCGGTGACAAGGGAGAACACTTTCCAACATTGCTCCTTTTCTTTCTCAAAAGGAGCATCAAGAATGATGCGTATGGCAAAGAGGTCGTACACGCCGTGAAAACCACATTGTTGTTTCTTCATCTTTTGCCAGATGGAGTGGATGGACTTTGTGCGCCCCTTAATGTGGTAGTTTAGTCCTTCTTCGTCAAGGAGTTGGCGGATAGGATTGATGAATTCTTCAATATAGGCATCACGACTTTCCTTGGTAGCGTTCAAGCAATCTTTAATGTGATAGTAAGCCTCACGTTCCATGTATTTTAAGGAGAGGTCTTCCAACTCGCGCTTTAATTGGTAAAGTCCCAACTTATGTGCCAATGGCGCATAGAGGTAAGCCGCTTCGCGTGAGAGCGCAAGTTGTGCATCGAGGTTTTCTGCGTCTTTAGCATGCCGCATGAGTACTACACTTTCGGCAATGAGAATCAACACGATTCGCATATCCCCTGCTTGGTGCACGAAAAGATTGCGAAAATTTTCTTCCTTAAACATGTCGCTTCGGAGGAGTAGGGTGCTGATGTTGTTGAAGCGGTCAAGCATCGCCCCAATTTCTGCTCCAAAGGTATTTTTTGCCAAATCTCGCTGACTGTTTGTGTCTAAGATGCAATGTAGCAGGTAGGCTTTAAGTTCAAGTCCCTTTAACCCAATGGATTCGTGCGCTAATTGAATAGCATGAAGTGCCATTTCAATACGGTTGTGTTGAAAGGCATTATCCAGGGGCGCACCTTCCTCAATGCACCTGCTGATAAAGCTGCGCAATGTGGCATAGTCCTCTTTTGTGGGACGCAGTAGGGGAGATTGGCAGATAAATTTAAGTAGTGTAAACATGAGGGGAATAAAGGGATAAAAAATGTTTTGTAATCTTGAAGTATTTTCTTCCTTCAAGCATTTAGAGATAAATGTTTTTAGAGACCTAATATTTCTAATCGTCGGAACCAATAATGTCCGCTTTCACTTTGTCAATGAGTTGTCGGGCGAGGCTTACTTTTCCTGGTATAGCAGGAAGACTTCTGAGGTTATACCAACCGCCTTTATTGAGTTCAGAGCGTTGAATGAGTAGGTCTCCACTTTCGTATTCTGCGGTGTAACCAATCATCAAACCAGAGGGGTAGGGCCACGCTTGACTTCCGGCATACTGTAGGTTTTTAATGGAGATTCCCGTTTCTTCGAGAGTTTCACGCCTAACTGCTTCTTCAAGGGTTTCACCAGTTTCGACAAACCCCGCTACAAGACCCATGTAGTCGCCTCTAAAATTTTTGCTTTGCACGAGTAGGATTTCTTCGCCTCTTGTAATTGCTACGATGATGGCGGTTGCCAATGCGGGCCACACTTCCTTGCCACAGTTGATGCAACGCTTTGAAATGTTGGTGTGAAATTGCATCGGACTTCCGCAAACTCCGCAATATTGTGAGTTGTCATTCCAATAGAGGAGTTCGCGCGCTTTGCCTGCAAGGGCATAACTTTCCGCGTTCAGCACGTCGAAGGTTTCACGAAGTCCCATCATTTTATACCCATCTTTACATACTGGATATTCTAATTTTACGGCAACGCAATCTGTTCCCGATGGTGATGAAAATTTGATTTGCTTATGCCAAGGGTGCAGTTCAATCACGTTTGAGAGGTCGTGTGGAATTGCATTGTCAGTAGTCAATAATAAATCTCCTTGGCAGAGGGCGAAATAGAGCATAATTAAATAATAAATGAGAAAGGAGAATTATACAATGTTGCTTCACGCCCATCATACGTTCTCCTTTCTCCTTTTTTTATTTAGGGATAATCTTGATTAGAGACCCAAGTCCTTCTTAATTTCTTCTACCTTGCCCAACGCCTTTTCTACCAAAGCGGGATATTCGCATGCGCAAGACATGGTGTCCTTGATTTCGCAATAGAATTTAATCTTGGGTTCAGTACCAGAGGGACGTACGCTAATCTTTGTGCCATCCTCGCAGAAGAACTGCAATACATTGCTTGTAGCGGGGAAGTCCAACTTCGTTTCGTTGCCCAAATTATCCTTTGCAATGAGACTTTGATAGTCCTTTGTCAAAACAACAGGACTTCCTGCGATTGTCTTCGGAGCCTTGTCACCACGGAAATCAACCATCATCTGCTTGATTTCGTCAGCACCCGACTTACCAGGCTTGGTCACATTGATAGTATGTTCGAAACTGAAACCGTATTCCTTATAGATGTCCATCAATAAGTCATAGAGCGTCTTGCCTTGGTCCTTCGCCCATGCAGCGATTTCACAAATCAAGCAGATGCTGGCGGGAGCATCCTTGTCACGCACCTTGTCGTAAGGCAAGAAACCGAAACTTTCTTCACCACCACCGATATACTTCTGCTTGCCTTCTGAAATAGCGATTTCGCGCGCAATCCACTTAAAGCCCGTGTAGCAGTCACGGAGTTCCACGTTGTTCTTCTTCGCCATTTCGGCAATAGCTTCAGTGGTAACAATGGTCTTCACGAGGAAGTCGCTATCCTTCAACTGGCCGAGCGCAATCTTATTCTTGATGATGTAGTAAACAAACATCATTGCGGTCTGATTACCATTGATGATCTGCCATTCGCCTTGAGGATTGCGGCAAACAATCGCCAAGCGGTCGGCATCGGGGTCGGTAGCCACAACAAGGTCGGCGTTCAACTTTGTACCGAGGTTCATACCGAGCGTCATCGCTTCGGCATTTTCGGGGTTGGGACTGACAACGGTGGGGAAGTCTCCGTCAACAATCATTTGCTCGGGCACCACGTTGATATTCTGGAATCCCCATGAACGCAAGCAAAGGGGTACGATGACGCGACCTGTTCCGTGCATAGCGCTATAAACGATGTTCAAATCCTTTTGGCGCAAGATGACATCCTGGTCAATCATAGCTTCCTTAACGGCAGTCATGTAGTCGAAGTCCATTTCGCCACCGATGATCTGAATCAAATCCCAGTTAGCTTCGAACTTCACATCCTCAATCTTAACCTTATTTACTTCGTCAATGATACCCTTATCGTGAGGCGCCAAAACCTGAGCACCGTCTGCCCAATAAGCCTTGTAACCGTTATATTCCTTGGGGTTGTGAGAAGCCGTCACGTTCACACCAGCTACTGCACCCAACTGGCGGATAGCAAAGCTGATTTCGGGAGTGGGACGAAGGCTTTCAAACAAGTAAGCCTTAATGCCATTAGCGCTGAAGATAGCTGCAACACTTTCAGCAAACATGCGTCCGTTGTTACGGCAGTCGTGACCAACTACTACGCTCTTGCCACCTTCGGGGAAAGCTTTGTTGATGTAGTTTGCAAAACCCTGAGTAGCCATACCGACGATGTACTTATTCATGCGGTTGGTACCCACGCCCATAGTGCCGCGCAAACCACCCGTACCGAATTCAAGGTTCTGATAGAAAGCGTCGATAAGTGGAGTCTTGTCTTCACTGTCAAGCATCGCTTGAACAGCCTTACGAGTTTCCTCGTCAAACTTGGGAGAAGTAGCCCATACCTGAGCAACTTGCTCACAGTACTGAATGAGTTCCTTGTTTACCATATCTTGAAATGTATTAAATTATGTTTGTATCTGGATCTTTTTAGTGTGTTACCGATTTAGATTTGACGATGACACTCTGCAAATGTACATAAAATTTGGCAATAATATAGGCAGATGCTTATAAATAATCTTTACCTCTAAAGTTTTGTTGTATCGCGAACTTGACTACTCATGAAAATGAATGCTCCACAGCGGAATGCTTTAGAATGGTGAAGATTGTTTAATGAGTTTTCTCCTACCTCCTGAACCGTCTAATATTTATGCTCTGTAGTAGTTATTTCTGCTTCTGTCAATTTATTGTGGTCAATTTTTCTCCATGCATAGTAGATGTATGCCACTACAAATGGGATAATCCCCGAAACGATAGACATGGTAAGGAGGGTGAATTCGCTTGCAGAGCTATTTGCTATGCAAAGAGAACTATTTATGTCTGTTGTTGAGGGATAATAGGCTGTGTCGTTCAATCCCGCTAAAGCCAACAATGATGTTACGGCAAATATTGTACCTATACTACTAAACCAAATCCCTTTATTATAATTGGGTGACATAAGGGTGCGAATAATACCGAACAATACACATACAACTCCAACGAGGAATAATAGTGTAATGATGGGCAGATCGATAGCGTTGTTAAAATATTTGTATGGGGTAAGCAAAAATTCCTCTGTTTCAGGAATAAAACACAACCCGTCTTTTAGCAGTAGGTGGACTATAAAACTGATAAAGCATATCACGAAAAGCAAGGCGTTGGTAAACAGAGATTTTCGTAATCTTTCTGCAATCTTCTCATGTGCGATGTTATTGCGTAAGTATAGTGCTCCAAGTGTGCGTGCTAAAAACATAATGCAGAGTCCTAATACGATATTCCAGATGTTAAGAAGGGCCTCAAATCCCATAAGATGACCATCCCAAATGCTAATTACGGGTGAAAAACTTTCGGTAATGGCATCTTTGTTTACAGTAAAAGGAGCACCGCCAAAGAGTGTGCCTACAGCAGTGCCTAAAAGCAGTGGCGAAGCCCAACCAGTTATGACGAGTAGCCAACGATAAGTTTCCTTACCTATGACGTTTCCAGGTTTTGATTGAAATTCATAACTAACGGCTTGTACTACGAAAGTGAGTAGAATGAGCGACCAAACAGCATAGGCCCCGCCAAAACTGGTGCTGTAGAATAAAGGAAACGAAGCAAAGAAAGCACCACCAAATGTTACTAAAGTGGTAAAGGTGAATTCCCATTTCCTTCCTGTTGAATTGATTATTAATTGACGCTCGTTTTCTGTTTTTCCTATGGTATAGATGAGTGAATTAGCCCCCTGAACAAATAGAAGGAATACGAGTAATCCCCCTAATAAGGAAATGAGCAACCACCAGTATTGTTGAAGAATTGCGAACATAATTGTCTTGAGGTTATAAGGTTGTAAGGTTTTGAGGTTGTAAGGTTTTGAGGTTGTAAGGTTATAAGGTCTTGAGGTTGTGAGAAAGTTAGTAGAGAGTAGTGAGTAGTGAGTAACACCATGCGGGACGGTATTCGTTTATCTCGGTAACCATCTTGTCAACTTGTACCTCGTTAACTTGTTAACTAAAACGCGAGGAAGCCTCACCCTTAAGGGGGAGGTTGGAGGGGGCACTCTTGTCTACTCGTACCTCGTTAACTTGTTTACTAAAAGGTTAATGTAGGTCTTCTACGTCTTGTCGTCTACTCTTCACTTGATTTTTGATTCTTAATCGCTTTGCACATAATCCTGATTTCAGCTATAAGTAGAATTGTGAACAGGATTAAGAATATGAAGAAAGTAGTCATTACTGCACCTACGGGGAGATTGGAAATAGCAGCATTCACGGGGAGAAGATCTTGAATCGCCCAAGGTTGTCTGCCTACTTCTGCCACAATCCACCCGCATTGCCCAGCAAGGTATACGAAGGGGATGCTCCAAAGAGCAAGATGTTGTACCCATGGGGAGTGTTGCAATTTTTTCTTGTATCCATAAAATAACACTAAAATAAGAATACCAAAGAGCAACATGCCACTTCCGACCATAATGCGAAATGCCCAATATATGAGTGGGATAGGCGGGGTGAGTTGATCTACAGACTGGAGCAAACCATAACCGAAATAGGGCATTTCGGATGCTAATTTTGGACGTAAACTTACTGCTGAATCAGGGTTGGTTCGGCGTAGTGAACGATATTCCCTAAAAGTAGCAACAGCCCGACTGCCAATTTCCATCTTTTGAGTTGCTGGTAAGACTTCTGTACCTTCTGCAGAAGTATATCCTTTGTAAAGTATGTCATTAACGCCTGGCACATAACCTTCTATGTCGTGGGTAGCAAGGAATGACAACGCTTTGGGAATTTCAATACCTGGGATAATAGAAAGTGCAGCTCCTTTCCCTCCATCGTATAGTCCTTCTGCTGCAGCAAGTTTCATGGGTTGATGTTTGGCAATTTGTATGCCAGATAGGTCTCCCGTAAAGAGTACGCCAACCGTGGCCACAATCCCCACTATAGCACCAATCTTGGCGCTCTCAAGCGCAAGGCGAATGTTGCGTTTACGCAGTAGGAACCAAGCCGACACCCCAACAACAAACACGGCACCGGTCATCCATCCACTTAATATAGTATGGAAGAACTTTGTAACCACTTCGGGGGCAAAAGCAACATCTGTGAAACTTTGCATTTCGTTTCTCACCGTGTCGGGGTTGAATGCCATGCCACGTGGGTATTGCATCCAACTATTCGCTACAAGTATCCACCAAGCTGAAAGTGTTGCACCTAACCCCGTTAACCAAGTGGAGGCTAAATGAAAACCTTTGCTCACCTTTTCCCAACCGAAAAACATCACGGCTATAAATGTAGCTTCCATAAAGAAGGCAAGTATCCCCTCAATAGCGAGCGGAGCCCCAAAGATATCACCTACAAACCATGAGTAGTTGCTCCAGTTCGTTCCAAATTCAAATTCAAGAATGATGCCCGTCGCTACCCCTATGGCAAAATTGATGCCAAATAACTTTTGCCAAAACTGCGCAGTCTGTTTCCAAAATGGGGAACGATTCTTGTAATACAAAGTCTCCATTACGCCCATAATCACCGCAAGGCCTAATGTAAGCGGAACAAACAACCAATGGTAGCAGGCTGTAAGTGCAAATTGCGCACGCGCCCAATCAATCATTTCGGGGTTAATACTTGATAGTAGCATGGTTATAAAAAATTAGTTGTCTATTGGTCTGATGGTTTGAATAAGTTTTTCTTCTACTGCTTGAGCTTTGTTTTCCGGAGATCCTTTAAGCGTAGGTTGAAAAAAGAAGGGGCGAAGTATGGCGAACATAATGAGTAACTTTACGATGATAATTCCCCATAACACTTTCCCTAAAGTCATTCCTCGAAATCCGTTTATATAGAATAGAGCGACCTGTCGTATGAGTTTTAATATCTCTTTCATGTTGCGAACTTACGATATTTTTTGAAAATTTAACGCAGTGTCAGCCGACATTTTATAAAAACTATTACTGTCCGGTAAAATTTATCTGTGTGTTTTAGAGAACACGAATTGCACGAATAACACGAATTCTTGTGGGGCGTTACCTTGCTTATCGCATACGAATTGCACGAATACCATCCGGATGGTAAAATTCGTGGTATTGACTTTCGCGACCTTCAGTTCGCCTCTGATTAAGAAATATTCATCCCGCATGGTTTGACTAACGCGACCTTTGGTTCGTGAAATTCGTGAGATTCGTGTTCTCTTAAACATAGAAATTCTGTATTCTTTCGGTTGAATCTCTATAAGGGGCTTGTATGAGTG
>JAZQXB010000049.1:0-13786 GCA_045632685.1 Alloprevotella sp.
TATGTTTAAGAGAACACGAATTTCACGAATAACACGAACCGCAGGTCGCGCAAGTCAATCTCCATGCGGGATGAATATTTCTTAATCAGAGGCGAATAACACGAATACCATCCAGACGGTATTCGCGCAAGTCAATAGCACAATTTTTTACCATCCGGATGGTATTCGTGCAATTGCTTTCTCGACCTTTGGTTCGTATGCGATAAGCAAGGTAACACCCCAGAAGGATTCGCTTATTCGTGCAATTCGTGTTCTAAAAAATAAGAGAAATTTTAGCAGACAGCAATAACAAAAAAATAAGGGTACCTCGTGATGAGGAACCCTTATTTGTTATTGTTTGTTTTGCTATTATTCAGCACGGAGAGTGAAGCGCTTGAATGCAGTTACTGTGCATTCCTTGTCAGCCTGCTGGAGGTACTGAGCAACTGAGAGCTTGCTGTCCTGGATGAATTCCTGGTTGAGGAGACAAGCTTCCTTGTAGAACTTGTTCATACGACCCATAGCGATCTTTTCAACCATGTTTTCGGGCTTACCTTCTTCGCGTGCCTTTTCAGCAGCAACCTTGAATTCTGTAGCCTTGATTTCTTCGGGTACGTCAGCTTCGCAGAGTGAAACGGGGTTCATTGCAGCTACCTGCATTGCTACAGCCTTACCGTAAGCAGCGTCAACGTTCTTGTTGAGAGCTACCATTGTGCAGAGCTGGTGCTTACCCTGGTGGTCGTAGATAGAGATGTTTTCACCTTCGATTGTGCAGTAGCCATCGAGTTCCATCTTTTCACCAGTGATACCTGAACGGTCAACAACTGCTTCAGCAACTGTTGTGTTGCCGAGCTGGAGTGCCTTAACTTCGTCGAGAGTAGCACACTTGTTAGCAACAGCGAGGTCCATGATTGACTGAGCGAGCGCGATGAAGTCTTCGTTCTTAGCAACGAAGTCAGTTTCACACTTGAGGGCGATGATTGCACCGAAGCCGTTTTCAACCTTACAGAGTACGCAACCTTCAGCTGCTTCGCGGTCAGAACGCTTAGCTGCTACAGCCTGACCCTTCTTACGGATGATTTCGATAGCTTCTTCGAGGTTACCGTTTGATTCTGCAAGAGCCTTCTTACAGTCGCCAAGACCAGCGCCAGTCATTGTGCGCAACTTCTTGATATCTTCCATTGATACTGCCATAGTAGTAAAATCTTTTAGTAATAAGTCGCTGTTATTCAATAGTATTAAACATTGCGACTTAGAGTATGAATAAATGTTGTAATTTTAAGAAGAAAAAAGCTAACGCAGGCTCCATTTATTTTGAAGCTGCATTAGCTTTGTTTATGCCTGATTAAGCTTCAGCAGGAGTTTCCTTTTCTGCGCGAGCAGCCTTAGCCTTCTTGCCTTCGCCAGCTGCTTCTGCATCAACCTTTTCAGCCTTACGTTCTTCAACACCTTCAACGATTGCGCCACAGATAGCGTCGAGGATTACTTCTACGCTCTTTGTTGCATCGTCGTTAGCGGGAATTACGAAATCACACTGGTTGGGGTCGCTGTTAGTGTCAACGATACCGAATACGGGGATACCGAGACGCTGTGCTTCCTTCACTGCGATATGTTCCTTGCATACGTCAACAACGAAGAGTGCTGCGGGAAGACGAGTGAGGTCAGCGATTGAACCGAGGTTCTTTTCGAGCTTAGCGCGCTGACGGCTAATCTGAAGAACTTCACGCTTTGAGAGGTTTGAATATGTACCGTCGTTAGTGAGCTTATCGATAGTTGCCATCTTCTTCACAGCCTTGCGGATTGTAGTGAAGTTAGTGAGCATACCACCCGGCCAACGCTCAGTTACGTAGGGCATATTTACAGATGCTGCCTTGTCAGCAACAACCTGCTTTGCTTGCTTCTTAGTAGCTACAAAAAGGATGCGCTTGCCACTCTTAGCGATCTGCTTGAGTGCTTCTGCTGCTTCGTCAACCTTAGCAACAGTCTTGTGCAAGTCGAGGATGTGGATGCCGTTGCGCTCCATGAAGATGTAGGGAGCCATAGCGGGGTTCCACTTACGTGTGAGGTGACCAAAGTGACAGCCAGCCTCGAGAAGAGTTTCAAAATTAGTTCTAGCCATTTTGAATGAATTTGTTTACGTTCTTTTTAGTTGAGTTTGTTTGTTCAACCAGCCTCGGAGTAGTCTTCAAGGATGAGGAATCTCAGGGGCTTAGATGCTAAACGAATTTTTTCAGCAAAGTTATGCAGCATCACGCTGCGAGCCGATAAAAATTAACGTTTGCTGAACTGGAAGCGACGACGAGCCTTGGGCTGACCGGGCTTCTTACGTTCAACTTCGCGAGCATCGCGAGTCATGAAGCCTTCAGCACGAAGTGCCTTCTTGTCATCTGCATTGATTTTTACGAGTGCGCGAGCAATAGCAAGACGGAGTGCCTGACTCTGACCTGTAAAGCCACCACCGTTAAGGTTTACCTTGATATCATATTTTTCAGTAGCGCCGAGCAAAGTAAGGGGCTGCTTAACAACGAACTGAAGAATTGATGAAGGGAAATATTCAGTAAGGTCACGCTTGTTGATAGTGATCTTACCAGTACCTTCTGTTACGAAGATACGAGCAACGGCGCTCTTACGGCGACCAAGTGCGTTAATCATTTCCATTGCTGCTAATCTTATTTGAGTGAGTTAATATCAATTGCCTTGGGGCTCTGTGCTTCGTGCTTGTGTTCAGTTCCTTCATAAACATAGAGGTTAGAAAGAAGCTTAGCACCGAGACGATTCTTGGGAAGCATGCCCTTAACTACACGACGGAGGAGACGATCTGCACCATCCTTCTTAGCGAGAATGCTAGCGGGAGTGTGTTCACGCTGACCACCGGGATAACCAGTGTAAGTGTAGTAGATACGATCTGTCATCTTCTTACCAGTAAGAACTATCTTATCAGCATTGATGATGATTACGTTGTCACCACAATCCACGTGAGGAGTGAAGTTGGGCTTGTACTTACCACGGAGCAACTTAGCCACCTTTGAACCGAGGCGACCGAGCACCTGATCCTTTGCGTCAACGATGACCCACTCTTTGTTTACTGTTGCTGCGTTAGCAGAAATGGTCTTGTAACTTAAAGTGTTCATTAAATTTAAATGTTTTTTATAACTACTAATTGTTTTATCATTACTGCGATTCCCTAACCACTTACCCTTGGCCGTCAGGCAAGCTATTAACACGCAGAGTGAAGCGTTTTACCGCTCCTTGATAATAATCGGCGTGCAAAAGTACAAATTTCTTGTAATATGGCAAATAGTTTACTATCTTTTTCTGGTAATATTTATTAAAAATCAACTTTTTCCTACTGAAAAACCGTTATGATTTAACAAAACTCACCTTTGTGTCCGCCGCTACATCTTGCGTAATCCACACATTGGCACCAATCACGGCATTCGCGCCAATGGTAATGCGCCCAAGTATCGTGGCGTTTGAATACACGATGACGCCGTCTTCGAGAATGGGGTGTCGAGGAATGTGCTTAATCGGATTTCCATTTGCATCGAGGGGGAAACTCTTGGCGCCGAGCGTTACGCCTTGATAAAGTTTTACGTGATTACCTATAATACACGTGGCACCGATTACGACACCCGTACCGTGGTCAATCGTAAAATGCGTACCAATCTGCGCGGCGGGGTGAATGTCTATCCCCGTTTCACTATGCGCCATTTCGGTAATAATGCGCGGAATGAGGGGAACTTTTAACTTGTGCAACTCATGCGCCAATCGGTAACAAGTGAGGGCTTTGATGGCGGGATAACAGGATATCACCTCTGCCCTACTGTGCGCCGCAGGGTCGCCCATGTATGCCGCTTCAACATCTGTCGAAAGCAACTGACGCAACTCGGGGAGTCGGCCAATCACCTGTGTAGCACAATCCTCCGCACGCCTGCGGCAATGAAGGTTCACACACTTTTCAGCAACGCAATCAAAGCACAAACCCGCTTGGATTTGCTCTGTAAGTAAGAAAAACAGGCGCTCCAACGCCGTACCCATGTGATAAGGCAGCGTCTCTTGATTGAGCACAGACCTGCCGTAATATCCCGGAAAGACCACCGCACGCACCAATCCGATAATCTCCTTAAGCGATTCCCCCGAGGGAAGTTGCCCCGACGAGGTGTGTCGCAGAAAAAGATTCGGATGTTGTGAAAGGTCAGAAAGTTGTTCCGTCGTAGTCTTTATAATGTTTAAAGTTTCCATGTTTGAAAGTGTTTCTACAAACAACTGCTCACACAATATACTATATGGCGCACTTGCCGTGCAATGTCAATTGTCTGTCAGTAATGAAACATACCGATTGCCCGTATCGGGGAGTAGCGCAACGATGCTTGCGTTGGAATGCTCCGAGCGCTGTGCCAACTTTACGGCCGCCGCTACCGCCGCACCCGAGGAGATGCCCACAAAGAGCCCTTCTGCATCCATCAATTGACGCATACACGCGAAGGCTTCGTCATCAGCAATCTGCACCACCTCATCCACCAATCCTGAATCGTAAATCTTGGGGATAAAACCTGCGCCTATCCCTTGAATCTTATGCGCACCCGGCGCCCCACCCGACAATACTGGCGAAGCCTGTGGCTCTACGGCAACAATGCGGATGTTGGGATTTGCGCGTTTCAAGGCGCGCGCAGTGCCCGTAATCGTACCGCACGTACCCACACACGCCACAAATACATCCACGCGTCCGTCCGTATCATTTAGGATTTCCACGCCCGTATGCGCTTCGTGCGCCGCCACACACGCGGGGTTGTTAAATTGTTGCAGAATGATGGCTCCAGGGATATCGCGTTTCAACTCTTGCGCGCGAGCAATAGCGCCGTTCATCCCCTCCTTTCCAGGAGTCAGCACCACCTCTGCACCCATCACGCGCAACAGGTTCTGACGCTCAACGCTCATCGTTTCAGGCATCGTCAGCAACAGGCGACACCCCTTCTGCTTCGCTATCCACGCCAACCCAATCCCCGTGTTGCCACTCGTAGGTTCAATGATGGTGCCACCGGGCAACAATCTGCCCTCTCGCTCCGCATCTTCTATCATCGCCAGCGCCACCCTGTCTTTCACGCTTCCACCGGGGTTGAAACATTCTAATTTCAACAAGAGTTGCGATGTTATATGGTGCTGCTTGCAGAAGTGCAACGGGTGTAAAAGGGGCGTATTGCCAATCAATTGAGTGAGGTCTGTAACTATTTTCATAAGGTATGAAAGGTGCTAAAAATGTCAACCCACAATGCTACCCACGATTGTCTAAAATCTTTTTCGCAAATTCAAGGTCTTCCTTATAAGTAATCTTAATATTCGTAGTGTCGCCATCTACAATCTTGATGGTCGTGTCGGGCGCATACTTAAACACCACCCCACAATCATCCGTAGCCACGAAGGCAGGGTCTTCCAACGCTCTGTCAAACGCCTGTGCCAACACCGCACGCTTAAATCCCTGTGGCGTTTGCACCTGTCGAAGGTTCTCACGCTTGGGAGCGGCAACCATTGCCCCATCCCTCACCTCAATGATGGTGTCTACCGCGGGTATAACCACATTCACGGCGTCACAAGTCATCAGGGCGTCACACACATTTTCAATAATCTCTTGCGACACCAATGGGCGCACACCGTCATGAATCAACAACCTGTCGTCATCATCCGTATACGCACGAAGGGCAGAAAGCGTAGAGTCCGTGCGCTCCTTACCCCCTAAAAGCACGCGCGCCACCTTCTTCCAGGGGTTCGAAGCAATAATCTGCTTCATCTCCTCCACATAATCAGGGTGCGTCACAACGGCTATTTCATCAATGTATGGCGAATGCTCAAACGCATCAATCGTATGCTCAATCACCATACGCTCATTCACCTTTAAGAATTGCTTAGGAAGCGCATTTCCCATACGGCGACCAGAACCACCAGCAAGGATAATTGCAATATTTTTCATTTTTTGAGGTTTTGAGGTTATAAGGTTGGAGGTTTTGAGAAGCTACCCCCTTCCAAAAAGATATTTCTTAAATATCGGACTCACCCGAAGAATGTTTGAAGCAATCAGGCAGAAGCCGATGACCAACAACCCTACCGTCACCGACAATGTGGTGTCCAACACAAAGTTCTTACGGTGCTCCGAGAAGAAACTACCCACCATCTTCACATTCGGCAAGAAAAGGAAGTGAAGCAGGTAAATGTCCAACGTGCGCGTACCGATATATTGCAAACACCTGCCCACAACCGTCTGCTTCGTAAACCACTCCGCATAATGCCTGAAAAACATCACCACAATGAGCAGTAAACTATACATCGCAAGCGTGCGCGGAAGGTTCGCCCACTGCAGGCGAAGCGTATGCCATTTCAAGTAATCAACCGCACAGAGGAACGCCACAACCACGACAATCGTAAAAAACCATTTCGTGTCAAACAAACGCTCCACATGGTGCCACAACCGGCGCACAATCGTACCGAAAAGGAAGAAGTGGAAATACGTCATCACCTGTATAAGACTGGTATATTGGAAGAATGGGTCTTTATGATAATTAAACCACGAGGGCATATAAATCGTGGCATACACCACCGTCGCACCCGCCCATAGCAGGAGAATCGGCACCACGCTCTTCCTCGGGAGTTTGCTTTCCAAATAAGCAAACACGTAGTACACCACAAACATCAAGAGCAGCGCCCAAGTAAACCAATACCCCGACTTCGTGGGCGAAAGCAGCGCCGCCTCAAGCCCCTTCATGAAATTCGGACGCATCAGCGAGAGAAACACGGCGAGAAACACCACCGTAGGAATCAGTTGCACCCTGCATTTCTTCAGCAAATTCTTGCCCAATGTGCGCAAATTCCACTCCACCCTACTACTATAAGCCAAGAATCCCGACACAAAAAAGAAGAGCGGCATGCGGAACAACACAAAAAACGAAAGCGCCGACGAATGCTTGATATTCTGCGCAAACCCATCCGTAGACACATGATACGCTACGACAAGAATCATCGTAAACCCACGCATCGCGTCCAGCCACTCCAACCTCGGACGCTTGTTAAGTTCTAAACTTACACTCATTTTTTCAGTAAACGAAGAGAAAATCAAAATTCATGTATTCGGCAGATTACTCAAAAACCTACCGACCATAAGCATTCAGCAAAATTAGAAATTCCCAGTCAAACAAAGAAAAGTTTTTGAGAATAATAATTAACTCACTCGCCCTCCATTCACCCTTTAATCCTAAATCCATGAAATGCCAACTGATTACTCCAGTTCAATTTCCTGCCGATTCTCCTTTGGCATGCGCATAAATTCGATAGTGGCAAGGCGTGAGGGCACGCTTTTCTGCGTTTTTGATAGTGCAAAGTTAATGCTAAAAAGAGCAAAAATCCCCTCCGCAAGTTTCTGACCTACAAAGGAATAATTAAATAAAAAGTAAACTTTCGCCACCTCCTTGGAGTGAAGATTTTACGCTCTTGGTGAAGAAGTGAAGAATTAAAAAAAACTTCACCTTGCGGGGTGAAGATTGATGGTGAAATTTCTATTGTCGTAAGTTTGCTTACCACTTAGCAAGTAACGACGTACAATCCGTGCGTCCTCCCCACGTATACAATCCGTTAGTGCCTAATAAAATAAGGACGCACGAACCGTGCGTCCCTACATGTTCATGTGATTGTTCGTTGGGGATGGGCAAAATGCAGAATGTGCCTCGGTGATTTTGGAGAATTGAGGGGTTACTCCATTTCTACTTTTAACCAAGAGGTATTCAAGTCACATTCTGCCACAATGACCTTTCCCTTGGTGTTGATGATGGACCATTTGTCGTTTTGCTGGACCAGGGAAAGGCCTTCAGAGAAACTCCACGCATCGTCATAAATACAAGGAATGACTATCTCTCCCTTGGTATTGATAAAGCCCCTTTTGCCGTTTTGCCCGACACGGGCAAGGCCTTCTGAAAAACTCCACGCATCGTAATAAATGCAAGGAATGACTACCTCTCCCTTGGTGTTGATATAGCCCCATGGACCGTATAGGTATTTCTGGACACGGGCAAGGCCCTCAGCGAAGTAGCCCACTTCGTCATAAATGCAAGGTACGACTACCTCTCCCTGGGTGTTGATAAAGCCTTCTTTGCCGTTTTGCTTGACACGGGCAAAGCCCTCAGCGAAGTTGCCCACTTCGTCATAAACGCAAGGTACAACTACCTCTCCCTGGGTGTTGATAAAGCCTTCTTTGCCGTTTTGCTTGACACGGGTAAAGCCTTCAGAAAAACTCTCCACATCGTCATAAATGCAAGGAATGACTATTTCTCCCTGGGTATTGATAAATCCCCATTTGCCGTTTTGGGCGACAGGGGCAAGACCATCGGAGAACCTCCCCGCCCCGTCATAAATACAAGGTATGACTACCTCTCCCTGGGTGTTGATAAAGCCTTCTTTGTAATCAGGCCAATCACCTTGCCTTATACGGGCAAGGCCTTCAGAGAACCTCTCCGCATCGTCATAAATGCAAGGGACGACCAACTCTCCCTGGGCGTTGATAAAGCCCCATTTGCCGTTTTGGGCGACACGGGCAAGGCCTTCAGAGAAACTCGCCACAATGTCATAAATACAAGGGATGACTACCTCTCCCTGGGTGTTGATATAGCCTTCTTTGCCGTTTGGATGATTGAAAAGGGCAAGGCCTTCAGAGAATCCCCTCACATCGTCATAAATGCAAGGAATGACTACCTCTCCCTTGGTGTTGATATAGCCATATTTGCCGTTTTTTTGATAGACAAGGGCAAGGCCTTCAGAGAAGCTCCACGCATCGTCATAAATGCAAGGAATGACCACCTCTCCCTTGGTGTTGATAAAGCCCTTCATGCCGTTTTGCTTGACACGGGCAAGGCCTTCAGAGAAGCTCCCCGCACCGTCATAAATGCAAGGAATGACTACCTCTCCCTTGGTGTTGATAAAGCCCCATTTGCCGTTTTGCTCGACACGGGCAAGGCCTTCAGAGAATTCGCTTACCCACTCAAACTGCTTGTTGAAGAGGAAAGTCCCCTCGCTATCTACAAAATAACCTATACCATGCGATGTATTCACCGCAATAATAACTTTTGAGGCTTTGGGAGATTGTTCCGCAACTTGTTCGTTAGGATTTGCCATAAGGTATTTTGTTTATTTTTTTTACTCAATGTACTCTACTTGCAAAGGTAATATAAAATATTAAATGTATGCCAAAGGTGGGGAGATTAAACCGATGGTTGTTCCTCACATAAAAGCAACAGCAAAAACAAATTAAACTTGTGATAATAATATAGCAGTTACTTGTTATGTTATTGCTAAAGATTTCGTGAGGACGTGCGTAAGCCGTCTTCTTCGTTGTCACGTGTCACATGTCACGCTTTTGAAAAGGAGAAAATCATGTGCTTGCATTCCCACTTAACAGGTAGGGACGCACGGCTCGTGCGTCCTAAATGTTTGCGGTTGCTGTCAAATTTTGAAAAATTTTTCAGTGCTTGTAAGGTGTTGAATTTCTATTTGTTAGGCGCTTATTTTTTGGTGATTTTGAAATGCTAAATGACAATAAATGACAAGCGGGGTGGAGCGTGTTGTAACTTTGCACTTGTGATTGAGAGTACAGATAATAGAGTACAACTGGTCTTAGAGTACAGATTACAGAGTACAACAGCCATGCGGGATGCGCGCACCGCATGGGTAAAAGACCGGATGGCGCTCTCTCCCTGTTTATAGGGAGAGGGGACCACGAAGTGGTGAGAGGGTGCTGAAAATAATCCGCATGGCAAAAACTACTAACTACTAACTACTCACCAATATTCGCACCCCCTCACCGCCGAGGCGGTCCCCTCCCCCTAGGGGGAGAGCGCCGTCCGGATTTACACTCCGCATGGTATTACTCACTACTACCTACTAGCTACTACTTACTCCCTACTCACTTTCAATTATCTCCCAATCAGTTTCAACTAACTCCCAATTAATTTAGCGAGGAATGACGGGCTGAAGGCCCAGGGAGTTCATAGCCCAGGGCAAGGCGAACGGAGTGAGGCGACACCCTGGGTTGTCGTACACCCCGCATGGTGCGCCCTATTAGGGGTAAAAGTAAAGACATCATACTACCACATTGGACGTGAAAAACTATAAAGCGTACATAAAAAAGGTGGGCGCACCGTGAAGTGCGTCCACCCTTTATCATCAGTTTTTTTGAATGTCTATACTTTAGTTCAAATCAAAGAGGTAGGTCAGTTTTCCCACGATGGCACCGTGATTGGAGCGCGAGAAGACGTCTTTCTTTGAATTGCCAAACACATCGGAGAGACCGTAATAATAGCGTCCTTCGAGGAGGAAGTGACCGAGTTTCGTGTTGAGTTCAAGTCCCAGACCTCCAGTTATACCATAGTCGAACTTATGCTTCACGGGAAGGTCGTATTGCGCATACATCCCGTTGGGGCGGTTGGGGACTCCCGCACTGTTGAGCGTCCATACGTCGCTGCGCTCCTTGCTTTCGGAAATGCAATAACCGATTTGCGGACCTAAAAGGACATAAAACATGGCTCCACGTTGCTCTCGTCCCCATGCCAGACGCGCCAGGAAGGGGAGTTGGAGGTAATCGAGGTTGCACTTGAAGGTGTCGGGCAAGGGGTTGGAATTGGCATCGAGGATATCTTCCGTCCAACCAAGGCGCGTATAGTTTAACTCAACCTGAAGGGCACAATATGCCGTAAGGAACTTTTCGCTCGTGTATCTAAAGGTCAACCCTACGGTGGGGGCAACATGATATTTTTGCGTAACAATGGGGTCGAAACCCATCTTGTTCATCGTTGCACCTACGCTTACACCAAAGCACATATCATTGCGATAATCACCGATTTGCGCATGGGTAAGTGAAGTAAAGCAACAAGCGAATAACAGGAGGACTATCTTCTTCACTTTTTTATCTCAATTAGTTCTACTTTGTGGGCGGGAGTAAAACGAACAAACATTAGATTTGAATTTATGCATCCCCCATTTCCAAGTTGCTGAAATTTTAAATTGGATTGGAGATACTCGATTTTCTTCCCTTGACGATCTACGAGCGTGTTGGTGTCGGATGACTTAAACAGATAGAGTCCGGTGTCATACCCTAACTCTCCCATGCGGGGGTGGAGCAATAAGGGATAGGTCTTAAACCAGTTGTAATACTGCTCTTCGAAGGCGATTACTGACTTGCTATAGGCATTGTAAAAGTCTTGTGCTACGAGGTAGGTGTTGAGCGTGCCGAGGAGTTCGCTATACTCCATTGAGAATTGTTGCCATGCATTATGACCGATGACAGCGATTTGGAAACCAGGGTGCTGCGTCTTAAAACTCTGAATGCGCTGAAGGACATCAAGGACCGCCTGCTTGTTGCTTCCGTCGATGATGAGTACATTTTTCTTGCCAGTCACGAGGGCTTGCTTCATCTCCTCGTCGGTAAAGGTTTGTGAGAGCGACTGCAACTCGTATTGATGCGTGAGCATCTTGTCCATCCAGTAGTTTACGAGCGGTGACTCCGAGGAATCTACGGTGCGCACTACGACACAGCGACTTCCAGCAAACTGCGAGTGAAAGAGGTCGAAACTGCTCTCGTTGAACTGCTCTTGGGGGGTGTTGAGCAAGTAGACATAGCGGTTGGTCTCTACCTGCTTTACCTTTGACGAGAAGGGGATGATGTTTTTCACACGATAGGCATTAGCGTAATTGGTAATTGCCTGGAAGTGTGTGGGGTAAAGCGGACCTACGAGGGCGTCAAACTTCTGTTGTGTCAATGCGTTGACGACGTCCGTCAAATTGTCTTTCACTGGGGGTTCGTCAATAGCCACAATGCTCACGCAGCGCCCGTTCTCGCGCTCGGCATCTGCCGCCATGAGCAATCCGCGATAAAACTCAATGCTGCGCTCTCCCTCCTTGCCCTCGGCACTAAAGGGAAGCACGACCGCCATCTTGAAAGTATCAGCCACCTGAACAGGTGCTGCCTCGGGGATGTTGATGAGGTAACCTCGCTTAATCTTCTTATTGGGTTGAGAAGATATTTCGGGGTTTACGGAAAGCAACGCTTCAACCGTCACACCATAACGACGCGACAAGCTGTAGAGCGTCTCACCCTTCTCTACCTGATGAACGCTACCAATGCGCGTTTGGGCTGTAGCAAACTCACCACAAAGGGCGAAAAGAAGGAGCAAACCTATGCGGATAAAATACTTTATCATAATCAAATGGAAATAAACTTACGCAAAAATAAGCATTTAATAAAAGAAAAACGTACTTTTGAAGGTAAATTCTAACCAATGACAATGGATATGCACTTAAATTTGCTCAAATCTCACCTTCCGAAATACTTTATTGCCCTCATGATGTGTTGCCTCGTGGCCCCTCAAACTGAAGCGCAACGCAAGAAAAAGGAACCTAAAGTGAACCCCGTTGAGGTGGCTCATAAGATGATGTGTGCGGGTAACTTCGACGAAGCACAGGAATACATTGCCAAGGAATTGGCAACACAAAAAAAGAAGCGCAAACCGACTTGTAATGTAGACTCTCTACAAATGTTGGCAAGCACCATGCGCGTAGCTGAAGCAAACATTCGAAGCACGCAACATATCGTATTCATTGACAGTATATTATTACACAAGAAAGATATCATCAACCACCTCCAACTAAACGCAGAGATGGGCACCATCTGCACCACTCAAGAGGTGAAAAAGGAACTGGAACTTTCGCTCCACGAATACGGCGAAATGGCATACATTAACGCCCTCAACGACTATGCTTTTCTCTCCGCAAAGCAGGATAGCGCCCTCACGCTCTGTAGCACAATACGCACGGGCAACCGCTGGTCGCACCCCGAGCCGCTCAACATCCCCGATCTTGACGATGTGAACCAGGACTTCCCCTTCCTCTTGGCGGACGGTGTGAACCTCTATTTTGCGGCACAAACGGAAGACGGATTCGGAGGTTGGGACATCTATGTGACACGTTACGACGCAGAGGAGAAGACGTTCCTCAAGCCCCAAAACATCGGCATGCCCTTCAACTCCGAGGCGAATGACTACATGTACTACATCGATGAGAGTACGAACACGGGATACTTCCTCACCGACCGACGCCTCTCTAACGATAGTGTATGCCTCTACACGTTTATCCCTAACGCGTCACACATCTCCTACCCCAGCGGAACGGATTTCACCACCCTCTTTAAAGCGGCGAACATCGTCAGCATCGCTGAATCGCAAATAGGACAGGAAGCACGCATCGAGGAGTGGAAAGAAAAAAATGCGAACCGCAACACGAATGTAACGGGAAAACGCACAACTCGATTTATCATCAATAACGCATTGGTATACAAAGACCTAAAATCCTTTAAAAGCGAAGAAGCAAAAGCAGAAGCCGAGAAAGTCATCACACTTAACAACTCCCTGCAAGCTCACGAAAAATTACTCAACATACTCCGTAAGCAATATAGCAATAACCCTACCCCCACGCTTCACGACAACATCATCCAAATTGAACTCGAAAGAGAGCAATGCATCAAGGAGATTAAGCTGTGCGAAAAGCGACTCCGAGAATTGGAAAATCAAACTTTGAATGAGTAGAGATAAAAGAGTAAAGAGTAAAGAGTAAAGATAAAAGAGTAAAGATGCCTTGCGGGACGCTAACTAGTGAGTAGTGAGGAAGTAGTAGTGAGTAGTCCATGCGGAGAAATCACTACTTTAGTTGACAAGTTGACGAGGTACGAGTAGACAAGAAGGTAGCCGAGATAAACGAGCATCATTCCGCATGGCGTTACTCA
>JAZQXB010000050.1:0-31758 GCA_045632685.1 Alloprevotella sp.
CCACGGAATACACAGAATTTGCTCCACGGATTTACACGTATCTACACGGAAAAATTCTCACGCAAAGGCGCAAAGGGCGCGGAGCGTTATGTCCTTTTGTTCTTATGTCAAAATAAAATTTTCACACGGAAAGCACAGAAATACACAGAAACTTTGCTTCGCATGTTGTTCCGCGAAAGTCCGCGTCGTCTGCGTGAGACCATCCCATCCCGCATGGTTCACTACTACCTACTACCTTCTACTTGCTTTCAGTCCCGCATGGCATTACTCACTACTAACTACTCACTGATACAGCTCCGCACGGCATTAGTGAAAATTCGTGCCCATTCGTGGCTCAAAAATATACGAGTAGATACGCGCAAATACGTGGAGATTTTTCTGTGCATTCCGTGTATTCCGTGTGAAATTATTGCACGCAGACGTCGCAGAACTGCGCAGACGCTTTGCGAAACTTTGCGCCTTTGCGTGAGAGATGTTCCGTGTAGATACGTGTAAATACGTGGAGACTATTATTCTGTGAAATTCCGTGTATTGCTTTCCCCTCACAAGTTCGGACAGCGACTTTCAGTTCTGTGTGAAATTATTGCACGCAGACGTCGCAGAACAACGCAGACGCTTTGCGAAACTTTGCGCCTTTGCGTGAGAAGAAAAATATGTCCTTTTGTCCTTCTGTCAAAAATTTTGTCTCACACGGAACACACGGAACACACAGAATTTTGCTTTGCTTCTTTTTTGTCAACAGATTAAACAGATTGCACAGATTCCCATCCTGCACAGCCAACCGTGTAATCCGTGTAATCACGTTGATAAATAAAAACACTATCCGCGAAAGTCTGCGCAGCCTGCGTGAGACAAATTATCAATCAATAGAGTTTTCTCCCCTGAAACAAGCGTTTGTTATATATAGAAGCAATATTATGTTATGTTCTCCTTCATTTTTTACGACCAAAAAAGTCACGCCCCACGGTGGGGGCGTGACTTTTATGCTTGTGCCAATTTACCATAGTAGCGACGTGACGCTTCCTTTTGGCGGTCGAGCGAGAAGTTGCTGACGCGCTTGAGGTAACCAATGATGCGCGTAAGGTAATCTACGTTCTTCGAACCGCAGTGGGGGCATTCCTTGAGGTAGCGCTTGTCAATCTTGCCACAGTCCTTACAGAGCGTGTTGGGAATGTTGAAAGTGAAATAATTACATCCTTCCTTTGAAGCAATACGAAGGAGTTGACGATATTGCGCTTCACTAAGATGCTCTTCAAGGTTGAGGTGAAGTGCCGAACCACCCGTGAGGTGCTCAATATACTTACGACCGTGGAGGCGGAACTTCTCAATGACGTCCGTATTCGTGTCTTCCACCACGTAGAAGTAAGAGTTGTAACATTCACGGGGCACGTAGTAACCATCTTCGCGGTCCCAACGTGCATGCTTCACACCCACGTTCTCCGCAGGAATCATTTCGCAGTTGAAGAGCACGTCCTTTGAGCGATACTGCTTGTTGTACTTCTCGATGAGCGAAAGAATGTTTTCTACGAATGTTGCATATTCCTCGTTATCAGAGATGGTGAGTCCAAGACTTTCAGCCGCTTCTACCATACCGTTAACACCGATGGTGAGGTACTGGCGCTTGATGTTGATATAACCTGCGTCGAAGAGGGGAAGCATACCCTTGTTGAGGAGGTGCTTGAGGTTTTCATTGTACGCCATCTGCACCTTATGCACGAGGTCTACAACTTCGTTGAGGAACTCTACATAAGGACGACCTTCGCGTGTAGCCTGCTGCACACAACGGTTGAGGTTGATGGTCAATACCGATTTTGAACCCGTGCTCACACCGCCCGCACCGAGGGTGTAAGAGAAACCGTTGTCCTGAATTTCATTGCGCAAGCGGCAGCAAGAAGCAAGTGAGTCGGCATTGTCGCTCATGTAAGTAAAGAATGAGTGACCCTTGGCATACATGCGTGCGGTGATTTCAGCATATTCTGTGTCCTTCACATCACCATTTTCAGTGAGGAGCGCCATCGTTTCAACGGGGAAGGTGAGCACAGTCTTTGTGCGTTCCTGATTGAACCATTCCATGAAGCGCTGTTGCAACCAACTCACACCATCCCAGTTAGGCTGTGAACCATCGGGGAAGTAGAAGTTGCCGAAGATGCTTTCGAAGTAGTACTTATCGTAGTAAGAGATATTCCAGAAGACGCTCTGGAAGTTGCGTGCGCCAGTAGGCTGGTTGATTGAGTAAACAATCTGTTCGAAGCAGTCGGTAATAACCTTATCAATCGTACGCTTACGCAAAGAGTTATCTGCCTGTTCTTGTGCACGGCGGAAGTAATCCTCACCATATTCCTTTTCGAGGAAGTAGTTCATATACATGATGAACTCGGGCGTAGCGCAAGCACCAGAAAGCATACTTGACACGATGAACACCATGTTTACAAAACCGCCACAGAAGCTCTTGAGGTTTGAGGGAGCCGTAGAGTTGCCACCTACGGTCTTTGTGCCGTTGAGCAACCAGGGATACATGGTGATAGAAGCACAGTAGTTGGCAAGACTTGTCTCGTCGTTCTTATAGATATAGTGATTCTTCAGAAGATAGATGTAGCGGTCTGCCACTTCCTTACCATACATATCCTTGATGCGGTCGCAAAGCAAACGGCGGTTGAGGCGAATGAAACCCTGCTTGGGGAGTTCGCTGATAAGCGTAGCAATGTTCTTGTTTTCAACGTTCGCATTGGCATCGTACTTCGAACCTGTTGCGGCATTTGCAGAGTCGCAATAGTCCATGAGGAAGCGGAGTTTATCGGCTGTTTCGCGGTCTTCCATGTGGCGCTGACGGTAGAGCATGAATGCCTTGGCAGCCTTGAAGTGACGCTCTGCCATAAGGGCAACTTCCACCTGATTCTGGATGTCTTCAACGCTCATACCGTTGCAGAACATGAGGTGATCTACAATTTTGCCAAGTTGTTCAGCAGAGATGTGCTCGCTCACATTTGAGAACGCCTTAAGAATGGCGCTCTTAATCTTTTCGAGCGAGAAGGACTCCTGCGATCCATCGCGCTTCGTAATGATAAAGTTTTCCGTAGACATAAGTTTAGGGAGGCAAGGAGGAAAAACTTTTTTTTGGAAAATTCTCTTACAAATTTCCAAATTAAAATTTCACCTTTTGTGTAACTATTATTATTTATTAATGAGCTATTTGAGGCATCCTATCCAAGCAAAAATTGAACAAGCTGCAAGAAGGACGAGCAAGGGAAGAATGCAGGGGATTCAAGAGATCACCTTCTGCCAACAACGGGTTGCTTACTCTTAATTAACAAGTTGTAATATAATAGTTTACGAAAGTTTTAAAGTTTTTCAGCAACGGTAAAAAAGTTGCTTTCTATTATACAGCATCCCTGTTAACGGATGCAAAAATACAGGAATGTTTTAGAAGAAAAAAAGAATTTCGGAATAATATTTTGGCAGAAAATAACATTTTAATTTACCAAATTTTTCCACTATTATTTTCTCTATTTTGGAAAAGTTTTTACAAAATGAACCTCCAAGGTTTACGCCTTCAAAAAACAACAAGCGACAAGCCGCAATCCATCGGGGGTGATACTCCGGACGGCGCTCTCCCCCTGTTTATAGGGGGAGGGGACCGCTTGCGGTGAGGGGGTGCAGAAACAGTGAGTAGTTAAAAGTGAGTAGTTAGTAGCATGCCGTGCGGTGTAAATCTTGCACCCCCTCACCAGCAAAGCTGGTCCCCTCCCCCTATAAACAGGGGGAGAGCGCCGTCTGGACTATTATTCCGCATGGACCGGATGGATATTAGTGAAAATTAGTGTTCATTAGTGGCTAAAAATACTTATTAGCAACGACCACCTGTTTCTATTATAAACCACGAATTTCACGAATTTACACTAATGACTGGCGGGGCATTTAAGACCGGATGGATATTAGTGAAAATTCGTGTTCATTAGTGGCTAAAAATACTTATTGCAACGACCACCTGTTTCTATTATAAGCCACGAATTTCACGAATTTACACTAATGACTGGCGGGGCATTTAAGACCGGATGGATATTAGTGAAAATTCGTGTTCATTAGTGGCTCGAAATAAAACAAACGAGTTTTCGTGGACAACCAAAGGTCATGCAATCATTGCCAAAATTATTGTCCGAGAGACTTGGTGTCTCCCGGACAATTTATAAGGTAGTCCCTATGGATTGGTAGGGCATATATAGAGGAAGAAATCACTCTATCGTTGTTCTCGCCTTTAGAAATTCCAGAGCAATCCAAAGCGGAGGTCGGAACTACTCATTTGAAGTCCGAATCCGTTGTCGCCGAAATAACCATAGTCGTCGGCATCACGATAGCCCAGAAATCCCGTGTGGGCAAGGAAGGTGAGTCGCGGGGTAAGCGTGACCATCACACCAGGTTTTACTCCTATCTGCCATCCCGTATCACTACCGCCACCGTTCACTTTATTTACGGCCACACCCCCTGTGCAATCAGCAAAGAGACTTACGGGTCCCATCTTCATGGCTGTATAGCGCATATAGGGATTGGCAGCGACTTTGTGTACATCGGCATTGCTGGTGTGGGCATATTCATATTCAAGTGCGACACCCACCGCCCACTTTTCATTGAGTTGATAACCCATTTCCGGAGAAATACCGGCAGTAGTCTTGTTATTGTCATGGTCGCGCCAAGCGTTCATACCGCCACCAACATAAACTTGTGCGCCCATAGCCGTCGCAACGAGAGCAAGCGCCATTGAGGTAAAAATCTTTTTCATAATAGTGTTGTTTTTGTTAGTTAGTAAAAAAGATAAAACCGGTTTCATTGTTGTCAGACGGTGCAAATGTATGGACAAGATTTCGCACCTTTTCTTAACGCTCCGTTAAATATTCTTATAAGATGTAAAAGGGGCAACAAAATCTTCGAAAAGGGATTTTCTGGGAGGTGGAAAAGTGAGTTTTTAAAGGTTCATTAACGCGAACTCGATACAGGGAACCTTGGTTTAATAAGGCAATAACACAGACGTTGCCCCATTAAGGATTTATGTATGCACAGTTCTCAAGAAGGGATGGACGAATATTTTTCGTTATAACACTTCTTAACAAAAACATTTATACTATTTTTGTCCACAGTAACTTGATAATTTTAAAACTATATATATGAAAAGAATCATTCTTTTATTTGCCACTTTGTTTTTTGTGAACGTGGCTTCTTGTCAAAAGTTTAGTTTCCCTGTTGAGGATTTTCCTGAAGAATTAAGGCAAGACAAGTACTTTGAAAAGGCGTCTCAGGGTGACATCAAGGCATTGCATGACTTTGCCTTCGCTTGTATTTATCACAAACGTCCAGACTTGGCTATGTTGTGCTACAAGAAAGCCTCTGAGTTGGGAGATGCTGAAGCCTCTATGAAACTTGCCGTGAACTATGGTATGGGGTATGGTAACTCAAGTGAAAATGATTCTATTTTTGGGGCGACTGAACCACTTGAAAAGGATTCGGTAGCCAGTTATAAGTATGCTCAGTTGGCATTGAAGCAGGATAAGACAGGAGAAGCGCATCAGACTTATGGAAGTTGCCTATGGGCGGGCTGGTATAAGGATATGGAGGAGAAACCTGCTTCATACTTTTGGATAAAGGCTGCAGAAATGGGGCATGAAAACGCACAATGGTGTTTAGCGAATTATTATTATGATGGGAAATTCATAGAACAAAATTATAAGGAGGCCAGAAAGTGGTTTGAGAAGGTGCTTGAACAACCTGACACCCTTCCTTTGAGTGATTTTACGAAGTCTCAATCAAGTCAAAAGCTTGCTGAAATGTATGCCAACGGGTATGGCGTAGAGCAAGACCTTGAAAAAGCTTTTGACTATTACTTGGCTGGAAAAGCTTGGTTGAAGGTGGCTGAATGTTATGACTTAGGGCGAGGCGTAAAGCAGGACAAGAAGTTGGCAACTGTGAATTATGCAAAAGTTCTTGCCTCACAGACTACAGAAGATGAATTGAAGGTTGCGGAAAAATGGCTCTTGCGGAGAGCAAACCGAAAGGATACCACAGCGCTTTACGCTTTAGGGAATTATTACTCAGAGAAGGGGAAGGCTGAAGATGCTCAGCGTTCTAAAGAACTTCTTAAGGGGACGGCTGAAATTGCGTTTGTTATAGACGCTTCGGATTTTCACAAGAAAGCCTTTAAATACTGGAACTCTGCAGCCGAAGGTGGGCACATAGAAGCTATTAAGAAAGTGATAAACTGTTACTTGAGAGGAACGGTGGTTAAAGCAGACAGTGTTAAAGCTACCCAATGGGCGCGCAAGGGGGTAAGCCTTTCAAATGATAAAGACCTCTTGTGGACAATGGCTTGGCACAATGCAAAAGGTATTGGCACGCCCGTCAATAAAGTTGAGGCTGTAAAATGGTACACCAAGGCCGCTGAGGCGGGGCACCTTACAGCAACAACTAATTTAGCTTGGTGTTATGAAACAGGTTTTGGATGTCAGACTAATTATAAGGAGGCGGTAAAATGGTATACCATAGCAGCCGAGGCTGGTGAGATGTTTGCTCAAAAAAACTTAGGTTCTTTGTATATTAGAGGTGTAGGTGTGCCTAAAGACCTGAAAAGAGGTTTGGAGTTATTAAAAAAATCTGCAGCTCAGGGAGACAAAAGTTCTATAGCAGGGGTGGGGAGTGCAACTCTGTCGTATGTCTTAAATCAAACTGATGAAGACTCGGTGATTTCTTGTCTGAATGAAACTCTACCTTTTCTACAAGAACTTTCTCTGAACCTGCAATGGGATAAGAGATATGTTGCAGCCGAAACATGGCGGTTTTTAGTAGAAAAATTTACTTCTGAGGAATGGTGGACTTCTATAAATAGACCTGTTCCTACGAGTTTCATCAACAACTTCAAGTCTGATTCTACTTTACCCCTCCGCGTATTGCTTCCCGCCCTGAAAGAGAATGTTCGCCTTGTGTATGAAAAGGATAATTCCAGTTTTCTAAAACTCTACGCTCCTTTCCATCAAGCATTAAGAGATTGTAAGGACACTACCTCTCCTGATTTCCAAAACGCCTTAGAATGGCTTCGCAAGACATCTGAGAAATACCAATTTCCATTCTCATATTTTTATGCCAAATTACTCTTGAGGCGTCCTGATTTGGAGACAACTCCCAACGAGGGTACCTCAGTGTTGTTAAAGACTGTGTCATTCTGTCTTAACGCAAGCTTTCAAACATGGGAAAGTGGCAATAAGACCGCGGCTGCAGGTTGGCTTGGAATGGGGTGGCAATATGTGCAGGAACATAAGTACTATGTGGTCAGATCAACGTATGAGCATAATACGGAGCACCCATTGTTTGTCGTTGACTATGTGATTGCGGAAAATCCTAATATTGGTGAGTTGACGGACATGACTGAAGAAAAATTTGCTCAGCTTTTTAACCTAAAGTCTACCGACATTGGTCGTATCAATGTGTTGAAGGGCGAGTCTGCAATCAAGGCTTACGGTTATGACTATGGAAAAAATGGTGTGATAGAGATTTTCACAAACAAGGCGCAGAGCAAGACTGCTATTAGTGAGAATATTTCTCATGAGGCATTGGCGGAACTTTTCTATGATTACGCACAATTTTTTGAGAAG
Organism: Alloprevotella sp.; assembly: GCA_045632685.1. Lineage (GTDB taxonomy): Bacteria > Bacteroidota > Bacteroidia > Bacteroidales > Bacteroidaceae > Alloprevotella. The sequence goes on from JAZQXB010000050.1 coordinate 7,632, forward strand.
TACGGAACAGATGATGACGCGAAGAGTCGCGCACAAAAGTGTTACCAATTGGCGAAGAAATACAACCCTAATATGATTCCGTAAAGGCGGAAGTCTTAAAACTATAACCGTATTTCCAAAAAGTAATCGGCAGTTAATTCAAATTCATCGGCAGTTGTTTTGAATTAACTGCCGACTCGTTTTTAGGAAATCCGTTTCAGGTTTTATAGAGGGCAAAATGCGGGTGTCACAACAGATTCATATTGCGAACCGAACGGCAATAATAAAAAAAGTTGTAGATTTGCGGTTGTATAGAATTAAGCATCCCAAGATGATTCGCAAATTCGATTTTTTGGTAATTGGTTCTGGTGTTGCCGGAATGAGTTACGCCCTCCAGGTTGCCGCCTCGGGCAAAGGTAAGGTGGCACTCGTGTGCAAAACAACGATTGAAGAAGCCAACACGGCAAAGGCGCAGGGCGGTATCGCTGCTGTGACGAACTTGCTGGTGGATAATTTTGAAAAACACATCCAAGACACCATGATTGCTGGCGACTACATCAGCGACCCCGAGGCTGTGCGCCAGGTTGTTGAAAATGGACCCGCAGCCATTGAGCGCTTGGTGAATTGGGGCGTCAACTTTGACCGCAACGAAGCGGGGGATTTTGACCTTCATCGTGAAGGTGGACACTCGGAGTTTCGCATTCTTCACCATGCCGACGATACGGGTTTTGAAATCCAGCGTGGACTGATTGAGGCAGTGCGCCGCCACCCCAACATCACGGTGTTTGAACACCACTTTGCAGTAGAAATCATCACGCAACACCACCTTGGAGTGAATGTTACGCGCGCCTCAAAAGATATTGAGTGTTACGGCGCTTATGTGCTCGACCCCGACACCCAAAAGATCGACCGTTTCCTTTCAAAGGTTACCGTTCTGGCTACAGGCGGTTGCGGAGCGGTGTACACCACCACCACAAACCCCACCGTTGCTACGGGTGACGGCGTGGCTATGGCGTATCGTGCGAAGGCAACTGTGCAGGACATGGAATTTGTGCAGTTCCACCCCACGGCGCTTTACTCGCCCGACGAGACACACCCCGCCTACCTCATCACTGAAGCCATGCGCGGTTACGGAGGCATCCTCCGCTTGCCCAATGGGGCCGAGTTCATGCAGAAATACGACAAGCGACTCTCACTGGCGCCCCGCGATATCGTCGCACGCGCTATTGACAAGGAAATGAAGATTCACGGGCTGACCCATGTGTGCCTTGACGTAACGCATAAAGACCCTGAAGAGACCAAGAAACACTTCCCCAACATCTATGCAAAGTGCTTGACCATGGGTATTGACATTACGAAGCAATACATCCCCGTGGCTCCTGCAGCGCACTACATGTGTGGCGGTATTAAGGTGGACCTCAACGCTTGTTCAAGCATCCACCGCCTCTATGCTGTGGGCGAATGTTCATGTACGGGACTTCATGGCGGCAACCGCCTGGCAAGTAATTCGCTTACCGAAGCCGTTGTGTATGCTGAAGCGGCAGCACGCCACTCACTGGCACACATTGACGAATACACCTTCAACGACCGTGTACCGAAGTGGAACGACGAGGGTACGCTGACCAACGAAGAAAAGGTGCTTATCGCCCAAGATGCCCGTGAAGTGGGACAAATCATGGCGAATTATGTAGGCATTGTTCGCTCTGACCTTCGCCTGAAGCGTGCATGGACGCGTCTTGACCTGCTCTTTGAAGAAACAGAAGAACTCTTCAAGCGCGTAAAGGCGACTCCCGACATTTGCGAACTCCGCAATATGATAAACGTGGGTTACCTCATTACCCGCTGGGCTCTGGAGCGCAAGGAAAGCCGCGGCTTGCATTACACGATTGACTATCCAAAGCATGCTTATGACCAAGAATAATATTTGAAATGAAAAAGGAGAAAGGAGAAAGGAGAAATGCCATGCGGGACGTTTCTGCGCGAGCATCTTTCTCCTTTCTCATTTCTCATTTTTCCTTTCATTTTATGCTCAAATACCTTACCTACGACATCGTCTTCCAGGAGTTTCCCGACGAGGTAACGCTTGCCGTCAACCTCTCGCTTTGCCCCAACAAGTGCCCAGGTTGCCACAGTTCAATACTGCTTGGCGATGTGGGCGAACTGCTTGATGAAAGTGTGCTTATCAGTCTTACTGAAAAGTATAAAGGGGAAATTACCTGCGTAGCCTTAATGGGAGGCGACAATGACCCTGCGGCAGTGCAACAAGTCCTTGCTGCGGTGAAGCAGCACTACGGGGGAACCCTCAAAACAGGATGGTACAGTGGACGCCAGGAACTTCCTAAAAACTTCAACCCTGCAGCCTTTGATTATGTCAAAGTTGGTCCTTACCGAGAAGCGTTGGGCGCATTGAAAGACCGCACGACCAACCAACGCTTCTACCGAGTAGAAAGCGATGGAAGTCTTACCGACCTCACCTTCCGCTTTTGGAGGTGAACACACATAAAAGCACTTTAACAAAGGTAATAATATAGCAGATGTTCACAAATCATCCTTACATCAAAGATGTTGTACTCTTATTATTGTAGCCACTAATGAGCACTAATTTACACTAATGCCTTGCGGGGTATTTAAGACCGGATGGAGTGGAAATTAGTGTTCATTAGTGGCTAAAAATACTTATTAGCAACGACCACCTATTTCTATTATAAGCCACGAATTTCACGAATTTACACTAATGCCTTGCGGGGTATTTAAGACTGGATGGATATTAGTGAAAATTAGTGTTCATTAGTGGCTCTAAATAAAACAAACGAGTTTTCGTGGGCAACCAACGATCACGCAAGTAACATCTATATTATTACCTTAACAAAATAGACGTGGGTGTGTCAGAATCCAATATTGGAGATTGACACACCCACGTCTATTGATAATGAGGTTGTGTGAGGGTTTGCAGGACACCTTGTCTACTCGTACCGCGTTAACTTGTCTACTAAAAGTACATGTAGATAGGTCCTCACCCCTCAAGGGGTATTGGGAGGCTATAAAGGAATTTATTATGCCTGTTCTTCCAAGAACTTTTTAGCTTCAATAGCCGCCTTACAACCGCTTGCTGCTGCAGTGATGGCCTGACGGTAGTGAGGGTCTGCCACATCGCCCGCTGCAAAGACACCAGGCACACAAGTCTTGGGAGTAGCACCTTCTGTAACGATATAACCCACTTCGTCTGTTTCTACCCAAGGTTTGAAGATATCGCTGTTAGGCTTATGACCGATCGCGAGGAAGAAGCCGTCGATAGCGATATCGTGAATCTTCTCTTCGGGAGTGCCCTTCTTGTAAACGAGTTTTGCACCTTCCACACCGTTTTCGCCAAAGAGACCTACGGTGTTGGTGTTGAAGAGGACTTCGATCTTGGGATTGTTGAACACGCGGTCCTGCATGGCTTGAGAAGCACGGAGGTAGTCCTTACGCACGATGAGATACACCTTCTGCGCAAGACCTGCCAAGTAGGTTGCTTCTTCACACGCAGTGTCGCCACCACCTACTACAGCTACCGTCTTCTTACGATAGAAGAAACCGTCACATGTAGCACAAGCGCTCACACCCTGTCCGCGATATTTCTCTTCGTCCGCCAAACCGAGGTACTTTGCAGAAGCACCCGTAGCAATAATCAAGGTTTCGCACTGCACCTGTGAGTCATCGTCAAACGTAATGGTGAAGGGGCGCTTGCTTAAGTCGGTCTTCACAGCAATGGCAGTACGAATTTCTGTTCCGAAACGTTCGCACTGCTGACGGATGTCCTCCATCATCTGATTACCGTCCACCCCCTCGGGATAACCGGGGAAGTTTTCGATTTCTGTAGTAGTAGTCAACTGACCACCAGGTTGAAGACCTTCATAAAGAACGGGCGAGAGTCCAGCACGACCCGCATAAATACCTGCGGTGTAACCAGCAGGACCTGATCCGAGGATGAGGCAGTTAATGAGTTCCATAATTATATAGTTTTATTTTTTGAGTAAACAAGTTGAAGAGGTACGAGTAGACGAGATTTTTGAGAAGAGAAGGGAGAAAAACCTTTTGGATTGCCCCCATTTACTCTCGTCATTGACCTATCTCAAGTCAATAAGGTCGTAACTGGGGAAGAGACCTTGGTCGAAGCGAAAGAAAGAGTCGTCAAGTTTGAGGTTGAGTTCACATTCCGAAATGCGGATGCGGAACCAGTCATTTCCCTTCTTCATACGGATGGAGAGGGGGAGTTTAGTTGCCTGACTGACAATCACGCTCATCTCTGCGATGGCATTTGCAGCATCCTTGGGGTGAAACTTCACGATGAAAGCGGGAGTGCCATTGTAATCCATCTTATCACACGTGAGGTTAAATCCCTGCTTATAGAGGTTGATGAAGTAGAGCGGGTTCATAGACTGGAGTTCCTCGGGAGTCGGTTCACTCACATTAATTTCTTCGCTATTAGCGAGGATGGTCCAAAGCGTTTTTCCGTCAAACCACGCACGAATCATATCAGACTCCAAGTTATACTTGCTTCCCTTCAGAACAATAGTGCCCCCGAAATTACCCGTCTCTTGGGTTCCCGAGAAATTTGTACCAGTAAACACCACACGCGTTGCCGTACTTTTCGTCAGCAACTGCGCTGTAGCATCAAGCACCTCCTTACCCGATTGGGCAAAGGCAGTGATGCTGCTGAAAAGGAGGGAGAAGATTATAAACAGATGTTTCATTATAAACTTTAGGTTATGAGGTTTTAGGTTTTAAGGTTATAAGGTTGAGGTTTGAGGTCGCTTCGCTTTTAGGTTATAAGGTTGGCATGCACTCCGCAAGGGTCTTAAAACCTTAAAACCTTAAGACCTTTTAAAAAACCTTAAAACCTCAAAACCTTCCACCTTACAATGAGTTCAATTTCAATTCCAGTTCCGCCAAGTCGGCACAATACACCTCACGGGGCTTTGCACCTCTCGTTGGGCCGACAATACCTGCCTTTTCCATTTGGTCCATCAGGCGGCCAGCGCGGTTGTAACCGATGGAGAAACGACGCTGGATGAGTGAGGTAGAACCTTGTTGGTTGATGACAATTTCGCGAGCGGCATCGGCAAACATGGGGTCCATACTTGAGGAATCAAATCCTTCGGAAGAACCGCCCTCTCCACCTTCAACGGCAGGTTCGGGCAATTCAAACGGACCGAGGTAACTTTGCTGCACGGCAATATGCTGACAGATTTGTTCCACTTCAGGCGTATCCACAAAGGCACACTGCACGCGGACGGGCGTGTTACCCGCAAGGAAGAGCATGTCACCCTTACCCACCAACTGGTCGGCACCCTTGGCGTCAAGAATCGTACGCGAGTCTATTTGCGACATTACCTTAAATGCCATACGAGCGGGGAAGTTTGCCTTAATCGTACCCGTAATGATATTCGTCGTGGGGCGCTGCGTCGCAATAATCATGTGCATACCTACGGCACGCGCCAACTGCGCAATACGCGCAATGGGGAGTTCGACTTCCTTACCTGCCGTCATGATGAGGTCACCAAATTCGTCAATCACCACAACGATGTAAGGCATGTAGTTATGACCATGCTCGGGATTGAGTTGGCGGGCAATGAATTTGGCGTTATATTCCTTAATGTTACGCACACGCGCTTTCTTCAAAAGGTCGTAGCGCGTATCCATTTCCTGACAAAGACTGTTGAGGGTCTGAATCACCTTCGTCACGTCGGTAATGATGGAGTCGCCATCGCCGGGAACCTTTGCCAAGAAGTGGTTTTCGATGGGCGCATAGATAGAGAATTCCACCTTCTTGGGGTCCACCATCACGATTTTGAGTTCTGCGGGGTGCTTCTTGTAAAGGAGCGAAGTAATAATAGCATTCAAACCGACGGACTTACCCTGACCAGTAGCACCTGCCACAAGCAAGTGGGGCATCTTTGCCAAGTCCACCATATACACCTCATTCGTAATCGTCTTACCCAAGGCAATGGGCAGATCAAAGGTAGATTCCTGGAACTTCTTGGAATTCAAGATGCTCTCCATCGACACGATGAGCGGTTTTTGGTTAGGTACTTCAATACCAATCGTACCCTTACCGGGAATAGGCGCAATGATACGCACACCGATGGCTGAAAGGTTGAGGGCAATATCGTCTTCAAGATTACGAATCTTGGCAATCTTCACGCCAGGAGCGGGGGTGATTTCGTAAAGCGTAATCGTGGGACCTACCGTAGCCTTGATGCTGGAAATTTCTACACCAAAGTTGCGCAACACCTCGATGATGCGGTCCTTGTTCGCATTAAGTTCTTCGCTGTTGAGTTGCACATCTCCACCTTCATACTTCTTAAGCAAGTCAAGCGTAGGATAGCGGTAATTTTCAAGGTCCTTCTTGGGGTCGTAAGGTCCCTGAAGGCGAATCTGCTCGAGAGTATCACCTTCTGCCTTTTCCTCTTGTGTACCTTCCTCAACGGTAAATCCTTCCTCATCTGCAGGTTGGGGCGTAGTTTCAAGTGAAAGATCCACTGCAGCATCCTGGTCCTCCCCTTCTTCAACACCTTCAAGCGTTATGGGGTCATCACCTTCATCATGCGCTGTACCCTCTTCTTCAGTCCCTTCAAGGGCACCCGTTTCAGCGTCGGCAATAATTTCACCCGTAGTGAGGTCTACGGTCAGCGGTCCTTCATCCGTAGGCACCTCTTCAATTTGCGCATCAGCAGGGGCAGCACCTTCTTCGGGTATTTCCGCTTCACTTGTTTCAACCGTACGCACGGGGAATTTGCTCTTGATATAATCCGTGGGGTTCAAAACCGTACGCACAAAGATGATCGCCTTGCTACTGAAATAGATGACGTAGCAAAATGCAAGAACACTCAACACGGTAATGGTTCCCGCCACACCTATCTGCAAGTCCAAGAACTTACGCACCTCATCGCCGTGCTCACCACCAAGGGGGAACGTCAAACGGAGGTTAGCATAATCTACCAAATAAACGCCAACCACACTGAGAGCAACAGAACCCCATACGAGCCAAAGCACGCATTGGATGAAGCACTTACGCAACACGATACGGTGAGCGCCAATACATTTAAGGGCTAAACAAACACCAAAAATGGGGATGAAAAAGGCACAAAGTCCAAAACACTTCGCCATGAAGTAGTCCGACACAATAGCGCCCCAACGTCCAAAATAGTTTTGCGCAGCACCAGGCATACCCTCTTCAAGACTTGCCTGATCAATATACCCCAATTGAATGTTGCTCACGAAGGCAACGAAAAGAAAGATGACAATACCTATGATAATGCCACCAATGCTTACCCAGAGTTTCTGACTGTGAAAAGTGTCGTACAAATTTCCCAAGAAGACCTGAAGGAAAGAAGGTTCGTTTGCCTCTTTCTTCTCCACCTTCTTCTCCACCTTTTTCGCAGTCTTGGTTTTGGTTGTATGTGTAGTTTGCTTCGTTGCCATATATACAATGTGTGTTAGAACTGCAAAAATAATCCATTTTTTTGACATAGGACAATTTTGAGCAACCACGTTTTGCGAAAAAAATAGGTTATAATATAGGAGTTGACCCGTAAAGACTATCATACCCCCTCCCCGCCCTGGGCGGTACTCCCCCTATCTTAAGGGGAGAGAAGAGTTTGATACTTCCGTTAAAACGACTCAACAGATGTAAACAATCTCGCTTTCACTTGGAATAAATAGTATAGGATTACTCCGCATGGCGCTCTCCCCTTAAGATAGGGGGAGTACCTCCGCAGGAGGGGAGGGGGTATGACGATTATGACGAGAATTTCAGCATATTTCCCTTAAGATAGGGGGAACCGACATCCGAAGTAAGCGCAGAGAGCAAACTTGTTTGAACTATGCCTTACGAGAAGGAGGAAGATGAGCGAAGCGAAAATCAAAACCGCGTAGCGGGGAGGGGGTATGATGATTCTTCTTATATTAGGTCAACTCCTATATCATTACAAAAAAATATTCACACTCGGAATAATCAATAGCACCCCCTATTCATTCGTGGTGCAAAAGCCCCTAAAAACAGTGTTTTACCGATTTTTTCAGGAAATAATTTTGCCCAAACGAAATTAAGGTGTACATTTGCCTTGGAAATTCTAAAGATTACGAAAGGATTCCGGTGTGCAGCCGGGATTCTTTCCGTTTTTATAAAATCCAAACATCGCATAATACCAACACGGAGGGTTTTCCTCCATAAAACACAATTTTTAGATAATGGCTTATATGTCACAAGAAGGCTACGACAAACTCGTAGCGCAACTCCACGAATGGGAAACTGTTGACCGTCCTGCGGCTTCTGCAGCGATTGCGGAAGCACGAGATAAGGGCGACCTTTCAGAAAACGCAGAATACGATGCTGCAAAGGAAGCGCAGGCAAACCTTGAAGCAAAGATTGCACAATTGAAGGTTACGATTGCAGAAGCTAAAATCATCGACGCTTCACGCATCCGTACTGACATTGTGCAGATTCTCTCTACCGTAAAAATGAAGAACGTTGCCAACGGTATGGTCATGAAGTACACCATCGTAAGCGAAAGCGAAGCCGACCTTCGTGCGGGCAAGATTTCTTCTACCACTCCCATCGCGCAGTCGCTCCTCGGCAAAAAGGTAGGCGACATCGCTGAAGCAAAGATTCCCAGCGGCATGATCAAGTTGGAGATTCTTGAAATCACTGCATAATTTTTGAGGTTATAAGGTTTGAGGTTATAAGGTTGTAAGGTTTTGAGGTTTTAAGGAACCTTGCGGGACGTATATACCTCAAGGCCCAAAGCGAAGCGCCCTCAAGGTCCAAAACGAAGCGACTTCAATACCTCAAAGCGAAGCGACCTCACAACCTCAAGACCTCACCCCTCATAACCTCCCCCCTCATAACCTTAAAACCTATTCTACCTATGTCAATCTTCTCTAAAATCGCAGCAGGCGAAATTCCTTCATACAAGTGTGCCGAAGATGAAAACTTCTACGCTTTCCTTGATATCAACCCCGTTGGCAAGGCGCACACGTTGGTCATTCCCCGTAAGGAAACGGACTATCTTTTCGACATCGAAGACGAAGAATATGCCGCACTCCTGCTCTTTGCAAAGCGTGTAGCGAAAGCCATCAAAAAGGCATTCCCTTGCAAGAAAGTAGGTATGGCTGTTCTTGGACTTGAAGTAGCTCACGCACACATCCACCTCATTCCCCTCCACTCGGAAGGCGATATGGACTTCCGCCGCGAGAAACTCCAACTCTCGCCCGAGGAAATGCAGGAAATTGCCGCCAAGATTCAAGCAGCATTTGAATAAACGGAATTGCGATTGACCGAGGCACTTAACGAACGCCGCTCGTTGCTTATCGCATTCATCCACAGACTCTTTCTCTAAAGGAGGTTACACTTGCTTGAGTGTAACCTCCTTTTTTGCATCCTCCCACCCCACTGTTCCAACACCGAATCTTTTATATTGCTGTCCGGTAAAATTTATCTCTTTATTTTAGAGAACACGAATTGCACGAATAACACGAATCCTTGCGAGGTGTTATCTTTGCTTATCGCATACGAATTGCACGAATACCATCCGGATGATAAAAATTTGTGCTATTGACTTGAGCGAATACCGTCCGGATGGTATTCGTGTTATTCGCCTCTGATTAAGAAATATTCATCCCGCATGGAGATTGACTTGCGCGACCTGCGGTTCGTGTTATTCGTGAAATTCGTGTTCTCTTAAACATAGAAATTCTCGTTTTTTTCGGGTGAATATCTATGAGGGGGCTTGTATGAGTACAACGGTCCATCAAACAAAGAGTTATATATATTTACCGGACAGTAATAAATCTTTTACAGTCCTGCTTAACCGCCTAACTCATGAAAATAGGACAGTGGGTAGGACTCTTATGCACCTTATAAATGTAAATCTGCTTGGGATATCTGCCGAGCAAGAACAAGGTAACGGGACAAAGCCAGAATTCGTCGTCAGAGAACAAACCCGAGTCTTTATAGAAAGCACCTCCCGTCAGCGTAGCACTTGTTTGCTCCAAACGGAATCCGCAAAAGGCGTCATACTCATTCTTACTGGGAATTCGAACTTGCACCGTCACCTCATCATCTCCCTGTGAATAATACTCAAGCATATTTGCCGCACCCGCAACCATCATCGTGTGCTCAAAAAGTGCCTTGGGAAATCCCGGAACCTTACAATACCACTTATTCTTTACCTTAATGAACTTTACAAAATAGAATCCTTTATGAAACCATGAGCAAACTACCGCCACCAGGAGCACCCCTAAAGCCTGCATATAAGCCACGCCTAACTTGATGCCACTTACACTTGCCTGAAAGCTCTTTCGAAAATTTACCATAACCAATAGATGAATTTAAAATTTTGAAAACCTAAAACATGTGTCTGTTCGAACGACGGTGCAAAGGTATAAGCAATTTTCGGAATATCAAAATGCGCTGATTTACTGCACCTTACAAACTATTGCATAATTCATTTTTTTTTATTATGGGAGGTTCGACTACACAAAAAAAGTGGAGACCATCTTCAACTCAAAGATGGTCTCCACCGAGGGATTTGTGTATTTCAAAAAGTGCGTTTCAACACCTTGAAAGCACCTTATAAATACGTTGTGATTACTTCAACTTTGTCCAATAAAGTGTTGTGCCGATACCGAGAATCGTACCGCGAAGCTTCAACTTCTTGGGTGATTCAAAGTAAGCCGTTACGTTGACACGAATACCCTTTGAGGGGTCATAAATCTTGGCACCGCCCCACTCCTTATCATCCTTGTCGTACTTGAGACCACGCACGATTACAACCTTGTCGATGTCCACGTTGCGCAACTTCTCATCGGGGTTCTTCACGTCCTTACGCTTCTTGCCGTTCGCGTCAAGGGGTTGTTCTACCCAAAACACCTGTGCCGTGTAAGTACCATCCTTTTCTTTCGTAACACGCACCTTACTTTTCTTACCGCCACGGTCCGTGAGATACTCGCCAACAATACTGTCAGCCTTGTCATTAGATCCTGCTTGCGCAAAAGTGGGCAACACCATAGCAAACGCAAGGAGGATGAGGGTCAAAAATTGCTTCATAACTTTATGGTTTATTAAATTCAGCGCAAAGGTAGGAAGACTTTGCACAACAAAACAAGATTTGTGCAAGATATTTTGCACATAAACACATATTTTGTGCATATTTATAAGAAGTATGCCACTTCCACCTTGCAAAAGTGTTGGCAATAATATAGGTGTTACTTGCGTGACCTTTGGTTGTCCACGAAAGTTCTTTTGTTTTATTTGGAGCCACTAATAAACACGAATTTACACTAATGCCATGCGGGGGGGGGATTAGTGAGAAGTGAGTAGTGAGTAATGCCATGCGGGACTATACTCGTTTATCTCGGTGCCCTTCTCGTCTACTCGTACCTTGTTAACTTGTCAACTAAAGAGTTAGTATTGAGTAGTGCCATGCGGGATATATAACGAACGTAGAGACGTCATATTATGGCGTCTCATTAACATGCGGGAAATCCACTTGACCTGTAGGGACGCACGGCGCGTGCGTCCGCCTCAATCGCCAGTCCCTACATACCCTCAATCGCCAAATCCGTATGCATTTGTCTCCACGTATATACACGTATCTACACGGAAGATCTCTCACGCAAAGGCGCAAAGTTTCGCAAAGCGTCTGCGTTGTTCTGCGGTGTCTGCGTGCAATAATTTTCACACAAAATCCACGGAATACACAGAAAAGTCTCCACGTATTTGCGCGTATCTACTCGTATTTTTCTTGAGCCACGAATGGGCACTAATGCACACCAATGCCTTGCGGTGAGGAAACAAAGTAGTAGGTAGTAGTGAGTAGTGAGTAGTGAGTAATGCCATGCGGGACTATACTCGTTTATCTCGGCGCCCTTCTCGTCTACTCGTACCTTGTTAACTTGTCAACTAAAGAGTGAGTAGTGAGTAATGCCATGCGGGACTATACTCGTTTATCTCGGTGCCCTTCTCGTCTACTCGTACCTTGTTAACTTGTCAACTAAAGAGTTCGTGTTCATTGACTTGCGCGACCTTCGGTTTGTGATTCTCAATTTATTTGAGGATTTAGGATTGTCAATATTTTTCGCACAAAAGCACTCGCGGCGTAAAAAAGGCGATTTGCATTTCGCTTCAAAATGTATTATCTTTGCATTGCAGGAAAGGAGGTGTTACCCAGACAGGTAATACCTCCTTTTTAAGTACCTGATTATCAGTATACATTTTTGGAGAACTTTCTAAAAAAACACCGGTTTTGGCAAAAATTATTCGGCACCTTGTAAAAAATAGGTGCCGAATAATTCTTTTTAGGTGCCGAATAATTTTCTGCAGGTCGGATGGAGTGTTAAATCTTCTTAATAAAAGTTAAAGTTTTACCGACCTTCCAACCCTAAAAACGCGCCTTTGGCTTGCTGGGAATGCGTTATTTTCAGCGCATGGTGTTCTTTACTTGAAATAACGCAGCCACGGTCCACTATCTCACTTTTTCAGCGCTTTTTCACCTTCTTATTAAGACGCAACTTTCACAGAATGAGGAAATTGCTTGATTTACCTCTAAAATTTCATTTTTGGTAATCTGGAGGAACGTTATGCACGCATAAATTCCAGACGGGGCAACTCAAAGTCACGCAAGTAACTCCTGTTATTCTTATTTCCCAACAATATTTAAGAGTTCGCAACTCCATAATATTATTTTTTCATAATTTTGCCCATGGTTTCTTCCACCAATCTAATGGCGAAAGAACCAATACATACATTTTCCGCTCTATCACTGCATATTGAGGTCGTGAACCTTAAGGCACGGGAGCAGAAAGGACGGTTCAAAACTTTATCTTCTATCCAACTCAACTTCGCAACTTGATTCACCAGAAGGTAGAGCAACGGAGCGTCCACGCAAGGTGTATTATTCTTGTGTATGCCTGTCAGCCCGTAGTGGCTGGCAGCATACCTACTTTATAATACCTTATAGCGTGGGCAACTTTTGTTGTTTATCTTGGTGAAAGGCAATGCGAAGGCCCAGTTGGTGAGATAAACTTAAAAGTTTGTCCACGCCTTTTTGTATTCCTTCGGTAGAGTGGTTATCCTGAGTTAGAAAATTTGTTAACCATTTAACATATAATTATTATGAGAAAAATGAAATCGTTAGTGCTGTCAGTAATGGGATTACTGTGCAGTATGAGTGTGAGTGCCCATGACTTTTATGTGAATGGCATTTATTACAACATAACGTCGCAGGCGGATAAGACGGTGGCTGTGATTTATAAAGGGAGTTATCCCACTTCTGATTCCAATGAATATTCTGGAGAAGTCAAAATCCCCGAATCGGTAACTTATAGTGGGAATACTTACAGCGTGACCAGCATATGGGAGTATGCTTTCGCATATTGCTCAAGTTTGACTTCTGTAGAGATTGGTAACAGCGTGACCAGCATAGGTTATGGTGCTTTCTCTTGGTGCTCAAGTTTGACTTCTGTAGAGATTCCTAACAGCATGACCCGCATAGGTGATTATGCTTTCAGAGATTGCTCAAGTTTGACTTCTGTAGAGATTCCTAACAGCGTGACCAGCATAGGAAATGATGCTTTCACATATTGCTCAAGTTTGACTTCTATAGAGATTCCTAACAGCGTGACCAGCATAGGTTCTTCTGCTTTCCAGGATTGCGACGGTTTGACTTCCGTAGAGATTGGTAACAGCGTGACCAGCATACGTTATTATGCTTTCTCTTATTGTGAAAATCTCAAGAAGTTGATTAGTTATGCCGAAGTACCTCCTGTTTGTGGCAACTACGTATTTCATGGCGTTAATACACAGGAATGCACGCTCTATGTCCCCTATGGCGCAAAAAGTGCCTATGCTTCTACTGATGGATGGAAGGACTTTACAAATATAGTAGAAATGGAACCTTACTATGACCTTACTGTCTCTGCTGCTGGTTATGCAACCCTCTACTTGAATTATGCAACAGAAATTCCTGAAGGTGTAGAAGTATATACGGCAAAGGAAGTAGATGGAATTTGGTTGAAGATGGCACAAGTTGGGGATGTGCTCCCAGCCAATACTGCGGTTATTGTTAAGGCACCTGCTGGTACTTATACCTTTGTGCAGACTGCTACGGAAACTTCTACAATTGCCGATAACCTCCTTAAGGGAAGTGCAACAGATGCTTATATAGATGTTCCCTCAAACAGCAAGGCTTTTGTGCTTTCAATGGTTGATGGCGAAGTTGGTATGTATCCTGCAAAACTTACGGATGGTCGCTTCCTCAACAATGCGAATAAGGCATACCTGTTGTTGGACAATAATAAGTTGGGACTCTCTGACGAAGAATTAGATACTTCCGTTGGTGGAGCACAACTCTCACTCCGCTTTGACTTTGGTAGTGCGACTGGCATTGATGCTGTGCAGACAGAAACAGAAAAGGTAATCTACGACTTGTACGGCCGTAAGGTTAATCAAATTACAGGTTCAGGTCTCTATATCATCGGTGGCAAGAAGGTTTATGTAAGATAAATGATATGGTGTGACATCAGGCATACTTGATTACTATATTGAGAAAAGGCAACTCCGCCCTGCAGGCAATCTGCTGGGCGGAGTTTTTAATAATCGTGCCGTGTGGAATTATATTTTCTCACGCGGAGTTCGCAGAGTTACGCAAAGACTATGCAGGACATAATCTTGCTAAAACAGATTGCGCAGAGACATACTTTGCTTCGCTCGTATGTTCCATCCGGACGGCGTTTCTGCTACCCCCCTCCCTTCCGTACAGTCAAAACTCTGCGTAACTCTGCGTCCTCTGCGTGAGAAAATACAATACTGCATGAGTATTTAATATTATTGTTGTCCGGTAAATACAGATAACTCTTTGTTGGATGGATTGTTGTACTCATACAAGCCCCCTTATAGATATTCAACCCCAAAAAACGAGAATTTCTATGTTTAAGAGAACACGAATTGCACGAATAACACGAATGACCGTGCGGAATATATGTTTTGCTAATCGCATTCGAATAACACGAATCACCATGCGGGGCGTTATGATAACGCAAACCGAAGGTCGCGCAAGTCAATAGCACGATTTTTTTCATCCGGATGGTATTCGTGTAATTCGTATGCGATAAGCAAAGATAACACCTCGCAAGGATTCGTGTTATTCGTGCAATTCGTGTTCTCTAAAATAAAGAGATAAATTTTACCGGACAGTTCCCATTGCCTAAAGCAAACAAAAATAGGATATAACAGCAGGATGATGTTTTTGGCGTATAGAAAATAGTTTTATGTTTCTCACGCAGACTCCGCAGAACCAAAGGTCGCTGTCCGAACTTGTGAGGGGAAAGCAATTCGCAGAGACCATGCGGATAGGAATAGTCTTATGTAGAGAATTACGCAGAGGCGCACGCTACGCTTGCGCTACCATCCGGATGGCAAGCACAAACAAAGTGTGTGCGCTTCTGCGAAAGTTTGCGTAGTCTGCGTGAGACAAATTATTAATCAATAGAGTTTTCTCACCTGAAACAAGCGTTTGTTATATAGAAGCAAAAAAAACGAGCAGATTACTCTGCTCGTTCTTTTTATGATAATAGTTATTACATCAAGACTTCCAAAATCTGATTTGCTACGCGGTTGTTGGGGTTTGCAAGGAGTACCTTTTCAAGATACTTCATACATTCTTCGTCGTTGTTAGTCTTGAAGTGGTAGAGCATCAAGTACTGTGCACTTACTTCGCGCTGGCGAGCGAGCTTTTCGTTTTCACCGATAAGTTCAAGTGCCTTTTCGTAGTACATCTTGGGCTTTTCTTCAGCTTCAGCAGGATTTGTAATCCAGAGCTGTGCGCGGTAGTACCAGGGGAGGTAGAAGAGCGCAGCGTCATACTTACCTTCGTTTTCAGGAGCAGACATTTCAGCAGCGATATTTTCGTAGATCTTATCTGCAGCATTCTTATACTGGTCGCGGAGGTCCACCTGTGTGCTGTCACACTTGTTACTTGCAGCAAGGTAGAGGTTAGCAAGACCGAGATCATCACCAAGACTCTTTTCCTTGCCGATGAGACTCAAGTACTTTTCGTAGTATTCAATACCAAGAGCAGCCTGACCGAGCTGACGGTAGAGGTCTGCTACTGCCTTGAAACCAGGAGCCTTTGTTGAGTCAACAGCGAGACCCTTCTTGTAATATTCTACAGCACCCACCTTATTGTCAAGACTTTCTTCGTACTTTGCAGCATAAAGGTAGTCCAAGTAAGTATAGAGACTGTCGGCATATTCATTGTTAGCCACATAAGAAGATGACTGCATAGCTGCGTCAACATCACCTGCGTCAACATCGCAGAAGAACTGGTAAGCCTTGAAGGGCTTTGCGCGGTTAGCATCAGGAGCGATATTGAGGTTGAGCACCATCTTTGTCAAGTCCTGACATTCCTTCAAGTAAGTAGCCTTATCTTCGTTGCCTTCGGGAAGCATCATCTGTGAAGTGAACAATGCGTAACTGTAACGCAATGCAGCACGGTATTCAATATCCTCCTTTGTCTTGGGCACTACAGCGAAGTATTCCTTATAGAACTGGTTTGCGTTCTTCAAGTCTGTAAGAAGTTGACCACCTTCAGACTTTTCAGCATATTCATAGTGGATATCTCCGAGTTCCTTGTTTACCTGATAGTAAGAAGGATCGTACTTCTTAAGTGCTTCGAGCGCTTCGATAGCCACAATGGGGTTCTGACTCTTATAGATACGTGCCTTCAACTTAAGCGCAGCGATATTACCTTCGTTTTGGCTGAGGAGCACGTCGCAGAAACGACCAGCGTTACCATAGTCACGACCGAGCATTGCTGTTTCCATGCAGAACATCAACACATATTCCTGAGTAGCTGCGGGAGTTTCATACACCTTATCAGAACACATCTTTGCAGGACCGTAGTAGCTGATGTCAGAAGTACTGTTTGTTACGAAATAGTGACCTACAGCAACGAGCGCTTCGGGCTTGCGCTGGATAGAGCGGAGCAAACGCTGGAGCGACTTGTTAGCTCTTTCAGGATCTGTGAACATAGAGTTCATATATTCATCACAAACTGCCTGATGCTTGGGATCAAGTGCGGGCACATCAAACTGAAGTCCCTGGAACTTCTCAGGTTGTGCAGCAGCTTCTTCTGTTACAACTTCTTCTGTTTCCTGAGCGACAAGAGGAGTAGCGCTACCCAAAGCGAGAAGCGCCATCATTGCAAAAGAATAAATTTTCTTGTTCATTGGAGTATAGTATTTATTTGTTATTGCTATATAAAACGGCATATTTATACAACATGCCCCTAATTCTGTGCAAAATTACGAATAATTACGCACATAGCACAAGGTTTTTATGCTAAAAGATGTTATAGGGAGGTTGTGAGGGCGCTACGCTTTGAGGTTATGAGGTTATGAGGTTGTAAGGTTATGAGGTTGGGAGGTTTGAGGTTATAAGGTTGTAAGGACTTTGCAGAACGCACTCCTCACTACTCACTAATACCACTCTCCCCCATCATCCTCAAAGGTTTCAACTTCCTGTTTCCCTGAACGTTTTTCTTCGAGGCGTTCCAATTCTTCGGGGGTAAGTTCGTCTTCGTAGCGCTGGAGGGGTTCTTCCTCTTCGGGCATCAATTCGGGATCGAGTTCCAAGGGTTGGAAGTTCTCGTCAAAGAATTGCTGATAGTCGTCGTAACTATAGATGGTGCCGAGCAGGTTGACGTTCGCCTCTGCTATGAGGAAAGTGCGTGCATGTTGTAAGTGTTTTGCCAATTCCTGCGAAAGCGGCACGCGTTGTGCATATTCGTGGGCATCGTCATAGGAGGAGAAACCGCCTATAACAAATTGTGTCAACGCCTTTCCGCGCTGTTGCGTGATACTCAAGTTGCGCGAAAGGTATACGGTGAAGTTGAAATGCGCAATGTCGTAAAGGAGACGGTTGGCGTCCAGAGAATCTGTGGGATAGGCAATGAGGAAGCAGAAGGGGGTTTCACGGTCGGCAACGAGTTGTTGCCCTTCAGCAATATTTGCTGCTGCTTCCTCTGTGCGCTGGGTGCGCATAGACCAAAGCGAACCGATATCTAATGCGCCTCCTTCAATCGTACGCCCACTTTCAAGTCCCTTAATCATCATGCCTGCCATCGGACTCACGTCGCTCTCGGGATAGTCGCTCACGAGTTGGCGCAAATCATTTATGAGTGAGTCGGTGGGCGAGGTTGCGATGCGGCTTAAGATGTCTACGAAGATAAACTTCGGACGGTTTGCTCCCTTCGGGAACTTCTCTTTGGCATACGCCTCGTTTGCCCAGACCGTTTCATTTTGTCGGTCGCGGTAGGCAAGATATGTAGCGCGGTAAAGCGAATCTTCAATTTCCTTACCGTAGCGTGCGAGGTACTCAAAGTCGGGGGCGGTAATCAACTTCGTGATGTCGCTTTCGGGATAGTAATTGGCAAGCAAATCACGGAACTGTTCCGCTTTGTCTGACCTTCCCCAACGTGAATAAAGCAGGAAGAGTTGGTAGTACACATCTTCCATCTTCTCAAAGTCGGGGTAATCGGTATAAAGTCTGGTGAAGGTACGTTCGGCAAGGGGGAAGTCCTCCAAACGATCCTTCTCAATAAGTGCTGCTTCGTAGAGCGACTCACGGATAATGCCGTGTGCCGCTTCCTTTTGTTCGGTTGTAAAGGGAATCTGCGCCAAGTAATAATCGCGCTTGTGCGGATCTTCAGCATCGGTAAGTTCCCTCTCTTCTGCTACACTATCTGTTGCCGCAGCGTCTACAGACAGACTGTCGGCATCTGCGTCATAATCCGTTTCGGCATCCGCTGAAAATTCTATTACGGTGCGGTTGCTACGGCGCCAGTGGTCTTCCAGTTTACGGTTTCCCCAGTTGCGCTTAAAGGTTTGCTTACCCTGTGTTACGGCTGTCGTGTTATAGAAATACCACGACTTGTCCGCCCCCGTTTGCTGCGTCGGTCTTTTTTGCTGTGAGGGTGCTTGTCCGTTTTCCTGCAAGCGCGCATTTGCGGCAGAGTCGGCAGCAAGTTCACGTTCCTCCTTCTCCTTACGCTTCAGTTCCTCAATAACGCGGTCAATGGCTTCGTTGCGCTCCTTTTCGGATGCTGTAGAGAGGTAAAGCAGACTATCCTGCAAATGGATGGCTGAAGTAAAGGGTACCAAGGCGTCCAATACTGTGGAGCGGCGCTTCACTTCCTCATATTTCTCATGCTCCTTATGCAAAGAACCGATGGCGTCGGCGTAACATCCCTGTGCCAAGTCGTAGCGCCCTTGTTCCCAATAGATTTCGGCAAGGCGCAATACGAGCACCCCCTTCTCTATACCGTTACGCGTAGATTTTTCACGCCCCTTCTCGTAGGCAACTATAGCACTTGCCGTATCTCGTTGGGCAAGGTGGATGTTGCCCATCGCATAATAGATTTGGTCAAGGTAGTCCTTGTTCTTATCCTCCGAAGCCATGCTGCGCAAGCGGCGCACCATCTTCTTCGTTTCCTTTCCGCCACTCATCACTTCCGTCTGACGGATACGGGCATTGAAAGTCAATTCATAAGGGGGATTCTTCTTGACACACGACTGATACGCCTTAAAAGCCTCTTCCTTTTTGCCCTGATGCTGCAAAATTTGCCCTATCAAGAAGTGCAGGCGCGCCTTCTGATATGCCGAAGATGCTTCCTTCACCGCCTTTTGCAAGTAAGGCAAGGCATCGTCAAAGCGTCCCTGACGCAACAAGAGGTTTGCCTCACTCAAGTTAGCGAGTTTGCGCACACGCGTTGTGATACTGTCGCGCTTCATGCGGGTTACAACATCCTCTGCATCGTAATACCATTCCAACTCTGTATAGCAACGAATCAAGTAGGCGCGTGCCTCATTGACAATAAGGGGTTGCGTAGCATAGTGGCGAGTGATGTAGGAGAAGGTTGCGGCAGCCTCCAAGAAGTCACCCTTCTGAAATTGTGCCTCACCCATCAGCAACCACGCATGCTTGAGGAAGGGGTTAAACTCCTTCTGCGCAAGGTACGCTTTTATCTTGGGACTCGTGCGCTTTCCGCCTTCCACCTTTGGACGACGGCTTATAGAGTGTTGCTGGATGGCTTTCTGACACTTTGTGATGGTGGTTTCAAAATTGCCACTCCCAGCCGTGCGACTGCTCTCGGCGCCCACGAGAAAGACGGGCAGAAACTCCGTGTAGTTATCCTTGTGCCCCTTCTCCTTGGAGTACATCCCCTCGTCATACGCCACCTTCCCATTGTAATAGGTGTTGTAGCGTGCTGTGAAAGAATGCCACATACGCGTCAATGCCGTATTCTTTTTTGTAGAACACGACACGAAGGCAAAGAGCATTGCCAGGAGGAGTATGGGCGTGAGTTTCTTCATTAGTGGGTAGAGAGTAGTGAGTAGTGAGTAGAGAGTAGTCTTTAAAGTCTATAGGGTCTATAAGGTCTTTAAGGTCGTGGTCGACCACTCGATTACTCGACAACTCGACTCCTCGACAACTCGACCACTTTCCTCTAAAATTATTTCCTGCGTTCCCCAATAATCAAGAACACTTCGTCCTTAATGGGGTCGGGCAATTCGATATGGCGGAGTTGGAGTGAACGCACCCACCCTGCCACTTCGTCGTTGCGCATGGTGTAAAGAACTTCCTGAAATTCCTCCACTTCTTCATCGGTGTATTCGTCAGAACGGCGCGTGCGGAAGCGGTCGAGTTCTTCATCCTCATAATATTCTACGTCTTTGCTCACGGCAGCCAAGAGGCTGTCTTTCTCACACGTCTCGTGCTGTCCGCAACATTCTTCGGGTTCTTCTTCAACTTGTTGAACCGACGTATCTGTCGCGCCTTCAGTTTCCGAAGGTGCTACTTGGTCGTCCGTACGCAAAAAGCGAGCAGCGACGGCTACGAGAAGGAGGATGGCAAGAAAAATATAGAGGTAAGTCATAGGTGAGGTTATGAGGGGTGAGGTTATAAGGTTATAAGGATTTAGGTTATGAGGTTATGAGGGTGAAACCCTTTAAGGTCGCTATGGTCTTTAAGGTCATTAACGACAATTTGGAAGAGCGTTGTACTCTGTCAGCTGTACTCTGTACTCTGTCAGTTGTACTCTGTACTCTGTACTCTGTCAGCTGTACTCTGTACTCTGTCAGCTGTACTCTGTCAGCTGTACTCTATAATCACAGGCTTTCCAAATGCTGCCAAAAGGTGGGGTACGACTTGCTCACCACTTCGGGGTGATTGATGCGCAGTTGCGGATAGCGGTAGCCGCAGGGCGCAAAGGCCATTGCCATGCGGTGGTCGTCGTAAGTATCAATGCTGATAAAAGCGTTGGGAGGAAGTTCCGTGGCTGTAAAATCGTAGCAAAAGAGTTCGCTATTGTTTGCTTCCTCAACGCAGATACCCATCTTTCGGAGTTCTGTGCGAAGTGCCGTGATGCGGTCGGTTTCCTTTATCTTGAGCGTTTGAAGTCCCGTAAAATGGAACGGTTGGTGCAGCATGGCACAGGTAACGACTAACGTTTGTGCGAGGTCGGGTTGTTCTGAAAGGTCGAGGCGCAACACGCCTGGGACATCCGCCTGCATTTTTGTCAGCACTACCCCCTCGGGGGTGAATGCCGTGTGCACACCCAACGGACGGAAGAATTCCTGGATACGGGAGTCGCCCTGCAAACTGCCTTCAAATAGATAAGGCAACACAATGCGCGCTTCGAAATCGGGACTCAATGCCACGAGTTCGTACCAGTAGGAGGCGGCACTCCAATCGCTTTCTACGCTAAACTCTTTCAGCGGTTTGTATGCTTGAGGAGCGACGCTTATGGTGGCTTCATCCGTCCATTCAACCCGTGCCCCAAACTGCTGCATCATACTTATGGTCATGTCAATGTAGGGGCGGGATATGATAGTGCCTTCAAGGTGCAAGTGCAACCCTTCAGCGAGTGTTGGACCGACCATCAAAAGCGCCGAGATGTATTGCGAACTTACATGGGCAGGAAGTTCGATGCTTCCTCCTTTGAGTTGTTTACCCGAGATGCGCAGGGGGGGAAAACCTTCCGCGTCCACATACTCAATCTGGGCACCTAATTTGCGCAGTGCATCAACCAGCACCCCAATAGGGCGTTGGCGCATACGCTCCGTTCCCGTCACAATGCGTGTACCTGAAACCGTAGAGAAAAAGGCGGTGGAGAAGCGCATCGCCGTACCTGCCGCCATGATGTTGATTTCTTCTGCCTCGCTCTGCAAGGCATGAACGAGCACACGGGTGTCGTCGCAGTCCGACAGGTTCTGCAACTGTGTTTGCTTACCCGAGAGCGCGGCGATAATCAGTGCACGGTTGCAAATGCTCTTTGAGGAGGGGAGCGAAATGGTTGCTCGTAATGTTTGGGGGAACATTCTATTAAAGAGGAAGGAAACTTCTGACTAAATCATGCGACAAAAGACCGATCCCTGTTTAAGGGAAAGGCGGTAACTTTCTTGTCTACTCGTACCTCGTCAACTTGTCTACTATTAATAGAACGTAATCACCAAATCGTTTTCCCAGGTCTTGCCCGCCTCAAGCGCCTGCATGTAGGGGCGTTCCTGGATGCTGCCGCTGAAACCTTGTTCGTCGCAAAGGCCATACCAAGGTTCAATGCAGAGGAAGGGCGTATGCACTCCCTGGGGTTGCCAGAAGAGCCAAACGGGAGCAGAGCATTCCACGCGGGCTACGGGTTGCTTGTCGAGCGTAAGGAGTGTGGCTGCCGTGAGTTGGTGCTTGTCAAAGATGAGGGCTTCGTTGTTAAAGGTGTCTACGCAGATGGGCACAAGACCTTCTTCCGTTTTGGGGAAGGCAAAGCGTTCGTGCTCGGTGCATCCTTGTGTGCTGGCGCGGAGTACGCTTTCGGGCGTGCCTTCCAATTTCACATAACCCACGACGTCCTTATCGTCCGAAAAGTCGGGGAGGTTGAAAGCGGGGTGTCCACCCATTTGGAAGTACATATCTTCTGCGCCCAAGTTGATGACGCGCATGGTCATGCGGAGTTGCATGCCTTCAAGTGTGTAACAAACTTCTACACGACAGGGGAATGGGTATGTAGCAAGTTCTTCCGCTGTGGGTTCGTAAGTGTAAGTCACACTGTTTTCCGTTTGCGCCGCAAGCGTCCATTCCGCCTTACGCACAAAACCGTGCTTCTCAATTTTAAGCACCTGATCCTTGTATGTGCAACAGCCGTCCCACATGCCACCACAGATGGGGAAGAGAATCGGAGCACGTCCGCCCCACCACTTGCTGTCGCCCTGCCACCAGTATTCCTTACCCGTAGCATTAAGTACGACACTCTGTATTTCAGCACCCTGCTTGCTTACACAAAGGGTGAGATCTGCACTTTTGATTGTTTCCATTGTGAGAATTGTTATATTATAGAATATGTATAGTAAGGCAAAGTTAGAAAAATTATAGGAATCCTTCCCCTTTGCCCTCACTCTAAAAACGGAAGTTCAGCATTTTTCTTATGCCCCTCTTCATTTTTTTAGCAAAAAACTTGCAGAGTCAAAAAAAAGTTGTACTTTTGCACTCGCAATTCGGGGTGTAGCTCAGTCCGGTTAGAGTGCGCGTCTGGGGGGCGTGAGGTCGCTGGTTCGATT
Source organism: Alloprevotella sp. (assembly GCA_045632685.1). Taxonomy (GTDB): domain Bacteria; phylum Bacteroidota; class Bacteroidia; order Bacteroidales; family Bacteroidaceae; genus Alloprevotella. The sequence continues at coordinate 31,260 of JAZQXB010000050.1, forward strand.
CCAGTCACCCCGACTGAATTGTGAGGCATCGATAGTCGAAAGATTATCGATGCTTTTTTGTTTTCCCTCTCACCTATCCGCCCTGCCGAGTTCACCGCAAGTTGTAGGTAGTAGTCCATGCGGGACATATAGCGAACGTAGAGACGTCATATTATGGCGTCTCATTAGCATGCGGGAAATTCACTTGACCTGTAGGGACTCGACAAGGTAAAAAATATTGACAAAACCGGAAGAAGGAATTTGCGTGTTATTTGATTTTTTTGAAGATTTTAACGAGAGGAATAGACCACACTTTCAGCCATTCGGAACAAAAAAAGTTTGGAGAGCAAAACTACAAGGGATGTAAGAAAAATTATTTGGTACATATTTTAAATTGTTCGGCACATATTTTTTCGCATGTGCCGAGTAATTTTACCCTTTTTTACCCAAAAAATCGGACAAAAATGAAGGAGATACCCCCGCTGTGGGAGTATCTCCTTTTCTCTATACAAATATACAA
>JAZQXB010000051.1:0-14055 GCA_045632685.1 Alloprevotella sp.
AAAGTGCAGGACAAAGCTTAAAATGGGAAATAACAATCATATATGACTTGTCTGTTCTCATCTATCAAAGAGATTTTTACCGGACAGCCGTTAATTTCCTTTCAAGGGGGGGCTTGTAAAGCAATAAAATCAGTGTTTATAGACCCTTACACACGTTTACCGGACAGCAATATAAAAAAGTCGCATAGTTATGTTCACAAGAACACACCTATGCGACTTTTATTACAACGTTAGTGTCATAATTTTGGGTAATAATAAAGCAGTTAACCCATGATTACAGTCCCTCCGCCCTTTGGGCATTTGACCTCACAAACTCGGTCTTTCTCCTCCACGTAAGGCAAAGTAGAAACAAGTTTATCCTCTGCTCTTACTTCGAGCGTCTGTTCCTCACCCCTCCCCTCTTGCTGAGGTACTTCCCCTTGAAGGAGGGAGAAAGAGGAATTTATATATACTTCCATTCGTTTGCTATTTCCAATTGAAAACTTGAACGGGATACACTAACTAAAAATGTCCCCATAAGTTAGGGATTTGCGCCCCCGATAGCGGGGGAAATGTTGGATGCAACTTTAGTTGCGGAGGGGGATTGGTAAAATCCTTGGGGCTACTTCTATATTATTGCCTATTTTTTTGTAAAAGTTTTTCCTATCACTTCATGACCTTACAAAGTGATAACCAATTACAAAAGAATTGCTTGCATGCTCCCTCCCACACATAATCAACTCCTTGATCTGATACATTGTTGATGTAATAATTGTGCGGAGGTGCTATCACCAACCCTTTCTCAAGGTCTCTCATATATTCGTTATGAAGCGTCAAGGGTTCATATTCAAGGTGTCCAACAACATAGACCTCCCGACCTTCATTGGAAACCATAATCCCAACTCCAGTCTCATCACTCTCTGCGATAACTTGGCATGCAGGGGGAAAATCCGACGAATGAACCTCCGTATGGCGACTATTGGGCATCATAAACTCGGGATGCATATTATGCAGCAAACGGTGATTGTAGACCACACGATGAGGATAAATACCAAAACACTTTTCGGGTAAATCATATTTCGGAACGCCGAAATGATGATACAGCGCAGCCTGTGCACCCCAACATATATAAAGCGAAGATGAGACATGCTTCTGCGCCCATGTCATTATCTCCTTTAATTGTTCCCAATAGCGTACATCCTCAAAATTAATAGATTCTAAAGGGGCACCTGTAAGAATTAACCCATCATAATATCCATCTTTATAAACTTCAAAATCAGAATAATATCTATCAACATACTCTTGTGGTGTCGTCTTATAAGTTTGCCCTGCTATCTTCATGGGCAACAACTCCACAGAGACATCTGAAAATGCCAGAGAGCGACAGAAATCTTCTTCCGTAATCTGTTTCATTGGCATAATATTAAGAAAGAGGATGCGCAACGCATCTTCTGGAGCCTCACCATTGGAAACGAAAGGAAGATATGTAAGTGGTAGTTGTGTGTATACCATAAAATTGATATGGATAGGTAATTATCAATCAAACTCCGAATAAGCCTCCATTGCGAGTTCCCACTCTTCTACGGCTTTATCAAGTTGTTTTTTCAAGGCTGCGTGTTGCTCAAACAGGTTCACAGATGTTGCCCCTTCAGGTGTTGCCAATTGTTGTTCTATGGCACCTATCTCGTTTTCTATTTTTTCAACTGTTAGTTCCGCGTCTTTAACTCGCTTTTCTGCTTTTTTCGCTAATTTTGCTCGCTCCTTTTGCTGTTCATAAGACACTTTGCCTTCTGACACAGTCTCTAACTTCATCGCATCTGCTCGGGCATTTGTTTTTTGCTGCACTAACGATATATTGTCGAGAGAAGTCTGGTCTTTTTTCTTTAAGAAGTCGTAAATACCTCCTAAATATTCTCGTACTACTCCACCACCAAACTCATAAACTTTAGAAACAAGACCATCCAAGAATTCACGATCGTGACTCACCACAATAACGGTACCATCAAATGCAAGAATTGCTTCTTTCAAGACATCTTTAGTACGCAAATCAAGGTGATTAGTAGGTTCGTCGAGAATTAAGAAATTCACAGGTTCCAGCAAAAGTTTTATCATTGCCAAACGACTTCTTTCACCACCCGAAAGCACCTTTACTTTTTTATCTGAGGCTTCGCCACCAAACATGAATGCTCCAAGGATATCGCGGATTTTAAGGCGCACCTCTCCTTTCGCCACAAGGTCAATGGTTTCAAACACAGTGAGATTCTCATCCAATAATTGCGCTTGATTTTGGGCATAATACCCGATGCTTACATTATGCCCTACTTTGAGAGTACCTCCATGAGGAATCTCTTGCATAATGCACTTCACAAGGGTGGATTTACCTTCTCCATTCTTTCCCACGAAAGCCACTTTTTCACCGCGCTTAATCGTGAGGTTCACTTTACTGAAAACGCAATGCTCACCATAATCCTTTCTCACCTCTTCACAAATTATGGGATAATCGCCACTACGCACACAAGGCGGAAACTTCAAGTGTAATAATGAATTATCAACCTCATCTATCTCAATAGGAACGATGCGTTCCAATTGCTTAATACGACTTTGCACCTGCACTGCTTTTGTCGCCTTGTAGCGAAAGCGCTCTATAAAATCCTTAATATCAGCAATTTCTTTCTGTTGATTTTCATAAGCACGTAATTGCTGTTCTCTTCGCTCTGCGCGAAGTTTTACGAATTCATCATAAGCGACTTTATAATCAACCACCTTACCACACGATATTTCTAAAGTACGATTGGTAACGTTGTTTATAAAAGCACGGTCGTGACTTACCAAAATTACAGCACCAGAAGAGCGCTGAAGAAACTGTTCCAACCAACGAATACTCTCTATATCCAGATGGTTTGTGGGTTCATCAAGTAATAAAACTTCAGGACGTTGCAAGAGGAGTTTTGCCAACTCAATGCGCATGCGCCAACCACCAGAAAATTCCTTTGTGGGGCGTGAGAAATCATTCGGAGTAAAACCAAGTCCCAAAAGTGTACGTTCCATCTCCGCACGATAATTCATTCCACCAATCAACTGATAAAGTTCAGACTTATGCGTAAAAATTTCAACGAGTTCCATATAATCCTCACTCTCATAGTCTGTACGTTCCGAAAGTTCGTTATTCAATTGCTCCAGTTCTCGTTGCATTTGATGGACATGCTTAAACGCCTTCTCTGTCTCTTCAAGCACCGTAGAATCATCCGTCAACACCATTACTTGGGGGAGGTAACCCACTGAAATATTGCGTTGTATAGACACATTCCCCGAGGTTGGCGTTTGGATCCCCGCTAAAATCTTCAACATGGTTGATTTTCCCGCACCATTTTTCCCGACTAAAGCAATGCGGTCCTTGGCATTCACAACAAAAGAAACGCCACTAAAAAGTGGACGTGCAGAAAATTCTACGGAAAGAGATTCTACTGATAGCACTGTATTAAAAAATAAAGGTTTAGATTGATGTGCAAACAAATGCGAAACTTCATCAACCATAATTTTGGCAAAATTAAAAATAATTAATTGAATAGAAAAATTTGAAGAAACGATTTCAACCACCCGCCATTTACAAATTCACATTTATCACCCCTACCTCCTAATTATATACTATCATTCAGCAGAAGCGGACACTAATGTTTTTTTTGGGTTAGCAAAAAAGTTGTAACTTTGCCGAATAAAATCAATCATTTATGCCATTAAACTACCTTGCCTCACTTGGAAAATACTTGCAACTTATGGGGCGCACTTTCTCACGCCCAGAACGTATGCGCATGTTCTTTAAGCAATACATCAAAGAAATGGAACAACTCGGAGTTGACTCTATTGGCATTGTTCTGCTCATTTCTTTCTTCATCGGAGCTGTAATTTGCATTCAGATTAAGCTCAACATCCAATCACCATGGATGCCTCTTTGGGTGTCGGGTTACACAACGCGAGAAATCATGCTGTTGGAATTCTCAAGTTCTATTATGTGCTTGATTCTTGCAGGAAAAGTTGGTTCAAATATTGCTTCCGAATTGGGCACGATGCGCACCTCCCAACAAATTGATGCTCTTGAAATCATGGGAGTCAACTCTGCCTCATTCCTTATTTTACCTAAAATTTTGGGACTCTTGACAATGATTCCGCTACTCGTAATTTTCAGTACCTTTAGCGGTATAATTGGTGCCTATGCCACTGCATACATTGCCCACATTATCACCCCTTCAGACCTTACAGCTGGTTTGCAATACGAGTTTACCCAATGGTTCTTTTGGATGGGCATCATCAAAAGTTTCTTCTTTGCCTTTATCATCAGTAGTGTAAGTGCGTATTGTGGTTACACGGTTGAAGGCGGAAGTGTGGAAGTTGGGAAAGCATCAACTACCGCAGTCGTAACGAGTTCAATGCTCATTCTTTTCTCCGACCTATTTTTAACTAACCTACTTTCGTAATTGCCCTCCACTCATAAGATGATAGAAGTTCATAATCTCAGTAAATCCTTCGGTGCCAAACAGGTGCTAAAAGGAATAAATACAAAATTTGAAAGCGGAAAGACGAACCTGATAATCGGACAAAGCGGTTCTGGGAAAACAGTGTTGATGAAGTGTCTCGTCGGACTTCTTACCCCCACCGAGGGTACTGTAATCTATGACGGACGTGACCTCCTCCAAATGAACAAGCAAGAGAAAGCTTTGCTTAGACGCGAAATGGGGATGATTTTCCAAAGCGCCGCTCTATTTGACTCACTCTCTGTACTTGAAAATGTAATGTTTCCCCTTGATATGTTCTCCACAGAAAGTGCTAAAGAGCGCATGCGCCGTGCACGCTTTTGCCTTGACCATGTGAACCTACTCGATGCCGAGCGCAAATTCCCCGGAGAATTATCAGGAGGGATGCAAAAACGAGTAGCCATTGCACGAGCAATAGCTCTAAACCCTCGTTACCTTTTCTGTGACGAACCCAACTCTGGACTTGACCCTAAAACATCACTCGTGATTGATGCACTAATTAGCGATATCACACGAGAATTTAACACAACAACCATCATCAACACTCACGACATGAACTCCGTAATGGGGATTGGTGAACACATCATCTATATCAATCAGGGACTCAATGATTGGGAAGGCACAAACGAACAAGTTGCAAGTTCTAATAGCGAAAGTCTCACTGACTTTGTCTTTGCCAGTGAATTACTTAAAAAAGCAAGAAAGCAGATGACGCTCAATAAGGAAGAATAACAAACTAACGAGGAATGGACTCCTATAAAATGGAGCACCCGATGTATGAGTTTTTATGTGAAAAGAAGACACATTACAAGACTCTCTTTTCACCGTATACTCACGGTATGATTGATATACAAGAACTGCGACTGTATGTAAATCTAATTTTGCATACAGTCGCAGTTTTTTATAAAATGGTCACTTTGTTTCACTCATTTTCAAGATTGTCAAGCGCCACGCCCAACTTTTCCTTTAACTCCTTCTCATGTTTGAGACGACACCTTACTGTTAAGATGGTATCTGTAGGCGTATATTCACGAGCTAACACTTCAGCCTGTAACGCTCGAATACAACGCATCGCCTTATCAACATCGGTATAGGGGATTTGTGCCTGAAATTCACACTCTACAAATTTCTCCACAATCTCCGCATTAGAAAGCGCATCCCCAGAGGCTGACTTATAGGCAACAACAAGTCCCCCTGTCCCTAAATTTACCCCTCCATAATATCTTACCACTATAACCAAGGTAAACGTGACACCATAAGAACGCAACTGGCGCAAGATGGGTTGACCAGATGATCCAGAGGGTTCACCATCATCATTCGCTCGCGTTCGCTCTCCTTGATACCCTAACACATAGGCATAACATACATGGCGCGCATCAAAATATTTCTTGCGGTATTCAGCCACGCGCAACTTCACTTCTTCCTCATTTTGCACGGGCATAGCAAAGGCCAAAAAGCGACTGCGTTTTTCTGCGTAAAAGCCTTCAGATAGCGAAGTAACTGTATGATAAATATCCATAGAGTTAACAAGGGGAAAGGAAGTGAATAGGTTAATAACTTGTTTGCATTGTCTCAACATCAAGAGATTTTCTCGCCTTTTTTAAAGCATTCGTAAAAACATCGGCAACCAATTATATTAGCCTATTCACTTACTTAACAACAAATTAATTAAAGTGATACAAGAAGGTCGCCACACCATCAAGGGCGTGTTTCTTTTCTCCCTGAATCTCAATATAGAATTTAATTTCAACCTTGGCAATTCCGCGCAAGTTAGCAATGCTCTCTAATTTTGTAACCAAACGCACAGACTGACCGGAAAGAACAGCCTGACCAAACTTCATCTTATCCATGCCATAATTCACCAACATCTTGATATTGTTCACTTCTATAATTTGGTCCCACAAATAAGGAAGAAGAGACAATGTGAGGTAACCATGCACAATGGTTTGTCCGAAGGGACTTTCAGTTTTACAGCGTTCTGTATCAACGTGAATCCACTGATGATCAAGCGTAGCATCAGCAAAAAGGTTGATACGTTCTTGATTTACTTCCAACCATTCAGAAGTTCCAAGTTCTTGACCAAGATGAGCAGCAAACTCATCATAACTGTTGATGACTAATTTTTCCATTTTCAACTATTTTTAGTAAACGAGTTTTTAAAAAAAGAAAAGAGAATCAAGATACAATGTTTAAAGATGCGATTATTCCAGTATCCCTATTAGATGAGTATAAGTTTACTGGGGTTCACCACTATCTACCATTAAACACTCGATTAATTTTTACATACACAATTTTTCTATCGGTATTAAAGAGAATTAAAGACTTCGACTTACGCACCCTTTTGCCTGGAATTTCTTCGTCCATAGTACATATAGCTGCATAACCATACGAATCGTCAGCCAAGCGTGCCTTATGAATTGCGATATCTGAAGTAATGGTAAAATTGCGTTTCTTAACTTTCTTGTAATACGTCTTGTTGAGGTAATCAGTCAATTGTATTTTATCTAAATTACCACGATGTAAAAATAATTTCACAGTGTCGGCACAAGCTTCTACCACTTTACTTGTCTGCGTATTCCCAAGATTATTGTAAAAGTCTTTCACACTAACCTGGATTTGCTCTTGCACTGCTTCAGGATTCGGAAGATTTTGCATCGCCTGCAATACTCGGAAAGTTTCATTATGATATCTCGTCATTTTCCCAAGAGCAAAGTATTCCTCATAATGCTTTTGAGTTTTACCCTTTTGTGCTTCTACCCAAACCAAAGAATCTAATTTCTCGTCGGCGAGAATCGCATACCTTTTTAGCAAATTAGGAGTATTCTTCAATTGCATTAAAGCCTCAATAGTGGGACGCTTTGATATAGCGTGCCACATTCCCTTTTGACGCAAGAGCGAACGCTTCTTTTCTTTAACTAATTCCACGCATTCTGTATTGGGGAATGTCTTAAGAATACTATCACATTGCCCTATGGTATAATCATTACCTAACTCGTTATAAAGTGCTTTTGCTTTATATTCATCAGTATTAGTATAAATATAGGAACCAATAAGCCCAACAAATAGCAAGACAACAACTGTTGCAATGATGCTTAAAGAAAGATTTCGTTTCATGATATGTAAATATTTCAAGTTTCGCAAGTGCTCAATTTGTTAGGTTATAAGGTCTTAAGGTTTTAAGGGCTTAAGGTTTACCATTCGGGGGACTCCCATGTAGTTTGTATAAACAGTCTGGATAGTCCTCAAAACCTTAAAGCGTAGCGACCTAACAACCTCATAACCTGACTCAACTGACAGTCTGGATAGTCCTCAAAACCTTAAAGCGTAGCGACCTAACAACCTCATAACCTGACTCAACTGAAGCTTGCGAAAGTTGAGTAAATATTAATTATGGGAAGTCAGAAGACTTTATAACGCTTCTAACTTCCCAGGATATTAAAATTCTGCAGATTTAGGTGTACGGGGGAAGGGTATCACGTCACGGATGTTTTGCATACCTGTCACAAAGAGGATCAAGCGCTCAAAGCCGAGACCGAAACCACTATGAGGACAAGTTCCGAAACGACGAGTGTCCAAATACCACCACATATCCTTCATGGGAATACCCAATTCGTTGATGCGGGCAGTGAGCTTTTCATAACTTTCCTCACGCTCTGAACCACCGATGATTTCGCCAATCTGGGGGAAGAGCACGTCCATAGCACGAACGGTCTTGCCGTCTTCGTTCTGCTTCATGTAGAACGCCTTGATTTCCTTGGGGTAGTCAGTGAGGATAACGGGCTTCTGGAAGTGTTCCTCTACAAGGTAGCGTTCATGTTCACTTGCAAGGTCTACACCCCAATATACGGGGAATTCAAAAGCCTTCTTTCCTGACTTTGCTGCTTCTTCAAGGATAGCCACACCTTCGGTGTAAGTTAAGCGAACGAAATCGTTGTTAACTACGAAGTTAAGACGTTCAAGAAGTGTCTTGTCAACCATCTTATTGAGGAACTCCAAGTCATCCTTACAGTTATCCAATGCCCAGCGCACACAATACTTAATGAAGTCCTCTGCGAGGTCCATATTGTCGTTGATGTCGTTGAAGGCAACTTCGGGTTCAATCATCCAAAACTCTGCAAGGTGGCGGGGAGTGTTAGAATTTTCTGCACGGAAGGTAGGACCAAAGGTGTAAATCGCCCCGAGCGCTGTTGCAGCAAGTTCGCCTTCCAACTGACCGGATACGGTGAGCGAAGTGGTCTTGCCGAAGAAATCGTCAGAGTAGTCAATCTTGCCATCTGCATCCTTCTTCAGGTCGTAAAGATTCTTTGTTGTCACCTGGAACATCTGCCCTGCACCTTCGCAGTCAGAAGCTGTGATGATGGGGGTGTGGAAGTAGAAGAAACCACGTTCGTGGAAATACTGGTGGATGGCCATTGCCATGTTGTGGCGAATGCGGAATACGGCACCGAAAGTATTGGTGCGCAAGCGCATATGAGCGTGCTGACGCATGAATTCAAAGGTCTGCCCCTTCTTCTGCATGGGATATTCCGCGTCGCAAGTACCGTAAACAACGATTTCTGTTGCTTGAATTTCTGCCGCCTGACCAGCGCCCTGACTTTCTACGAGTGTACCCGTTACAGCAAGGCACGCACCAGTCGTTACTTTCTTCAACAACTCTTCGTCAAACTTGTCAACGTCAGCAACAATCTGCACATTATGAATCGTAGATCCGTCGTTAAGCGCAATAAAGTTTACCGACTTACTACCACGCTTTGTTCTCACCCACCCCTTTACGGTTACTTCCGCACCGAAGTTGGTAGAACGAAGTATATCAATAACTTTTGTTCTCATAAAAACTTTTTCCAAATGATTATTCAAAAGCGCCCATGCGCAACATTGAAACTTCCTTTTCTGTGAGGTAACGCCAATCACCACGGCGCACGTTTTTCTTTGTAAGACCAGCGAAATACACACGGTCAAGCTTTACCACATGATAACCCAAGGATTCGAAGATACGACGCACAATGCGGTTCTTACCCGAGTGGATTTCAATACCTACCTGCTTCTTATCGGTGGGCGAAGCATATTCTACAGCATCAGCCTTTATGATACCATCCTCAAGCGTGATACCTTCAGCAATCTGACGGAGGTCAGCAAGCGACACATTTTGGTCGGTATGAACGTGGTAAATCTTCTTCTTCAAAAACTTGGGGTGCGTCAACTTTGAGGCCAACTCACCGTCGTTGGTAAGGAGAAGTACCCCCGTCGTATTACGGTCAAGACGACCTACGGGATAGATTCTTTCGGGACAAGCTCCCTGTACGAGGTCCATCACGGTCTTACGGTTCTGCGGGTCTTCACTTGTTGTTACGTAACCCTTGGGCTTGTTGAGAAGCACGTACACTTTCTTTTCCAACTTCACCGCTTCTCCGTGGAAGCATACGAGGTCGGTGCGCATAACGCGAGCGCCAAGTTCGGTCACCACCTCACCATTTACGGTCACTACACCTGCTTCAATATACTTATCGGCGTCACGACGGCTGCACACGCCCGCATTTGCCAAAAACTTATTCAAGCGGATGGGCGCATTGGGGTCAAAGTGCTCTTCCTTATACTCAAGGCGCTTCTTTGCGCTGTACTTCGCATGGGGGTCGTAGTTACCCGTACGCTTACGGGGTGCGAAACCGCGGTTCTGACCTTCTTCCCCACGATTGTAACCACCACGCTGACCTTCGCCACCGGCATTAAAGCGCTGACGGGGTGCACCTTCGCCACCAGCGTAACCGTTGTTGAAAGCAGGACGTTTGTTAAAACGATTCTGCCCGTCACGGTTGGGTCGCTGGAAACCGCCCCCGGGGCGTTCACCAAATGCATTACTTGAGTTAAAACGCGGACGCTGCGCATCACCTTCACGGCGATAACCGCCATTCACACCTTCGCGTGAGTTGGAGCGGTTTGAATTGCGTCCATAATTACCAGTTGAAAAGCGGTTGCCATCTCGGCCACCCTTTCCCTTGTTGAAAAAATCTGACATAATTAAAATAAATTGGGCAATAATATAGGTGCTGTCCACGAAAACTCGTTTGTTTTATTTCGAGCCACTAATGAACGCTAATTTTCACTAATATCCATCCGGTCTTAAATGCCCCGCAAGGCATTGACTTGCGCGACCTTCGGTTAGTGTAAATTAGTGCCCATTAGTGACTACAATAATAAGAGCACAACATCTTTGGTATAAGGATGATTTGTGGACATCTGCTATATTATTACCATAAATTGTCTATTGTCCGTTGTCTATTGACCGTTGTCCGTTGACCGTAGTCTGTTGTCTGTTGACCGTTGTCTGTTGTCGGTTGTCCGTCGACTTAAATCCCCGTGTAATTCCAAGGGGTAATCACGCGAAGTTCTGCCTTAATTTCTTCGCTCACATCGAGTCCTTCAATAAAGGTGCGGATGCTCTCTTCAGTGATTGCCGCATTGGTGCGCGTCAACGCCTTGAGCGCTTCATAGGGATTGGGATACGCTTCTCGGCGAAGCACGGTCTGAATTGCTTCAGCACATACCGCCCAGCAGTTCTCGAGGTCGCGACGGAGGGCGTCTTCATTCAAGAGCAACTTGCTGAAGCCCTTGAGCGTAGAACTGAAGGCAATAAGTGCATGCCCCATGGGCACACCGATGTTGCGCAATACCGTTGAGTCCGTCAAGTCGCGCTGCAAGCGGCTGATGGGAAGCTTCATCGCCAAGTGGTCGAGAAGTGCATTTGCCACACCGAGGTTACCCTCTGAATTTTCAAAGTCAATGGGGTTCACCTTGTGGGGCATTGCCGACGAACCTACTTCACCCGCCTTAATCTTCTGCTTGAAATACTCCATGGAGATGTACTGCCAGAAGTCGCGATTCAAGTCAATAAGAATCGTGTGAATGCGCTTCATGGCGTCAAACGCAGCTGCAAGGTTGTCGTAGTTGGAAATCTGCGTCGTATATTCCTCGCGCTTAATGCCGAGCTTTTCAGAAAGGAACTTTTCGGCAAACGCCTTCCAATCGTAGGCAGGATACGCCACACGGTGAGCGTTCAAATTACCCGTCGCACCGCCAAACTTACCACTGCAAGGCACCGCCTTCAACTGCTTCAACTGCTCTTCAAGGCGGTAAGCAAATACCTTCACCTCCTTACCCAAACGTGTGGGGGACGCGGGCTGACCGTGCGTCTTGGCAAGCATCGCAATGTCCTTCCACTCTTCAGCAAACGCATTGAGCTGGTCTATCACCTGTTGCAACAAGGGGATGTAAACCTCCTCCGTAGCGTCCTTAATCATCAAGGGGAACGACGTGTTGTTAATGTCTTGAGAAGTCAACCCGAAGTGCACAAACTCCTTATACTGCTCCAAACCGCCGAGGTCGTCAAACTTTTCCTTAATGAAATATTCAATGGCCTTCACGTCGTGGTTCGTTACGCTTTCAATATCCTTTACGCGTTGAGCGTCTTCCAAAGAGAAGTTTTGGTAGATTTCTCTAAACTTTGGGAAAAGCGCATGATCTACGCCCACCAACTGGGGCAAGGGCAATTCGCAAAGGGCAATGTAATATTCAATTTCCACACGCACACGATACTTCATCAGAGCATACTCCGAAAAGTAATTTTGCAACTCGCTTGTTTTAGAGGCATAACGTCCGTCGATAGGACTAACTGCAATTAAAGACATATACGCTTATGTTTTAATGATAAATATTCAACAATAAAGTGCAAAGTTACATATTTTTCAAGAAATAAAAACGAACTGATAAAGAAAAAAGCATTAAAAGGGGGAGGTCCATTGTTAAGTTTAATTCACGGCATGACCCTACTTTCAAATTCAGCAGTACGCGCTAACGCTAAACGCATCAAGTAAAAATTCATTATAGACCAATTTCACGCCTGGCAATTTTATTTCACAAGCATGTAGTTTGTTGCACGGGGATACAAAAATAGGCGCATAGTCGTATGCGCCTGATAAATTGTATACTCCATCATCGTCTTGCCGATTGTAAATTATGTTAAACCTTTCACGGAGGGTGTTCAAAACTTTTGAGAAAAACACATGCTGTTTTTTAGTAGATTCGGTTTATGTATCCTACTCAATATCATTCAAATAGGTTATTCATAGAAGTTGTTTTTAGAACACGAATCTCGTAATTCGTGTTCTCTTAAAAATGAAAAAACAATGTAACAGAGGTGATTACCCCTCTGGAATCTTTGACATTTTTAAAATCAATTTTGAACACCCAACCTTTCACGGGGAGATTTTTTGGAATCCCTGTTGAGTTCAACAATTGGGGGCGTCGCCCTTACTCGTCTCTACCAATTTTCCAGCCTTCAAGAGTGCATTCCAGAGGTTCGCCCGGAATTCGGGGTTTTGCAGTTCTAATTGCTCAAAGAGCAGGGAGATTTCCGTGCGCTTCGACGCTCTTTCGTGGGGGCATAATTTTACCAAGGGTTGGTAGTCGGCAACGATGGCCCATTCTTTTAGCAACGCCTCTTTCACCTTACAGAGGGGTCGGATGATAGTGAGGGGCATCTTTTGCATTTTGAGTAGGCAGGGCATGGTGGAGAAAGTGCCGGCATACGAGAGGTTCATGAGCGCCGTATGGAGGATATCGTCTTGATGATGCCCGAGCGCTATTTTATTGCAGCCTAATTCCTGCGCCACCTCAAAGAGCGTTTTACGACGGTTCCACGAACAGAGGAAGCACGGTGTGCGCTTCTCATTGCGGTCGGCATCAAACCCCACAAGGCGCTCGTGATAGGTTATATTATGACGCTCACATTGCTCACGAAGATAATCAGCATCCGACTGATAATCCACCCCTACCATTCTCACATGAAGGGCATGAAGGGTAAATCCGTTATTGCTTCGGCGCAACAGGTCGCCCATAAGGTCAAGCAAAGCAAGCGAATCCTTTCCGCCCGATAGCCCTATAAGTATAACATCAGAGGGAGTTATGAGATTAAACTCCTTAACTCCCTCTCTAAAACTGCGTAATAGTTTACTACGTAATTGTTTGGACATATACCTTACTTCATAAATACGAAATAAACAGCCGCTACCAAGCAGGCGAAGGCGGCTATGTGGTTCCAATGGAAGGTTTCGCCCTTAAACAACATCGTGACCACAACGGTAAAGACGAGCAACGAAACGACTTCTTGAATCACCTTCAACTGAATGAGCGTAAAGGGACCTCCATTATCAATAAAACCAATGCGATTGGCGGGCACCTGGCACACGTATTCAAAGAAGGCTATTCCCCAGGAGAATGCGATAATGGCAATCAAGGGCCAGTTTTTACTAATGCCCGTTTCGCTCAATTTCAAATGACCGTACCAAGCAAAGGTCATAAATATATTGCTCAACACGAGCAGGAGGACGGAATATATACCTGACATAACTTTCTATTTAGAGTACAGATAACAGAGTACAGAGTACAACTGATAGAGTACAGATAACAGAGTACAGAGTACAACTGATAGAGTACAGATAACAGAGTACAGAGTACAACTGATAGAGTACAGATAACAGAGTACAGAGTACAA
>JAZQXB010000052.1:0-4130 GCA_045632685.1 Alloprevotella sp.
TAGGACGCAAGATTTTCATTCTTGAAAGAGGAGTTCGATTCTCCTATGGGCTACTCATTTAATAAACAAGATTAACACAATGGCAAACCACAAATCATCTGTAAAAAGAATTCGTCAGACGGCGACTCGCAGATTGCACAACCGCTATTACGCTAAGACTATGCGTAATGCAGTTCGTAAGCTCCGCGCTACAACTGACAAAGCAGCTGCAGTAGAACTTCTGCCGAAGGTTCAGAAGATGCTTGACAAGCTTGCTAAGACTAACATCATTCACAAGAACAAGGCTTCTAACATCAAGTCTTCTCTTATGATTCATGTAAACGCACTCGCGTAAAACTGAAGTTAGCACAAAAGAAATAGAGCGGTACTATCTACCAGATAGTGCTGCTTTTTTTGCCTTTATCCATCTCAAAATCTGAAGCATGGAACAACAACAGAACACCCCGAACTTCCGAGAGCGCTTCTCCAGCATCAACTACAACATTGAGCGCTACAAGGTCATCATGCACAATGACGATGTTACCACCATGGAGTTTGTCATCATGGTGTTGATGGACGTCTTCTACAAAACCGAAGAAGAAGCCGAACGCCTCATGCTCGAAGTTCACAACAATGGTTCCGCCATCGTAGGACGCTACACTTGGGACATTGCATGCACCAAACAACAACGCGTGCAAACCCTCGCCGCACAAGAAGAATTCCCACTACGCGTTACAATTGAGCAGGAATAATCTTTTTCGGCACATTTTTTGTAACTTACCAAATACTATCACCCCACTCCACTAAATCAAGTGCCCAGGGGTGATGCTTACTCCCACAAGATGGGAGAAGTAGGGACAACATCAATACCATGCCCTTAGAATTTACAGAATCAGCAAATAATGCCTTTGGCGATGCGCTCGGATTGGCAAACTCTATGCGCCACGAGTGCGTAACGCCCGAACACTTCCTGGCGGCGTTTCTCAAGCAGAAACCTTTCGTGGAAGCGCTTGAGCGTTGCAACCTCAATGCCGAAACGCTCAAGGAAATCGTGGGACGTTACCTTTCCTGCGATGCCATGGAGTGTGTGCCAAAGGATGTAGAATACAACGTAGGGCTCTCTGTTTTGCTTCAAGAAATGATTACACGCGCTTGTGTAACGATGAAGTCCAACAACCGTAAGGTGCTGGACATGCCCAACCTCGTGCAATCGTTCCTTAAACTACGCAAATCTATCGCCGCCGACATGTTGCGCGACCTTCTCGGTAAGCAGCAGGAGGCGTTCCTCAATGCCCTTCAAGAAGTTTACGCTAATGATAAGTCTACACGCGTAGTAGGTCAAGCACACGTCAGTGTCGATACCATTGATATGGGCGGCGGACAACCCTTCACGCCTCCTGGAATGGAAACGCCTTCTTGGCAGCGCTTCGCTACGGAGTTTGAATCCAACCTTTCTACCCCCATCGTGGGCAGAAAGAAGGAACTCAACCAAATTGCTAACGTGTTGAGTCGCCAGAAGAAGAATTGCGCCATGCTCGTGGGCGAACCCGGTGTGGGTAAGACCGCCATGCTTTCAGCACTCCAGAAGTTTGCCGCAAGCAGTGAGGCCCCTGCACGCATCAAGAAGTGCCCCATGTACCAACTTGACGTTACCGCACTGTATGCCAACGCACAATTCCGTGGTGAAATGGAGAAGTGCATGAAGGCGGTGCTTGAAGGAATCAAGGACTTGGCAGTCACTGCCACCGATACTCGCACAGGACGCAACGTAACGGTAACTCCCATCATCGTCATCGATGACATCCACCACTTGGTGGGATCAAGTCGCGGACAAGATGGTTCGATGGACGTTTCTCACCTCTTGAAACCTTACATCGACAGCGGACAACTTCGTTTCATCGGCACTACGACGCACGAAGACTACACCCGCTACGTTGCAAAGAACAAGAGCCTGACGCGTCGCTTCCAGCAGGTTGAAATTAAGGAACCTTCTGTAGAAGAAACTGTGGAAATCCTGAACAATCACCGCAAGGAAATTGAACGCTTCCACCATGTAAGCATCACGGAACCCATCATTCGCCATGCTATTGAACTCTCGGCGAAATACATCTCCGACCGCTTCCTTCCCGAAAAGGCTATCGAACTCCTTGATGAGGCAGCTACGCTTACCGAACTCCGTGCTCCCGCCGATAGCGCCTCAAAGTTGCGCGTCAAGATGACTACCGTAGACGAGGCTTTGGCAAATGTGGCAAAGATTGACGCTATGGCGATTAAGGGTGACGACCTTGAGTCGCTCGCAACCCTTGAAGAGCGCATCAAGTCGCAGATTTTCGGTCAGGATGAAGCCATCCAGAAACTCGTAGAGGCAGTACAAATGTCGAAATCGGGACTTACCGACGACGGCAAACCCGTGGCGAGCATGCTCTTCGTAGGTCCTACCGGCGTAGGTAAGACTGAAGTGGCGAAGGTGCTTGCCAAGGAATTGGGTATCGAACTCATCCGCTTCGACATGAGTGAATACACCGAGAAGCACACCGTTGCCAAACTCATCGGTTCACCTGCGGGTTACATCGGTTATGATGATGGCGGTTTGCTCACAGATGCGATTCGCAAGACACCTTACTGCGTGCTCCTGCTCGACGAAATTGAAAAGGCACACAGCGATATTTACAACATCCTCCTTCAGGTGATGGACTATGCCCAACTTACCGACAACAAGGGTAACAAGGCGGACTTCAAGAACGTCATCTTGCTCATGACCTCCAATGCTGGTGCACAGCATGCCCGCAAGGCAAACATCGGTTTCGGAGGTGGCGTCAGCACAGGCGAAGCCATGATGAAGCAGGTCAAGCAGACGTTCAAACCAGAGTTCATCAACCGCCTCTCTGCCACTGTTGTATTCCGCGATATGGACAAGCAGATGGCACAACTCATCTTGGACAAGAAACTCATGGGATTCCGCGAGAAATTGGCGGCGAAGAAGGTTACCCTCAACCTCTCTGCCGAAGCCTACGAGTGGCTCCTCGAAAAGGGATTCACGCCCGAATACGGAGCACGTGAGATGGACCGCGTAGTAGCACAGTACCTCAAGCCCCTCCTTATGCGTAGCATCCTCTTTGGTAAGATGAAGAAGGGCGGCGAAGCCGTTGTCAGCGTAAAGGATGGCGAGCTTTGGATGAAGTAGGAAGTAAGGTCGCTTCACTTTAAGGTTGTAAGGTCGCTTCGCTTTGAGGTTTTTAGAACCATGCGGACTGGATAGTCCTCAAAACCTTATAACCTCAAGCCTCAAACCTTATAACCTCAAGACCTTAAAACCTTAAAACCTCTCGAAATGGTTTTTCAACTCACAGAAGAAATTGGTTTTCCCGACCCACGCTTGGGTGAGGAAAGTGGCATATTTGCAATAGGAGGCGATCTTTCCACAGAGCGCCTCCTTTTAGCATACCAGTACGGCATCTTCCCGTGGTTTGACTTCCGAGAAGGAATACCTCAATGGTGGTGCCCCATGCAGCGCTTCGTGATTTTCCCCGAAGAAATTCATGTGTCACACTCCCTGCGCTCACTTATCAACAAGCAGCGCTACACCTTTTCGCTCAACCGCAATTTTGAGAAGGTCATCAGCGAATGTGGCAGACTGCGTGAGCACGAAGAGGGTGCATGGCTCGGCGAAGACATCAAGAAGGCGTACACGAAACTGCACAAACTCGGTTTCTGCGCCAGCGTTGAAGTGTGGGACGGGGAAGAACTCGTGGGCGGACTCTACGGCGTGGTGATGACTGCCAACGATGCTGGTACCAAATGGGCATTTATTGGCGAAAGCATGTTCTCGCTCGTCCCCAGTGCGTCAAAGTTAGCACTCGTGTTCCTCTCGCGCTACATGCAAAGGCACGGAGGCGTACTTATCGACTGCCAGATAAGAACTGCACATCTGGAAAGTATGGGAGGGCGCTACATTTCTTATGACGACTACTTATGCTTGTTGGGCAAGGAACCTTTATCCTAATTGAAGGTATTGCTTCTATATAACAAACGCTTGTTTCAGGGGAGAAAACTCTATTGATTAATAATTTGTCTCACGCAGACTACGCAGACTTTCGCAGAAGCGCACACACTTTGTTTGTGCTTGCCATCCGGATGGTAACGCAAGCGTA
>JAZQXB010000053.1:0-12987 GCA_045632685.1 Alloprevotella sp.
TGAGATAAGCAAGGTAACATCCCGCAAGGATTTTCTATGTTTAGGAGAACACGAACCGAAGGTCGCGCAAGTCAATAGCACGAATTTTTATCATCCGGATGGTATTCGTGTAATTCGTATGCGATAAGCAAAGATAACACCTCGCAAGGATTGACTAACGCGACCTTTGGTTCGTGTTATTCGTGCAATTCGTGTTCTCTAAAATAAAGAGACAAATTTTACCGGACAGCAATAGTACCTGAAAGATGTGGTACACAAACGACGCAGCACATACGCCGACTTTTCTGAATCCTCCTGAAAATCTGCGTGGGTGCTGCGTCGTTTTGTGTCTTTAAAACACGATTCCCGTGCGCAAGTCAGACCGCTGGGATTTCGGTGGTGAAACGTTCTTGTGGATGCTGGAAACCGCATGCTACCTGTCAACCTACTTGTCAAAATCATTAGGTAAGTGCGAAAACTTGTTTTCTGAAAGAAAAGATTGGGCGTTTTATGCGATGTGTACCGTTAAAATTCTGTAATTTTGTAACGTGTAAGGAGTGTGCACAATCGTGTCGCGCAATTCCTTGTAAGAAGAAATGGTTTGCCAACCATACTGAAGCATGAACCTGCTGATGTGTGGGTGGCGCAAATAACGATAGTATTGACAATGCAATTTGAACTCATCGCAAAGACCTTCCAGGGTCTTGAAGAAGTGTTGGCACAGGAGTTGATTGAACTCGGTGCGGACAATGTGCAAATCGGTCGCCGTATGGTTTCGTTTACGGGCGACAAGGAAATGATGTATCGCGCAAACTTCTGCCTCCGTACGGCAGTGCGCATCCTCAAACCCATTAAGCATTTCAAGGCACGCAGTGCTGATGAAGTGTATGACGAGGTGCGTGCCATCAACTGGGCAGATTATTTGGATAATGATACGACGTTTGCCGTGGATACGGTGGTCTATTCCGATGAGTTCCGTCACTCGAAGTTCGTTGCCTATAAGGTGAAGGACGCTATCGTGGATTACTTCCGCGACACTACGGGCGACCGTCCCAACATCAGCATTTCCAACCCCGACATCCGCTTGAACATGCACATTGCGGGCGACACGGCAACCCTCTCTCTCGACTCGTCGGGCGAAAGTCTGCACTTGCGCGGCTACAGAGTGGCAACGGTGGAAGCGCCTATCAATGAAGTGCTCGCGGCAGGACTTATCAAACTCTCGGGTTGGGACATGCAGAGCGACTTTGTAGATCCCTTCTGCGGTTCTGGTACCTTGCTCGTTGAGGCTGCCCTTATGGCGCGCAACATCTACCCTGGCGTGTTCCGCAAGGAGTTTGGCTTTGAAAAGTGGAAGGATTTTGACGCCGACCTTTTCGACCGCATTTACAACGACGACTCACAGGAGCGCGAGTGTGACTATAAGTTCTATGGCTATGACTTGAACTTGCGTGCCGTTGAGGCAGCGCGTGCCAATGCCAAGAATGCTGGGGTGGGGGATCTCGTGGTGATTCAGCAGCGCGACATCCGTGATTTCGAGCAACCCGAACAGCCCGCGATTATGATTACGAACCCGCCCTACGGTGAGCGTTTGAAACCCGAAGACCTCTATGAGGTGTACCGCACACTCGGTAACCGCCTCAAGCATGCCTTTAAGGGTGGCGAGGCACACGTGATCAGTTACAAGGAAGACCTGTTCCGCGAAATCGGTATGCGTCCCTCGCTCAAGACACCCCTTTACAATGGTGCGCTCGATTGTGAACTCCGCAAGTATGTGATTTTCGACGGCACGATGAAGGATTTCCGTGCCGAGGGAGGTGAAGTGAAGACTGAAGGAGAGTTGCGCAAGATGGGCGAAAAGCGTCGCTTCAAGCGCGACCGTGGAGAGTTCAACGACCGTCCTCGCCAGATTGAGCGCGATGATGATTACGATCCCGCTTACGAACTCCTCAAGCGTCGCCACCAGGAATTTGTGCGCAACCAAGACGCACTCGAGCGTCGCCGTCGCCGTGATGCGGAAGGCGAAGAGGGAGACCGCGAGCGCCAACCCCGTAAGTTTGAAAAGCGTGGCGGGGATAAGCCTTTCAATAAGGGTGGCAAGTCCTTCGACCGCGCAAAGAAACCCTTTGACCGCAAAGATGGTGGTAAGAAGGACTTCGCCAAAAAGCCTTTTGCGCGTAAGTTTGGGCAGAAGTAGTAACTGATGTGACATTCCGAATGGCGCTCTCCCCCTGTTCATAGGGGGAGGGGGCCCCCTAGCGGGGAGGGGGGGCTAAATACAGTGGGTAGGTAGGAGTGAGTAGTTAGGAGTATGCCTTGCGGTGCGTATTCAAGCACCCCCTCACCAGCAGAGCTGGTCCCCTCCCCCTATGAACAGGGGGAGAGCGCCGTCCGGAGTAAAACTCCGCATGGGTTACTCACTACTCTCTACTCACTATATTCGCCTCCCTCACCACCTGCGGTGGTCCCAATTGATTTCGCTTCGCTCATCCTCCTCCGGACTGAAATCTTCGCGACCTCACAACCTTATAACCTCATAACCTCACAACCTAAAACCTATATGTTTACCAAATACCTTAAGAGAGCCTTGCTTATTGCTATGTTGCTCCTCCCAACCCTTATGACGGCACAATTAAAGCAGTTTACGCTCGACGACTTGATGTGGGGCGGTTCAAATTATTGGAACTTGCAACCCAAGAACCTCTACACGGCGTGGTGGGGTGACAACCTCATGCAGTTGGAAGTAGAGGAAGTGAAGCAACTTGCGAATGCCAAGGGAAAACTCCTGAAGGAGCCCGTTGTGCTCTTCACTGATGATGACGTGAATGCCGCTTTGGACGTGAAGAAGTACGGCAAGGTGCGCAACCTTCTAAATGCTAATTTCCCCGTTGCCGGAGAAACCATTGCAGAGTTCAATACCGGCAAATTCTTGGTGCGCTACGACTGGACCAAGAAGCAAATTGTGTGGACACTCGCCCTTCCCGCAGGCATTCCTGAAGGAGGCGTGGCGCGTGCAAGTAAGTGTGTGGCGTATTTGAAGGACTGGAACCTCTTTGTGCAAAAGGCAGACGGCACGGTGTCTCAAATCAGCACCGATGGTTCTCGCGAAATGCAATATGGCTTGAGCGTACACCGCGATGAGTTTGGTATTCACAACGGATTGTTCTGGAGTCCGAAGGGCAACTTACTTGCGTTCTACAAGATGGATCAAACGATGGTGACAGACTTCCCCCTCGTGGATAATTCTCCCCGTGTAGCAACGCTTGCACCCGAGAAATATCCCATGGCAGGTATGACCAGCCACAAGGTTTGGGTAGGTGTTTACAATCCTGCTACTGATAAGACTATTTACCTCCAGACGGGCGACAACACCGACCGTTATTTCACCAACGTAGCGTGGAGTCCGGACGAACAAACGGTTTATGTGATAGAAGTTCCCCGTTCGCAGGACAAGTCAGAGTTGGTGGCTTACGACGCAACGACTGGTGCGCGCAAGCAGGTGCTTTATACGGAAACCAACGAGCGTTACGTAGAACCCATGACGCCTATCCAGTTCCTCCCCTGGGATGATACGAAGTTTATTTACCAATCACGTCGCGACGGTTACAACCACCTTTACCTCTTTGACACTACGGGTAAGGAATTGGCGCAACTTACGAAGGGCAACTTCGAAGTTATCGACGTGTTAGGCTTTAACGAGAAGGCGAAGAGCATTATCTATAAGTCGAATGAGGCACTCCCCATTCGCCACAATTATTATAGTGTAAACGTGAAGACGTTGAAGCGCACGCTTCTCGATAATGGTAAGGGCGTACACAGCGCGCGTCTTTCGGCAAGCGGAAACTATCTTTGCGATACATGGCGTGCTCCCGGCGTTTACCGACAGATTGACCTTTTGAGCACAACAAAGCCCGCGGCAATTACACTTCATCAAGCAGGTACGCCTTGGGAAGGTTACAATGTGCCCGAGTTTTCTTGCGGCACGATTAAGGCGGCTGACGATAGCACAGACCTTTACTACCGCATGGTAAAGCCCGTGAATTTTGACCCTGCGAAGAAGTACCCTGCCGTAGTTTATGTTTACGGAGGTCCTCATGCGCACAACGTAGATGAAAGTTGGAACTACGCAGCGCGTCCTTGGGAAATCTATATGGCGCAGAAGGGTTACCTCATCTTTGTGGTGGATAATCGTGGTTCGCAGTATCGCGGTTTCGAGTTTGAAAGTTGTACGCACCGCCGTTTGGGTGTTGTAGAAATGGAAGACCAGTTGAAGGGTGTGGAATACTTGAAGTCGCTTCCCTATGTAGATGCCGACCGCTTGGGCGTACACGGCTGGTCGTTCGGTGGATTTATGACCACCAACCTCATGTGCTCATACCCCGATGTGTTTAAGGTAGGCGTAGCAGGCGGTCCCGTAATCGACTGGAAGCTTTACGAAGTCATGTATGGCGAACGCTACATGGATACTCCCCAGGAAAATCCCGAAGGTTACGAAGGTTCTAACCTCCTCAACAAGGCAAAGAACTTGAAAGGCAGACTCCAGATCATCGTAGGTTATAACGACCCCACATGTATCTTGCAGCACAGCCTCTCCTTCCTTCGCGCCGCAGCAGATGCCGGTACACAACCCGACTATTTTGTATATCCCGGACAGGGTCACAATATGATGGGCAAGGATATGGTGCACTTGCACGAACGTATCACCCGCTACTTTGAAGATTACTTGAAGTAAAATTCCTATAGTATATAGTGGCTATAGATGCTATAGTGCCTATAGTTACTATAGTTCCTATAAATAATATAACCCTCTAACCTCAAAATAATGAAAACTCAAATCGCAACAACCAAGGCTCCCGCAGCAATTGGTCCCTACAGTCAAGCCATCGAAGCCAATGGCATCGTATTCGTTTCCGGTCAGCTTCCCATAGATCCCGCTACGGGCGAATTTGCACAAGGTGGCGTGAAGGAATTAACCCGCCAGTCGCTCACAAATATGCAGAACATCCTTGCAGAAGTGGGTTTGACCATGGAGAACGTAGTGAAGACAACTGTATTCCTCGCTGATATGGCAGACTTTGCGGATATGAACAGCGTATATGCCGAATTCTTCCCCGGCACTTGCCCCGCGCGCTCTGCTGTAGCCGTAAAGACACTTCCCAAGAATGCGTTGGTGGAAATTGAATGTATCGCGGTGCGCTAAAAATAGGTTTATAGGTAATTCATTCTAGGCAGTCCTAGGCATTCCTAGGCTCTCCTAGGTAAGCCTAGGTTTCCCTAAAACTCCTCATAAAACACATTTAATAAATAATAATACTATGGCAAAGAAAGCTCTCTTAATGATCCTCGACGGTTACGGTATTGGTAACAAGGGTAAGGGTGACGTAATCTTCCAGACGGCTACTCCTTACATGGATTCGCTTTTCGCAAATTATCCTAACTCACAGCTCCAGGCTTCTGGCGAAAATGTTGGTTTGCCCGACGGTCAGATGGGTAACTCTGAAGTTGGTCACTTGAACATCGGCGCAGGTCGTATCGTTTATCAGGACCTCGTGAAGATCAACCGTGCTTGTGCAGACGGTTCTATCCTTCAGAATCCCGAAGTTGTTTCTGCTTACGAATACGCAAAGAAGAACGGCAAGGGTCTTCACCTCATGGGTTTGACTTCTAACGGTGGCGTACACTCTTCTCTCGACCACCTCTTCAAACTTATCGAAGTGGCGAAGGAATATGGCGTACAGGATAAGACTTTCGTACACTGCTTCATGGACGGTCGTGACACAGACCCCAAGAGTGGTAAGGGTTTTATCGAACAACTCCAGGGTGTTTGCACAGCTAACGGCGCAGCTATCGCTTCTATCGTAGGTCGTTTCTACGCAATGGACCGCGATAAGCGTTGGGAACGTGTGAAGGAAGCTTACGACCTTCTCGTAGAAGGTAAGGGTAAGCAGGCTACTGACATGGTGCAGGCGATGCAGGAAAGTTACGATGCTGATGTAACTGACGAGTTCGTTCTTCCCATCAATAACGCAAACGTTGACGGCACAATCAAGGAAGGCGACGTGGTAATCTTCTTCAACTACCGCAACGACCGTGCGAAGGAACTCACTATCGTACTCTCTCAACAGGATATGCCCGAAGCAGGTATGAAGACAATTCCTGGTATTCAGTTCTACTGCATGACTCCCTACGATGCGTCATTCCAGAACGTACACATCCTCTTCCCCAAGGAAAATGTAACGAACACACTCGGCGAATACATCGCAAGCAAGGGCCTCAAGCAGTTGCACACAGCAGAAACTGAAAAGTACGCTCACGTAACCTTCTTCTTCAACGGTGGTGGTGAAGCTCCCTACGAAGGCGAAGACCGTATTCTCGTTGCATCTCCCAAGGTGGCAACTTACGACCTTCAGCCTGAAATGTCAGCTTACGAAGTAAAGGACAAGCTCGTTGCAGCCATCAAGGAAGATAAGTATGACTTCATCGTGGTGAACTTTGCAAACTGCGACATGGTAGGTCACACAGGTATTTACGAAGCTGTAGAAAAGGCGGTTAAGGCTGTTGACGCTTGCGTTGCTGAAACTGTTGAAGCTGCAAAGGCTGTAGGTTACGAAACGATCATCATTGCCGACCACGGTAACGCTGATAACGAAATCAACCCCGACGGCACGCCCAACACGGCGCACTCACTCAACCCAGTTCCCTTCATTTACGTAACAGAAAATAAGGAAGCAAAGGTTGAAGACGGTGTACTCGCAGACGTTGCACCTTCAATCCTCCACATCATGGGATTGGAACAACCTGCAGAGATGACGGGTAAGAATCTTATTAAGTAAACGAGTAAACAAGGTACAAGTAAACAAGCGGTTATTGAGTTAAACGCTTGTTGGTTGACCTATAAAAAGTAGACGAGAGCGCCATCCGGGACATCCTCCGCACGGCGCTCTCCCCCTGTTTATAGGGGGAGGGGACCGCATAGCGGTGAGGGGGTGCTGAACGCACACCGCATGGCATACTCCTCACTCCTCTCTCCTCACTACTTACTTGTTTCGCACCCCCTCACCAGCAAAGCTGGTCCCAATTGATTTCGCTTCGCTCATCTTCCTCCTTCTCGTAAGGCATAGTACAAACAAGTTTGTCCTCTGCCCTTACTTCGTGCGTCGGTTCCCCCTATAAACAGGGGGAGAGCGCCATCCGGGACCTCCGCACGGCGCTCTCGTCTACTTGTACCTCGTCTACTCGTCAACTAACTAAAAAGAGCAACGCCCCGAGGCGTTGCTCTTTTTGTTTACTTCTTGAAATATCTGTTGAAAAGACCTTCAAAGCCCTTACCATGACGTGCTTCGTCCTTTGCCATTTCGTGAACGGTGTCGTGGATCGCGTCAAGGTTCTGTGCCTTTGCGTTGCGAGCGATGCGGAACTTATCTGAACAAGCACCGTTTTCTGCCATCATGCGCTTTTCAAGGTTTGTCTTTGTGTCCCAAACAACGTCGCCGAGGAGTTCTGCGAACTTTGCAGCGTGTTCAGCTTCTTCCCAAGCGTAGCGCTTGAAGGCTTCTGCGATTTCAGGATAACCTTCGCGGTCAGCCTGGCGGCTCATTGCGAGGTACATACCCACTTCTGTGCATTCACCCATGAAGTGCGCGTTGAGGTCCTTAATCATTTCTTCGTCGCAACCCTTCGCCACGCCGAGTTCGTGTTCTGTTTCAAATGCCAAGCCAGCAGACTCATCTACTTCCTTAAACTTTGTAGCAGGAACCTTACATTGAGGACATCTTTCGGGAGCAGCGTCACCTTCATGAACATAACCACATACTGTGCAGATAAATTTCTTAGCCATAGTCGTATTAAATTTTAAGTTGTTGTTGATAATTGTTTTGTTTCTCTGATGCAAAAGAACAAACATTTTTTTGATAGGACAAATAAATTTCTTGAAAAGTGACATATATAAAATCTATATAGAGATAGGTGGGGTAAATAGTAGTGAGTAGGTAGTAGTGAGTAGTGAGTAGTCCATGCGGGACATATAACGAATGTAGAGACGTCATATTATGGCGTCTCGATACCATGCGGGACATATAACGAACGTAGAGACGTCATATATGGCGTCTCGGTACCATGCGGGACATATAACGAACGTAGAAACGTCATATTATGGCGTCTCGGTACCATGCGGGGTGTTCGCCTGACCTATAGGGACGCACGGTTTATTGTACCTTGTCTACTGTCTCTCGTCAGTTTGTCTATTGATTCACTCTGCGAGTATTTCCACTACTAAAAAAATCAGAAAAAGTGAAAAATGTAGCGCGCTTCAGCGGATTTGGATTTCGCTCAAAAATTTTGTATCTTTGTGTAGAGAGAAGGAGATAGTCCCATAATGGGGGTTATCTCCTTCATTTTTGTCCGACTTTTGGGGTGAAAAACGGGTAAAATTATTCGGCACCTACGAAAAAATAGGTGCCGAATAATTTAAATTATGTGCCGAATCGTTTTCTCTATCTCCCGAATCGTATTGCACTGTAAACTTTTTCTGTTCTCTATTGCTGAAAGTGTGTTCTGTTTTGTTGGGTAAAATATGTAAAAAAGTGAAATGTCGCAAAAAAACGTGTTTGCTTTATTGTCAATATTTTTTACCTTGGTAATGTTATGGAGGTTAGTCGTGTGACCTTTGGATGGGCGCAAAATGAGGAACTAATTCAGGGAGCAATATCGTTGTTCTCCACGAATGCTCATTTGTTTTGTTGGGAACCACCAATGAGCACTAATATCCATCCGTTCTTAAATACCCCACAAGGCATTAGGGTAAAATAATGCTTACTTGTGGTTCACCTGATGGCTAAACTTTTTAAGTCTTAAGGTTTACTATTCAGTTTACAACCATTTGTGTATATTGCTAATCTGGATGGTCCGGTATTCTCTCCATAATTATACTTCTTCTATGCTTTCTTGGTTCTGTTTGAGATATAGAAACGCGTACAGGGGAAGATAGAGGACCTGCAAAAAAACTATGTTAAAAAACATAATTGTTGCTTTTTGGCAAGTAGAGGTGTCATAGGGGTTGGTTATATAAGTTATTTTAAATCAAAGTTTTAAAAATTAACAAATTGATGTTGCCCGTATGTTTAATCATTGTAATTTTGCACCGATTTTTCATTGGAGTACTCTCGTTTAGCAGTGTGCTGCCATGAATTGGTACTTGAATAATAACTAATCATATAAATTAAATTTAGTAGGATGAAAATTAACAAATTGATGATTGCCCTTGTGGCGATGTTTACTTGTTTTGCTGGCAAGGCAACGGCTCAAGGAGAGGTGGTTGCTGAAGTTGCTGGTACAGAGTACACAGATATCTATAAAGCGTTTAAGGATGCTAGCAGATACAGTTATCCTGTGACTATTTGTAAGGACTTGGTGCTTGATAAAAGTATTACAATTACAAACTTTGCTAATGTGCCTATTCAGGGTAATGGCAAGACTATCCGTTTCGTGGGTGTAAATCAAGGGTTTATTATTCAGAATAGTGCTGAAGTTACTTTTGCCGCAGGACTTAATATTATTGGTGATGGCGCTAATACTTGTCCTGTTTATATCAAGCGAGCAACTGTAACAAGCTCAGCGGATATTTCTACCACATCGGGCAATGCTGCTGCTCCTGTTATGACAGATGCTGGATTTGACGCTACTGTTACTATTGAGGGCGGTGATATCAGTTCGGAAGATGCGGCTGCAATTTATTGGCCCAGCTTTGGTACGCTTAAGGTAACTGGAGGTTCTATTAGCGGTACTACTGCAATCTATTTGAAGAGTGGTGCTCTTGCTATCAGCGGAGGTGATCTTTTGGCTACCGGCGCAAAACAGGCTTATCAATATGTAGAAGATGGTTACAAGTCTACTGGTGCTGCTGTTGTTATTGAAAATGTAGGCGAATGGGTTTCTGACTATCAAGAAGTACGCTCTGTTGTTATTGACGGTGGTACATTTACCTCTACTCATGCAGCTGCGGTTGAAAGTTATACTGCGGGACTTGATGTAGATGTTACTGCAAAGACTTCTTTTGTTTGGGGCGGTACATTTAGTTCAGATGTTACTGCGCTTCTTGCTCAAGGATATGTATGTAAGGAAAGTGGTAGTCAGTATGTTGTAGAACGCAACCCCGATATTGCCTTTGTTGCTCAGGTGAATGGTGTGGGTTATACTTCTTTGCACGACGCTGTTGTTGCTTTGAAGTCAGGTCAGGAATTGATCTTGTTGGAGGATGTGACTTTGACTACTATGGAGCAGTTGAAGGTTACCAATGTAACAATCAATTTGAACCACAAGAAGATTACGGCGAACTGTCGAAAGGCTTTTGAGGTATATGCTGATGTTGTTATTAAAGACGGAACTATTCACGCAATGAGCCGCTGTATAGATACACGCAGTAATGTGAATCTTGTTTTGTCGGATTTGGACCTTAAGGGAACTTCACCTAAAGTAGCTGGTGTTAATAGCGATGCTAACCCCCAGCCTATTACACTTGGTGGTTATGACCATGGTACTAAAGTAACTATGACGAGAGTGAGCGTTGACTTTGGAAATAATTGTTCTGGTTATGCTATCATTTCGTTTGTTGAGACAGATTTGACTGCGACAGAGTGTGAGTTTAAGAATGCATATAATGTGCTCTATGCAAAGCCTGACGATGCGTCAAACTCTGTATTTACTTTCAAAGATTGTAACATGTATGCAAAGACTCCGTCTTATGATCCCTCTAACAACTTCGCGCTTATCACAGTAGTTGCTAAGAATGTAAAGGTATATATTGACGGCGGTTATCTTAAGACTGATGGACAGGTTCGTGTGATGTCGTTTACAGAACCAGGCGGAGGCGCAACAGGTAGTGAGATTGCAATTTCTGCGGCTACAACTGTAGATACTGAAGATGGTGAACTTATCCTTTATACTAATGACTTCTCTGAAAACACTATCACCCTTCCCGCTACAGAAGATTACATCAATCAGCTTACTGCAGAAAACTTCCTTCTGATCTACGATACCGAAAATGGTACTGTAACTCCCACGAAGAACTTGGATCTTGATGACAGCGACCCATTCGCATATACTAACAAGGCTGACTTGGAAGGTATGGAAATTACTTACAAGCGTAATTTCGCTAATGCAAATGTATGGAATGCAGTGTTCCTTCCCTTCGATGTTCCTGCAAGTGCGCTTGAAAACTATGACATCGCTGTATTTACAGATGTGCTTACAGAAACAGCTGCAGATGCAGATAATATGGTGGTAGCTTGGGGTCTTGAATTGACAATGGTTGATTCTATTAAGGCAAACACTCCTTGCTTCGTTCGTGCTAAGACTGATGATGCAAAGGCGTTCAACATTCAGTTGTCTAACGCTACGCTTTATGGCGTGGTAGCTGGTCCTCACGCAACAATTGAAAATGCTTATATGGCGCTCTCATTGACTGGTAACTATGAAACAATTCCTGCTTCTACAGAGTTTAATAAAGGTGGTTGGGTTGTTAGTGGCGCTGGTAAGTTCGTTCACAGCACTTCAGACATGAAGCCTTTCCGTTTGTATTTGACCCGTAAGTTGAAGGATGGTGTAGAGCTCAATATCACTACTTCAAACTCAATGCGTATTTTGGTGCGCAAGCCCAATGGTACTACAAGCATTGAAAATGTAGATACAGAAGCTATCGGTCAGCAGACTACTGCGACCTATGACCTTCAGGGACGTAGTGTGGTAAATCCTACTAAAGGTGCTGTTTACATTGTGAATGGCAAAAAGGTGGTTAAGTAAAGTTTCAGATTTTAGAAAGTATGACGATTATGAGAAAACAATATATCAAACCTGAGTTGGAAGTTTTCTGCTTTGAAGCTGAAACTTTGATGTCTTTGAGCCAACCTTCTACTGATGATAAAAAAGAAGATTTCTGGGTTGATGAAAATGGACAGGATGCTGCTGGTTCAAATAAATTTGAACATGGTTGGAGTTCTTCTCCCTGGGAATAATCCCGTGAATGCTTAATGATACATACACAATATTATATAAAAATAGGTGTGACTCGGGTCACACCTATTTTTTGTTATATATAGCAGTTGCTTAAAGTGTATTTTAGAAACCTTCAGCGTCATGAATCACGAGTTAGGTCAACCAAAGGTTATGCAAGTAACCGCTATATCATTGTCATAAGATCATATTTTTCTCTTCTCACGCAAAGGCGCAAAGTTTCGCAAAGCGTCTGCGTGGTTCTGCGCAGTCTGCGTGCAATATTTTCACACAGGAATCCACGGAAGACACAGAATTCTCCACGTATCGACTCGTATCTACGGGTATCTTTTTGAACCACGAATGGACACGAATTTTCACTAATGCCTTGCGGAGTGGGGCATGGTCTCACACACACAGAACCATGCGGTGTAGTATTGTCTCACGCAGACGGCGCAGACTTTCGCAGACAAAGTTTATTTATCAACGTGATTACACAGATTACACGGTTGACTGTCAGGTAGGGTGTTCAAAATTGTAGAAATAAGTGAGACTGTTTTTGAGATGTATTTGGTATTGAAAATCTACTAAATGCGGATGTTCAAGACGCCGAAGGTGTCTCCGCTCTGTAACCGGGGCGTGCGAGCGAGGCGAGTACCCCCGGTGAGGAACCTACTAGCATCGCACCCTGGAGGGGTGCCCGAACAACAAGGTATGCCAAGCGTTGGGGCACTCTTCCAGAGTGCGACTACTCTCTGACACCCATCCGGGGGTATTCGCTACGCTCAAACCACCCGGTTACCGAGCGGTGACGCCTTCAGCGTCATTTAGCGAGTGAAATTCTTGGCAATAATATAGGAGTTGACCCAAGAACTTTAACAAACCCCCTCCGCAACTAAAGTTGCTCGACCCCCTTCATTTCCCCCGTTATCGGGGGACGGAAATCCCTAACTTTGGGGGACAATTTTAGTTAGTCTGCCTCGTTTGGTTATCCAATTGAGAATAACAAGCGAACAGATGTAT
>JAZQXB010000054.1:0-12170 GCA_045632685.1 Alloprevotella sp.
CTCCCCTAACTTTGGGGAGGAATTTTATATACTTCCTTACGCTTATAATTCCTAATTGGAAAGTCAAGCGAGGTAGACTAACTAAAATTGTCCCCCGAAGTTAGGGGGACGAGCAACTTTAGTTGCGGAGGGGGTCTGTTAGAAATCTTGGGTCAACTGCTATATTATTGCCTAATTTTTTACACCTCTATTATAGGGGATAAAAAAGCGGGTGCGCCTGATGTTTTTGGCGCACCCGCTTTGCGTAGGGTATAACGTACGAAATGCGAGGAGTTATTTGTAGATTTTGGGGCGGAGTGTGTACTTTAGCACTCCCCATTTGCCCGCAATCTTATGCCTTGACATTTCTTCATAAGTACATGCTGTGATTACTTTTCCGTATCCCAGTTCTCACAGTTCCAAGGACTTTCTAATTCCTTTGTGGCAGGAGTAGCAGGAGTACTCCCCACTGGAATGCGGTCGCTTGCCGCAATAAGTCCCTCAATGCGAAGCTCTACCACGCGAAGTTGAGGTTTCTGATAATTATTCTTTGTCATAATCTAATCTCATTTAGGGGAACGGTTTTACTTCATCATCACCTTCTTGCCGTTCACAATGTAAACGCCCTTACCAGGATTAACAACGCGACGACCTGAAAGGTCATAAACCGCAGCATCCGTAGTTGTTGTGGGAACTTCCTGAATATCCGTAGTATCACCTTGACCATTAAGACGAATACGAATAGACTTCAACGCATGAGATGAAACCTTAACGGGAGAACCCGCCAACTGCGTAATTTCAAGATAGAAGCGGAAGGGATTGAGCGCTGTGCCATCTGCCAAGGGTGCCCAAACGCCTTCTGTGCTGATTGCATAGCAACCTTCAAGTTCTGCAGCACTCTTCTTTGCGTAACTACCATTGAGGTCAAACTTGGTATATACAGAAGAGCAAGTGAGTTGTGCATTCTCTGTTTCACAGATGGTAACATCATTGAGCACAAGTTCTAAATCCTTTGCATCGTCAGACGTAGCACGGATAAAGTAGGGGTGATTTGCATGAAGCGTACCTTCGTCAATGAGGATGATTTCCATTTCCAGTTCATCGATTTCACCATCACGATTTCTATCGTAAGAGTGCATGTCGTTGAAGTACGCCACTTCGTAGTCTGCTTCCAATTCGCTCAAAGGAATTTCGAAGGGCAAGTACAACGCATTCCATTCCGTGTTGGGAAGTGTGCGCGAATAAGTAAGCGTACCCACTTCTGCCTCACGCAAAACATTATACTCGGGCAATTCGCCGTCGATAATGTTTAATGTTTCCAAGGTTGAACCAGCAGAAGCTTTCGCGGGGATGGTAAGGAAAGGTCTATCTCTATACTCATGTTCAAGATAATGACCAAATTCATGGAATATGAGTTCAGGGCCTAAATGAATATTAACATCTACTTCCCAAGAAGTATCGCCCAATCTACTTTCCCAGTAGAAAGTGTATTCACGATTCGAATCATATGGGATCCAGCAATGGGCAGGTTCTCCTGCAACCGTTATTTCCACACGATCAATCTCTATACCATCTCTCATAATGCGGACTGTAGCTCCTTCCCCTGCATCCGGGAGCATAGGAAAGATAACGACATCCAATTCATGAACAACAAGAGCATCATTCCACACAGCATAAGCCACAGCGTCTTCAGTAAGTGTTGCAACACTACCCGCAGCATATTCGTTTTCACCAATTCGCCAAGCCTTGAACTCCTTACCCTCGGGAGCAAGGAAGGGGCATTCGGGCAATGTTACCGTGCTCGTAGTCTTCAAGGCAACGAGTGAACCTACACCACCGTTAGCACTAAATGCCAAAGTGTGCGGAGTAGCCCAAACTGCAGTGATCGTCGTATTTCCTGTAATTGTAATTACATCATTAGGTTGATATTCTACTTCATTTACCAACCAAGCCTTGAAGCCCAGACCTTCGGGGGCTGTAAATGTACATTCGGGCAAACGATAATTGCTGTATGTAGATACATCTTCCATTTCGCCTGTTCCACCATTGGCGTCTAATGCAACAGTAAAGATTTCTGCATTACGGATTGTATACTTCGTACCAGGGTTCAATACCTCTGTCGCTACTTCTACGCCATTAAAGAAGAGGTAGTCAGTAGGAAGAGAAATTGTAGACGCTCCGAGGGGCACATCATCATAAGTATATACACTAATACCTGCAGGATTTGCCCATCCAGAAAGGTCAAGCACACCCGTCTCATAAATAATAGTTGCGTTGTAGCCTTCTGCAAATGTTCCTCCAGAGATAGTTGTGCGAATCGCAGATTTTATAGAAGTCACCGTAGCCTCTGTTTCCGTTTGGAAAGTACCTCCCAAAATAGTCAGCGTACCAGATTTATTTTCAACAGTAGGATGCTCTGTGCTACTGTAAGTACCACTTGCAATAGTCACATTACTTGACTCTAACACTTCTACAGCTCCAGCCCCCATTACTTGCACCTTTTCAATAAATACGGTAGCACCATTAGAAGCCATAATTGCACGATGCCAGAAGTTATCATTATGCAAAATACCGACAGGACCATCCGAACTATCAGTAATTGTAACATTTGCGCCTTGAATATTCAATACATAGTCGCTCACTCGCATCACGTGACCATTCACATCCAAAGTAAATGTACCACTATGGATTTCTGTTACGCTGGTAACATCCTTATTCAGTTTGACATAGGTAGCTCTACCTGCTTCTGCTGCAGAAATTGCTTCAGAGTAAGTTCCCCAAGAAGTCAGTCTTTCGAGTGACGCGCCCCAACATGCTTCTGCCGCATTTATTGTATAGAAAGGAGTTTCGGTATTATTTAACCACGCTCCCTCACGTTCGCCTGTAAACAAAGTTTGGTCGTCCAATGAAATCACAAAAGAACATTCATTGTCAAACGGTCCTCCACTCACCCAAAGAAACTCGTACTGGCTTGTAGGAGAATATTCCATTGTAAAGATGCCATCAGACTCATGAAATTCTAATGTAGCCAAAGCCACACTCACCCCATCCTTCTTTATATTGATAGCAGCACTTTCCCATCCATCACCATAAGAGTCACTCATAGTGATTGAAATCTTGGGCTCAAACGATTTTCCACACTCTGTACAAACGCCATCTACATAATTATGATGCTTATCAGCAGTCACAGAAGCATCGTTTGTGTAAATCTTTTCAGCAGCCTTGCAAGATGTGTAACCATAATACACATGAGGACCTCCCAATACAGGCAAGGCATCTGTACCGATTGTTTGTCCGTAAGCATTGCCCAACTTGTAAGCAACTTCACCCGAAGCCATCTGCGCTGCTGTTACTGCTGTGCCCGCAGAAGAAGCGTTTGCTTCATCTGCCAAGTAGAAACAGTTTGTTGCCACACGAACATTCGTAGCAGACAAGGCGCCATAAGTGGTATAGCAATTGGTCAAAACTGAATTGTTACACTCACCGGCAATACCACCCTTCTCTTGGTGGTCTGTAACGATAGAGAGGGTGCCACTTGAAAATACATTCGTAATAATTGCATCATTGATTTCACCAGCAAGTACACCAGCACGGTAACTATTACCACCAATAATATGGTCACTCTGCACAGTGGCATTAATTACACCCAAATTCTTCAACGTGCCATTAGTTATTCTTGAGAAAAGACCTGCCTCGCTTCCATCAGAAACATGCACATTCAGATTCTTGATAAGATGATTATTACCATCAAAAACACCTTTATAACAGTTATCCACATAGGGGTCATCAGTATAGTATCCGATGGGACTCCACTTACGGTTTTCAAGGTCAATGTCAGCAGTCAAGACTGCGTTAGATCTACGATTGTTATTGTCAGCACTTACATGTGCTGCAAACCAATAGAGTTGCCCAGCATTTCCTATTTCATAATAACCATCACTGTCGCTATCTACTGCAGGTTCGTATGCGCCACACTTTTCACAAATACCATTTGAATAACTATGGTCGCTCTCGCCAGAACAAACTGCTTGAATAGTAAATGCATTCCACTGCTCTTGTGATTGATAAGATGCGATAGAAGCACTCGGCACATATATCTTTATGTTTGACAATCCTTTAAATACTTCACTCCACAATGAAGGAGGGGTTGGAGCCAAACAAGTCAGCGAAGTCAAATCGTGACAAGAAGCAAACACTTGACCTTGAATTCTAGTCAGCGTACTCGGCAAAATCAAGGATTTAATGTAGCTACTACTAAAAGCCCATTGTCCTATTTCAGTAACTCCTTCGGGAATATTGATATTTGACAATTTTCTAGTATTAGAAAATGAGTATTCACCGATTCTGGTTAGTCCCTCCGACAAGTTTACGGTTTCAAGATTCCTACAACTATTGAAAGCACTCCATCCAATTGTTTTTACACTTGGGGGAAGAGAAACTACGGTAAGTCCATCGCAGTATCCAAACGCATGAGTGCCCAAGGTGGTAACGCCGTTAGGAATAACCACGTCAGCAATTTTACTGCATTCATTAAACGCATAATGACCTACGCTAGTAACCCCCGACTTAATTGTCAACTTGACAATCTCATCTTTGTGAGAGTACCACGGAGCTGTACCCGCTTCAAAATCATACATTGCTCCAGTACCTTCAATTACCAATTCGCCATCAGTAAGTGACCAAGTAAGGTTTTCTCCGCAAGAATTCTCTGGCGTGGATGTAAAAAGATTTGTTTGCCCCCACCCTACAATGGGAACCATCATCGCCACGAAGGCGAGAAGGAAAGTTTTTAATGTGTGTTTCATAATAGATATTTGTTAAAATTAAATTTCCCAAGTTTGATAAATGGACAAAGACCTCGCAGGCAGAGTTAAACTCCACCTGCGAGGTCTTTATTACTGACGCTCACGCACAAGAAATCCGTTCTCGTAACCGAGAACTATAGCATTTACAGCACTGCTTGCTTGCTTGCTTGCTTGCTTGCTTGCTTGCTTGCTTGCTTGCTTGCTTGCTTGCTTGCTTGCTTGCTAACAAAATAATCCAAACCACCAAATAAATTGGCAGTTTCTTTCAGATTATTTGCAGTCCAACAAGTCAAAAATATCATCTTTAAGAATCTCTTTATTAACCATTTGAGGGGGACAAAAAACCAACCCTCATATCATGGTGCAAAGTTACTTTTTTTATTTGAGGAATACAATATTCACACTATAAAACAAAGACTTTTATGCTTAAAGATATACGCTATCAATTTATGGGCATGAAAGTTCCCCCCTTCTCGCTCCACTTAAATCACATGGATGCCCTGCGCCTCGCAAAGTTTGAGTCCGAGGTCCTTGAGTTTGAACTTCTGAATCTTACCGCTGCCTGTCATGGGGAATTCCTTGATGAAGAAAATGTAGCGGGGAATTTTGTAGCGGGCAATCTTGCCTGCGCAGAAGTCGCGCACGTCAAGGTCGTTCATCTCCACGCCTTCGTGAAGGATGATGAAGGCGCCCACTTCTTCGCCGTAGCGCTTTGAGGGAATACCAGCCACTTGAACGTCCTTGATGCCCTCCATCTTGTAGAGGAATTCTTCAATTTCGCGGGGATAGATGTTTTCACCGCCACGGATAATCATGTCCTTGATGCGCCCCGTGATGCGGAAGTTGCCGTCAGGATCCTTCACCCCGAGGTCACCAGAATGGAGGAACCCATTAGCGTCAATGACTTCAGCTGTTGCTTCAGGATTCTTGTAATACCCCTTCATCGTGTTGTAACCGCGGTTACACATTTCTCCCTGCACGCCTACGGGGCATTCTTCGCCCGTTTCGGGGTCGATGACCTTGACTTCGGTGAACTCAAATTCACGACCGACGGTGGTGCAACGCACTTCAAAGGGGTCGTCAATGCGGGTGTGGGTCATGCCGGGCGAAGCTTCTGTAAGGCCATACACACTCGTGACGCGCATGAACATTTTTTCTTCCACCTGACGCATAAGTTCGATGGGGCAAAGCGAACCCGCCATAATACCTGTGCGGAGGCTTGACATATCAAACATGGGGAACATCGGGTGATTCATTTCGGCGATGAACATGGTGGGTACGCCGTAAAGTGCGGTACATCTTTCCTTATGGATGGAGGCGAGCACAACGAGCGGGTCGAAGCGTTCGACCATGACTTGCGTACAACCGTGCGTGAGGCAGTTCATCGTGGCGAGCACTACGCCAAAGCAGTGGAACAGTGGCACACAGACGCAGAGTTTATCATCTTGCGTAAACTTCATGTGCTCACCCGTGAGGTAGCCGTTGTTGCTGATGCTGTGGTGCGTGAGCATTACGCCCTTGGGGAAACCTGTTGTTCCCGAGGTGTACTGCATGTTTACCACATCGTGGCAGGTTACTTTCTGCTTTGCCACAGCGAGTTCTTCGTCATCAATATTGCTACCGAGGAGGAGGATTTCTGCGGTGTTGTACATGCCACGGTATTTCTCTTGCCCGATATAGATGACGTTCTTCATCTGGGGCAACGTCTTGCTCTTGAGGTAGCCGCGCTGGCAAGTGCGGAGTTCGGGAAGAATATCGTAAACCATATTTACGAAATCGTCATTGCCGCGGTCACCATTGACAATGCAGAGTGTGTGCATGTCGGAGTTTTGACACACATATTCCAACTCCGCACGCTTATAGTTCGTGTTTACCGTTACGGCAACGGCACCAATCTTGGCACAAGCATAGAGGAAGGTCAACCAGTCGGGCACATTTCCCGCCCAGATGCCTACGTGTGTGCCTTTCTCCACACCGATGGAGAGCAAACCCTTTGCCATATTATCGACGCGCTCATTAAACTGCTTCCAAGTGAAGCGCAAGTTGCGGTCGGAGTAAACAATATATTCTTTATCCGGCGTGGTGGCAGCCCAATGCTCCACCCATTCACCGAGAGTTCTGTTGAAGAGAGTCATGTTTTTTAGAGTACAGAGTACAGATTACAGAGTACAACTATGGTTTATTAGAGTACAGAGTACAAATTACAGAGTACAACTATGGTTTATTAGAGTACAGAGTACAGAGTACAACTATGGTTAGATTACAAAGCATGGATTAAAGAGTTTCATTTTCAGATTACAGTGTACAAATTTTGTAGCAGTAACTTACCGCATGGAAGTTGTACTCTGTACTCTGTTATCTGTACTCTAAATCGGCGTATACACCACCGCCAAAATCTTTGCCGCCTGCCCTTCGTAACCGTGAACGTGGTGGGGTACGATGCAGTCGTAATAGATGGTGTCGCCAGCCTCAATGACGTATTTCTTCTTGCCGTGCGCCACTTCCACCGTGCCTTCCATTACGAAGATAAACTCTTCGCCTTCGTGAGAAGAAAGGACGTAGTCAAGGTTCTCCGTGTTGTCAATGTCAATGATAAAGGGTTCCATGTGGCGGTCCGCCTTCGACTTTGACAAGGCACGGTAATGCATGTGCGTACGTGCATCCATGGAGTTGTTGGAGAAACTGATGGTGTCGCTCGTCTCTTGCTTGCGACACACCACAGCACCGTGGTCGTCCTGGTCGTCCAAGAAGGTGCCGAGGCGCACACCCAAGGCACGCGCAATCTTAATCAGCGGCGCCAACGAGGGAATGTCAATATTATCTTCAATACGCGCAATCTGCTCTTCTGCCAACCCTGTGCGCTCTGCGAGTTCTGCCACACTGATTTCGCGGGTTTCACGAAGCGCCTTAATCTTTGCGCCAACAATCTTTGTGCTATCCATAGTTTTGTGTTTATAAAGTAAACGAGTAGACAAGTAAACAAGTAAACGAGAGAGTCACAGACGAGCAATGAGCGTTTATCACACCAACCATCTCGTCACTCGTCTCGTAAAAACTTGTCTACTAAAACAAGTCTTATCGTGTTATTTTGTTAAGAGATTAGCAAAAGTACAAATAATTTGTTAATGACCTAATGTTTTTGGTAATAAAAAAGGCACACATTGCTGTGCGCCTTGAATATTGTCTTGAAGTTGTATCAATATCGTTTGTTGTAACCCGAATGGAGTGTCCAATTACGGATGATGCCACGAAGCAAGAGACTACAGGGTTGGTAGAAGAAGCATCCTGTTACTATCATATATGCCAAGGTGTATAAAGTTTCCAGGAAGTCCGCATCATCATTTTCGCAATAAATTGATTTTAATATAAGCATCGTTTTTCCCCATACATAACATGCCATGGCACCCAGTAAAAATATAGCAACGAGATAAAAACAGAGGTGCTGTTTATTCTTAATAGCAACTCCTTGAAGCAGCGTGGTCGTGCCCATTTTCATAAATGCCAATACGATTCCCAGAATCAAACAGAAGATACCTAAGAATATTTCAAACCCACCCCCTTCGTAAAAGTATTGACACAATCCTCCAAAGATACAAAAGATGCACGCCACAATCATGTAGCTGTTCATGGGATGCTGCTCGCCATAAGTGCGAATGCCCAATCTTAATCGGTGTAGTTTTCCCCCTCTTGCCATATTGTTTATTTTGATTTATTGCTGTCCGGTAAATATAGATAACTCTTTGTTTGATGGATAGTTGTACTCATACAAGCCCCTCATAGATATTCAACCGAAAAAACGAGAATTTCTATGTTTAAGAGAACACGAATTTCACGAATTTCACGAATCTCCATGCGGGATGAATATTTCTTAATCAGAGGCGAATAACACGAATGCCATCCGGATGGTATTCGTGCAATTCGTATGCGATAAGCAAAGATAACACCCTGCAAGGATTGACTTGCGCGACCTTCGGTTCGTGTTATTCGTGCAATTCGTGTTCTCTAAAATAAAGAGACAAATTTTACCGGACAGCAATAATTTTGATTGTGGGTAATGTGGATAAAAAAGGAAAGGCGCACATTGCCGTACGCCTTCCGTGAGATTCCCATGCGGGATTACTTTGTCAAATATTCAGTGACGTTCTTCTCAATGCGCGCAGCGAGATCTTCGCCATCTTCCTTTACGAATGTTTCGCCCGTGATGCGTTCGTAGAGTTCCATGTAACGTTCAGAGATGCTCTTCACGATTTCAGCAGTCATTTCGGGCACCTGCTGGCCTTCCTTACCCTGGAAACCGTTGTCCATCAACCATTCGCGCACAAATTCTTTAGAGAGTTGCTTCTGAGGTTCGCCTGCTTCGAAGCGTTCCTGATAACCTTCGGCATAGAAGTAACGGCTTGAGTCGGGTGTGTGGATTTCGTCCATGAGGTAGATTGTACCGTTGTGCTTACCAAATTCATACTTGGTGTCCACGAGAATCAAGCCGCGCTCAGCAGCGATTTCAGAACCGCGCTGGAAAAGCGCGAGGGTGTACTTCTCAAGGAGTTCGTATTCTTCGGGAGTAGCCAAACCCTGTGCCAAGATTTCTTCCTTTGAAATATCCGCATCGTGCTCACCGATTTCCGCCTTCGTTGTGGGCGTGATGATGGGTGTGGGGAACTTCTGATTTTCCTTCATGCCTTCAGGAAGACGTACGCCACAGAT
This sequence comes from Alloprevotella sp., assembly GCA_045632685.1. Classification (GTDB taxonomy): domain Bacteria; phylum Bacteroidota; class Bacteroidia; order Bacteroidales; family Bacteroidaceae; genus Alloprevotella. Next base: position 9,489 of record JAZQXB010000054.1, read on the forward strand.
TTCGCGCACACCGCTCTTGTATGCACGCCAAGCCGAACCGCAGAGGTAGCCACGCACAATCATTTCAACGGCAAAGCCTTCGCAACGAACGCCTACTGTTACCATGGGGTCGGGAGTAGCCATCTTCCAGTTGGGGCAAATGTCTGCAGTAGCGTCAAGGAACTTTGCTGCAATCTGGTTCAACATCTGTCCCTTGTAAGGAATACCTTCGGGAAGCACTACGTCGAACGCAGAAATTCTGTCACTTGCTACCATCACCAACTTATCGCCAACGCTATATACGTCGCGAACTTTACCGTGATACACTGCTGTCTGACCAGGGAAATTAAAGTCTGTCTTTGTTAATGCACTCATAATTGTTGAGGTTATAAGGTTTTGAGATTTTGAGGTTTTAAGGTTATAAGGGGTTGAGGTCAACGGTCAATAGTCAACGGTCAACAGCCCCATCCGGATGGTAGTCCGTTGTCTGTTGTCTATCGTCCGTTGTCCGTTGTCAACAGACTATTGTCTGTCGCCTGCTCGTAGGCTTCCACAATGCGGGTCACCAACTTGTGGCGCACAATGTCGCGCTTGTCCATTTCGATGAAGGCAATGCCGCTGACGTCCTTCAGGATGCGTTGCGCTTCAATGAGGCCCGACTTCTGCGAAGGGGGAAGGTCTATCTGTGTGCGGTCGCCCGTAACAATCATCTTGGTATTCCAACCCATGCGGGTAAGGAACATTTTGATTTGTGCGGAACTCGTGTTCTGCGCTTCGTCAAGGATGACTACGGCATCGTTCAAGGTGCGTCCGCGCATAAAGGCGAGGGGTGCGATTTGAATGATGTTGCTCTCCATATACTCCTGCAACTTTGCTGCGGGAATCATCTCCTGAAGGGCGTCGTAGAGGGGTTGCAGGTAAGGGTCAATCTTATCCTTCATGTCGCCAGGCAGGAAACCGAGTTTCTCACCTGCTTCTACGGCAGGGCGACTCAAGATGATTTTCTTCACCTCTTTATTCTTCAAGGCGCGCACGGCAAGGGCGATGGCGGTGTAAGTCTTTCCCGAACCCGCAGGTCCGATGGCGAAGAGCATATCGTGCTTGGCATAAGCCTCAACCAAGCGACGTTGATTTTCAGAACGCGCCGTGATGGGTTTGCCTCCCGTGCTGTAAACAATCACACCCTCCTGGTGTTGCTTTTGTGTCTTGCCACGCTTGATGATATTAAGAATGTCTTCCTCCGTGAGTTGGTTAAACTTCACACAATGCGCTTCCAACAAACGGAAGAGGTCCTCAAAGTCTGCCATCTCCTCTTCGGAGCACATCACTTTGACGACATTATCGCGCGCAACGATACGCAGTTTCGGGCAAAGCGCCTTCAACATACGCAGGTTGGCATTGTTTGCCCCATAGAAAATTACGGGGTCAGCCTCTTCTAAGATAAAATGTTTTTCAATCACACTGCAAAATTAAACATTCCTATGATATATTTTTAGTAATTTTGCGGGGAATTACGAATCAGACCTATGCCCTTACCCATAAAATTCAAAAAAATACATTTTCTGGCCCTCTTTTTTACGATCGTGGGCATTCTTTTCGTGGTGAGATTGGTGCTCCCCGAACATACGGCAGTTTATACTGAAACCTCGGACGTACAACTTCTTGCGCAGGGGGATATAACACTTGAGAACGACACTATCTCTTCCGTTGCTGAGGAGTTGAGCGACGAAATCGGAGATGAAGAGACAGCGACCTCCACAACGGACTCACTGGGTGTTATTGACTTCAATAACCCTGAAGAAGTCAACCGCATACTGGCACACAGCAAGAAGGTGGATGCCATCTACCAACAACCTCGTGCCAAAATAAAACTTGTGGACTTCCGCGGGCGCCCAGTGAAGAATAAGATTAAGGGCACCTCAAGTTATGTGCGTCTGTTCAACGACCTCAACGATGTGCAAATCGCTACAGCATCACGGGTGGGGATTAACCGCATTGCTGACCGCGAGACTGCAGCACAGAGTAAAGACAGTTTGGTGTATGTCGGCGACAACCCTTATTACGACGTGAAGAAACTCACCCACTCCATCCCCTACCTCGTGCCTCGTGCGGCTATTTGCCTGGAAGAAATTGCACGCGCCTTCATGGACTCTTGCGTGACCAAGGGACTCCCCATGCATAAAGTGGTGCTTACTTCAGTGCTTCGCACAGAAAATGATGTCAAAAGACTGCGCCGCGTCAATGCAAATGCGAGTCAAAACAGTTGCCACCAACACGGCACAACCTTCGACATCAGCTACAACCATTTCGTCATGGTGCAAGATCCCAATGCTGCACCTAAACCCGCAATCCCCGCCAACCGTCTAAAACAAATATTGGCAGAGGTTTTGAGAGACCAGCGAGATATGGGTACCTGTTTTGTGAAATACGAATACCGTCGCAGTGCTTGTTTCCACATTACTGCAAGATAACCCCCTGAAACGGCTTTTCATTTAAGAGGCGCATAGTGACTATGAAACCAATAGTCATTATGCGCCTCTTTTTTTTATTGGTGTCCGGTAAAATTTCTCTTTATTTTTTTAGAACACGAATTTCACGAATAACACGAATCACCATGCGGGCAAAAAATTGCTAATCGCATACGAATTTCACGAATACCATCCGGATGGTAAAATTCGAGGTGTTGACTTGAGCGACCTTCGG
>JAZQXB010000055.1:0-5315 GCA_045632685.1 Alloprevotella sp.
CAATGTGACATTCTTGGCAAACTTTAGAAGAGAAGGCCTCTAAAGTGAGAGGTGTAGTACCAGTCAAATTAGCATAATACAAGTTAATTCCCGTTTTAGGATTTGTGCGTTCAATCAAAGAATATTTCAACATAGTTTTAATATTTAAAGGTTAGTAAAAGTTTATTGGTCTAGTAAGAAGAATAGACAAAAGGTTAAGATAATGAGACCATTTGCGAGTAAAAAGAAGGTCTTCATTCTGAATGAATTACTCAGCATTGTTGATAAAATTCCAGAGAGAGTCAATATAAAATATCTCCTATTTAGTTTCAAAGTAAACATCCTGCATATCTTCAGGACTCACAGGAGTAATACATTCGAAATACATTACTTCATTCGTAATAGGATCAAGACACTCAATTAAAGAATACTTTAACATAATAAAAAGATTTAAAAGGTTAATAATTATTGATTCACGTGTCAAACTCCATTGACTATTGATCATTGTCTGTTGTCGCCCTCTCATCTCTCATCTCTCAACTTCCCCCTTTCCCTAGATGGCCGTCCGTTGACCGTTGACCGTTGTCAGCGCAGCTTTACCGTTGTCAGCATCGCCTCTCATCTCTCAACTCTCATCTCTCAACTTTCCCCGCACGGAAAGTCCGTTGTCCGTTGACTATTGTCCGTTGTCTATCATTCTTTGCCAATGCAAAGTTACGTTACCTAAAAGTAGCGCTTCACTTTTTTGATTTTTTCAAAAATCCCCAAACGCGGACTCTCCCAGTAAATAAATGCCCAGTCAAAGGATGATTTTTTTATTTTTCCTCGTCCTGTACAGCCAACCGTTTAATCCGTATAATCTTGTTGATAAATTAAAAGGTCAACAGATTAAACAGATTCCACTGAATTCTAGTCCTGCATTTCAACCGTATAATCCGTGCCATCACGTTGACAAAATAAATCAAACTAGATAATAGTCAGCGTAGCCTCCTCCGTTGTCCGTTGTTAGCGTAGCTTCTCCTCCTCACTAGTCCAATCTTATCCTGTGCATAATAATTTAGTAAACTAAAAAGTTATGATTGACAAGAATATCATATCGCAATTACTTAAAGATTTAGAGAGCGATAGAGTAGAACGAACTATTTCTACGACTAACACCGATAAGTTTGGGCAAGCGATTTGCGCTTTTGCCAATGATTTGCCTGCACACAATCAACCTGGTTATCTTATTTTAGGAGCAGATGATGATGGAAATTTAAAGCCGATAGATATTACAGATGATGTATTGAAGAACTTGGCTGCTATAAGAACTGATGGAAATATCCAACCTCAACCATCCTTGGTAGTGGAAAAGGTATCACTCGAAGAAGGGGATGTGGTTGTTGTTGAAGTGCAACCTGCAATATTCCCTTCCGTCAAGTATAAAGGAAGAATATGGATTAGAGTAGGTCCCCGCAAAGGTGTAGCCAATGAAGCTGATGAAAAAATCCTATATGAAAAACGCACATCAAATATTAGAACATTTGATGCAATGCCTTGCATAGGAACAACTGTTGATGATTTAGATCTTTCCGTTTTTAAACTACAATATCTTCCTAAAGCTCTTCCAGAAGATGTTATAAAGACAGATACAAGAGATATTAGATATCAACTACAGTCGTTAGGTTTCTACGATATGCGTTTTAATAGTCCTACTTATGCAGGTATATTGTTATTTGGTAAGGATGTAGAACGTTTTTTGCCAGGAGCATACGTTCAGTATGTACGTTTTGATGGGAAAGACCGCGCAGGAAATATTATAAATGAATACAAGTTTGCTGGCAATCTTTGTTCTATGTTACAACAATTGGATACTTTTGTTGACACAACAATCACCAATAGAAGGCCAATCCCAGTCACAGCACTTCGCGAAGAAATTGTAATAGATTATCCCCATTGGGCAACCCGAGAACTTTTGATGAATGCAATTTGCCACAGGGATTATGAGGGGCATGGTCCTATACAATTCTATCAGTACGACGATAGAATTGAAATACTCAATCCTGGTGGTTTATATGGGAAAGCGAATCCACAAAATTTTCCGTATGTCAATGACTATAGGAATAGTGTCGTTGCAGAAGCTCTAAAAGTTTTAGGTTTTGTGAATCGTTTTAGTCGTGGTGTGATACGAGTGAAAGAAGAATTGCTTGAAAATGGCAATGGTGATCCACAATTCAGTCTTAATTTGGTAACAGCCTTTCTAGTTGTAGAATCCATTTCTACGAAAGTTCTATCTTTAGGAGAAAAAGATAGAAATGAAGACAGAAAAGATAGAAATGAAGATAGAACTATATTAACATCAGATCATGTAAATGTGTATAATGCCATAAAACTTAACCCCACGATTAAATACGACCAGTTAATGGATAACTTGGGATTAAGCAAGAGTAAGGTCTATCATATAATAACAGTTCTAAAGGAATCTAGATACATAGAACGCAAGGGGGGGACCAAACGACCGATATGGGAAATTCTGAAAGAATTAAAGGTATAATTTGAAATGTCTATGAGGTTACAATAGTTCCATGTCTCTAGTAGACGCAGTCCTCTCTCCTCTCTCCTCTCTCCTCTCTCCCCGTCCTCCGTTTTCTGTAGTCCTTTGTCAGCATCGCCTCTCAACGTTCGTCTTTCTCTTTTACCATTTAATGATCTGTGATATGTTAATTCAAAGGATTTCCATACCATAGTTTCTTCTTTCTCTGAACTACAGTATAAAATGTTGGTTTCTTTAATCAAAGATTCTCGTGATACTCGATAATTCTAAAAAAGTAGAGTGTTAAAAAAATACTTTTAAGAGAACTTTAAAAACGGGGGCGTATAAATAAAAGTAAGCACATATATGGAATATACAAAAGAATTAATCGATAATGTTTGGGAAAAAGGAATTTCTGTTGATGGTTATAATCCTGATATAGTTCGTAAAGATGCATGTGGTGCGTGGATAATACGAGATTTATTTGGTGATAAAGATACTATGTTTGGTTGGGAAATAGATCATATATATCCATTGTCAAAATTGAATGAATTGGGCAAATCAGAAGAGGCTTCTAATATTATAAATCTTCGTCCACTAAATGTCGCTAACAACAATTCTAAATCGGATTCGTATCCTGAGTATAAAGCAAAACTAACTTCTGATGGTGAAAATAATATCGAATGTGACAATCTCTACGTAGTGAACAAACAACTTCAGGAACAACTATTAAAGTATTTTAATTTGTAGTTATGTTGGCAAATTATAGTTCATATATAGAACTTCTTGCGGCTGTTTATACTTCAATGTATATTGGAGAATTTTTTACAGATTTTTGGACTCCCAATTATTATAACAAACTAAAAATAGCCTTAAAGGAACATAAACCTGACGATAAGTATATTTCAGTTGATGGATTGGTTAAAAAAAATAAATTATGGGTATTGGAACTAAAAGGTAAAATAAAGCGCAGGGCTGTTCTAATGTTTTTTACGACGACTTTTTTACTATTAGTTGTAGGCATAGAATCCTCAAATTCTGGAAATGCGTTCATGTTGGAAAAGCTCTATAATTCAGTAGTTTTTACTTTAATCATAGAGGTTGTTATATTCTTGATTCTTCTGAAAGACGTTATATTTTTAAAATGGAAATATACCATTTTATCTATATGTTCATTGTTGATAATTGGAATATTGACGTATTATATTGGAGTACCTTTTAATAATTATATTGTTTCATCTCATAAATGGTTTGTGGAGTTCGTTTTGTGTGTGGTAACATTCCCAATTATATGGCAGTTGCTGGTAAGTTGGTTGTTTTCTAGTGCATATTCAGGTTATATTAATTCAAAATTATTACTTGAACATAATAAATACGATCAAGCTAGGAGAGCCATTGACGAGAACAATCAAGAGTTGCTACCAAAAGAATACAAACAAATTTTATTGCAAAATCTTTGTTCAAACAAAACTGCTTCTGCAGGTGACACTTGTGTACAACATTTTTATAATAGTTTTGAGGAACGATTGCAAGATATATGTAAACCTCCTCAATTATATGTAATGATTGGGTCATGGATCAGTTATAAATGGCATTGCTTATGGCATTTTATATTAAGTAAACTGAGATGCGAACAAAAGCGCATTATAAATGAATTTCAATCTCAATCAGCGGATGTTAATGGAGAGATTATAATTAATTATTCAAAAGAATATGTACAATATCAAATGGAGAGGGCAAAAAATAAAAAATTAAAATTGAAAGAGTTTTGTAATCGTAACGGTTATAATTCTCATGAGATGATTGCTTGGTTAAGGCAATACAATAACAAACGACAGCAAAATGTAAATGAAACATAAGTGATTTTATTGTAGATGAATTCTTACAAGAAATCAACGGTCAGAAATAAAATTCAAATGGACACAAGTGTTCCTTCTGTCACCTCAACTCTTACCCCTCAACTTTCAACGTTCCTCGTTCTCCGTTGTCCGTTGTCAGCATAGCCTCTCCTCTCTCCTCCGTAGTCTGTAGTCCGTTGACTGTTGTCAGCGCAACTTTACCGTTGTCCGTTGTCGGCGCAGCCCCCCCGTTGTCCATTATTCACACTTCCATGAAAGTCCCCTCCACCTTCCCCCTCTGTTTCACCACCGCTTGTCCTCGTAAAGAGACCTGCCTACATTATACTGCTGCTCAGCACATAGAGTCAACACGTAAGGTAGGAGAAGCAATATATCCGTCGGCGTTACAACCTGATGGTTCATGTTTCTATTACCGAGAAAGTAAAGTCATAAATCAAGCATATGGGTTTCGCAATCTTTTCGCCCATGTAAAGCAAAAAGACGCCGAAATCTTGCGCAACAAGATAAAGCAATACCTTGGAGGGCACGGCACCTATTATCGTTATAATAGGGGAGAGCGAACCCTAACTCCAGGGAAGCAAGAATGGATATTAAACCTCTTCCGCGAATACGGTTACACCGATTTCCTCACCTTTGACGAATACCTCACCGACTACGACTTTTTCGACTAAACAAGTCCACAGAAAACGGTCAACGCTCTCCGCATGGCATTACTCACCACTTTAGTTAACAAGTTGACGAGGTACGGGTAGACAAGAAGGTTGCCGAGATAAACGAGCATCATTCCGCACGGTGTTACTTACTACTACTTACTACCTACTACTTACTACTTATTTAACCCTCCTCCCTCAAGAGAGCAACCTTGGGATTGTTCAAGTCAAATTCTTTTCTCATTTTAGAAGTAGGCACGAATCTCACTTTAAGTCCGCGAAGGTTCTCTTCAGAAAACGAATCGTTAGATTCAG